>CAZYDG010000080.1:0-87113 GCA_964645835.1 uncultured Syntrophaceae bacterium
GGCTTCGGTGTATTCTTTTTTCGATTGCGGACTCATATTCAACCTCCATAGAAATGGCGGTATTCGGTAATATCGAATTATGAGTCAACGATCCTTTTTATTCACCTCCTTCGGTAACATTTAATTTGAGGCAATTCGCTGAACATTTTATATTTGACATGTCGGCAGGCATGCTTAAAATAAGTCAAATAAACTTAATGCCGGGGGGCTGTATGAACTATATCAAGATAAGATTCAGAAACGATCGCGGCATGATAGAACGTGAGATTCAGGATGCCCTTGAAGACACATTCCGGATGACAAGCCCCGCTATGTTTGCCGTGGGTGAACATTCATGGCGGCCAAACACGGACATTTATGAAACGTCCGATTCGATCCTTGTGGTTATGGATCTTGCCGGTGTGAAACGGGATGAAATTCATCTGGAAGTCAGCCGCAAAGCCATTAAGATTTATGGAAAGCGCGATCAGAAAGCCCTTCTGGGTACGACGCGTTATCGGTTGGCAGAAATCGCTTACGGTTATTTCGAACGTCATTTATCCCTTCCCGCTCCCGTCGATGGTGATCGGATCGAGGCGACTTACCGAGACGGGTTCCTGGAAGTCCGCATGACAAAATTGCCGCCGGTAAGCGAGGCTGTGAGGAAGGTCACTATTACGCAATAATAGTATATATTGCTATTACTGGATAAATAAACCTTACATTTAAACTGGGGCCGTCTTACCTTGGATAAGACCTCATAGTATATTAAGGAAGTCACGGAGGAATCCATGCCAGACACTATACAAAATGACGATATGAAACTCATCCAGATGCCGGAGATAATGCCCATTCTCCCTCTGTTCAATTTGCTTGTCTTCCCCAAGATGATGTTGCCCCTGGAGGTATTGGGCGATCAATCGGTGAATCTTGTCGATGATGCCATGTCCCGGGAGCGAATCATCGGTCTGCTTCTGGCAAAAAAATCTCCTGTTGAGACGAACTATAAGCCGGAGGATTTTTATGAGATCGGTACCATCGTTGTAATTCTCAAGATGGCCAAGGGTGGTGATAAGAAGGCTCAACTGCTGGTTCAGGGCATAGGCCGGTTTCGCATCAAAGAGTTCGTAGAAGGCAAATCCTATCTTCAGGCCCGCGTCGAATCCCTGGAAGATGTAGAGGTCAAGGATATCGAAGTGGAGGCCTTGATGGCCAACCTTGTAACTCTCTTTGAGCGGATTGTCAAACTGACGCCCTTCCTTCCCCAGGAATTCGGCGCCATGGCCAAATCAGTAACGGATGCCGGTGTCCTGGCGGATCTGATTGCGTCGATCATCAATGTCACGTCCGAGGAGAAGCAGTCGATCCTGGAGATCCTTGACGTCAAGGAGCGCCTGCGTGAGGTGACCCGGCTGGTCAATCATCAAATGGAGATCCTGGAATTGGGAAACAAGATTCAGTCCCAGGTCAAGGATGATATCGACAAGAGCCAGCGGGAGTTCTATTTGCGCCAGCAACTCAACGCCATCCGCAAGGAGCTTGGTGAAGGGGATGAGCCGAAGGTGGAGATCGAAGAGTACCGGGAAAAAATAGCCAAGAAGGACCTCCCCGAGGAGGCCCGTAAGGAGGCGACCCGCGAGATCGAACGCCTGGAAAGGATGCACCCGTCCTCCGCTGAATATACAGTTGCGTCCACATATCTGGACTGGATCATTGCCCTTCCGTGGCATGAAGGGACGGAGGACAACCTGGACATCAAAAAGGCAAGAAAGATACTGGATGAAGACCATTATGGGCTGGAAAAGCCGAAGAAGCGTATTATCGAGTATCTATCCGTCAGGAAACTGAAGCCGGACAGCAAAGGTCCTATTTTATGCTTCGTCGGGCCTCCGGGAACGGGCAAGACATCTCTGGGCCAATCCATAGCCCGGGCTCTGGGCCGGAAATTCGTCCGTATCGCTCTGGGCGGCGTCCGGGACGAGGCGGAGATTCGCGGCCATCGCCGGACATACATCGGAGCCCTGCCCGGCAGAATCATACAAAGCATACGCCGGGCGGAAACGAATAACCCTGTGTTTATGCTCGATGAAATCGACAAGGTCGGCAGTGATTTCCGTGGCGATCCCTCATCGGCGCTCCTTGAGGTCCTCGATCCGGCGCAGAATTTTTCGTTTATGGATCATTACCTTGATCTGCCATTTGATCTGTCCCATGTCATGTTCATCACAACGGCCAATATCCTGGACACGATCCCACCGGCTTTGAGAGACCGGCTGGAGATCATCGAACTGGTCAGTTATACTCAGGAAGAGAAACTCCACATTGCCGAGCGGTATCTCATCCCGCGCCAGATCGGGGAAAACGGCTTGAAGGAAGGGCAGATTACCTTTACAAAAGGGGCTGTGAAACAAATCATCGCAGGCTATACGCGGGAAGCGGGAGTCCGGAACCTTGAACGGGAAATTGCCGCGGTTTGTCGTGGCGTGGCAAGTCAGATTGCTGAAGGAACCATGGAAAAGGCTGTTGTCCATGTGAAAGACATCCACCGTTATCTGGGCCATGTCCGTGTCACTAGCGAAACAGCGGCGCGGACGTCGAAGCCCGGTGTCGTCATGGGCCTGGCCTGGACGCCTGTGGGCGGCGACCTTCTGTTTATCGAGGCCACGTCCATGAAAGGAAAGAAAGGACTCACCCTGACAGGACAGTTGGGTGACGTGATGAAGGAATCGGCCATGGCGGCCCTCAGCTTTATCCGGACCAACGCCGAAGCGCTGGGCATCAACAAGGATTTCTATGAAGATGTGGACATCCACATCCATGTTCCCGCCGGCGCCATGCCTAAAGACGGCCCATCGGCAGGAGTCACGATCCTGACAGCCCTGGTGTCCCTTTTGCTGAACAAACCTGTCAAGAAGGACCTGGCTATGACGGGTGAAATCACTCTCCGGGGCCTTGTCCTCCCTATCGGCGGCCTCAAGGAGAAGGTTCTGGCAGCCCATCGGGCGGGGATAAAGACGATCATCATCCCCCGGTGGAACAAGAAGGACCTAGACGATATTCCTCTCAAGGTCCGCAAGGATATCGACTTCCGGCCTGTTGACGACATGATGGAAGTTCTGAAAATCGCTCTTGAAAAATAATCTTTAAGCCGGGCGGGTTCGCCTGCCCGGCTCCCTTTTCCCCCGATACCGCCATTGATAAAAGAAGTGGACGCCTGCGGCGGCTGCGATGATAATGGCTAGAATAAACAGGATATAAAGGCGGACCTTCCAGGATAACAGATTCCATTCTTTGCCGAAAAAGTAACCCATGCACATGAAAGTTGAGACCCATAGAAAGGCCCCTGTGTATGCAAAGAGGCAGAAATCTGCGGTTTTCAAATCCGATGCGCCTGCAATGAGGGCAACGGCGTGGCGGACGCCGGGGATGTAATAACCGGCGATGAGGGTCCATTTGCCGACGCGGCTGAACCAGGTATGAGCACGGTCGAGAAGTGATGGCGAAAGATGGAGGCGGGGGCCGTATCGGCGCAGGACATAGATACCTCCCAAACGGCCGATGGCATAGCTTACGGAAATGCCGCAGACGGAACCGGCAAAGGCGGATATAAAGGCAAGGGCGGGATGGAGGGAACCCTGAAGGACAAGATAGCCGACAAAGACCAGCAAGGTCTCGTCGGGAACGGGCAGGCCGACAATGCCGAGAACCAGCAACGCAAAGATTGCCATATACCCGTAGGATGTGATCCAAAGCTGGAAATTGTCCAAAAGCATGCTTCTTTCCTTTGTGAGGTCTTTAACAGCCTGTCCAAATCGTGTTCTTCAATAACTTGTTCCTGGCTTATGGATGCCGGTTTCAAATTACTCTTTTTTCAGAAAAAATTATAGAATTTATCTAAAAATATATCTAAAATAATACTTCAAAGGGTACCTTCTTTACAGATTATCACACCATTTTAACCTCTATGGCAACAGGAAAGGAGTGTTTATGGTTCTCGATCTTGCATTGAAGTATTTGTGGTATATCGCCCTGCTGATTCCCGCCGGTATATTGGTGTATGAGTCCGTGGTAATTGTGGGCGGTAACGAGATCGCCCTGATCGAGCGCCGGTGGTTCGGCCGAAAGATGCCCCAGGGGCGGGTTGTGGCCCTTGGCAGTGAAGTCGGTATTCAGGCACGAACCCTCGGTCCCGGTTTGCACTTTCTGATTCCGTTCATCTACAATGCCCGGAAAAGTGTTTTTACGGAGATACTGGAAAACGAGATCGGTCTGATAGAATCCGTGGATGGATCGTCCATCCCGCCCGGCAATATCTTTGCGGCAGTCGTGGCCGGCCATAATTCCTTTCAGGACGGAGAGGCCTTTATCAAAAACGGCGGTCAGAAGGGACCGCAGATCGAGGTGCTGCCGCCCGGGAAGTACCGCATCAATCCCTACCTGTTCAAGCTGACAAAGGGCAGGGTAACGGAAATCAAGGATTTCGAGATCGGCATCGTCGAATCCGTCGACGGCAAGGCTATTCCGGAGGGGAAGATTTTTGCGCAGGCTGTCGAAGGGCACGCATCCTTTCAGAACGGCGAGGCCTTTATTAAAAATGGCGGGCAAAAAGGTCCCCAGATTGAAATCATCCCGCCGGGAAACTATCGCATCAATCCCTATCTGTTCAAGGTTACGAAAAGCCAGGCTACCAAGATCAGTGACGGGGAAATTGGGATGATCGAGTCCGCCGATGGTTCCCCCATACCGGCCGGGCGTATCTTTGCCAATGTCGTGACCGGGCACAACTCCTTCCAACTTGGACAGGAATTCATAAAAAACGGCGGCCAGAAGGGCCCGCAGACGGAGATCCTCCCGCCGGGCGTCTATCGTATTCATCCTAACCTTTTTAAAATCACGAAGGCCCCGGCCGTGGTGATTGCCAAAGGCGAAGTCGGCATGGTGACGGCGCAAGACGGAGCACCCATCCCTATGGGACGTCTGCTGGCCCAAAGTGTGACTGGGCACTCGAATTTTGAAAACGGTGAGGCATTTCTTAAAAACGGCGGTCAGAAAGGGCCCCAGATCGATGTGCTGCTGCCGGGCACCTATCGGATCAACCTGAATCTGTTCCAGATCCAGATTGCCAAGGCGGTCGTCGTGGAGGCCAACAAGGTCGGCCTGGTCACGGCTTTGGACGGTATCCCGCTCCCGGAACGGGAATATGTCGCCAGCCCCATCACCGGTCATAACGATTACCAGGACGGCTCGTCGTTTCTCGCCAGACAGGGGCAACGCGGTCCCCAACTCGACGTGTTGCGGCCGGGAACTTACTATATCAATCCATTCATGTTCAGTGTGGAAATCGACGATGTTGCCGTCATTGAACGCGGCCAGGTTGGCGTCGTGGTTTCAAACGTCGGGGAGGACCCCACTGAAGAGATGAAGAAACGGCTGGGTTCCACTCAGATCGGGGCTTCCGAGGAAGAAGGCAAAGAGAAGTACGTTGTTCCCAATGGATTTCGCGGCATACAGGAAGAAGTGGCCGGTCCGGGGCGCTATTACCTCAACCGGCGGGCCTTCATGATGTATATCATCGATACGACGAATATTACCATTGACTGGGACGATCAGGCGGACACCCGCTTTGACCAGCTTTCGGTTATCTCCAAGGACGGTTTTCCGATCCAGGTTGCCGTCAAGGTAGTCATTCGCGTACGGCCCGATCAGGCGCCTTACATGGTTGCCAAAGTCGGTTCCATCGATAACCTGATCCAGCATGTCATTCACCCGATGATCGACTCATCGTTTAGGAACCAGGCCTCCACGGCCTCGGCGATGAACTTCCTCCAGAGCCGATCGGAAGAACAGACAAAGGCTGAAACACGCGCCCGTGTCGATCTTGAAAGGTATCATGTGGAGTGCGTGTCGGTCCTGATCTGCCAGATCCGTCTTCCGGAGGAACTCATGCAGACCCAGACCAAACGGATCATCGCCGAACAGCAGCAGGAGATGTACAAGATGGAGCAGCGGTCCCAGGCGGAGCGGACCGAGATGGAGAAGATGCGGGCAACGGCCGATCAACAGCCCACATTGGTTGCCTCTGAAATCGCCGTGAAGGTGGCTACCCAGAAAAAGACGGAAATGATTACCCTTGCCGAAGGCACCGCGGAGGCCAAAGCGCTTGAGGGTTCCGGTGAAGGCAAACGGCTCAAGGCCATCGGCGACGGCGAGGCCTCCAAAATAGCTGCGGTCGGAGAAGCGACCGCTCAGGCTTACAACAAGCAGCAGCAGGCTATCGGGGAAGACGCCATCAAGCAGATCAAGATCGTGGAGCTGATCGCCGCCGCTATTGAAAACGGGAAGATCAAGATAGTCCCCGATGTCCTGGTGACCGGCGGCGGCAGTGCGGCCGACGGATTGATGGGCATGATGACGAAACTGTTGCCGGGTGTCGATATGGGGAGTTTCGTGAAAAAGGCTGGTACGGCAGCGCCGGAGACGCCCGAAAAGATGGTAAAGTCTTAACGATATGGAGATGACAACCATTAAGCTTTAGCCGAATCGAGTGGAGAGAAGCAGGGCATTGGCCTTCCGGGTCAAGAGATTCTTTCCATCTTTCATGTTGCAGATGGCTCCATTTGTGTGGGCGGGAAAAATCCAATTCACCTCCGGGCCAATACCCCGCTTCTCTTGGTCAGACGTGCATCAAATCCCTTGGATTTTGGTGGTGGACTTGGGGGTGGACCTTTTCATTTGCAAAAGGAAATTTGGGATTCTACTTTTCGTTCAATTGATACGTTCTTTTGAAAAAAACGTTAAACCGCTGGTGTCCGCGATATAAGCCATTGTTCCCGACTAACGGTCATAATTTAATGGTTGCGGACTGTTAGAGATATTTTGCCATGGCCGTCTTTTATGGCATGTCTGTTGCACAATCTGGCGGGAGTTTAATCATAATAACTCTTCCCGTGGGCAATGTTTTGTGCTATGAGGCTGGGTTAAAAGATCAATTGATGACAGTGAAAGGAGAATTGAAAAAATGGTAAGGAAATTGGGGAAAAGGTTTTTAACGCTGACTTCAGCAATGGCCGCTGTGCTTGTTTCTTCACCGGTCGTTTTCGCCGCTGAGGCCCTGCCGGCAGCAGGGGAGTCTTATGTTAAGGTTCTATTCGTGTTCGGAGCCATGTTGGGCGCAGGTCTTGCGATCGGCTTGGGCGCCATCGGCGCCGGCGCTGGTATCGGTAATGCGGCAAATGGCGCTTGTCAGGCTGTCGGAAGAAACCCTGGGGTTCAGGGAAAGATCATGACCGTCATGCTCGTCGGTATGGCCATGGCCGAATCGGTCGCCATTTACGCGCTGGTCGTCTCCTTGGTTCTTCTCTATGCAAACCCCTACGTGAAGTACTTTTTGGGTTAATCCGGAAATCACGTTAACTTCAAAATGAACTACGGTTAGGGGGAAAAAGAATGACAGAAAAAAAGAATGATAAGCAGTTTTTCACGGTAGCAAGGGTCTTCTTCCTGCTTATCGTAATCCCCTTATCACTGATGGCAATTCTTATCGCCAACGGCATCTTCAAATTAGGGGTTACAGTAAAAGAACGGGCTGTCACTGTTCTTGACCAAAAATCTCAGGAAGAAATAAAAATTCGCGCCATGAACATGGCAGATGAAGTGACCAATTTCCTGAATGAACGGAAAAGGGATGTGATGATCGCCACGATCATTCCCTCCAATGAAGCCGTTTATAAGAAATTCGTCAATGAAAATCGGAGAAATCTATGGGTTAAAGAAGGCGACAAGATCCGTCAGGTCTCGGCGCCCATCTACAAAGAGATGGCCTTCATCGACAGGAACGGTAACGAGGTGATCAAAATCACCAACGGCGAAGTGGCTCCGAAGGCAAAACTTACCAATGTCGGCGTCCCCGCCAACACAACTTACAAGAGTGAAGATTACTTTGCCAAGGCAAAAGGCCTGAATCAGGGTGAAATCTATGTTTCGCCTGTAACAGGCTGGTACGTCAACCGAGCCGCTTTTGACAAGGGCGCACGTTTCGAAGGCATTGTCCGCTTTGCCACCCCCGTTTATGGAAAAGACGGGCTTCAGGGCGTCGTTGAGTTAGCCATGGACGCAAGGCATCTGGAGGGATTCACGGATCATGTCATTCCGACATCGTCAACCCCCGTGTTCGAGGCCGATGCGTCGACAGGAAACTATGCCTACATGGTGGACAGCAGGGGATTCATCATCTCTCATCCCAACGATTATCATATCGAGGGACTGAACCAGGACGGAACGCCCGTTCCGGCCCTGACAAAAGAAACTTCGGAAGCCCTCTCCAAGAAGGGTGAAGAAGTGATTAACCTGAATCAGATGGGTTTTGTGGACCCCGTGATGCCGGAAGTCGCGAAGGATGCGAATGCCGGAAAAGCGGGCATCAAGACTTACAAGTTCGGCGGCCATACGAAGTTTGTAGCCTATGCGCCGATTAAATTCTACACCCAGGGGCTTCCCGCACCGGCTGGCTTCGGCTGGATCGGTATGGGTGTCGATCTGGAAAAATTCAATGAGATGGCGACGAAAGCGACCCAGAACATTGATAAGGAAGCGAAGGCCTGGACGACGACAATCATCCTCATCCTGGTCATTTCCATCGTAATCCTCTTCCTCATCGCCGCTATCCTGGCCCGCGGTATTTCACGCTCCATTGCAGCGGAAATCCCCATCGGCTCCGAAGCGCCTTTCTATGATGACGAAGACGAAGATAAATAATTTGAAGTTTTATCATTAATAAAAAAAGGCCGGATTCGTTCCGGCCTTTTTTATTATAACATACTTATATTATTGTTTATTATTGCGATTGACAACCTCATCCAAAGCTGATACACAGCCCGACGGACCTTTGAATTTTACTGAAGCTTTCGATCATTGTCATTCCCTTGCAATTGGAAATCGAGTATCTTCGAGACCTTCTGGATTTCCACTCACCAGCTCCGTGGGGAGAAGCTTTATGGGAGTGACCGAAAGCAATATTTTCAAAGGCCTCCGCATGTATGCGCGTGTGCGAAATGAAAAATCACATCAGTTATGACAATTAGCGGGAGGATTGTATGGATAATAAGAAGTTGGTCTTGTGGTTTGATGAGCTTCAACTCAGTGATATCCCCGAGGTCGGCGGTAAAAATGCCTCTCTGGGAGAAATGAGAAGAGAATTGCGTCCAAAGGGCGTAAATATTCCCGACGGCTATGCCGTTACGGCATATGCCTATCGTTATCTTCTGTCATCTGCCGGCATTCGCGAGAAGATGCAGGAAGTCCTTTCGGACCTGGACACCCACGATATGGACAATCTCAAGGAAAGAGGCCGGAAGGTCCGTTCCTTGATATACAATGCCGAATTCCCGGAAGACTTGAAGAAGGCTGTTCTGGACGCCTATAAAACCCTTTGTGACGAATACGGACCCGATACGGATGTTGCCGTACGCAGTTCCGCCACAGCGGAAGACCTGCCCGACGCCAGTTTTGCCGGTCAGCAGGAAACATATCTTAATATTCGCGGTGAAGAAGCATTGCTTGAATCATGCAAGCGCTGTTTCGCCTCACTCTTTACGGACCGCGCGATTTCCTATCGCGTCGACAAGGGATTCGATCACATGTCCATCGCCCTGTCCATCGGTGTTCAGAAAATGGTCCGCTCCGATCTGGCAGCATCCGGCGTCATCTTTTCCATTGATACGGAATCGGGCTTCAAGGATGCCATCCTGATTACGGGCGCCTACGGTCTGGGCGAAACGGTAGTGCAGGGAACGGTCAATCCCGATGAATTCTATGTCTTCAAGCCGACCTTGAAGCTGGGGCACCGGCCCATCGTGCAGAAGAAACTCGGCACTAAGGAAATTAAGATGGTCTATGCCGAGACAAAGGGTGGGGAAGCGACGGAGACCATTTCCACACCCATCGATGACCGTAGGAAATTCTGCCTGACCGATGACGAAGTCCTTCAACTCGGACGCTGGACGGCCATCATCGAAGATCATTACTCTTCGGAAGCGGGTTATTTCAAGCCCATGGATATCGAGTGGAGCAAGGACGGAAGGACGGGGGAACTCTTCATTCTCCAGGCCCGGCCGGAAACGGTGCAATCCCAGAAAGATGCCAGTGTCATTGAGACCTATATCCTTCAACAGCAGAGCAAGCTTCTCGTGACGGGCACGGCCGTTGGGTCCAAGATCGGTGCAGGCAGAGTCAATATTATCGAAAGTGTCAACGAGATCAAAGATTTCAAAAAGGGCGAAGTGCTGGTGACAGATATGACCGACCCCGACTGGGAACCGGTCATGAAGATCGCCGCCGCCATCGTTACCAACAAGGGCGGCCGGACCTGCCATGCGGCTATTGTCAGCCGCGAGTTGGGCGTTCCCTGTATTGTCGGTACGGAAAATGGTACAACGGCCCTTAAGGGCATCACGGAAGCCACAGTATCCTGCTCCGAAGGCGAAGTCGGCAATGTCTATGAGGGATCGTTGAAATTCGAGGTTCAGCGAATCAACGCTCAGAATCTGGAACGCCCCCGGACGAAGATCATGCTTAATGTGGGCAATCCCGAAAATGCTTTCAACCTCGCCGCCATACCGAACGACGGTGTGGGCCTTGCCCGGTTGGAATTCATCATCAACCAGTACATCAGTATTCATCCCATGGCCCTGATCCAGTTTGACAAGGTCACGGACAAAGAGGTCCGCAAGAAGATCGAGGATTCTACATACGGCTATGCAAACCGGTCGGATTTCTTCGTCGACAAGCTGGCCCAGGGCGTTGCCAAGATCGGTGCCGCCTTCTATCCCAATGACGTCATCGTCCGGATGAGCGATTTCAAAAGCAACGAGTATGCAAATCTTGTGGGCGGCTCCTACTTCGAACCGCAAGAAGAAAACCCCATGATCGGTTTCCGCGGCGCCTCCCGTTATTACGACGAGCGCTACCGTGATGCCTTCGCCCTTGAATGCGAGGCCATGTTGAAAGTCCGAAACGAGATGGGCCTCACAAACGTCAAGCTCATGATTCCCTTCTGCCGTACCGTGGATGAAGGAAAGAAAGTTGTCGCCGTCATGGCGGACCGCGGTCTCGTCCAAGGTGAAAACGGACTAGAAATCTACATGATGGTCGAAATTCCGAGCAACGTTATCCTCATCGAAGAGTTCGGCAAGGTCTTCGACGGATTCTCCATCGGTTCCAACGACCTCACACAGCTGACCCTGGGACTTGACCGGGATTCCTTCCTGGTTACCCATATCTTTGACGAACGGAATCAGGCGGTCCTGGATCTCGTGCAGGATGCCATTACGAAGGCCAATAAGATGGGCAAGAAGATAGGTATATGCGGGCAGGCGCCGAGCGATTATCCCGAGTTCGCCCGGTTCCTTGTGGAATGCGGCATCAGCAGCATTTCGCTGAATTCCGATACAGTGATCAAAACCACCCTGGACATCAAGGAAACGGAGAAATCTCTCGGGATTGTATAAAAAAATCCGGCATGCATCCCCGTTGGGCAATTTGAATCAAATATGCTCAATGGGGGTGCAATCGATGTTGCAATCCGTCATACCAGGGATTCACATCGGTGATTCTCCTGTAAAAGGCAAAGGCGGGTGTAAGAATGGCGATTAAAGGGCGGCTTGAAAAACCGCCCTTTTTTATCATAGGGGAAGAATATGATTCATTCCATCCAGGAAAGTCCGCTCTATTCTATCGTAAACCCTCGCAGCATCGCCTTCTTCGGCGCTTCCAACAACTTCAGCCGTATGGGCTCCATCATGCTCTCCGCAATGGATGATCTCGGCTTCGAGGGGCCTGTCTATCCAATCCATCTCACGGAAAAACAAGTGCTGGGGCATCGATCCTATCCACACGTGATGGAGCTGCCCGAGATTCCAGACTTGGCAATTATAGTATTGCCGACGGAAATTGTCTGCCAAACCATGGAAGAATGCGGCAGAAAAGGCATCAAACACGCTATCGTCGTTTCCGGTGGATTCAGGGAGGCCAGCGCTGAGGGGCGGGCCATGCAAAAAGAACTGGAAGCAATCGCCGACTGCTACGGCATCCGTTTTCTCGGTCCGAATTGTTTAGGCGTTGCCAATCCGCATCTCAAACTGAATCCCACACCTATTACGCTGGAAGGACCGCCCGGCTTTGTCGGGCTGGCTTCTCAAAGCGGCAGTTTCATCACCCAGATGTTCAATTATCTCCATCGCCATGGACTGGGGTTCAGTGCTGCTTTGAGTGTTGGAAACGAAGCCAACATCGACATCGTGGACTGTATGGAATATCTGGGCGCCTGCCCCGACACGAAGGTGATCACACTATACATTGAGGGGATCGCCAGAGGCCGGGAATTTATCGAAACGGCAAAGGCCATCGTCCCGCACAAACCGATCGTGGCCCTTTACGTCGGGGGCTCCGAGACGGGGAAGCGGGCGGGGTTTTCGCATACAGGCTCCCTGTCGGGACCTGACGAGATTTATGACGGCATGTTCCGCCAGTGTGGTATCATTCGGGCAAAAACCCTGGTGGAGCTTTTCGACTTCGCCCTTGCCTTAGGGACGATGCCACGGCCAAAGGGGAACCGGATCATCATTCAAACCCATTCAGGAGGACCCGGCGCAACGGCAGCGGATTCCTGCGGTCGAAACGGTCTTGAATTGCCCCATCTGTCGAAGGAAACGGTGGAAAAACTGCGGCCCCTGATTCCACGGACAGCCAGTACGGCAAATCCTGTGGACATGACCTTCAGTAAGAATTTTATGGACGATTTCTTTAAGATTCCCGACATCTTGCTGCAGGAAAAGGAAGCGGATATGTTGATGGTGTATTTTCTTTCCCCGGGGATATTCATTGATCGATTCATGGAAAATATGAAAATTCCTCCGGATCAGATCCCGGAGGCGGCGGCAAAAATCATCAGGCAGCATACGGATGCCTTTTTCAGCCTTACTCGGATTCATGACAAGCCGATCATCGGCTTTACTTACCGGAGTTTACAGGAGCAGATGGTTCGGGATCTGCTGGATCGGGGCATACCCATCTACGCCGACCCGGAACGGGCGGCGAGGGCTATAGCGGCTGTTCTCGCCTATTACCGCATGCGGGATGGAATAGTCTCGGAGGAGGACCGGTAGCGGCGTTACTTTAGCAGACTGTTGAAAAACTCTATCTTGGCCAGGCTGTTCAAAAATGTCCAGATGCAAGGCGCGCAAAAGCTGAGGAATGAGTCGTACATAGAGGTACGTCGATTGACGAGGCTTGCAGCGTAACGCAGCAGATGGGCGTTTTTCAACAGCCTGTGGGAGAAGCGTTCATGGCGGATGAAGACATTGCAAGACTGAAAATAGAAGCATCTGAGAAGAAGATCGGGGGAAGAAAGAAAAGGACGAAGGCGTTCGTGTTTGCCGTGGTTATTGCCGTCTTAGTGATCATCGGCAGCCTTTACGCTCTGGGTGTCATCGCCCCGGCCATAACGGTCGATGTGACAACCGTATCCCGCATATATCCCGCCCAATCACTGTCTCTGCTGAACGCCAGCGGCTATATTGTCGCCCAGCGGAAGGCTGCCGTGGCCTCCAAAGTTACTGGGCGTTTGATTGCCATGTCTGTGGAGGAAGGAAGTCGCGTGCGGGAAGGACAGGTAATTGCCCGAATGGAGAATGCCGACGTGACCGCAGGAAGGGATCAGGCCGCCGCCAATGTGAAAAATCTGCAGGCTACGCTCGATCAGGCCAAGGCGGATAGGGACAATGCTCTCGCAGAATATCGCCGTTATAAAAAACTGCTTGCCGGCGAGTTTGTATCAAAATCGGATTACGATACGGTGGAAACCCGTGCCATACGGACAGCGGAAGTGGTGAAGGCTGCGGAGGCAGCCCTTCGGGCCGGGGGCGCAGCCCTGCGAAACGCCGAAGCCTCTGTGGAATACACAGTTGTCCGTGCCCCCTTCGATGCTGTCGTGTTGACCAAAAATGCCGATATCGGCGACATCGTGACACCCATCGGCTCTGCGGCCAATGCCAAGGCCGCTGTCGTGACCATTGCGGATATGAATTCTCTCCAGGTGGAAATCGACGTCTCGGAGACGAGTATTACGGCCGTTCGCCAGGGACAACCCTGCGACATCCAGCTCGATGCCCTGCCGGACCAGCGATTCCGGGGTAAGGTCCACGCCATTGTCCCGACAGTTGACCGATCCAAGGCGACCGTCATGGTCAAGGTCAGTTTTCTTGACAAAGACCAGCGCATGCTGCCGGATATGAGCGCCAAGGTCTCCTTCCTGTCCCGGGACCTGAAACCTGACGAGTTGAAACCCCGTCTGGCGGTAAACCAGTCGGCCCTGATTACTCGGAACGGCAAGACCTTTGCGTATCTCGTCAAGGAAAACCGGGTGATGGAAAGGCCTGTCGTGGTGGCGGTAAAACTGGGCGATATGACGGAAGTCGTCTCGGGATTGACCCAGGGAGACCGGGTTGTTGTCAAGCCGCCGCAGGGGCTCAAAGATGGGTCGAAGATCAAGATTGCTGAACGATAGTTTATATCCATGACCGACCCCAAACAAAACATCGTCGAAATCAGGCATCTCTACAAGGCCTATCACCGGGAAAACCTTGTTGTGCCCGTTCTGCACGATATTACCTTCGACATCGCCGACGGCGAATTCCTGTCGCTGATGGGACCGTCCGGATCGGGTAAGACGACACTCCTGAATCTTCTGGCCGGGATCGACAAAGCGGATCAAGGCACAATCCACATAGGCGGCACGGATATTACAACCCTTTCTGAGACGGAACTGGCCCACTGGCGGGCCAATCATGTAGGTTTCATCTTCCAGTTCTACAACCTGATTCCGGTCCTTAAGGCTATCGAGAACGTCGAACTTCCCCTTCATTTGACCTCGCTTACCGGCAGAAGCAGGCGGGAGCATGCCGAAACGGCCCTGCGCATGGTTGGTCTGGCCCATCGGATGGATCATTACCCCAAGGAGATGTCCGGCGGGGAACAACAGCGGGTGGCCATCGCCCGCGCCATCGTCACGGACCCGGCCATCCTCGTCGCCGACGAGCCGACGGGGGATCTGGACCGCGTCTCCGCGGAGGAAATTCTGGACATGATGGAACGCCTCAACGCGGATATGGGCAAAACGATCATCATGGTCACCCATGACCCCAGGGCGGCGTCGCGGGCGAAGGTCCTTCGGCACCTGGATAAGGGATATCTCATCGATGCTCCTGATCAAAATCCTCTTTAGGAACGCATTTCACAACAAGCTTCGCAGCGGCTTGACCATTTTCGGCATCGCCGTGGCCATCCTTGCCTTCGGCCTCCTTCGGACGGTCATCGGCGCCTGGTATGCCGGTGTCGAAGCTGCATCGACGTCACGCCTTGTCACCAGGAATGCCATTTCAATCATTTTTACGCTGCCCATTTCCTATAATGAAAAGATCCGCCAGATCGAGGGCGTGAAGAGGGTGTCCTATGGTAACTGGTTCGGCGGCATTTACATTGACGAGAAGAATTTCTTCCCCAATTTTTGTGTCGATGCCAAGACCTACTTTGATATTTATCCTGAATTCGCCCTTGCGCCCCAGGAGAAAAAGGCATTCCTGGCGGATCGGAAAGGCTTTGTCGCCGGACGGAAACTGGCCGCAAAATATGGATGGAAGATCGGTGATATAGTTACCCTCAAGGGGACCATCTATCCGGGCAACTGGGATTTTGTCCTCCGGGGTATCTACAAAGGCAGGGATGAAACGGCGGACGAGACCCAATTCTATTTCCATTGGGATTACCTGAACGAAACCATGAAAAAAACGATGCCTCAGAGGGCAGATCAGGTGGGATTTTACATGATCGCCGTCACGAGGCCCGATGTGTCCGCCGACGTGGCCCTGGCCGTGGATCGGACTTTTAAAAACTCCCTTGCCGAGACGCTGACGGAAACGGAAAAGGCATTCAACCAAGGTTTTATTGCCATGAGTGGGGCCATCATCACGGCCATTCAGATGGTCTCCTTTGTGGTTATTATCATCATCATGGCCGTCGTTGCCAATACGATGGCCATGACCACCCGGGAACGGCTCGGCGATTATGCGATCATGAAAACCCTGGGATTTGGCAGCGGTTCCATTTCCGTCCTCATCTTCGGGGAATCCCTTGTCATCACCCTGACGGGCGGCCTTGCGGGAATGGCCCTGACCTTTCCCGCCGCGAAGGCCTTCGGCCATTCCCTTTCCATGTACTTTCCCGTTTTTCGCGTGGCAACGGATACGATCTACCTCGACCTTTTGGCGGCGTTCATCATCGCCTTCTGCGCTGCCCTCATCCCTACGCGCCATGCAATCAAGATCGGCATTGCCGATGGACTCCGGAGGATCGGATAGTGGCCGTCCCTTTGTCTTACAGCGCCCGGAATCTTTGGAAACGCAGGATGACGACAATCCTGACCATCTCCGGCATGGCCCTGGTCGTCTTCGTCTTCGCCGCAGTTCTGATGATGGCCGAGGGCCTCCAGAAGACCCTTGTGGAGATGGGCGCCTATGATAATGTCGTTGTCTTCCGTAAGGGGTCGACGTCGGAGGTCATGAGCAGTATCGAGCGCAAACAGGCTGCCATTGTGGAAATGATTCCCCAGGCCGCTGCAGGTCCTGACGGGAAACCGCTGTTGGCCAAGGAGGTCGTGGTCCTGATCGCCTTGCAGAAAAAGGGGGCTGCCAAGACGGCAAGCCACTCCAATATCGTGGTCCGCGGTGTACAGGAAGCATCGCTCCCATTGCGGCCACAGGTCAAACTCGTCTCGGGACGGCTTTTTAGAATGGGGTCATCGGAAATCATTGTCGGCAACAGTATTGCCAAGAACTTCAAAGGAGTCGGCCTTCAGGAGACTCTCCATTGGGGGCATCGGACTTGGACCGTCGTGGGGATTTTCGATGCGGGAAATACGGGATTCAGCTCCGAGATCTGGGGTGATGTGGACCAGGTCATGCAGGCCTTCCGGCGGCCCGTTTATTCGTCGATTATCTTCAAGCTCCAGGTCCCCGACGCCTACCAGGCCGCCAAATCGACACTGGAGAAGGACCCGCGCCTGACCCTGGAAGCCAAGCGGGAGACGACCTATTATCTCGATCAGTCAAAGATGATGGCCAAGTTCCTCCGCATTCTCGGCCTGTCCCTGACGATCATCTTTTCCATCGGGGCGGTCATCGGCGCAATGATCACCATGTATTCCGCCGTGGCCAACCGGATCGGGGAAATCGGCACCCTCCGGTCCCTGGGCTTCCTGCGGCGCGCCATTCTCCTGGCTTTCCTTGCCGAGTCGCTCCTTTTGGGTGGGATAGGAGGCGTCGTCGGCCTTTTCTGCGCCTCTTTCATGCAATTGATTACCGTCTCGACGGTGAACTTCCAAACCTTTTCGGAACTGGCCTTCAAGTTCACCCTCACGTGGCCAATCATCTTTCAGTCAATGGCCTTTTCGCTGTTCATGGGCCTCATAGGCGGCCTGCTGCCGGCCTTCCGCGCTGCCCGCATGAACATTGTCGAGGCACTCCGGGCTGCATAACAGTCCTGACCGGAAAAAATCAAGCGTTCACATCGACGATCAGGCGGCCGCGAACCTTGCCCGATACGATATCCTTGGCGGCGGCCTCCAAATTGTTAAGGGACAGTGTTTTTGGATTGATAAGGGTCAGGGCCTCTTCTGTCAGATCATTGACCAGTCGGTTCCATGCCTGCTTTCGCCTCGGAATGGGGCACATGACGGAATCGACGCCTCTGAGGCTCACACTGCGAAGGATAAAGGGCATGACGGTCGTCGGAAGATCCGTTCCCCCCGCAAGGCCGCAATTGGCTACACAACCGCCGTAATTGATCTCCGCCAGAACCCTTGCCAGGACCTTGCTGCCGACGGTGTCCACTGCGCCGGACCATCGCTGGGTTTCCAGAGGCAGGGGCGTCTCGTTCCATTCAGGACCCGACACTATCTCTGCCGCACCAAGGGAGTGGAGGTAATCGTGAGTGTGTTCCTGGCCCTGTGCCGTGAGAGCTGCTACCTTGTAACCCAGTTTGGCCAGTATGGCGATGGCGACGCTGCCTACGCCTCCCGCAGCGCCTGTTACGAGGACCGTACCGCTTCCCGGCAGAACGCCGGCTTCTTCAATGGTCATGATGCACAGCATGGCCGTGAAGCCCGCCGTGCCGATGATCATGGCTTTTTTCGTGTCCATCCCTTTCGCCAGAGGAACAAGCCATTTGGAGTTCACTCGGGCCTTCTGGGTGTAGCCACCCCAGAAACGTTCACCGATACTCCATCCCGTCAGGACAACCTTATCGCCCGGTTGATACAGGGGCGATGCAGATTCCAGCACTGTCCCGGCCAGGTCGATACCGGGGACCATAGGGAACGAACGGACAATCTTGCCGACACCTGCTATGGCCATGCCGTCTTTGTAGTTCAGTGACGAATAATCGACGGCCACCAGGACGTCTCCCTCGGGCAGGTCATCAATGGTCAGCCGTTCGATGCCCTGGGTCGTTTTCCCACCTTCCTGCCGGATCACGAAAGTTTTGAATGTGTTGTCTGTAGCCATTTTTTGAGGCTCCTTTCTCATCCGATTTTTTTAGAAAGCAGCTCTTTTAAAGCCGCCTGCATCCGGGGCCGGATAGTATGCTTCGCCCGCCGGACCCGGGCGTCACCTGAATCTGTGTAGCGATGCGTTCCTTGAGGGCTGTCACATGAGAGATGACGCCGATTATTTTGCTGTCTTGCCGGAGGTTTGCCAGGGTTGCCAGGGCCGTTTCAAGGGCCTCATCGTCCAGGGTTCCGAAGCCTTCATCAAGAAAAAGGGAATCAACCCGGACTTTGCGGCTGGCCATCTGAGAAAGCCCGAGAGCAAGAGCCAGGCTCACGATAAAACTTTCGCCTCCGGAAAGGTTTTTGGCTGAACGGATTTCGCCTGCCTGGTAATTGTCGATAACATTGAGTTCCAGAGGTTCCCGCTCGTCACGAATCAGCAGATATCGATCCGTCATTTTCCGGAGACGCTGATTGGCCTGAAGAATCATCATCTCGAAGGTAAGTCCCTGGGCAAAATTCCTGAACTTCTTCCCGTCGGCAGACCCGATCAACTGATGTAATGCCTCCCAATGATCCCGTTCTTTTTTTCGGGCTTCAATAATGTTCATATGTTCCCGTTGCTTCTCCCGGAGTATGCTATTGTTGTGCAGGCTGCCCTTGATGGCGCCTATAGCCTCCTGGATATGTTTTAATGACGATTCGACCTCTTCCAACTCATGGCGCAGGGCCTCCATGGGTTTGTCCGTCTCGTTCTTGGCTTTCTCGGCCGCCAAGGCCTCCGACCGGTCCTTCATACGGGCATCCAGTTCGGTTTTTTCTTTCAGCAGGGCATTCTCCCGTTCTGCCAGCCGGTCCCTCGATTCCTCGGTCAGGCGTGCGGCGACAAAGTCCTGTTCATCTGCAAACCCGGCTTTCGTGAGGCATTCGGCCCATCGCCGTTCTGCCGGGACAGACTCCTCGGCCCTATGGTCCGTCTTCTCCGTCAGCACGGCGATCTTTTCTTTCAGGGCCCCGAGTTCGTTGGTCAAGGCCCCCTGGATCTCCCGTCCATGATTCAGTGCCGCCTCGGCCTGCGCCACAGCATCGGCCAGACTTTTTTCCTCTTCATCGGCGTTTTTGTCCGCGAAGATCTCGCGCCGGGCTGTCCGTAACGCTTCGTATTCTCCTACCAGGGCTTGCCGTTCCCCGCGCCGGGTTTCCAAATCCGCTTCAATTTTTGACAATTCGGCCTGATCAAGAGTGATGCGGGTCTTGATCGCCTGGAGATTTTTCTCCAATTCATCCTTCTCTTGAGTCTTCTGCTGCCAGGCATCCCGTCGTTCTTCAAGATCCTTTAATACAGCATCGAGTCTTTCAGGCGAAACAGACAGCACACCGAAAGGCCTTACATCCTCCAGGGCTGCTGCGCCGGCCTTCTTAGCTTCTCTCTCCAGGTTGTCCACTTCTTCGGTCCGCCGCTTACGATCAAGCATAGCTGTTTCCTTCTTCAACCTCGATTCCTGAAGGGATTTGGCTGCAAGGTCTCGCTGTTCCCGCATTTTTTCCAGACCTTGACGGGCCTCTTGTTCCTTTTTAATGCGTTGTTCAACATCAGCGATGATTCGGTCGGTCTCCGTGATTTTAGCCAGTACATCCGCCCGGGTGTTCCGGACGAGAGCAGCCCGTTTTTCCGGTGAGGCCTGCAGATGAAGCTGAAGGAACCATTCGGCGCAATGCCGCTCATCATTGGCCAGGGCTACCCGCTTTTCCCCTTCCTCATTTTCCAGAAAGGCAATGCGGGTCTGTGTCCGAACTGCTTCGTTTTCCAGCTTGCCCAGGGCCTCTGCTGTCTTTTTGACATCTTTCCTGGCCTCTTGCAGGGCCTCCTCGGCACGGTTCATCTCGGGGATTTGGCCCGGTTGCCCGTAAGGATGATCGACAGCGCCGCAGAGGGGACAAGGCTTGCCGTCTTCAAGCCGTTTCCTTTCTTCTTCGAGATCGCGGATGTGGCCTAAGAGGGCCACTTGGGTCTCCTGAGTTTGCACATCCCTATCCAGAAGGGCCTTGCGATCCGAAAGCGTCTTTATCTCCCCAAGAAGAGCTCCATGGGCATTCTTTAAGGCCTCGATGTCAAGGGTCATCCCATTTATAGCGGTCCGGATCTTGTCTGCCCGCTCGACGGCATCACCCGCTTGCGCCAGGATGCGTTCCCTGTCCTTCATGGCACTGTTCTCCTTGTGCCAATCACCGATATGGCGGCCCCGAAGGATCGCTGCCATTTCATCGGCCAAACCCTTCAGCTCCCGTTGTCCCTCCTCGCATTGACGGTCATATTTTTCATGGTTTGCGGCGATTTTCGCATGAGATTCTGCGGTAGCCTCCTGGAGACTTTCCGCCGCGGCAAGGTCTTTCTTTGCCTTTTCATACTTGACCAAAAGTTCGCGAAGGGTTGCAAACCCTCTGGCAACGGCGGAAAACTGGGTCGCCACAAGTTTATCGGCTTCATGGGCGGTCAGGTATTCCCGGATCGACTCCAAATTGGCAGTCGTCTCCTTCAAATCCTGATCGAGGTTCTGGAGGCTGTTCTTGAAGGCCATCTCCTGGTATTCCAGGGGTCTGATAGTCTTTTTCTTATCGTCGGCCTGCTTTTTCCGTTCCGCCGACCGGATGTCAATGTCCCGCACCTTCTTTATGACCTCTCCCGTATCCTGCTGCCGCAATCGCACCTCGGCCAGGGCATTCTCGGCTATCGATTTCCGGGCTATTGCTTCGGCCAAGGCCTGTTCCTTATCCGGATAGGTGGCCACAGCTTCGGCAAGCTCTTTTATCTCCATTGCCTGGTCACGGCGCATGACCAGAACGGCCCGATAATCTCCTTCGAGGCCGTCGGCCTTCCGGGCCCGTTCCAGGGATGCTTTATCCGGGGCAAAAGACATCCAATGTGTCTCCAAGGTTTCCCATTGGCGGTGAAGTTCGGCGATTGACGTCTCCAAAGCGGTTACCGTTTCCAGCC
The DNA here is from genome assembly GCA_964645835.1 of uncultured Syntrophaceae bacterium. Classification (GTDB taxonomy): domain Bacteria; phylum Desulfobacterota; class Syntrophia; order Syntrophales; family UBA8958; genus CAZBME01. The sequence goes on from CAZYDG010000080.1 coordinate 21,570, forward strand.
ATAGGACGGTCTTGCGGAGGTCGGCAGCCCGACGGCTGAAGGTCCCTTCTAGGACACTCTTGTGCGAGAGATCCCCTTCCAGAGCCTTCACATCCTGTTCGTTCAGCACTTGGAAACCGTTGAACTCGGCCTGCAACAGGTCGAGACTGGCTCGTTCTTTCCGTAGACGTTCATGAACGTTCATAGAGATGCGGCTGTAGATCTCCGTGCCCGTGATCTGCTCCAGGATGGGCGCCCGTTCGTCCGGCGGGGCCTGGAGGAAAGCCGCAAATCCGCCCTGGGCCAGGAGCATGGACCGTGTGAAACGATCGAAGTCCATTCCCGTGACGTTTTCAATAAAGGCACCTACCTGGACGATCTTCGATTCCAGGACGGCCCCGGAATCGGCATCGGCAATTTCATGGCGTGCCTGCTGCAACTCGCCGCCGGGCAGTTTCCTGGCGCGGCGCTGGCTCCAGTGGCACCTGTACCGGCCCTTTTGGGTTTCGAAGGTCACTTCTGCAAAACACTCTCCCGTCTGCAGGGACATGATTTCATTGCCGGTCTTCGTGACTCTCTCAAGGCGCGGTGTCCGGCCGTAAAGAGCGAGGCATAAGGCGTCCAGGATAGTCGTCTTGCCCGCCCCCGTGGGCCCCGTAATGGCAAATATGCCGTCGGAGGCGTAATCGGGGTGGGTAAAGTCAACCTGCCACTCGCCCTCAAGAGAATTCAGGTTTTTAAAACGTATACCAAGAATCTTCATCGGCCTTTCTCCATCTTATTCTGCCATCGGGTCTGCTTCATTCAGGGAAACCAGGATTTCCCGATAAGCGCTGAGCAAGACTTCCCGTTGTTCTTTCGGCACATCGCGGCTCTCCAGGCAACGCTGAAAAACCTCCATCACATCCAGATCATCCAGATGTTCCTCGCCGTCCGTCAAGTTCAAGGCCTTTGCCATGATCCGGTTGTTCCGGATTCGGAGGATTGAAAGTTCCGTTCCGGCTACGGCCTCTTCCAGGCGCTCCCGGAGAACCCCGGCCATTTCGTCGCCGTTGTATACTATCTCAAGCCAAGCCCTGCTTCCTTCGGCCCGAAGGCTGTCGATGGCCCGGGCTATGGCCGGCCAATCTCCCTGGATGGTCTGAAGTGCCTGAAATACTGGGACGAAAACGATCTTGACTGTCGGCGCGGCGCCCGAGAATTCCACAAGGCAGACGCCCTTCTTTTGTGCCCCCTCGTTAAAGCCGATAGGCAGGGGAGAGCCGCAGTAGCGGATAACCTCCGAGCCGCCTACGGTCTGGGGGACGTGGAGATGGCCCAAGGCGACGTAGTCGATGGCCGGTGGAAAGACATCGGTCCGGACCTGGGCCAAAGAGCCGATATACAATTCCCGCACCCCGTCACCATCAACTATCCGGCTGCCGGCGGCAAACAGATGGCCCATAGCGATGAGTGGAACGGACTGTTTCAAGGCAGCCCGCTTTGTCTCGGCAGCTTTGCAAACCTGCCGGTAATGGTCCCTGATTCCTTCGATGATCTTTCGTTCCTTATCATCGGCGCTTTCACCAGCCTCGGTGACACGGATATCGCGGTCCCGAAGATATGGTACAGCACAGACGAAAAGAGCGGGTTTCCCGTCGGGTCCGTCAAGTACGATGAGTTCATCGGCGGGATCATCGGTGATGCAGCCCACAACATGAACATTGAGACATTTCAGAAGCTCACGTGGTGCGTTCAGAAACGACGCCGAATCGTGATTTCCCGCCGTGACGACGACGTGGCGGTCAGGGGCGGCCGCAACACGGCAGAGAAAGCGATAATACAAGGTTTGGGCACGGTTGCTGGGCGTACTGTTATCAAAGACATCGCCCGCCACGAGGAGGACGTCGATGCTCTCCGACTCTATGAGATCCGCCAGCCAATTTAAAAATGCCTCATATTCCTCGTAGCGGCTGCGCTCGTAAAGGGCCCGGCCAATGTGCCAATCGGAAGTATGGAGAACCTTCATATTCGTCCTTTTTAAGCCTCTTTGATAAACAGATTTAGCAGCATTTTCAGCCAAATTCTATACCTTTTTCCAAAGCACAAGTTCCAATATTTTCATTTGGCGTATTTTTATTGACATATGGGCGGCGGCTCATTATCCTCATGTCATTTTAAAACCCTGACTTATATCTTTTCAATCGAAGCGACGAGGCGAATCGATGAAGGATACTTTTCGCATCAACCGGCAGCTTCAACCCGGTGAATACAAACTGATGGACGTCTTTGCCGATGTCTGCATATGTCGTTGCCTACTTACCGTCTTCGAAGGGGAAGAGGAGTTCAGGCAGGTTATGGCATCAGCAAAGGTCGTTGTGGCTGATCTCCAGGTTGAGATGTTCGTTACCAACGAAAGACGGTACGATAATTATCGGCCATGACCACTTGAAGAATGCCCCTGATGAGATCCTGTACCTGGACATCATTCATGAGCTTTGTCACGTCAAACAGTACATGACCGGCCGTGACCTTTACGATGCCACCAAAGCCTATGTGGACCGGGAGACGGAAATCGAGGCCTACGGGGTTACAGTTGATGAGGCACGCCGTACCGGTATGGACGAGAAACACATTGCTGATTACCTCCGCGTTTCGTGGATCACACCCGAAGAACATAAACGTCTGGCCCGCAGGTTGAATGTTGCCGTAAAAGGCGAAGGTGAGGATTGATTTCCTTGATTATTTGTGAAGTTTTTGATAGGCCGCTATGCAGAAATGCCGATAATATTGACAGGAGACCCAATTTATTAAGGAGAGCATGATGAGAAGATCTTATTGCGGATGGATGATTGTTATTCTGTGTTGTGTTTTCTTTACCGGTTGTGCGTCAACCATGAAATTTTCCGCCGTCGATCTCAATGATCAGATCAAGTCTGGTCAATTGATGAAAAAAGTGGACAATGCCGTCATTCTTGTGGACCGGTCCGCTTCCATGGAAGAGCGTTATGGCAACGCCCGGCGGCTGGAACTGGGGAGTGACGTAACGAATCACTTCGTGGAAACCATGCCGGATATCGATCTTAAAGTAGGCGTACGTAGTTTTGCCGGTGATGAAACCCCTCTTATCTACGGCATGTCGGCTTTTAATAAAGCCGACCTCCTTCAAAACATCCAAAGCAACAGCCAGGGTGCGGGTAGAACGCCTCTCGGTGAAGCCATCCGTGCTGCAGGGGATGATCTGAAACCCTATTCAGGTCCGTTGGCGCTGATCATTGTGAGTGATTTCGAGACACTTCTTAACCTCGACGATATACGCCCCAAATATGCTCTGGAAAGCGTCGCCCAAGTGAAGGCCCTTTACGGCGACAGATTGTGCATCTATACGATTCAGGTGGCCCAGGCACCCGGCGGCACGGCGTTGGTCCAGGCCATACAGAAGGAAGCCAAATGCGGCCTTGCGGTCAATGCCGATGATCTGGCAACACAGAAAGCGATGTCCGAATTTGTGAAGAAAATCTTCCTGGCCGATGCCGACCAGACTATGGGAGCCCAAAAGAAAGCTGCTGCGGGAACAGCCGAAAGTGATGCAAAAAATGCAGAGTCAGTCCAAGACAATTCCTTGACACTGGAAGATATCCATTTCGCTTTCGACAAAGCAGCTCTCACTGAAGATGGGCAACGCATTCTTAAAAAACACGCCGCATGGCTTAAGGAAAACAAAAAGGGAACACTCACTGTTGAAGGTCATTGTGATGAACGGGGAACCACGGAATACAATCTTGCTCTGGGAGAGAAAAGGGCTACCGAAGCGAAGAAGTTCCTCGTGACATTGGGTGTCGAGAATACCCGTATCAAGACGATCAGCTACGGGAAGGAAAGACCGCTGGATCCGGGACATACGGAAACGGCGTGGGCCAAGAACCGCCGGGACCGTTTTGTTGTTTCACCGGTGAAATAATTGCCTTTTCCATGTTAGTCTCTTGGATTCGATGAGGCCAAATGCATTTGGCGCATGGTGGGCGGTGGACGTGACGAACGTCCTCCGCCTCTTTGACATCTTGCAGGTTGGTGAAAAATACCTTCCATGGGTAGTCCGGTCATGGCCAATAATTCCGGTTACCTCTCTATAATCTTTCTGTTGAATTTTTTTATAAGACATGGGTAGTATCGCCACACTCACTAGTGTGAATGATATCTATAATTCCAGAAGAGGACTTATCATGCAAGAGGTCTTGACGGCGGTTACTTATCTCGTGGTTTGGCTAATCTGCCAGCGGGTCTTGGGAATCGAGAGCGGTCTTGCCAACCTTCTTATTTCACTGTCGGCGGCGATTGGCGTCTATATTTTTATGGCCGTCCGGGACTATCGGGCAAAAAAGAAGCAGGGGATGGACGATGAGTGATCTGGATGCCCATGAATGCGTCAATGGCCATACGGAGCAGATCATCTATGATCGGAAGACCATCATGGATATCATCGAAGGGTCTCCCATTCCCAAATTCGTCATTAACAAAGAACACAAGGTCATCTTCTGGAACCGGGCATGTGAGGAACTGACGGGCTTTGGCGCAAAGGCTATGATCGGAACGGATCGTCATTATCTCCCGTTTTACGGGGAGAAGCGTCCCCTCATTGCCGATTTGATTGTTGACAATGATATAGAGGGCCTGGAGAGATATTACGGCACCAAACGGGTCCGCAAGTCGGATAAGGTCGCCGGGGCTTATGAAGCCCGGGATTATTATGTCAACCTCAACGGCAAAAGCCGTCACCTTTATTTCCTTGCCTCTCCCATTTATAATGAGCATGGCGAGATTATCGCTGCCGTCGAGACTCTTCAGGATGTTACCCGTGAGCGGGAGATGGAACTCAGCCTCAAAGAATACGCCGAGAGCCTCCGGGATGAGTTGGACAAAAACATCACCCTCCAAAAAACCATCGAGGGTATTATTGAAGGATCACCTATCCCGATGTTTGTCATCGACAAGAATCATCAAGTCATGTTCTGGAATAAGGCCTTGGCCGAATTGACGGGTTACAGCGCCAAATCGATGGTTAAGACTGATCTCCATTATCTTCCTTTTTACTCCGAAGGGCGTCCTCTCATTGCCGATTTGATCGTGGACAACGATATTGACAGCCTGAATAAGTATTATATCAGCAAAAAGGTACGCATATCATCGGTGATCACCGGCGCCTACGAGGCTTGGGATTATTATGAAAACCTGGGCGGCAAGAGCCGTTACCTCCATTTTCAGGCAGCGCCAATCTATGATGACCATGGGGAGATCATCGCTGCCATCGAGACCCTTGAAGACATCACCCGTGAAGAGGAGATGTCCCGTAATCTCAAGGAATACGCGGAAAGTCTCCAGAACGAGTTGGACGAAAATATCCATCTGAGGACGGAAATCGAGGGGCTGTACAATTACATCCAATCCATTCTGGAAAATTCTCCCGATATGCTCATAGAGGTCAATCGGGATGGCTATATTACGTTCGCCAGTCGTGGACGGGCAGACGGATGGAGCGTTTCCCAGATCACGGGGAAGCATTTCACGGAGACGAATCCGGATTGCCGGGACTTTCTCTTAACCCGATGGGAAGAGGTCAAAAAGGGGAACTTTCAGCCTTACGAAATAGAATATATAAGCAGGAAGGGGATGAAAAGATCATTTTTAACATCACCTCGCCCTATGAAGGATCGGGACCGGTATCTGTTCGTCATGCGTGATATTACGGAATTCAAGGAGTTGGAAAAGAAGTATTACGAAACGCAAAAACTGGCGGCCATGGGTCAACTATCGGCAGGCATCGCCCATGAGGTTCGCAATCCCCTGTCTTCCATCAAAATGAGCCTTCAAATTTTGGAGAAGCGGCTCCAGCCCGAAGGGAACGACCTGCGGCGCTTTAAGATCGCTCAGCGCGAGGTCGAGCACCTGGAAGAACTTGTCAATGATGTCCTCATTTTTGCCCGGCCTGTGGAACCCAAGAAAAAGCCTTACGAGGTGAAGCGGGTTGTTGAAAACGCTCTGGAGATGGCGGAAAAGATGATTTCCGATAAAAATATTGACGTTGTGACGTCCTTCGCTGAAGACCTGCCCCTCTTCCTTGTCGACGGACCCATGCTGGAGCAGGCCCTTCAGAATCTTTTCCGCAATGCCATCGAGGCAATGGAGAATGATGGATGCCTGACCATATCCGCGGAAAGGATGGAAGGCGATCCGTTTGCCATACTCCTTAAAGTTGTGGACAACGGATGTGGCATGGAGGATGGCGAAGCGTCCAATATCTTCAATCCTTTTTTTACAAGGAAGAAATACGGAACAGGCCTGGGGATGACCCAGGTTAAGAAGATCATCGATCTCCACCATGGGAGCATCGAAATAGAGAGCAAAAAAGGGGAGGGAACGAAGATCCTCCTGTCCATTCCCGTGCAAGCAGTTGAGCAGCCTATATTGTAAGGAGAACCCTCTTTTCCCATGGCAAAGATTCTTGTTATCGACGACGACAGCTCCATTGCGGAAACCCTGGATTTATACCTCACGGAAGAAGGCTATACGGTCTTTACGGCCCTGACGGGGACGGACGGGCTCAATCAGTATGTCAAGAATTCACCTGATCTTGTCATCCTGGATATCCGCCTTCCTGATATCGACGGATTTACCGTCCTGGAAGATCTGCGCGAGGAGGATGAAAACGTTAAGGTCATTATGATTACAGCCTTTCATGATATGGATTCAACAATCCGGGCCATGAAGGGCGGCGCCTTCGACTACATACATAAACCCATCAATGTCGAGGAGTTGGACATGGCCATCAAGAAGGTCTTGAAGACCCTCGAAATGGAGAAAAAGATTAGCGGCCTGCTCAATGAACCTTCCCGGAGCTTCAAGGTTGGGGATATCGTGGCCAATAACAAGGAGATGAAGGAGATATTCAAGATCATCGGCGTCGTCTCCCAAAGCAAAACGACGGTCCTTATCCAGGGAGAAAGCGGAACGGGAAAGGAACTCATAGCCAAGGTTATCCACCATAATACCTCGCCCGATGAACCATATATTGCCGTCAACTGTTCTGCCATCGTAGAGACCCTTCTGGAATCGGAACTTTTCGGCCATGAAAAGGGGTCTTTTACCGGGGCCGTTACGCGGAAGCTGGGAAAATTTGAATTGGCCCGTCAGGGGACAGTCTTTCTTGACGAGATCAGCGAAATGTCTTTGAATCTCCAGGCCAAGCTGCTGCGGGTCCTGCAGGAAATGGAGTTCGAGCGCGTCGGCGGCCGGGAGCGCGTGAAAGTCAACGCCCGGATCATCACGGCGACCAACAAGGATCTGCGGACCATGGTTAAGGAGGGTAAGTTCAGAGAGGATTTGTTCTACCGCCTGAATATCGTCTCCATTCACCTGCCTCCCCTGCGGGAACGCCGGGAGGATATCCCCTATCTGGTCGATTATCTGCTGACGAAGATCAACAGGGAACTTCATAAGCGGGTCGTCGGAGTCTCCAACGAGATGATGGAGATATTCATGAAATACCGCTGGCCGGGTAATGTCCGGGAATTGGAGAATCTACTGACCCGTGCCGTTGTGGTCGCCAAAGGCCATGTGCTGGCCCGCGGCGACTTTCCCGAATTGATCGATGAGGCGCCCGAGGTTGTGAGGGATAAAGTGGACGACGTTATGGGCGAACCGGGAGCCCTGATGACACTTGATGCCATCGAGGAAAAGTATATCCGCAAAGTCATGCGGGAAAACAGCGGTAAAAATAAAGGAGAGATTTGCGAAATCCTGGGGATTTCCCGTCCCACCTTCGAACGAAAACTGGAAAAGTACGGAATTACGTTCGAAAAGGATTAACGCATGAAAATCATTTCCGCTGACTTCATCAAATCGGGGACGGCACCGGCCCACTATCCCCCGGATGACCTGCCTGAGGTGGCCTTTGCCGGCCGTTCCAATGTCGGCAAGTCATCCCTGATCAATTGCCTCGTCAACCGCAAGGGCCTTGCCAAGACAAGCAATACTCCCGGCCGGACCCAGGTCCTGAATTTTTTCGTGATCAATGGAAAATGGTATTTTACCGATCTGCCGGGCTATGGTTATGCGAAAGTGCCCCAGGCAATCAAGCGCTTCTGGGGTCCTATGGCAGAGATTTACCTTAAGGAGAGGACGAATCTTCGTCTGGTTCTGCTGATCCTCGATATTCGCCGGGAACCCAACGAGGATGACCTCTCACTTCTCGATTGGCTTCGTGAATATGATATCCCGTGCCTGCCGGTCATTACCAAAGCGGACAAGCTCTCACGGGGTCAGGCCAAGGTCCGTCAAAGTGAAATCAGCCGTCTATTGGGCATGGATGCCGCGTACACAGTTCTGTTCTCCGCCCAAACGGGTGTGGGGAGGGATCTGATCTGGAAGAGGATACAGGAAGTGTAGGGGCAGGCTGTTGAAAAACGTCCATCCCACGCTTTCGCGGGGACGGCGTCTGCTGCGTTGCGCCGCAAGCTTCTTCAATCAAAGTACTTCTATGTACGTCTCATTCCTCAGCTTTTGCGCGCCTTGCATCTGGGCATTTTTGAACAGCCTGCCCAACATCATGTTTTCAACGACTCGCTAAGATTCCTGAATCAAAGTAGTCCATCCCTTCAGGGCTGCAAGAAAGCAGGGCTGAAGCCCTGCACTACATTCTCTTGGAAGTTTGCAACACCCGGGCTGAAAGAGTTGCAGTATGGGTTCCGCTCGCTGATGCCTGGAAGGTGAGCTGAACATGCTCTACAAGACGTCCCTTGTTTGTATGTATTAGTTAGCTAAGCCCCTCAAGGATTGCCTGTAGCTCCTTCTTTTCAAAATGATATGTTGTCCGGCAGAACTCGCACGTAATGTCAATATCCCCATGTTCCTCAATCAATGATGCGATTTCCGCCGGTCCCAGAGAGATGACGACCCGTTCGAGACGCCTCTGGTTGCAGGAACAGGCTAGATTCAGCGCCCCCATTTCCAGGGTGTGTAAGGGAGTATCGCCGAAAATAGCTTCCAGTATTGTTCCCGGCGTTCCCCCGTTGCGAAGGATCTGGGTGACGGGCGGCAATTTTTCCAGCCTTTCCATAAGGGTATCGATCATCGCGTCATCGGCGGGAGGAAATGCCTGGATCAGAAAACCGCCGGATGCGGTAACGGTTTCGTCGGGCTCGACAAAAACGCCCAGTCCCACGGCCGATGGGATCTGTTCTGATTCGGCGAAATAGTAGGCCAGATCCTGTGCAATTTCTCCGCTGCGGATGGTGACGATTCCCTGATAGTTTTCCTGTCCTCCCAAATCCTTGATGACCGTGAGAAGACCGTTGTTCCCGACGACGCCCGAGACGTCGAGCTTTCCGGCCCGGGGCGGCAGGTCGGCATCCGGGTTGCCCACGAGCCCACGGACGTTGCCCAGGCGGTCGGCTTCGACGACAATGCGCCCAAGAGGGCCGTTCCCCTCGAACTTAAGAGCGAGGCTCTGGTCTTTCTTCAGGAGCATGGCCATGAGAGCTCCACCGGTCAGCGCCCGTCCCAGAGCCGCTGAGGCCGTGGGGGCTGTGCAATGAAGCTGAACTGCCTGATTCACGAGGTCGGTGGTCACGGCGGCCAAGCCCAGGATATTGCCGCTTTGCGTCATGGTTCGGATAAAGTAATTCTTCATGGCCGGATCGTCTATCAGAAATGCCCATAACCTGCAAGCCCTATGGTAATCGTAATTTGTACTAAATTTCAGCCAAATCGAATGGAAGATAGCGAGGCATTACCTCTCCGGGTCAGGGGATTTTTCTTCTATTTCACCTGCAGATGACGCCACTGAGGCGAGTTGGAATATCCCATTCACCTTCAACCAATACCCTGCTACCCCATTTCTTTGGGTCAGGGTGCATTGTAGTCTTTGCATTTTGGTGGTGGGTTGGAGGTGATTGGTGAGTGAGGCGGCCACGGATGGCGGGGGATGGGAATGGGCTCCGGATGCCGACCGGCGGTCATAAATTGCAAAACTGGTTTTCCTTTTAGAGTACGGGACTTTCGGGATGTGAGAAACAATTTGGGCTTGACAGATTATACGAATCGTGGTAGCGCCCCCATTGTTTGTGCAACAAGGGTTAACCAGTTAAAAAATGAATTATTGATTGAATGCAAACATATCTTGAGGTGGTAACACGTGATAAAAGATAACGAAAAAATCGGTGCTGTCATGGTGGTCGGAGCCGGGATCGCAGGTATCCAGGCTTCTCTCGATTTGGCCAATTCCGGAATGAAGGTATATCTCGTGGAAAAGGGAATCAGCATCGGCGGCGTCATGGCCCAGCTGGACAAGACATTCCCGACGAACGACTGTTCAGCCTGCATCCTTTCCCCGAAGCTGGTTGAAGTAGGCCGTCATCCAAATGTGGAAATCCTGACCCAGCGGACTGTCGAGGCCGTAGAGGGAGAGGCGGGCCGTTTCAAGGTTCGTCTGACAAGGGCGCCGCGTTACGTTAACCTGAACAAATGTACGGGCTGCGGTGATTGTGCCAAGGTCTGCCCCGTTAACGTTCCTTCCGATTTCAATGAACGCCTCTCCGAAAGACAGGCTACATACCGCCACTTTCCCCAGGCAATTCCCAGCGGTTTTGCCATAGATAAATTGGGAACATCTCCCTGTAAAGCAAACTGCCCAACTCATATCAGTGTCCAGGGTTATGTGGCCCTGATCGGCGCCGGGAAGTTCAAAGAAGCCCTTAAACTCATTAAGCAGGACAATCCCTTTCCCATCGTCTGCGGCCGCGTTTGTAACCATCCTTGCGAGACGGCATGTATGCGGGGTAAGGTGGATGATCCCATCGATATTATGCATCTGAAGCAGTTTGTCGCCGATCTGGATCTGAATGCCGAAACGCGCTATGTTCCCGAAAAGAAAGAAAGCAAGGGCAAGAAGGTCGCCATCGTCGGCGCCGGACCATCCAGTTTGACCTGCGCTTATTACCTGGCTATCGAGGGCTATGATGTGGACGTCTTTGAAGCCCTGCCCGTAGCGGGCGGCTGGCTTGCCGTCGGCATCCCCGAATACCGGCTGCCCAAGAAAGTCCTGAAGGCCGAGATTCAGGTCATTGAAGATCTGGGCGTGAAGATCCATCTCAACACACGAATCGGTAAAGACATTTCTTTCGATAAACTCCAGAAAGATTACAACGCCGTCTTCATCGGCTGCGGAACCATGAAGAGCAGCAAGCTCAACATCCCCGGCGAGGACATGCAGGGCGTCATCCACGGTGTTGACTATCTCATGCGCGTCAACCTGGGGGAAAAGGTCGCCCTGGGCGACAAGGTTGCTGTAGTCGGCGGCGGAAACGTGGCCATGGATGCAGTCCGGACCGCCGTCAGAATGGGGACCAAGGATGTCTTTATCCTCTACCGCCGGACCCGTGCGGAAATGCCTGCTGCGCCAGAGGAAATCGAAGAGGCCATTGAAGAAGGCGTTGAGATGAAATTTCTCGTCGCCCCCAAGCGCGTCGTCGGCAAGGACGGCAAAGTGACAGGTATTGAATGTACAAGGATGGAGTTGGGTGAACCCGATAAAAGCGGCCGCCGCCGCCCCATCGAGATCAAGGGGTCCGAATTCATCGTTGAATGCGATGCCATCGTGCCCGCCATCGGCCAGGAGGCTGACCTTTCTTTCATTACGCAGGAAAGCGGCGTCTCCATCAATAAATGGAACAACATCGATTACGATGAACTGACGTATGCAACGACGACTCCCGGTATCTTCTCCGGCGGTGATGTCGTTACGGGTCCCCAGACCGTTGTCAAGGCTGTCTATGCCGGCAAGGAAGCGGCGAAATCCATCAACCGCTACTTGTCGGGTGAGGATATAAAGGCCGGCAGGGAGAAAGATTGGACCAAGGATCTGGCCGATAAGGCCGATGTCTCCAAAGTGCCCAAGAGCCCCCGCACGAAATATCCCCTCATGAAACCCGAAGACCGCCGGACAAACTTCAAGGAAGTCGGCCTCGGCTTCGATGAAGCGCAAGCCAAGGCGGAAGCCCTGCGCTGCCTTAACTGCGGGATCTGTTCCGAGTGCTACCAGTGCGTTGACGCCTGTATCGCCGGGGCGATCAACCACGAAGATACATATGAGGAAGAGATGATCGAGGTCGGCGCCGTCATCGCGTCGCCCGGATTTGAGATATTTGACGCCGGTATTCGTGGCGAATACGGATACGGTACGTTCAAGAACGTCGTAACAGCCATCCAGTTCGAGCGGATCCTGTCGGCATCGGGCCCTTATTTCGGTCACGTGCAGCGGATTTCCGATGGCGTGGAACCGAAAAAAGTCGCCTTTATCCAGTGCGTAGGTTCCCGTGATACGTCCTGTGATAACAGCTGGTGTTCTTCCGTCTGCTGCATGTACGCGACGAAGGAAGCGATTATCGGCAAGGAACACGCAAAAAATCTAGAACCGACCATCTTCTACATGGACATTCGCGCCCATGGAAAGGACTTCGACCGGTTTGTCAACCGGGCCAAGAACGAATACGGTATTCGTTATATCCGTTCCATGCCCTCCACCATTAAGGAACTTCAGCAGTCCAAGAACCTGCTGATCAAATATGTCCAGGAAGACGGCAGCCTTGTAGAAGAGGAATTCGACATGGTCGTTCTTTCTGTAGGCTTGACGCCGCCCAAAGAGGCCGCCCAGCTTGCCAAGGCAATGGGAGTCAATTTGGAAGAACACGGTTTCTGCGCTACGGCCTTGGACAATCCAGTCCAGAGCAGCCGGGAAGGGATCTTTGTCTGCGGCGCCTTCGGCGGTCCGAAAGACATACCCGAGACGGTCATGGAGGCCAGCAGCGCCGCCGCCTGTGCATCGGGAATTCTTGCCAGCCAGCGGGGCACCCTGATCACGGCTGAAGAATTGCCAATGGAAAACGATCTCCGCGGCATCGGCCCACGGACGGGCGTCTTTGTCTGTCACTGCGGCATCAATATCGGCGGCGTCGTCAATGTCCCCGAGGTGGTGGAATACTGCAAGACCCTTCCCAATGTCGTCTATGCGACGGATAACCTCTTTACCTGTTCTCAGGATACGGCGGTCAAGATGGGCGAAGTCATCAAGGAACAAAACTTAAGCCGTGTCGTCGTCGCCTCCTGCTCACCCCGGACCCATGAAGGGCTTTTCCAGGAAAACTGCGAGAAGGCCGGTCTTAATCGCTATCTGTTCGAGATGGCCAATATCCGCGACCAGGATTCCTGGGTCCACATGCATGAACCGAAGGAAGCAACGGAAAAGGCCAAAGACCTTGTCCGCATGTCCATCGCCAAGGCCCAGTTCCTAAAACCTCTGAAACCGGGTCAGTTATCCGTCAACCGCGCCACCATGATTATCGGCGGCGGTCTGGCCGGTATTACGGCGGCCCTTGCGCTGGCGGAACAGGGTTTTGAATCTTATATCATCGAGAAAAAGCCAGTTTTGGGCGGTAATTACAGGGATCTTTATTTCACACTGGAAGGCCTTGATACGAAGAAGCATTTGGCCGGCCTTCTGGATAAGGTGAAAGCCAGCAAACTCATCCATGTCTATGCAGGTGCCGATATCGAAAAGATTGAAGGCTTCATCGGCAACTACAAGACGACGATCAAGAACAAGGACGGCCAGGCAACCTTTGAGCACGGTGTCGTCATCGTCGCCACCGGCGCTTATGAACTGGAAACCAGCGAATACCTCCACGGCCAGTCGGCAAACGTCGTCACCCAGCGGGACCTGGAAAAGATGCTCGCCGAAAAGGATGCCAAGGCGACCCAGGCCAAGAGCGTCGTCATGATTCAGTGTGTCGGGTCACGTATCCCCGAGCGGCCCTATTGCAGCCGTTATTGTTGCTCCGAGGCCATGAAGAATGCCCTCAAGATCAAAGAGATGGATCCGGAAAAGGATGTCACGATCATTTACCGCGATATCCGCACCTTCGGGTTGAAGGAAGATTATTACAAGAAAGCCCGCGAGCTTAATGTCAAGTTTGTTCGCTATGATGAAGACCGGAAACCGGAGGTCACCCAGAGCGGCAACCAGGTTTCCATCAGAGTCTTCGATCCGATCCTCAATGGCCCGGTCGATTTAGCGGCCGATCTGCTGGCCCTGTCCGTCGGTTCCGTTCCCAATCCTGAGAATGCGGAGATTGGCCAGCGGCTGAAGGTCCCGACCAATCAGGACGGCTTCTTCCTTGAGGCCCATGTGAAGCTTCGTCCCGTCGATTTTGCAACGGACGGCGTCTTCATGTGCGGCATGGCCCATGCGCCGAAACTCAGCGAAGACGCCATTGTCCAGGCCAATGCGGCGGTGTCTCGCGCCTGCACTATCCTGACGAAAGACTTCATCGAAGCGGAAGGAAAGACGGCTTTCGTCAATAAGGATCGCTGCTCCGCTTGTGGCCTCTGCGAGGAGAACTGCCCCTTCGGCGCCATTTCGGTGAATGTTGTCGAGGGATGCGCAGAAGTAAACGCCGTCCTGTGCAAAGGCTGCGGCGTCTGCACGGCCTCTTGCCGGATGAACGCCGTCGATCTAAACGGTTTCAGCAACGAAGAGGAATTGGAACAGATATATAATATGTAAACTAAGGTAAATGGCTGCTAAAGCCAATTGCCAATGGAGGGAGTATATATGGCCGAAGATTCAACAAACAAGGAATGGGTACCGAAAATCGTTGCCATTGTCTGCAATTGGTGTACTTACGCGGGCGCCGATCTGGCTGGTATCAGCAGAATTCAGTATCCGCCGAATGTACGCATCATGCGCGTTCCCTGCACGGGAAGGATCAACCCTTTTTACATCGTGAAAGCCTTGCAGACGGGAGCCGACGGCGTTCTCGTATCGGGTTGACACCCCGGTGAATGCCACTATATTTCGGGAAATCTGGTGGCGCGCCGCAAGTTTGCGACGTTAAAAAGTTTCCTGGACTACATCGGTGTGGAAGGTGACAGGACCATTTTTACATGGGTGTCAGCTTCTGAAGGAGAGCGTTTCGCCAATGTCATCAAAGGCGTGACGGCGAAGGTAAAAGCCCTCGGTCCGCCCGCCCGGCTGGTTAAGTCTTTGTAATAAAAACAGGGTTTATTAGAAAAACCGGTTGATCACACTAAAAACGAGGATTCATAAAAAGTGGAAAACATAGATAAAAAGTTACGGGAAGAGGCAAAGAGGCTCCTCGAAGAGAAGAAGGTCGAAGTCATTGTAGGTTATGAAGAGGGAACCCTTCCCTTGACAGCCACGCCCTGCTTTATCACCCAGCCCGAGGAGGCCGAAAAACTGGTCTGGAACGCCTATTGCACCCAGAACCTGGCGAAGTTCGTCCATGACCTCATTTCGCAGCATAAAAACGCCCAGAAACGCGTGAAGCCGGAAGATAAGAAAAAGAAGATCGTCGGTGTCATCGCACGGGGTTGCACCACCCGTTCCATTATTCTGCATATCCAGGAACGGCAATACAGCCGTGAGGAAGTCGTCGTCATCGGTGTTCCCTGCACAGGCTATGTGGATCGAAAGACCTTAAGTGTTGCCTTGAACGGCGAAGAAGTCATCGGCGGAAGCTTGAACGGCGATCAGTTTACAATCCAGACACCGGGCGGCGAAAAGAAACTGGCTTTGGCCGATGTTCTGGCCGAAAATTGCGTGACCTGCCGGTTCAACAATCCCCTGATCAGCGACGTTATGATCGGTTCGCCTGCGCCGGCAATGAAGCCCGAGCAGGAATACGACGATGTGAAGGCTTTTGAGAGCATGTCGGCCGATGAGCGATGGGCCTATTTTCAAAAGGAGATGGGCAAGTGCATCCGTTGCTACGCCTGCCGTCAGGCCTGTCCCTCCTGCTATTGCCCCACCTGTTTCATGGAGCAGAGTCAGCCCCAGTGGGTCGGTATCGGTGAGGGTGCGTCGGATACCCAGGTATTTCAGATCATGCGGATATTCCACATGGCCGGTCGTTGTGTGGACTGCGGGTCCTGCATCACCGTTTGTCCCATGGGTGTCGATTTGAGAAAATTCCTTAAGAAGCTCGACAAAGACGGCTTTGAGATGTTTGGCGGCCGCTGCGGGTCTTCCCTGGAAGATCGACCGATCCTTTCCACATTCAAAGAACACGAGGCGGAAGATTTCATCTATAATCCTTAAAGCCGCATGCCTGGAAAAAAGATCCTGGTCAAGTCCTACGGGTGCTGGCCATTGACGGAAGATGATCAAGTAAGAAATGGAGCAAGCATGAAAACCTTTCTCGATGAAGTAAATGAAAAGATAAACGGAGTGCCGATTCAGCGCTGCTACCACTGTCGCAAATGCACGGCCGGGTGCCCGTTGGCCTTCACCATGGAGTACAATCCAAACCGGGTAATCAAGATGATACAGATGGGTCAGAAGAGAGAGGTCCTCTCCAGTGCTACGATCTGGCTCTGTGCATCTTGCGAGACCTGTATTACCCGTTGCCCGAATAATGTGGATATTGCACGGATGATGGATGTCCTTAGGGAAATGGCCATAGCGGAAGGCGTGGCCGCGAAAGAGGCGAATGTCCTGAAGTTCCATGAGGCGTTCCTCTGGAGTATCAAATTTGGCGGACGGATCAATGAGCCGCTTTTGATGGTCAATTACAAGCTTAAATCCGGTGACCTGTTCGCCGATATGGGCATGGGCATCGATATGTTCATGAAGGGCAAGTTGTCCCTGGTGTCACCCCGGACGAAGGATCTCAAATCGGTTAAGCAGATATTTGAAAAAACGAAGTAAGCATAACGCACAAGGAGGCAAGCGTTGAAAGTTTCATATTATCCGGGATGTTCCCTGCATGGGACGGCGAAGGAATATGACCAGTCCGTCAAAGCGGTAAGCAAGGCCCTGGACATCGAACTCAAAGAAGTCCAGGATTGGTCTTGCTGCGGCGCCACATCGGCCCATGCCACGAATTTTAAGCTGTCCGTAGCGCTTCCGGCACGAAATCTCGTGGCGATCGAAAAGAGCGCGGACAAAGAGGTAATGGTTCCCTGCGCCGCCTGTTTTAACCGCTTTAAAACGGCTCAGCATAATATGGCCCATGACGCCTCACTGAAGAAAGAAATCGAAGGCATTCTCGGCAGTTCCTATGCTGGAACGGCCGTGGTGAAGAATCCCATCGGAATCATCCATGATGACGTGGGTCTTGATGTCCTGGCGAAGAAAGTTGTAAAGAAGCTTGCCGGTCTTAAGCCTGTCTCCTACTATGGATGCCTCCTTGTGAGACCGCCTGAGGCCTGCGAGTTCGAGAATGTCGAAAACCCCTATATGCTCGATGATATCCTCAGAACCCTGGGGGCCGATGTCAAGCCCTGGTCGTACAAAACGGATTGCTGTGGTGGAAGCTTAACCATCAGCCGGACGGATATCGTTCACAAACTCGTGGATAAACTGATGACCATGGCCCGTGAAGCGGGGGCAAACTGTGTCGTAACGGCCTGCCCCGTCTGCCTGACGAACCTGGACGCCCGGGTGAGCGAAAATCTGCAGCTTCCCGTCTTTTATTTCACGGAACTTGTGGCTTTGGCCCTTGGACTTCCGGGAGCATCCGACTGGTTCAAATTGCATATGGTAGACCCGACACCGCTCATGGGCGGCTTGGGCTTGATCTAAAATATCCTAAATTTAGACGATTGAAGGACGATATGGAAAAACGGTTGATAAAGAAAGACGCTCTGGCAGGGATCGTAAAAAAGATAGGCGCCGATCTGACCATCTATGCACCGGTGAAGGTCGAGGACAACGTCTTGTTCAAAGTGCTGGAAAAGGGGGAAGAGCCCCTCACCGTATATGCGAACAGCAAGAATGCGCCGAAGAACTTTTTCTTTCCCCGTACGGAAGTGATGATGCGCTATACGCGGACCACCAAGGGTATGGAACTCAAGAACGAAGAGCTTGCGTCTACGGAATCCGTCCTATTCGGCGTCCGCCCTTGTGATACGCGCAGTTTTGCTCTTTTGGACATGCTTTTCGATCAGGAAAAATATAAGGATCCCTACTATATCGAAAAGAGGAACAAGACAACGATCGTCTCCCTGGCCTGCTCACATCCTCCCTATTCAACGTGCTTCTGCACCTCAGTGGGCGGTCGTCCCGTGGATGACAAGGGCAGCGATGTCCTGCTGACGGACCTGGGGGATCAATATCTGGCGGAATTCGTGACGCCCAAGGGAGAAAAACTGACCAAATATTTCGGTGACGCAAAGGCCGATGACGGGGCGGAAAAGAAGAAGGAAGCTATTGCCGCCCAGGCGGAAGGTGAGATAAAATCACATATCCCCGCTAAGGAGATCAAACCGATCCTTGACGTGAACTTCGAGCACCCCTTCTGGAACACGATTCATCAGAAGTGTCTGGCCTGCGGAACCTGCACGTACCTGTGCCCCACATGCCACTGTTTTGATATCAGCGACGAGTCAAAATATGATGACGGCAGGCGCCTGAGAAATTGGGACTCCTGCATGTTTGCCCTCTTTACGAAAGAGACCTCGGGCCACAATCCCCGCACGTCTCAAAAGGAGAGATGGCGTCAGCGGACCATGCATAAATTCAAGTATTACGTGGATAACTTCGATGCCATCGCCTGTGTGGGTTGCGGTCGGTGTGTCATGTCCTGTCCGGTTAATATTGACATCCGGAAAATCGTCGAAGACATTTCGAAATTATAGCAGCGCGGGAGATTGTCATGCAGAATCCATATGTACCTTATCCGGTTGAACTGATCAAAATCGTGACTGAAGTGGACACGAAGGACATCAAGACCTTTCGCTTTGCCTTCGTGAATAAGGAAGACGAGGCAAAATACAGTTACATTCCCGGTCAGTTCGGTGAACTGTCCGTCTTCGGGAAAGGAGAGTCGCCCATCGGGATCGCCTCTTCCCCCACGAACCCCGGTTATGTCGAATTCACCGTTCAGAAGGCCGGTGTCGTAACGTCGGCCCTCCATGAGATGGAAGAGGGTACCCGGATGGGCCTTCGCGGCCCCTTGGGCAATTCCTGGCCCATTGAATTTCTGGAAGGGAAAAACATCGTCATCGTCGGCGGCGGTTTCGCCTTCACGACCCTGCGGTCCCTCATTCAATACATGATTCACGACGAAAACAGAAAGCGCTTCGGCAAGATTACAGTCATCTACGGAGCCAGAAACCCGGGCTTGCTGCTTTACAAGGACGAACTGGAAGTTTGGGCGAAGCGGGGTGACATTGACCTGAATGTCACCGTGGACAAGGGCGATGCCGGCTGGAAGGGGCGCGAAGGGTTTGTGCCCACGGTCTGCAAGGAAGTGGCGCCGAGCCCCGAGAATGCCGTGACCCTGATCTGTGGACCCCCGATCATGATCCGCTTTACGCTGCCTGTTTTCTTTGAATTGGGCTTCTCTAACGAGAATATCATCACATCTCTGGAAATGCGCATGAAATGCGGTATCGGCAAGTGCGGCCGTTGCAATGTGGGCAGCAAGTATGTCTGCAAGGACGGTCCGGTCTTTTCCCTGGCCGAGCTTGACAAGCTGACGAAAGAGTATTAATTTCTTTTCAGTTTTTTCCAGGGACAGAAAAGTGCTGATCAGAGGGGATGCCTGGGTATCCCCTCTTTTTTTATAGCAGAGGAGACTGATAAAAATTGAATACCATAACAAAGAAAATCCAGTTGTCCGAGAATGTATGCCAGATGGACATTGAGGCCCCGGAGATTGCGCGGAAGCGCAGGGCGGGGCAATTCGTCATCCTGAAGGTGAATGAAACGGGGGAGCGGATCCCCTTGACGATTGTCGACTCAGATGCCGCCAAGGGAACGATAACGATCATCTTTCAGATTGTCGGAAAAACGACGGATCTCATGTCGCATCTGAACGTTGGCGATAGCTTTCAGGATATCCAGGGACCGTTGGGAAACCCTACAGAGGTCGAGAACTACGGCCATGTAGTGTGCATCGGCGGCGGTGTCGGCGTCGGGGTCATCTATCCTATCACGAAGGCTTTAAAAGAAGCGGGAAATAAGGTGACGTCCATCATCGGTGCCCGTACGAAAGACCTGGTGATCCTGGAAGATGAGATGCGCAAGGTTAGTGATACTCTCGTCGTCACAACGGATGACGGGAGTTACGGTGTCCACGGTTTTGTCAGTGCCGTCCTTCAGAAGATGATCGCCGAAGGAGAAAAAATAGACCGGGTCTTTGCTATCGGTCCTGTTCCCATGATGAGGGTTGTCGCCGATGTCACCCGTTCCCACGAGATCAAGACAATCGTCAGCCTGAATGCGATTATGGTCGACGCTACGGGCATGTGCGGCGCCTGTCGGGTGGCCGTTGCGGGGAAGACGAAGTTCACATGCGTGGACGGTCCGGAATTCGACGGCCACGAAGTGGATTTCGACATATTGACAAAACGGCTCCGCATGTATTGCGAAGAGGAAAAAAAGTCCTATGAAGGGCACAGGTGTGGATGGAATGGAAACTGAACCGAAAAAAGAGAAGAAAGAAAAGATTCCCCGGCAGGCTATGCCGGAGCAGGAGCCGGGGGAACGGCGACGAAACTTTGATGAAGTGCCCCTGGGGTATAGTTCTGAAACAGCCATTTTAGAGGCTTCGCGTTGCATCCAGTGTAAAAAGCCGGGCTGCATTACCGGTTGCCCTGTTGATGTAAAGATTCCCGAATTTATCAAACAGATCGTCGAAGGGGATTTTCTGGCCGCTGCAAAGACGCTCAAGGAAACGAACAGCCTTCCGGCTGTTTGCGGCCGGGTCTGTCCCCAGGAGGATCAATGCGAAAAACTCTGTATCCTCGGCAAGAAAGGTGATCCCGTGGCCATTGGTCGCCTGGAGCGTTTTGCCGCAGATTTCGAACGGGCGTCGGGAACGGTTGAAATTCCTGCCGTTATTGAGGCAAAGGGGAAAAAGGTCGCCATCGTCGGCGCCGGTCCATCGGGGCTCACAATCGCCGGCGATCTGGTCAAACTCGGTTATGACGTCACGATCTTCGAGGCCCTTCACAAGGCCGGAGGGGTACTGATATATGGGATTCCTGAATTCCGCCTGCCCAAGGCCATCGTCGATGCCGAGGTTGCGTACCTTGAAAGGCTGGGCGTCAAGATTGTCCTCAACGCCGTTGTCGGCAGGCTAAAGACCGTGGATGAGCTTTTTGAAGAAGGATTCGACGCCGTCTACATTGCCGTCGGCGCCGGTGCCCCCGTTTTTATGAATATCCCAGGAGAGAATCTGCTGGGCATTTACTCGGCCAACGAATACCTGACGCGGTCGAATCTTATGAAGGCATACCGGTTCCCCGAATACGATACACCTATCGTCCGCGGGAAGAACGTCGCTGTTGTTGGCGGCGGCAATGTGGCAATGGATTCCGTCCGGACGGCCTTGCGTCTGGGGGCGGAAAATGCCTATATCGTTTATCGCCGTAGCGAAGTGGAGTTGCCTGCCCGGAAGGAGGAGGTCCATCATGCGCAGGAGGAAGGTGTCCAGTTTCTCCTGCTGACGAATCCTGTTGGGTACATCGGTGACGAACACGGCTGGGTGACGGGCATGAGATGCATCCGTATGGAACTTGGTGAACCGGATGCTTCAGGAAGGCGCAGCCCCGTTCCGATTCCGGATTCGGAGTTCATCATTGATGTGGATACAGTCGTCGTATCCGTAGGGACCATGGCCAATCCCGTCGTCCCGTCGACGACACCCGGCCTGGAGACAAATCGCTGGGGCTATATCGTGACAAAAGGTGAATCGGGCGAGACGACCCGTCAAGGCGTCTATGCCGGAGGTGACATTGTGACAGGGTCCGCCACGGTCATCCTGGCCATGGGCGCAGGCCGTCAAGCCGCTCGCGCCATTCACGAGTATCTTTCCGGGAAAGGGTGTTAGGCTAAAGGCTAAAGGTCTTCTTCATTTTACGATGTTTTGTAGTCCAGCCCTTTAGGGCTGTAAAAAAGAAAGCAGGGCTAAAGCCCTGCGCTACATTAGGGTTAGGAATTGCAAACAAAAAAAAGGCCGGCAGAGCGCTAATCTGCCGGCCTTTTTTTTGTTATGAGAATCTTAGTGGTGTTCTTCCATGGCGCCTGCAATGTACATCATGGACAAGAGCATGAAGACGAGGGTCTGAATGAAGCAAATCAAGAGCTTCAGGACCAGAATGGGCAGCGGTACCAGTAGGGGAACAAGAAGAAGGATAACGGCGAGGACGATATGGCCGCCTTCAATGTTTCCAAACAAACGGAACGTCAGGGAGACGGGGCGTGCGATATGGCCGACAAGTTCGATGGGGATCATAAGGGGAGCAAGCCACGGATTTGGTCCGACAAACTGTTTCAGGTATTTCACGCCCTGGACCTTGACTCCGACGATATGGGTCAGCAAGAAAACGATCAGGGCCATGCAGAGGTTGGTATTAAGATTTCCCGTCGGGGATTCGAAACCCGGGATGAGTCCCAGGACGTTGGAAACAAGGATGAACAGGCCGATGGTGGCAATGAGGGGAAAGAATTTCTTCCCATGTTCGCCCATTGTGTCGAGCAACAGCGTATAGAAGGCGTCGATGATCACTTCCATGATGTTCTGGATGGAGCCGGGGTTGATGTTTAAGCGGCGCGTGGCCAGAAACGACACCAGAATCAATAAGGCCATGACCAGCCATGTATAGGTCACATGGGTGGGTATGGAAGGGAATGCAAGGTTAAAAAACGACATGGTATGCATCTTCTATTGAACCTCCTCAAGGCAGTTTTTTTTTGATAGTGTCATGACAGCGGTCAAAACAATGTTGATCAAGACAATGGAGAGACCAACGAGCAGACCGATGACATCCACGATATGGCTGGAGATAATGAAATATAAAACAACGGCGGAAACACCGAAACGAATGTAGTATTTAAGCATGACACGGGTTTTGGCCCGGTCATCCAAGGTTTGAAATACTTTTTTCAAGTCGTGATTGAGCCAGTGATAGTTAATAATGCTGATGAATCCGCCCAGGAGGACACCAAGGGTAAACAGGGATGAGAAAAGGATCTGGCTGACTAGTACGAATGCGCCCAGCATGATCCAATTGAAGACTTCAAGTTTTTGCTGGAACGGATCTTTTTCTGTGAATTTCACTTTTTATGGACCGAATAACTATCTTTTCGTCTCTGAAATAATTTCTTATCAATTGGTACAAACTGCGGAACCCGGCAACAATGCCCATCAGCAACAGCAGAAAGGTAAAGAAGGGTGACGTTCCCAGCTTGTTATCCAGAAAATTGCCCAAAAACAACCCGCCAAACACTGCGAGAACCATGCCGATACCGATACTGCTTGCATAGGCCATCTGTGTGTAGGCTCTATTCTGTTCCTTCTTCATGTTGCGGCACCTCATATCATGCAAGGGTAATGAAGTCAACAAAAATAAGACCGGCAAGCATTTGATATACCCTGTTCCAATTCTAAATCAAAGCTCTGTTTCGTTGTCTTCGTCATCACCTCCTCGAACTATTTCTGTAAACGCCTTAAGTCACTTTTTCCTTGCCGCCTGCATATCGTCTTTGAATTAGAACCGGAATTACTCAGCTTTTGTCTGCCTTGTAACTGGGTATTTTTATCATTCCTCCTTGAAAAGGCATGTGGAGAGGTAACGTTCCCCCGTATCCAAGATATAGCCCCCATGGACACGGCGCATTCAGGGATTGATCAGCTGCCACAGGTACTTTGATGCCCCAAGCCCTCTTTTTATTTCGATAATCACACAGTACCCCTCAAGTATTTTTTAAAATTGCCGACATACAGGTAGCACGATAGAAAGCAGAAATATGCAGGAGTATGGCGATGAAACACAGTGTTACGATTAATGGTTATACTGATCCGTTCATGATGTCCATGGATTGGACATTTAAATGCTTGGAAATGATTATGGATTCAGCAAATGTTGTCAGTCAACGGGCAGGTCTTGCATTGGTTGCATCACCGATTATGGACGATGACTACAGGTCTGAATTGTTCCTCATGGTTCAGGAAAAGGTTGATGCCGCTGAAGAATCGGTTCAGGCGGTTATGGCTTACATGATGGCTTGGAACCGGCAATTGGGAGCACAATCGGTTAAACATGTGATGGCCCTGGCGACAGCCATGATCTTGCCGACAGACAGTAGGGCACTGGGTAAATCCTTGCTTGATCAAGTGGAGTTCGTATTTATCATGGGTGAGACGGCAATTATGACAACAAAAGTTTCCGATAACGTCATCAATCTTGCCCACAGGGGGCTCAAGCCCTTCCATTCCCGGGTTATGGCAAACGTCAAGCGGCTTGCCGGGGGGTAAAGGATCTGCTAGTTATTAAATCATTATTCTTTAAGCTCATCTTGATATTCAATCTGAAAAGATAGGCCTTACCTACCGATACACGTACAGTTTATCATCATTGTCTATTGGTATCTATTGTGTATCCTGATAAAATCAAAGACATAATTAAAACCACCCCTGCACCACCGCTGGCGGGGGACAACGGCCCCGGTAATGTGCGAGGAATAGTAAGATGTCCAACCTCCATGGACAGCCTATAGGCTATATAATTGGCTGTTGTGCGGATGCATCAGCTGTTGCACAGTGTTTTCATGCAGATAAAACATGACATTCATTAGACCACTTTTTTTGTTCCTCCTGTCGGCTTCCATCCTGGGTATCAGCAGCGGCTGTGCGACCTTACCAAATGTTTCCAAGAAGATTGACGCGGCGCGGTCTGCCCGGGAACCGCGCCAAATCGTTTCAGCCAAAGGACTGTTATCCCCAAAACAGAGCAAAGCTATCATGGATCGGCTGAAGCGATGTGTCGACAATACCGACTTACTGGAACGCTACACTGCCGTGGCAGAATCAGTCATTGAAAGTCCGTTGACGAAGGGAAACAAAGTCACTCTCCTCATCGATGGTCAGGATACCTATGCCGCAATGTTAAAAGCCATGCAGAGCGCCAGAAACCATATCAACATCGAAACCTTTATCATCGATGATGATGATGTGGGCCGTGAGTTTTCCGATCTGATGTTGAAAAAACGGTCGGAAGGTGTTCAAGTCAATCTCATTTATGACAGCGTCGGCAGTTACACTAATCCCACGGCCTTCTTTAAGCGTTTGCGGGACGGGGGAATTCAGGTAGTTGAATTCAATCCGATCAATCCGCTGAAGGCTCAGGGGGACTGGCTCCCAGCGCATCCGGATCACCGCAAAATCTTGATTGTTGACGGCAAAATCGCCATTACAGGCGGTATCAACATCAGTAGCGTATACTCAAGTAGTAAGCTTTCGGGAAGAGATATAGACGATGAAACAGAATTGCCCTGGCGTGACACGGACGTCCAAATTGAAGGTCCCGCTGTGGCTGAATTCCAAAAACTCTTTCTTGACACATGGTCCAAGCAGAATGGGCCTGAATTATCCGACCGGAACTATTACCCAAGACTTAAAGAAGAGGGGAAGGAACTGGTGCAGGTCATCGGCAGTAAGCCAGGTACGGACAACAGAATCATGTTTATCGCGTATGTGGCTGCCATTACGTTTGCTGAGCATTCTATCCATCTGACGAACGCCTATTTTATACCCGACGACCAGATACTGACGTCTTTCATGGATGCAGCCGGTAGAGGTGTTGACGTAAAAATCATCCTTCCCGGGACCACCGATTCCTCGATAGCCTTATATGCAGCGCGGTATAATTATTCCGAACTGCTGGAATCGGGGGTAAAAATATACGAACGCCGCAATGCCCTACTGCATGCGAAAACTGCGGTCATTGACAATGTCTGGTCGACAGTCGGTTCTACCAACATGGACTACTGGAGCCTTTTAAGCAATGACGAGGTGAATGCGGTTATTCTGAGCCGTCAGTTCGCTGCTGAGATGGAAAAGATATTTGACAAGGATCTTGTGGAGTCCTACCAGATAAAACGGGAAGAATGGGAAAAGAGGCCCTTTTCCGCAAAGATTGGGGAATGGTTTGCGCATTTACTTGCCCAATGGTTGTAAACCAGCTAGAGAGAACTATGACACTTAGGAAGCTATACCTATTCTTTTTTTCTTTGGCATTGATAGTCTCCCTGCTGATTCCTGCATTAATGGCGGAGACAGGCGTATCCGCAGAGAAAAGGCAGCAGGTCTCGGACCACTTCGATGGCATCCGATATTTTAATCCCGATGTTCCTCAAGATCCGCTATATTCTCCGGGATCGGCGCCAAAACGTGGCGCCACCTGGTGGGTATGGAACTGGATTCTGGGCAATGATTGGCCGGAATGGCCGGAAATGAAGGATATCCCACCTGGACCGCGTCCTTTCGCCCGCGTCCGGAAAGGTGAGATCAGCGTGACCCCCGTCGGTCACTCCACGTTCCTTATCCAAATGGATGATCTTAACATTCTCACCGATCCAATTTGGTCGGACCGTTGCAGTCCGTTATCATGGGTGGGTCCCAAGAGACACAGTCAGCCGGGCATCCGTTTTGAAGATCTTCCCTCTATTGATGTCATACTGGTATCCCACAATCATTATGATCACCTTGATCTTCCTACCCTGGAGCGTCTCGCGGAGAAGGGAACACCACGTTCCATCGTGCCCCTTGGCAATCTCAATCTTGTAAAGGGTGCAGGCATCCCTACTGTGGACGAGCTTGATTGGTGGCAGTCGGTCCGCTTGTCTCCCGATGTAACGATAACTTTGGTTCCCGCCCAGCACTTTTCGAGTCGCACCCTGTGGGACCGCAATAAAACCCTCTGGGGAGGTTTTGTCATATCAAGCCCCTCGGGTAATATTTTTTATTCCGGTGATACGGGTTACGGTCCCCATTTTCAAGAAATCGCCCGCCGTTTTTCACCGATTCGGGTGGCACTGCTTCCAATCGCCCCTTTCCGGCCACAAAAGACAAATGACTCACCACCCGCATATCGGCTCATTGTTCATATGGGACCCGTGGAGGCGGTCAAGGCGCATCTGGATCTTGGAGCCCCATTCACAATCGCAGCCCATTTCCAGGTCTTTCGGCTTGGCATCGAGGGGTTTGATGATGCTGTGACTGTTCTGGCATCGACGTTGAAAGAGCATAATCTGAAGCCGGGCAGCTTCGTCGCGCCTGTTTTTGGCCAAGCTATTATCATGCCCCCCATGCCGAATGTATTTCCGTCGCTCGTATTTAAAAAGCAGTGTAATGGATCGAAGCTTTCAAGCAGCTGCGAGCCTGAAAATATGAATATCGAAGAGGAAGTATTTCGCTGATAGGAAGGCAAAAGACCAATACTATGTTCTATTAGAGCTTGCCTTTCGGCTGTTTTGAATCTGAGGTATGGATTAAGGATCTACTATATGAAGAAAGTGATTCCGATATTACTCATCATGCTTATTTTGCTGGTTGCGGTAAATGCTTACGCTCAAGATTCCCGGGAGACGGCTAAAATCAAGTATTTAATTGCCTCAGTCGAAACGCTGGAAGGGGCAAAGTTTATCAGAAACGGCAGAGAGTATGATGCCCGGTCGGCGGCAAACCACTTGCGCCTTAAGCTCAAAAATGCGGGTAGCCATGTAAAGACAGCGGAAGATTTCATCAAGTTTTGTGGCTCTAAATCTTCTATGTCAGGTGAACCATACCTAATAAGGCTTAAAGATGGCACTATTTTGAAAACCGAGGTATTTTTCAGGAAAAAGCTCATAGCGTTTGCTAAAGATGGACCATAGCCCCACATAAGTGTACGGCCCCATTATCAAAGCGTGATTTTTCCTCGGCAGGAACTTCCCATTCCTGCGGTGCAGCCGTAACAATGTTCCCCGGTGACGATCTGGCGGGTGGCGAGTTTGGCCAGGTTAAATTGTGAAATATGCTCCGGGGCACCGTGATTCACGGTCATGCCCAGCATCTGGTTGAAGTCGCAATCATAGAGCTTACCGTCCCAGGCAACAGACAGGGTGGTTTTGCACATGACGTTCGAAAGGGTCTCCCGATTGAAGGCATTGACCAAAGTCGCCATATAGTCTTCATAATTGCCGGTTCTTTGAAGATAGGCCAAATACCGGCCAATGGGCATGTTCGTAATGCAAAAAAGATTGTTGAAAGAGATACCGAATCTTTCTTTGAGCGCTTTCCGGTAATGGTCTTCGAGACTTTCCTGTAAGCCTGGAAGATAGGCCCCGCTGGGATTATAGACCAGATTCAGGATCAGTCCATTATCGCCCTGCCCATACCCTTTTTTATTGATTTTCAGAAGGCAGTCAATTAGCCGAGAATAGACGCCTGCACCTCGTTGCCGGTCTGTTGTCTTTAAATCCATATGGGGAAAGGATATGATGATTTCTACGCGATAACGGGCATAGAGATCAAGAAGATGGGCATATGCTTTTTCAAGAAGAATCACGCCGTTTGTACGTACAAGCAATCGGCGGCCCAAAGCAGCGCATTGTTCAAGAAACCAGGTGAAATCGGGGTGCATCTCCGGGGTTCCGCCCGTGATGTCGATAGCCGGAATGGCATGACGTCTCAAAACCTGAAGGCACATCTCCATCACTGACCGCGGCATGAGTTCCAGCCGCCCCGGACCCGCTTCGACATGGCAATGCCTGCATTCCAGGTTGCACCGGTATCCAAGGTTGATCTGGAATACATCGATTCCTGCCGCTTTCAAAGGGCTGTCCGACATCTGTTCGAAGGATGGATGCATGGAGCTTCCGTCCATTGTTACATTTCCTTTTTCTTAACGATTTTTCTCATTTGCGTGGAATGAGCCAGAACGACGCCGGCAGTGATGGCCGCGCCTACATGAACGGATTCCATCATTTCCTCTTGGGAAATGCCAAGAGAAAGGCACTCATTTGTATAAGCGTCGATGCAATAAGGGCACCTCTGCGTTGTGGACACGGCCAGGGCGATCAGCGCTTTTTCCCTTGCCGTCAGGGCGCCGGCTTTCATCGCCTCGCCATAGTATGCAAAATACATCTCCCCCAAGGCCGGTGCATATTCGCCGATATTTGTGAAATCCGTCAGGTCTTTTGACTCATAATAGTCAGACATACAGCCGTTTCCTTTCCATGTCTTGTCCCGTTATGTCAGGGACGCAGGAGCCGTGCAGCACCTGCCATGGTTTCGACAATATCGTACATGTTTGAAATGTGCCCCACGGCAATTTGGTCTCCAAGGCTGAAATAGTTGATGCAGGTCCCGCAAACCAGAATCTCTGTCCCGGCCTTTTCCAATGACTGCAAATCATCCAGGACAGTCGAGTCTCCAGTAGCCAGCTTGACGCCGGCATTATAACAAATAATGGTATCGGGCAGAGGTTTCAATTGTAGAAGGGTATGGATAAAGCTTCGTATCAGAACATCCCCCAGAGTATCATCACCTCGTCCCATGCGGTTGTCCGAAAGGACTACAACAAGGGCGCCCGTTGCCTTTTCAGTAGAGCAGGCAAGCTCTTCAGCAAAGGCCTCGGCATCCATCTGGTGCTCCTCCGACGCTGCTGTTCGGGCCAAAAAAATTTCCCGGATACCGTTTCCTCTATCAGTTACAGAGACAGTGCAGGCCATTTTAACAGCGAGTCGCCGAATATTCTCCACTGCGGCGTCATTATCGACGAGGATGGTCATGGCTTGGTTGTCTTCGATGGCCTTTTTCGCCAAAATTACAGGTTGCGGGCAGGCAAGCCCTCGGGCGTCAATGGTTACCGGCATAGGTTATGTCCTTTTATCAGTTGCTTGATAGCAACATTATTTCATGATCCTTTCTCACCTGCAAGGTCTTTCAGCAACAGATCTTTCAGTAATAGAATTGAGATGTGCGGGGCATTGGTCTTACGGTTCAGGTGATTTTCCCCTATTTCAATTGCAGTTTACGGTAGTTATACCAGTTGGGGAAAATCATATTTACCTCCAGACCAAACCCCGCCCATCCTGTACAGATTTTATCAAAGTATTTGTGGTTCTGTGGTGTATTACAGATGGAATTGAGATGTGCGGGGCATTGGTCTTTACGGTTCAGGTGATTTTCCCCTATTTCAATTGCAGTTTACGGTAGTTATACCAGTCGGGAAAAATCATATTCACCTTCAGACCAAAACCCCGCCCATCCTGGACAGATTTTTTCAAAGTATTTGTGGTTCTGTGGTGTATTACAGATGGAATTGAGATGTGCGGGGCATTGGTCTTACGGTTCAGGTGATTTTCCCCTATTTCAATCGCAATTAACAGCAGTTATACCAGTCGGGAAAAATCATATTCACCTCCAGACCAAAACTCCGCCCATCTTGGGCAGCTTTTATTAAAGTCTTTTGGGCTTTTGTGGTGTATTCGGAAATAAGGTAGCCTTAATTAAGATAATTATGTTTCTCGACATATTAATGATTAGTAGCCATCACGCGATTTTGTTGCTTCTTCTCCAGATACCCTGATTTTGTGCTGCTTTGATCAGGTCGTCACGCTTGTCGGGATGGGCGATGCTGATGAGCAGGGCCGCCCGTTCCCATGTGGATTTCCCTTTAAGGTTGACCATGCCGAATTCTGTCACGATATAGTGCACAACCGTATATGGAACCGTAACGATGGCTCCGGGCGTCAGTGTGGGGACAATTCGTGATTTGATTTCTCCACTTTTCTTATTAAGTTTCGTCGCGCTCATGCAAATGAAAGCCTTTCCTCCCTTAGAGAGATAGGCGCCGTAAGTGTAGTCGAATTGCCCGCCCGTCCCGGATATCTGCCTTACGCCTGACGACTCGGAACAGACTTGACCGTAAAGATCGATTTCCACTGCGTTGTTGATGGCCACCATGTTGTTGTTCATGGCGATGCGCGAGGGATTATTGGTATAGTCGCAAGGATATATTGCACAAGTGGGATTATGATCGAGAAATTCGTAGAGCTTGGAACTTCCCATGGCGAAAGTATAGACCATTTTACCTGTATCCACAGACTTCTTCGAATTGTTGACTCGACCTGCCTGACACATGTCGACAAACGAGTCACAAAGCATTTCCGTATGGACGCCTAGATCTTTCAAGTCGGATTGAGCAATCATCATCCCGACCGCATTCGGCATGCCGCCGATACCAAGTTGAATGCACGAGCCATCATGGATCTCATCGACGATAAATTTGGCAATCTTGCTGTCTTCCTCGCTCATCGGGAGTGCTGGTACACTGAAGAGCGGCTGGTTGTCTGATTCGACGATATGGTGCACTTCGGAAATATGCAGCGCTTCGCTAAAGCCGCCATAGCAGTAAGGAACAGCATCGTTCACTTCAACGATAATCTTCTTTGAGCGACGGCTGGTGGCCTTGGACGACGAGCATGATGGCCCGAAATTGAAGTAGCCGCTCTTGTTCATCGGGGCAACTTTCACGATGAAAACGTCTGACTGGCAGAACCCATTGTCCCAGTAGGAAGCGCCTTCAGAATAGAGAAGGGGAATGTAATTGCAAAGTCCTTTGTCGTGAAGCATGCGATCACCACCGCTGAAATGCCAGCAGTTGTAGTTGAACTTCTCCCGCGTGGGATCCGCCACTGCGACGGCTGCCAGACCCGGATAAGTGACTCCGCACACATTGACATCGGTTAATTCATCGGCTCGTTTGGCCAGAAACGGATCAAGATATGTCGGAGAGCAGGCAAAGTGACCGTAATTCACCCAATCGCCGGATTTTACGATGCCAACAGCGTCCTCGGCAGTAGTCAGTTTATTCTTGTATTCTTCCATGTAATTCATGGCATATTCTCCTTTAAGGTTTGATGAACGGTTTTGGTACGGGAATAATTGCTTTTCCGTAAGCCGTGTTAACCATGATCGCACCGGCATGATAGAGCGAACTGAGACCGATGAATACAAAGCCATAAGCGATGATCAACTTTGTCGTCTTGACATCGATGATACTGAACCATCCAGTATCCAGACCCGCAAGGAGGAATAGCAGGATATCGGCCAAAACAAATCCTGAAAAGAAAACCCAACTTCCCCGAGCATAGCATGGGGTCGCAACGGTCAGAAATCCTGCGCCTGCCATCCACATCCAGCCTTCAACATGCACCGCTTTCTGAATCATGGCGCCGACGGCTGGACCGACACTAGACATAGCCGTCTTGATCTGGTCGGGAGACAGCATGTCCGGCTTCAGGCCGGCAGCGGCAGCGGCCGCTTCCAGGGCCGCCTTGGCGGCTTTAGGTCCAAATATGAAGGAAATCATATACCATTTCATAAAGACGCTCATGGCTGCCGCCAACATGAAAAAAGCGCTGAAGAAAAGAAAAACGTTGCCGCCTGCAATGTTATGATCTTTCATCTCCACAATGCCTACAATAAACTGTACGATAAAACCGGCTACGAGCCAGCAGGCCAGAAGCGGTAGACCGTTTACATCCACTAATCCGAGAAAATAGGCCGCAAATCCGAAAACGGCAATTGCCAGCGCTCCTAAACCCGCCGGAGCCGGTGATGCAAAACTGTGATCTTGAGACATAAAACCCCCCTTATTTGATTGTTTGATGATGCTGTCAAAACCATTGTCCAACTTTAATATGCCGTATCCATGATATTGCCGCGCCCTGCATCACCTCCTTCTATAACGGATCGAGACTCAGTCGTTGATATCAGCCAGAGCCTTCGCCCATTTGATCTTCTGCGGAAGCATGCCCAGACGCTGGTACATGACACGCTGACTCTGAGGAGGACCAGCACCGTGCATGCTTTCGACCAGGCATGTCCCGCCAGTCATGTTCTCGATGAGCCGCAGGATCTTCATCCTAGACAAGACCGGTATACCGGCGACTCCGGCCATGTATTTTTCGACAAACTTTCCTATTTCGGGGCTCTTGAAATCATTGGCAAACGGCATGGTCGCCATGATCCCGCCGGCCACATCATGGGCCAGGCGGGAGATCTCATAGATGTTGCGGGTTATGTTATGCTTCGTACAATTTGCGAGGATCGGATCTGGATAGAAAGAGCCGCATGCGGTCTTCGATCCCATGGCCGAACAGGCAATGGAACCTGAATAGACCGTCTCCGCCAGGTGCATCATCTCGATGATCTTGTCCTTGACATGAGAGGCGTTTGCCGTGCCCTGATACTGGGTAGCCAAAGCTGTGGCCCCGATAATGATATCCGACACGCCACCCTTGCAGCCTCCGTAATTCTGCCGATGGAAGGTGGCGAAGCGCTCGACAAGAAGGCCGCTGAAGGCAGTCTCGCCGCACATGAAGACCCGTTCCCAGGGAACAAAGACATCCTCGAAGACGACAAGCGCCTCGCCGCCCACAACGCCGAATTCTTTATTGCCGGCATCGATTCCATCTTCGAGCTTCCTTTCCTCATTTGTCTGGCGACCGAAGATCAGCGTGATTCCAGGCGAATTGAGTGGAATGGCGGCGGCCACGGCATAGTCTTCATCGCCCCGGCCCATGTTCTGCGTGGGCATGATGAGAATTTCGTGACTGTTCACGGCGCCCGTCTGGTGCGCCTTCGCCCCGCGGATCACAATGCCGTTTTCGCGCTTCTCGACGATGCGGGTGAAGAGATCCGGATCTGCTTGTTCACCGGGACGTTTGGAGCGGTCGCCCTTCGGATCGGTCATGCCGCCCACCACCATGCGGTTCTCTTCCTGGATCATCTTCAGGAAAGCGACAAAACGGCGGAAGTAATCGGTCTTGCATGCAGCGTCAATCTCGTAGGTGGTCATATAGAGGGCATTCATGGCATCAAAGCCGACACATCGCTGATAGCAGCTCCCCGTTTCATGGGAGATGAGACGCAGCATCTGGACTTTCCTCATTAGGTCATCCACCGACTGATGGATATGCGTAAATCGACTGATTTTTTTGCCCGTCAAGTGGCTGGTCGCCGTCAGCAGATCTTCGGTTTCCGGATTCAGCGCAAGCTCATAGGTTTTTGCGGCGGCGTTGATATGGGGAATGAAGGCCGGATGGGCCGTCACGTCGTCAATCTTCTTTCCGTTGTAATAGACATTCAAATGCTGTTCCTGCAAACTTCTAATGTAATCTTCTTTCGTCTTGATCATGATCTCCTCACTTTTCATGTCATAAAATGCGTTTCTTCAATCTTCATCAGGGACCGGTCATGTCTGTTGATGGCCGCAATTCTGCCATGGACTGCGGGAAGAATAGTGTTGGTATAGAACTGTGCCGTCAGGATTTTCGCCTCGTAATAGTTTTCGGTTTCGGTGTCTTGAGCCTGTTTGAGGCAGGCAATTGCGGCCTGCCAGATAAGTATCCACCCAATGACCACGTCGCCTAAGATTTCCAGATAGGGTGTTGCCCAGGAATAGGCCAGATAGGCGTCCTCGGTTGAGGAGGCAGCGATCAGCGAATCCGTCAGGGTCGCTATGGCCGCAACCGCATGCCCCAACTCCTGGGCAGAATCCCACAGTTTATCTATCTCCATTGCCGATAAAACAGTCTCTTTCATACGGTCCACAAGCAGCGCAAAGGCCCGCCCTTTCTTCATCCTGATTTTCCTGCCGAAGAGATCCATCGCCTGGATGCCATTTGTGCCTTCGTAGATGGAGGTGATCTTGCTGTCCCGGGCGCACTGCTCAACCTTGTACTCATGGCAGTAGCCGTAGCCGCCGTGAACCTGGATGGCGCGGACGCAGGTATCGAAACCGCGGTCGGAGCAATAAGCCTTGCAGATGGGTGTCAGGATTTCGACCAGATCGTGCCATTCGCTCCTGTCGGCATCGTTTTCGGCCACCGCCTCCTTGTCCATGCAGTAGGCCGTAAAGAGGATGAGTGCCCTCATGCCTTCCGAATGGGCCTTCATCCAGACAAGATTTCTCCGGACGTCGGGATGATTGATGATGGCCGCCTGCGAGGTGTCCTTTGCGCCGAATGTTGGTCCCTGGCGTCTTTCGGAGGCAAAATGCAGCGTGTGATGATAGGCCGCCGATGCCTGGGCCATGCCCTGCATGCCGACGAGAATGCGCTGCTCGTTCATCATGTGGAACATAACCTGGATGCCCTTGCGTTCCGGTCCCAGAAGCTCTGCTTGACAGTGGCCCCGGTCGCCGAAGTTGAGCACGGCAGTCGCTGAACCTTTCATGCCCATTTTGTGCTCGATGCCGGAACAGACGATGTCATTATCAGCGAGCATTGTCCCCGTCTCATCCAGTCTGATCTTGGGAAGGACAAAACACGTTAGGCCTCCGGTTCCCTCCGGATCGCCTTCAATCCGCGCCAGAAGAATATGGATAATATTCTCCGTCAGGTCCTGCTCTCCTCCCGTAATGAAGATCTTGCTGCCCGTGATACTGAAGGAGCCGTCACCGTTGCGCACCGCTTTTGTGCGTATGGAGCCCACGTCGGAACCGGCCTGGGCTTCCGTAAGATCCATGACACCGGCATACCGGCCCTCATAGAGGGGAACCATGTATTTTCTCTTCTGCTCTTCTGTGCCATAGAGCTCGATGACCTTGGCGGCGCTGTGGGTCAGGCCCGTATAGCCCATCAATGAATGGTTGGCGGCAAAGAACATCATGCTGCATGCATAGTGGAGTGAGCGAGGGGCATTCTGCCCGCCGACGCTGTAATCCTCCGCCAAGGACATCCAGCCGCCCTCGCAGAACTTCTGATAAGGCGCCCGGTAGGGCTCGGGAATCATGACCCGTCCCTCTTTCCAGGCACAGCCGATTTTATCACCAGGGCCGTTGGCAGGTGCGAAATCATTCTCGGCGAGTTTTTCGGCTGCCGTCAGAATCATCTCGAATGTTTCCCGCGAATGATCGTCAAAACGCGCCTCCCGGCAGAGTTCCTCAATGTGCAACTGTTCATAAAGAATAAAGCGGGTATCCCGCAGATCATTTAAATTGCTTGTCATTTCAATCTTCCTCTTTTCTATTCGACACTCCAGTTCATGTAGAAACTGTGATGACTTCGGAATTATGATTTGGTCAATCGACGCGGATGACGGCGGCATCTCCCTGGGCCAAGCCTCCGCAGATGCCGCAGGCACCGATGCCTCCGCCACGCCGCCGCAGTTCGTAGACCATGGTCAGAAGGATCCGTGCGCCGCTGGCGCCGACGGGATGCCCCATGGCAATGGCGCCGCCATTGGGGTTGGTCTTTGCCGCCACTGTCTCCCATCGGTTCTCATAGATATCTGCCAGGAGTTTTGTCGAGACAAGGGGCACAGCAGCAAATGCCTCATTTATTTCAACTACATCCACTTGATCGAGAGTTAAATGGGCCTTTGCCAGCGCACGTTGAATAGCTAAGCCGGGCACCTCCGCCATCCGTCGGGGCGCCTTGGCTATGCTGGCCATGGATATAATTGTTGCCAGGGGTTTGGCGCCAAGGGCTTTTGCTTGAGATCTTGTCATGACGATTACTGCCGATGCTCCGGCATCGAGACCGGGGGCGTTTCCCGCTGTAACGGTGGGACTTCCATAAACGGTTTTCAGCTTTGCCAATCCATCCAGCGTTGTATCGGCCTTGGGAAAATCATCGGCGGCAAATATCTTGGCTGGTCCTCGTTTCTGTGGAATCTCCACCGGCACGATTTCATCGGCGAACTTGCCTGCCGCTTTCGCAGTTTGATATTTACGTTGGGAATCGAGCGCCCATCCGTCTTGCATCTCCCTGGTAATCCCGTATTCAAGGGCCACCTCCCCGGCATCGGCAGCGAGTATACCGAAACCGTTGTACTGGATGGGATTCAAGTGGTCGACCATGGCCAGAGGCGTAAGTCCGCGCCCCCATCGGTGGCCATTTATCACCACCGGAGTATTGCTCATATTCTCCGCCCCAACGGCCATGCAGGTCTTCGCCTCGCCGAGACGAATCGCCCGGTAGGCGAGCTGCACACAGACGAGAGATGAGCAACAGGCGCGATCCACCGTGAGCGAGATCAGATCTTCCGGCAGGCCGGCTTTCAGGAGGGCTTGACGCCCGATGACATTATAATTGAGTGCAGCTTCGGACTGGATGCACATGCCGTAGTAGAGTTCGTCCAGATCGGCACCTTTAAGCCCCGCCTGGCCGAGGCATGCCTTGATGGCGGCAATGCCGAGTTCCATGCTGTGCATTTCGCGCAGATCGCCACCAAATCGGGAAAACGGCGTTCTCACACCGCTGACAATAACGATTTCATCTTTCTTATCCATTGATACCATCTCTTTCTACTATAATATAAATTTTATACTAATATCTTAATATATGGCGATGACACACCGGTCGTTCGGATTAAGATTTCCTCACCAGATTGTATAGCCGCCGTCGATTGTCAGTACGGCGCCTGTCATATAGCCGGAAGCTTCCGAGGCGAGAAACATGGCCGCCCCAACTATTTCTTCGGGCTTCCCCAAGCGCTTGAGGGGGATTTTAAACCGGAGAAATTTCTTATGGGTCTCATCTTCCTGCTGTTGCCGTGTCATTTCCGTTTCAAAGAAGCCTGGTGCAATGCAGTTGACATTAATGCCGAATGGCGCCCATTCAAGTGCCAGAGCTCGCGTCATCTGAGCAATGCCTGCCTTGGTGACGCAGTATGGCATCGTGACGTTTGCTGCCATGGTCCCCAGGATTGATCCGATATTGATAATCTTGCCGCTATGACGCTCAACCATGCCCGCGCCCACAGCCTTGGAGAGGAGAAAGGCAGACTTCAGGTTTGTATCGATCACATCTTCCCAATCCTCAACAGTCGTATCGAGGGCATACTTCATCGGAGCGATGCCGGCGTTGTTGATTAGAATATCCACTCGGCCGTATATGGAGAGGACCTTCTGTACCATTGCGTCAATGCTTTCGGGGCTCTTGACATCAGTGGAGACGGCAATCGCCTTACCGCCCTTCTGAGTGATGTCATTCGCCGTTTCTTCAATCAGCGCCTTTGACCGGCTTGTCACCACGACCTTTGCGCCGCCCTCTCCGAGAGCCAGAGCCATCTCTCGGCCAAGCCCCTTGCTGCCGCCCGTCACGATGGCCACCTTGTCCGATGTCTTGAATCTTTCGAGATAATCCATAACTTGCCCGGCAATTATCCTTTCCTTCGATTTGCCGTTCAATATTGCACTGCTTGTGCCAACACGCACGACGAGCAGGCCATGCCATATAAATCGTTGAATATATTTTAAAATTATTAAAGCTTGCATTTAGATTCAATCTGTGATGTTTCAATAACTGTCCCATAGCGGGACGGTATCGTGTCCCGATACGGAACATAATAGAGGAGATATTTAGCCATGACGACACCAGGCATTCCTGTTACTGCTACACCTGCCTTTGCCGGGCCGGAATCCCTAATGCTCAACTATGATGATAAATTTCAGAAAACTCTAAGAGAATGGGATAGATACATAAAAGGAGACCTGGAGATTGACACCCTTGTCATTCCCTATGAGATTCTTGAATCGTGGCGCCGATGCAGAGCTTATGGTGTAAATCCGCGGCGTGCTAAGATCGGCCAGGCGCTATCGGAGGCTGAATTAGCGGATATCCTGGACGATAACGAGGAATTGATCAGTATCAGCCTCCCTTTCATGACGCATCTCTACCGCTTTGTGGAGGGTTCGGGATTCATTGTCGCGCTTTTCAACCATGAAGGATATCTCCTGGAAATTATGGGCGATGCACTTGATGTATCCCATGTCCGAACGGGGAATTTCGTTCCCGGTGCTTCCTGGTGCGAGGAGAGGGCGGGAACAAACGGTATCGGTACACAGCTCAAGGTGCGAAAGCCTCTCCAGATTTTCGGATGCCAGCACTTTTGCCGCAATTTTCATAAAGAGACGGCATCGAGCGCGCCCATCTTCAGCCCCGGGGGCGAGTTTCTCGGCGGTCTAGTCCTTACCGGACGCTATTTGCGGGCAACCCCTCACACTCTGGGTATGACGGTCGCCGCAGCGGTGGCAATTGAAAATGAACTGCGCATCAATAAAGCTCTGGCCGAGGTCCAGATTGCAAGCAGCTACCAGAAGACGGTAATTTCCTCCATTCCCGAGGCCCTGATCGCCATCGACAACGTCGGATGCATCTCCCTCATAAACGACAATGCTCTGAAGATGTTCTCCCTGTCACGGCAGGAAGTCACTGGCCGTCCGATTCGTGAGGTGTTCGGTGCGGGAAATGACAATTTCTTCCGCAAGCTCGAAAACAACCTTACGCTGACGGACTCGGAAGTACATATCGCGACGGTGAACGGCGCTAACGACTACACGCTGACCTTGAATCCAATCCTGTCCCAAAATGGAACGGTAATTGGCAGGATATTGATTCTAAACGAATATCGGCGAGCAAAGACCCTTGTTGCCAAAATGATCGGTGCCAAAGCGAATTTTCGTTTTGAGGATATCCATGGCGTCGATCACGGCTTCATGGAAACGGTGAAGCATGCGCGCCTTGCTTCCCGGACGAGCTCGAATGTTTTGCTCCTTGGAGAGAGCGGAACAGGGAAGGACATCTTCGCCCAGGCGATCCATAATGCCAGTAATCGACGGAACGGTCCCTATATCGCCATCAACTGCGCAGCCATTCCACGGGACTTGATTACCTCCGAACTTTTCGGCCATACGGAGGGCGCCTTTACCGGTGCCCGCCGGGGCGGCAGCCAAGGCAAATTCGAGCTTGCGGATGGCGGGACGATCTTTCTCGACGAGATCGCCGAGACTCCCCTGGAGTTGCAAGCCGTGCTTCTCAGGGTTATCGAGGACAAATCGATTGTCCGTATTGGGGGAACGCACGTCCGCCCCGTCGATGTGCGGATCATCGCTGCCACAAACAAGGATCTTCTGGAAGCGGTCCGGAAGGGAAGTTTCCGACACGATCTCTATTACCGCGCCAATGTCCTTACCATCCGCATCGCTTCCCTGCGTGACAGAAAGGATGATATCCCCCTCCTTGTAGATGCCTTCATCAAGAAGGTTTCCAGAACCCTGGGAAAGAAGATCGAAGACATCGATGAAAAGGTGATCGAGGCTTTTATGAACTATTCCTGGCCCGGAAATGTACGGGAACTACAGAATATCATCGAGAGAATGATGAATTTTGCCACAGGCAACAAGCTCACGGCAGATCTTATTCCCGAGGAGCTTATCCAACCGCCGCGCCTTTTTACTGTAGGTGATACTTTTGAGTCGGCGCGGGACATGGAATACCGTATGATCAAGAAGATGCTCGTCCTCAATATTCCGAAGATGGATATGGCAAAGAAGCTGAAAATCTCCCGAAGCTCGCTTTACCGTAAACTGGAGAAGTATGGGCTGCTGTGACGGATGAACGGAGAAGGGCCGGATTATCGCAGAAGACATAGAAAGACGCCTTACCGATCCGTGCAGAGATTCCTGCCATCAGTGTAAATACGTTGTTAAAACATAAGTTGATAAAAAAGTTGACGGGGCCGGTGTTTTTTTGCAAGGTATGCTTGGTTTTGCTTCGATATGGGTTAGACAATCATCACGATTTTAAGGAATCACATGAATCCCGAGTATCTCCTGGATATTGCCTATACGAAACATTTCTACGAGAACCTGAATCCCTGGCTGATCAATTATGTCTGTGCCATCAACGGGTTTGCGCCCCATCACCTAAATGACGAGTTCACCTATTGTGAACTGGGATGCGGAAACGGTGTCAGTCTCAATATCCTGGCTGCGGCCAACCCCAAGGGCCGCTTCTACGGCCTGGACTTCAATCCCGAGCACATGGCCAACGCCCGCCAGGTTATGGAGGAGGGAGGCCTTGCCAATGTTACGCTTCTGGAACATAATTTTTCCGATCTCCCAAACCTGACACTGCCCGATTTCGATTTTATCACTCTCCATGGCGTTTTCTCCTGGATCAGCCCGGAGATGAGGAACAGGATTACTACCTTCATAGCCCGTAAGCTAAAACAAGGCGGCAAGGTCATGGTGAGCTACAACACACCCCAGGGCTGGGCCGTTGTCTCGCCTATGCGGGATTTTCTTCGAAGTTTTATCGAAGACGGCAGAGGTGGCGATTTGATGGAGAAGGCCAGAAGGGGCCTGGAAGAGCTCTGTTTTCTCCGGGATGCCAAAGCGGCCTTTTTCCAGATGAATCCTATGGCGGGTATGGTGCTCGATTCTTACCTCCGCTTCGATCTTCGCTACATCGTTCATGAATTTCTCACGCCCCACTGGCAGCCCCTCAACTTCAGCGAGGTCCTGGGCAGTATGACGTGCGCTGGTCTGAATTATGCCGGATCTTATCCCGTCGCCCTCAATTACGGGCAGATCACCATTCCCGATACCCTCCATGAATATTTCCAGGGCATAAAAAACCGGACCGTCTTCGAGATGCGCAAGGATTTAGTGCGCATGACCCTTTTCCGCAGCGATATGTTTTGCCGGGAGACGGCCAAACAGCCGGATACTTACCTGGATAAATTCCGTGGTATGGTCTTCGGGACGGTCCTGCGGACAAAGGACTTCAAGTTTAAAATCGATGTACCCGGATGTAACACCATCAACATGCAGTCTCCTGTATTCGAGATTCTGGCGAGGCTGATGGGGGGCAATGCGATGACCATGGACGCCATCCTCGCAGCTCCAGA
Source organism: uncultured Syntrophaceae bacterium (assembly GCA_964645835.1). Taxonomy (GTDB): domain Bacteria; phylum Desulfobacterota; class Syntrophia; order Syntrophales; family UBA8958; genus CAZBME01. The sequence continues at coordinate 63,077 of CAZYDG010000080.1, forward strand.
TCTCAAGCCATATTCACCGGAAGAAATCACGTCCGCCATCGAATGGCTTGTCTCGACGGATCAAATCAAGCCCTATGCCCGACCCGCACCGAACCTTGAGGGGAACGGCGGGTTCGACATGTCGCGTTTCAATAAGTCTCTGCTCCAGCGAGAGCTATCCAGGAGCCAACATCTCGCCCTTGCCTCCTGGACAGTCGGCAGCGGCATCCCCATTACCTCTAAGGATGGCCTGGCTCTACTGGCCCTGGCGGAGGCAGGCAGTGGGGAGAAGGCAGAGGAATGGGCCGGTCTTTGGAGTGTTCACCACAATCTGGCAGGTCAGAGCGGCGGCAATGCCCTGCCTTTGGCCACAGTTATAAAGAATGCGGCCTCCCAACCGGCTTATCTGTCCGCTCTGGGACTGGGTGAGGCGCCAGAAGAATAAAACCGGACAATAAAAAAGGAGCTCTTATGGCAGACTTCAGCAGTGAAGCGTTTCATGGAAAGAGATTCACCTTCAAAGGAGCATCTTTTCCGGACAGCAAATTTGCCGTGGTCAGCTTCCGAGGCTATGAAGCCATCTCCAGGCTCTACCGTTTCGAAATCGATCTTGCAACGGATGATTCCGATATCGATGGTATGATCAATAAACCTGCCGATTTTGCCATCCGTGGTGACGGTGGACGCGGCAAGATTGTCCACTATCGGGGAATCATAACGGACTTCGAGCAATCGCGCCGCGTAAATGATCTTGTTCTTTACCGTGCCGTCCTGATGCCGCGTTTATTCACCCTTACGGGAAGCCGGTTTTCCGAGGTATACCTGGACGAGAAGACGGTACCCGAAATCATTACCCAAGCCATGAAGAACTGTGGCCTGACCACAAACGATTTCCAGATGAATCTCCTGTCCAGCAGCTACCGCGGCCGGTCCTACGTCTGCCAATACGATGAAACCTGTTTCGACTTTGTGTCCCGTCTGATGGAACGAGAGGGGATCTACTATTATTTCCAGCAGAACGACGAACAGGAACAGGCGGTTATGACGGATGACCGTAACACTCATTCAGCGGCCCATGAGGTGTTTCGCTATGGGGAAAAGGGCGAGAAGGAGGGGAATTTATCCGAGACCGACATCCATACCCTGGTCATGAAACAGAAGACCATCCCGGCCCGTCTGGTCCTTAAGGACTATAATTACCGCAAAGCCACCTTGGACCTGACCGTTACGGAGGAAGTAAGTGCAAGCGGTATGGGTGAAATCATGCTCTACGGGGAGAACTACCGAACCCCCGAAGAGGGCAAGGCTCTTGCCAAGGTCCGCGCCCAGGAACAGCTCTGCCGGGAAAAGATCTTCGTGGGGGAAAGTTCCGCCATCGGTTTGGTCGCCGGATATTTCATCACCCTTGAACACCACTACCGCCAGTCCTTCAACGGGGATTACCTCGTAACGGAGGTGCGTCATGAGGGAGCCCAGGCCTGGGCCTTTCTGGCGGGATTCGATCTTGGACATGGACGGGAGAACCAGGAATACTACTATAACACCTTCACTCTCATTCCGGCTTCACAACAATTCCGCCCGGAGCGGCTGACGCCAAAGCCGAGGATCAGCGGCACCATGAACGCTCATATCGATGCCGAAGGGGAAGGTCAATATGCTGAATTGGATGATTTCGGCCGCTACAAGGTCAAACTGCCATTCGACAAAACCGATAAACCCGACGGCAAGGCTTCCGCGTGGCTCCGCATGGCAACTCCCTATGCGGGAACGGACCACGGCATGCACTTTCCTCTCCTGAAAGGGACGGAAGTGCTCCTCACCTTTATTGATGGCGATCCCGACCTGCCGGTTATTGCCTCCGCCGTGCCCAGCTCCACGGCCCAGAGCCTGGTCACGAGCGAAAACATGAAAAAGAACGTCATCAAGACCGCCGGAGGCAATCAAATCGTCATGGGGGATGACAAATCGTCACAGCATATCACCCTCTGGTCGCCCTTCCACCATAGCGGCATTGTCATTGGCTCGACGGAAAAGAACGGTGGGGGAAGCCTTGACCTGGTGACAAAAGGCAACCAGAATTCCTTCACTTTGGGGATGAACAATACAATGACCGTAGGCGCAAAAAATACCGCCACCGCCGGCACCCAGTTCAATACGAATGTCGGGATCATAGCGAATCTGAACTTAACCCAGAACTCGTCATTCAACATCACCGATACGATCACATATAATGTGGGGGATACGTATACTCTCGGTGGCGGGAAATCATATAACATAAAACCAAAGGCCAGCTTTGGCGCCTTCGAGGAAGTGACTTTTGCCGCCGGGGTGTCGGCTGTAGACAACGCCATATATAAAGCGACAGGCGGGGCGCTGGCACTGTCAATGATCGCGGCGGCAGTCGGTGTAGCCAGTTCCCTGTCCATGGGGCTCGTTAGTTTTGATGACGACGATAAAAAGAGAGTCAAGGGTCAGGAAGGAATTCCCATCGCTGCGACGATTCTAGGTTTCAGTCTTTCACTGGCTGCGGCTCTTAAATGTGAGGAAATTATAAAGAATCAAGCCACAATATATGACGACTCCATTAAAGACGGCCATATCGGCGGAGTCGTCAAAATTAATAAAGGCGGCGTGCAGGTCCATTCCTTCGGCACAAACCTGACCTTTGATGATGCGACAATAGTCCTTCAGGCGCCTGGCTCAGCGACAGCCACGGCATACTCCAAAATGGAATTGGCTCAGGCGTCATTGAACATGGCGGTTAAGAACACCACGAGTAAAGAGTCCGGCTCAATCGATGTGCTATCTACTGCAATAACCATAGGATGCGAAGACAAAACCAATAATAAATCAAGCATGCTTGTGTTTGATAATGAATCAATAACAGCCAGGGCTTGGACGGTAGATTTGCAGAATGCCACTCGGCTTTATGTGGACAAAGATACAGTCTCAATAGATGGGCCCACGGCAACGGGCGCATCCATCGCAGTCAAGAATAAATTGATCGTGCTGAAGGGAAGTGCCAATGCGGGCGTCAATGTCACCGATACCGAGGTCCTCATAAAAGGACTAACGGCAACATTCAAAGCAGCAGACAACAGCATTACCATCAACAGTGGCGGCATCAATTTGAATTAAGTTATGAGAATCATCAAACCGGACAATTTATCCCTCCTGTTTACGCCTGTTATGGTCGGCGAGGCGCTCTGCCTTTCGGCGGGGACCATGGCCTTCTTTTCCCTAGATCCCGGCGCGCCGGAACGCCTCCTCCCCGAGGCCGGGATGTGGCAGACCATCGCCACGGTCCTGGAAAAGGACGAGGTCTTCGATATGGGCTATCCCAAACCCCGCGGGGAGTATCTGGTGTACGGTTCTTGCCGGCCCGGAAGACCGGAACGGGCGGCCCAGGTCCAGGTGGAGGTGGCTGGCTGCAGGAAACAGCTGCATATAACGGGAAACCGGAAATGGCTCGTCACGGGCTTTCCCGAAGATCCCCAGCCCTTCACGGAAATGAAGGTCAGTTATCAACAAGCCTTCGGCGGTCCCGGTTACGAATTGAATCCCTTGGGCAAGGGACTTATCGCCGATGCCGAAGGTTACCGGGAATTGCCCAATGTCCAGGATCGGAACAAACTCTTGGCCTCGGACAGTGACCTCCCCGCACCGGCCGGATTTACGGCCTATCCTATGATTTGGCCTCAACGAGCGAAGTATCTGGGCCGGTTTGATGATGCCTGGCGCGAGACAAGATGGCCCTACTACCCGTTGGACACGGAGGCTGAGTTCTTCAATACGGCGCCGGAAGACCAGCGTCTGGCAGGATTCTTCCGGGGAAACGAGACCATTCGGATCGTCAATATGCATCCCGATAAAAGGGAGATCGTATCCGTCTTGCCTGCTTTACGGCCGCGGGTATTTCTCAATCAAGCCGTGCCAGTCGGCAATGAGAAGGACAAACAAGAGTTCCGGGAAATCAAAATGCACGGCGAGACAGTATGGCTTTTCCCGGACCTGGATGTGGGCATTATTCTCTATCGCGGCGTGATGACCGTGTATGACGAAGAGTTGGACGACTGCCTTCATTTGATGGCCAACTGGGAGTCTATGGAAGAGGCTCCGGTGTCCGTCGAAGACTATCATGAACTGTTTCTCGCAACGGTCAACCCGGTAGAGGCAGAGGCTGCACCCCCTGCGACGCCCGAGATAAAAGCACTGGCCACGGCAGCATTGCCGCCGCTATCTGCCCCGCCCGCAGGTCTTTCTCCCGGGATGGAGGCCCTCTCCAGTGAGATTGCTGCTCTGGAGGCGAAGACCGAGACCCACATCAGGGAGCTGGGAACAACGCGGGAGCAATTGCTGGAAAGGTATCTGCCGAAACAGGTTCCGGAAAACCCCTTGTCCCGTGAGGAGTTGAAAAAGTCGATCGCCGCCCTGGAAGAAAACACGGCTGCCCGGTTAAAGGAATTGGGAATCAGCAAGGACGAGTTGATCAAAAAGTATATACCCAATACTGCCCCGGAACCGCCCGATCGGCCGGAGGGTTTCCTCAAGGAGATTGCAGCATTGGAAGAAAAGACCCGTGCCCAAATCGGGAAACTCGGCGTGACCGGGGAAGAGCTGATCAAACGTCATGCCCCGGCGGATTATTGGAAGGAAGCGCCTTTGGGACCTTCCGATCTGGCGGCACTGCTCGCTGCCAAGGAGGCCGAGGCGCCCGCTGCTGAGGCCATTCCAGCGGATTCTGCGCCCCCTCCGGAACCGCCGCCTGTTGCCCGGCCCCTCACACGGGATGACGTCCTGGAACGGTACCGGCAAGGCGAATCCCTGGCGCACCTCGATCTGTCCGGCCTGGATTTCTCGGGTGAGGAACTGTCACGGGCAGATTTCTCCGGAGCAATCCTGGAGAAAACGATCTTCACAAAGGCGACCCTTGTAGACACCGATTTCTCCGAGGCAATCATTTCCGAGGCCGATTTCCGGGAGGCGGCCCTCACGGGATCGAGGTTCTGCGGCGCAACGGGAACGGCTGCTGACTTTGCTAAGGCCGTCCTGACTGGCTGCGATCTGTCAGCGGGGGATTTTACAGGTGCTGATTTCACGGCGACAGATCTTACCCAGGCCACCCTCAATCGCGGCATCTTCGAAAAGGTGATCATGAAAGAGGTTAAGGGGAAAGGGTTGAAGGCCCTGAAAGCCGATTTTGCCTATGCCGATCTTGGAGATGCACATTTTACGGACGGGGATTTTCGTGATGCCGATTTTTCATACGCTGGGATTTCTCATATCGATCTCACCGGCGCCAATGCAACGGGCTTGAGGCTGCACGGTGCAACCGGTACGAAGGCCATTTTTCGCGGCGCCTGCCTTCGCGAATCGAGGGCGGATAAAGACACGGATCTGAAGGGTGCTGATTTTGCTCTTGCCGATCTCACCTTTTCCTCCTGGGGAGGGGTAAAACTCACAGATGCGCTCATGGAACAAGCCATCATGGATAAAGCCGATTTCAGCAAGGCCCGATTTTCCCATGTCCGCATGGTCAATGCCCAGGCAAAGGAAACCACTTTCATGAAGGCCCATCTTACCGATTCTGACATGCGCGGCATTAATCTCTTCAAGGGATCCTTGCGCAAGGCCGTGATTACGGACGTGGACATCAGGCATTCCAACCTGTACGGCGTCGATCTCTATGGTGCCAGGATCAAAAAGACCGATTTGCGGGAGGCAAACATCAAGATGACACTCCTGGCGTCGGCCGGAGGGGAATAGATGGCCTATACTCGTGAGGACATAGAGAAATGGGTGGAGACGGAGCGGTATATTCGTCAGGAGGATCTTCACGGATTGGATCTGCGCCATCTCTGTCTGTCCGGGGTTACGTTCGAAGAGGTAAACCTCTCTCATACCGATCTTTCCGGGGCCATCCTTGAGGAATGCGTCTTCTGGAATACGGACCTTACAGGCGCCCTGTTTCACGGAGCCCGCTTGAACGACAGCGGATTTTACGGCGTCCTTCTATGCGGCGCTCAATGCAGTAACGCTGACTTCACGAACGCCACCTTCCAGGAAACAGACTTTACAGGCGCTGATATGAAGGATACCTGCCTTGCCAATGCGGCCATCGACAAATCGCTTCTGGCAAGGCTGGACTTTGCCAGAGCCATCCTTGCCAGGGTGACCATCTCCCAATCCCAGGTCAGGTTCGTCAACTTTACGGACGCCGATCTCACCCGTTTTTCCGCTCCCGGATGCGACCTGACCCAAGTCTTGTTCGAACGGACAAATCTGACCAAGGCAATGCTCAAAGATGCCAAGTTCAAAAATCGAACGTTTCCCGAATGCACATTCGTCTTGACCATCCTGGACGGGGCATCCCTGGTTTCAGCTGACCTCAGTGGAAATGATCTTTCCAAGGCCAGCTTTGCCGGTGCTGATCTTACCGGAGCAATATTCAGCGGGGCTACGGGAGAGTTCACGAGTTTCATCGGCGCTAAGGCCGCCAGAGCAGATTTTTCCTCCGTGTCTTTTCATATGGCAAACTTTTCCGAGGCGGACCTCTCCCGGTCGACCTTCCACGGAGCCTCCGCTCCCAAGTCGTTATTTGTAAAAGTCCATTTTGAAGGCGCCGTCCTCCAGGGAGCCGATTTGCGCTACGCCGATCTTTCGCACGCGACTGTTGCGGGGGCTGACTTTTCATATGCCGATGTCTCCGTTGCCAACGTACATGGTGTTGTCATGGAAGATGCGCGATGGGAAAAATCAAACCGCAAAGGCCTGAGGATTACCGACGAAGATCTTGCCGAGGCCGAGAGATGGCAGTCACCGTTATCAAAACAGTTGAGAGAACAAGGAAGGAAAGAGCCATGAAAAGTGTCGTCTCCATGAAGAACCCGCGTTTGGCGATGGTTGATCCCAATTCGGAATCTATTGTGCCCTGCCGGATCATCGGGAAAGAAGATGGTGATTACCTCATCCTGACGGAAGACGGCCGCATCCGAAACGGGAAAAAGGCCGATGGATGCCTTATGCAACCAGAGATCAATGATCGCGTTCTCGTGTGGCAGGGCCGCCGGGACGAGGTCTTTATCCTGAGCGTCCTGGTCAAGGCTAATGATGCTTCCTGTATCGTCTTCAAGGGAGATACAACCATAGAGGCAGTGTCCGGCGTCATGAACATTGAGGGTGAAACGGTGGAGATTGCCGCCTCACGGGTAGCCCATCTACAGGCGCCGGAGATGAACCTGGATGGCAGGACGGGCAGAATCCGCTTTATTGATCTTTCCTTAATCGCTGCGACAGCCCTGGCCCACATGGAAAGGGCCTCGTTGATTGTAGATAAGATGGATTCCATCCTTGGGCGTCTCACAGAGCACATCAAGAATTCATTTCGCCGGGTGGAACACCTCGATCAGACCAAGGCGGGGCACATCAGTCATATCGCCGAGAAACGCTATTCCGTCAAGGCCGGTCATGCATCTATTATCGCCGATGACGATGTGAAGATAGACGGAGAGAAGATACATTTGGGCTGAGACCAAGCAGGCTGTTGAAAAACGTTTACCCATGTCATTCCCGTGAAAACGGGAATCCAGAGGTTTTCGACTGCATCCGAAGATATGCTGGATTATCCGGTCAAGCCGGATAATGACGAACTTTACGCGCTTTGCATCTAATCATCCCGTATCAAGTACGGGACAAGCTTTTGAACAGCCTGCACAAAAGCGATTTTTTCAACTTGCCAGAGAAATGTAGTATGTCATGCAAGCAACGACAAAAGCAGGAGGACAGGTGACGATTACGGCGCCGGATGTCTGCAAGACAGTGGTGGGGCCATCCGTCGTCCCTACCCCTTACCCGTCCATGGGGATGCCGTCAACGGGAAATCCAACGACGAAAAAGGTATTCATCGACGGGGCCATGGCCCTTACGAAGGCATCCAAGATACAACCCGTTTCAGGGGACGAGGCAGGGGCGTCGGGGGGTGGCGGCGTGGTTTCCAATAAGGTCATGGGATCTGTCGAGTACATCATGTCCAGCATGAAAGTCAAGCTGGAGGGGAATCCCGCCGTCCGTTTGACAGATACGGTCAAGATAAACGACGGCAACACCGTCGGGCTTAATGCCGCACCTAGCCAGACCAAGGTCATGGTGATGAGTTAAAGCGAATCTGATCAGAGGTCATTTCTTATATTAATTTGAGCAGTAATGATATAATCTATAGGTGTAACAAATTTCTTTATCAGGAGGCGTATATGAAAACCAGACCCTATGTCAAAGCTATGATAACAGTATTTGTTCTGAGCCTCGTTTTATCCGGATCGGCATTTGCCGCTGAATTATCGGCAAGGATGTTTTCCGGAGAAGTTAAATCAGCTAGAAGTGGAAGGATATGGACACCAAATCTGAAAATAAATAATTATGATAGCTTGTCCGGTAATTTTGAAGGTCAGATTGAATGGCCGTCTCTGAATTCGATTCATAAAATTGAAGGACAGATCATTGGGGCTCGTTTCACATTCAAGGAAACCCAGGCCATTAGAAGCGGTGGTGCCCATCTGAACTGCGAATACGCGGGGATTATCGTAAAAGATACCGTGGAGGGAAATTGGATTGATAACGATTCCGATCAAGGCACTTTTCGGCTTTCAGCGAAATCAAGCGGCAAAATGTTCAACTCCGGCGCTACAGTAGATAGCGATCTCTTGATTAATTTTTTTACCGGAGAAGTCAGATCAACAAGAGGGGGTGTTTGGAAGGCGAATTTGAGATTTACTGTTTATGATCCTGCTTCAGGCAATCTGGAAGGTGAGCTGGAATGGCCTTCTTTAAACTCAATTCACAAGATTTCAGGCCGCATGATGGGAAACAGGATATCATTCAAAGAGGTGGATTATATTAAAAGGGGCAGTGCCCATTTGAACTGTGAGTATACTGCCCGATACGAGCGCGGCGTAATGACCGGAAAATGGGTCGAACCGGGCGCTGATCAGGGTGATTTCCAGTTTAGTAAAAAATAAAAATAACTCACTGCAAAGCTTTTTCATAAGCGTTTGGCGAATAGCCATGAATTTGTTGACCGTTAATGATAGCAAAGGGAACGCCACCCCTGCTGTCCAGCTGTTTTTTCCGTTCGGCTGCTTCACGGTCTTTTTCGATGTCATACTCGGTGAAGTAAATGTTTCTATTATTAAAGAATTCTTTGGCCTTTTTGCAGTAGGGGCACCAGCTTGTAGTATATAAGATAACTTCATTACTTTTGCTTGGTTTTATGTCTTGATTTCGCGACGACGCCGTTTTTGTCTCTTTTTGTCTGGTTTCGTTTGTTGCAGGATTCTTGTCAGCTGATTCCGACTCAAGTTGACGTATCTTAATGTTTTTTACCGATTTGGTTGGAGGCGGATAATCTGTAATATTAATATTCCCGTTTTCATCTTCCCATTTATAATATTCGGCAGATACGGTATTTTGAAGTGCAAAGAGAAGAATTATCAGCAACCATAAATATTTTACCATGTTTTTCTCCTGTAAGGTTCCGTTGATAAGGCAACTTGGTGCCTGCTAGGTCTTCGCAACAACCGGGTGCTGGAGGCTCTCATTTACATGCAATTGAAACACATCCGGTCGGCTGTAATGACCTGCGACGTCAAGGTCGAACTTCCCGCGGCCGAGCTCACCTAAATCAAGCATAGCCGTCAGAATGGTTTCGCCATCAAAATAAGGCCCCGCAAGCACTTTGCCAAAGGGGCTGATAATGGCGCTGCCGCCGCGCATCAATACAGAATCAGGAGAATCGCCGAGAGACACGCGCACGGTGTCCGGAAAATCCTTCTTGCGGATGAACTGGCAGGCTGTCAGTACGAAGCAGCGTCCTTCCAAGGCAATATGCTGCATCGACGACAACCAGGTATCCCTGTCATCAGCGGTAGGAGCGCAGTACAATGCGATATTCTTTGAATACATAGCCATCCGCAGCATCGGCATGTAATTCTCCCAGCAGATCACCGAGCCGATTCGGCCATATGGGCTGTCCACGGCCGTTAACGTCGAACCGTCGCCAAATCCCCAAATCATTCGCTCTAGTGCGGTCGGCATAAGCTTACGGTGCTTGCCAAGCAGAAGGCCGTCCGGGCCAAAGAAGAGTACTGTGCAATAACAGGTTCCCAGTTCGCGCTCGATCACTCCCATAACGACGTAACTTCCATGTGCTGCGGCCGCCTCGCCAAGCCGTTGCGTTTGCGGACCGGGCACCTCGATTGCCGCATCGAGATAAATTCGGAACTCTTCACGTCCGACCGGATCGCGTGCTCCAACGACAAGACCGTAGCTGAGCCCTTTCGGATAGCCGACGATAAACGCCTCCGAGAAGACAATCACCTTTGCACCTGTAGCAGCGGCTTCTCCAATCAAACAAACCGCCTTATCGATACAAGCCTCCGTATCAAATGGCACTGCTGCCGCTTGTACGACAGCAACCTTAACCGTTTTTGCTTTCTCAGATGACGTCAATTTTAGCCCTCCTCGTTTTCAATATCATCAGGTTACATAAGTCATGATAAACTGATACTCTTTACGCTATCCGAAACACACATTATTATTTTGTACATATTTCATATGGCGGCAGTTCATCGGATAATCTCCGAATGAGCATTGCAATCGGCGGCACAATGGGGACATCTTGTTTGTTTAGTTTTTTAAGAGCATCAAGACTGCTCATTGATTGCTGATTTTGTATCTCCGCAATACGATCGTCCAGATTGAGTGTTTCCGATACCTTCTTTCCATAAAGAATATCCAACCATTGCCCCAGTAAAAAAAGCTGCGTCTCAAAAGAGTATTTGTACGGCTCTATTCCATGCACGGACCAGAGAGTTGCCAGCTGTTTGATGTCCGGAACTTTGAACGAATGCGGTTCAGCGCTCCATCGATTGATTTCATCCTTTAATTTCAATTTTTCTTTCCGGACATCACGCAAATATATCGTATAACTAAAAGGCGCAATAACCAATATAAACGAGAAGATAACTATCATAACGGGGAGCAGGATAATCTGTTTTATAATTCCACCGATATTATCTTCCCATGCCATTTTATCCTTAATGATACGGAAAGGGCTTTCATACGGTATCCCATTCTCAGCAATATCATTGAGCCTTGCCTGCGCTGCAGATACCCTCGTCTGTCTTGCTTTCCGGATGCAGGCCCGTTCTTTTTCGCTGACAACCGTTCCTACGGCCATACAATTATCCTGCTGAAGCGTTTCAGCCGTCTGGATTAATTGCTGTAGCTTGTATAATGAAATGAGACACCTCCATTAGGCTGTTGAAAAACGCCCATCCCACGCTTTCGCGGGGACGGCGTCTGCTGTGTTGCGCTGCAAGCCTCGTCATGGCCTTTCCGGGGACACGTTCCGATCCCTTCGGGCTTCCGGAACATGTTCCCGATGCTCATTCCTTAACTTTTGCGCGCCTTGCATCTGGACATTTTTGAACAGCCTGCTGCAAATCGAGTTTTAAACAACCTGCGTAGAAATATCAAAATTGAAGTCGGATTCCTTTGCAATATAATCCCACTTTTCAGCCGAACACTTTTTTTACCGTTGATCTGAAGCATTCAACCGGAGGACGATATTTTTCATCGGTCAATCTTTTTGAAAAAATAGTCGCAAGGGTTTCATAATACCACTTTTGTTTTTCTTTGGAGCGTTTAAACCGGTGCCAAACATCTTCCCCATGCAATTTGAGATCTTCGCGGATCGATCTGATGTTGTCGAGCTTGTCTGCGAGGGTAAGAATGACTGCGTCATCGGGCAGTCTCTTTAACTTTTCAATCGTGTGATTTTTTCTGTTTTCCCAGGTATCGGACTTGTCATGTTCAGACACCATAGAGACAAGGTCTGCTATGACCTGTCCAAATGTCTTTCTTATCTCTTTATATGTTACAGGAGTATCTTCAATCGTGTCATGGAGTATACCGGCGACAATGACATATTCGGGACAACCATTCTCAATCAGTATTTTGGAAACATTCAGGGGATGGGTGATATAAGGAACCCTTGTTCCTTTACGGTATTGCCCGGCATGGGCCTTGGCCGCGAATTCGATGGCCTCGAATATCATAATCTGTCAAAAAATCCTTATCAGACTAGCCCCAAAATATTCCCGTTGGATCTCGGTCAATTTCTTTGAATATAACATCCAAATTGGCCGTGGGTATAACCCCTGAGTATGAATGCCACCTGGAATTCCGATCGGGATAATAGAGAAACCACTTATGAGACGGTTCATCATAGCGAAATTGTGCTACAGGAACTTCCGTCCAAATAGACGGATCTCGGTAAAAGGGCCGGGTTTCAATCAGGGTGACATTGTTTCCCCTGATCTTGAAGATAAGTTTTATCTGGTCCTGAATGTCCTTGGGAAAACGTTTATCACAATATTCTGTCAGCTTTGTTTCGATTAGTTTTCGTGTAAATTCGGACAGGGCCATAGTTTCATCCTATTTTTTATAATAGAGATACTATACGGGATTTGATTGTAAATATCAAGGATAACGGGCATGTCAATTGGGGCAGCGGACTCCGGGAGCATGATCCCGGGTTATTCATGAAACATTCATTTGATAATTGATTGTTATAACGATCATCAAGCCGATCAGCGCCGGTGCACAATCTTGTCCTTCATGATCTGATTTACGCTGGGAAATTCCTTCTGCGCCGCTTCCGGTACAGGTTCCCATGTTGCCGCTTCGGGCCGTCCCCTAAAATAGTCGAACGGCAATGTTCCCGGACCCACCGGTTTACCTACGACAATCCGGCCAACCATACCTGCCATCTCGTGAGGCATGCAATAATAGTCGTAGACACCCTCAATGGGCAATGTCATTTCAAAATAATCGCCCGGATTAACAAGATATCCAGAGTCCCATGGTTTTGCATTCAGGGGAATTCGCAGTGAGTGATTGCTGTTTCGGGGGTGGTATGCCGTTGCGGTGTGAACGCCTGCTTCTATACGCCAGCGGACCGTCTGACCGGGTTGGATAAGAATCCCAATGGGATCGAACCACACATCGGCACCTGTCGGATCGCTGCGCATCAGGATCTCGACGGTCTCATTTGAATGGTTTATGTGCCGGCTCTCGGTATTGCCTGATTCGATCAGCGCCAGATTCGGAAAAGCGAGGCCGCAAATGACGGCCCCGCCATATTTCAGGAAATCTCTTCTCGTCGGCATGCTAACCATGTTTTCGTTTACTTCAGTCCCATGGCCTTGTCAGGTGATATATACCACAAGACGACATGATAATGAGGCTCAGGAACCCCCGGATGACCGGCATTGTAGTACATATCGACATGGTCAACTTCTCCAGGCCCAACCTTGAGATTGTTGAATGCCTTGTGGTCGTTGATGCTTTTAAGCGGGACCATATAGATGGTGCTTACCAGTTGTCCTTCACGGTCATATGCCAGGAAGGGTCCTGCGGGCAGAGTGGACGGATCGACAAATAATGATCCCAGTCCGGGAAGAAAGTCGGGCAGTTTTACAAGAGAGCTGACTTTTTTATAAGGATCTGCGGGAGGTGCCTTTTTGTACATATCATTATCCGAACAAATCCCGTTCGTTGCGCCGGAAATTGCCATGATGCCGGCAGCCAGCATACAGAAGACCAAAACATACCATTTAATGCGTAAATTCTTCATGTTATTTCCTCCTTGATTGTGATTTCAAAACGCTGATGAAGAGTATGAACCCATCGCCTTTTTTCATTGACCGGACTATTTTACACATAGGGTCAACATTACCGAAATAAGGGATTCCCTGATTTTGAGGTCTTAATTCCCTGATAGGAGATAAGGATTTAACAGTCTGTTGAAAAACGCCCATCTGCTGCGTTGCGCTGCACGCCTTGTCATGCTTTCCGGGGACACATTCCGATCCCTTCGGACTTCCGGAACATGTCCCCGATGCTCTTTCCTAGACTTTTGCATGCCTTGCATCTGGACATCCCGTATCAGGTACGGGACAAGCTTTTGAGCAGACTGCTCATAATCGAGTTATTCAACAATCTGTCAAGGAATGATGAGGATGATTGGTCCGGTCCGATGCAACTGCGCAACAGAAGCGTCAGTCAACTGCAGCCACCAGGTCAAGCCCGGTGGCGCCATATACGGGTTGCCAATGCAGGCCCTGAGTACCGGGTATAGTTGCCGTAATAATGTCGAAGCTGCCGGAAAGGGATGTGGCGCTAATCACATTATTGAGGCGTGTTCCTTTCTGCATATTGGCTTCGGACCCGGTTATAACTGTAAGCGTGCCACTGAGCTTGACTGTACCATTTACTGCGAGCCGTCCATAATTCTGGAGGTCCAGGGCATCGATGGTCAGTGCACCTTTGCTGCCCTGCGTATAGTTGGTGGGCTCCGATGCGCTACCGAAGCTTAGAGTGCCGGCTATGTTCTCTTGGCCGGGTCGCACCGTTCCCCGGCTGTTAAATACACCACCGCGGTTGTCCGTTCCGCCCGGAGCGATCAGGCTGCCGCTGCCGGTCAGCAATCCACCGGCGATCTCAGTATGCATGCCACGGTTATATGAAAGGGTTTCCGTGACCGCAGAGAAGCTGGTGTCCAGTCGGGTCACCGTGATATTGCTGCCATGGAGCAGCGTGCCCATAATAGTGAGCTTACCGTTATTCAATTGAACGTCTCCGGCGCAGTTCACTGTTTGCAAAGAGGGGATCAGCATTTGTGTCCCCGGTCGGTTCAGGCTCAGCCCCAGGATTGTCCGGTCGGATGTCACCTGCTTATCTCCGGCTCCCTCGAAGGCCAATTCGCCCATGTGCAGGACAATGCCCCAATTGAGCCAGTTTGCAGCGGAAGTTCCGGTAGGAGAAGAAACCGTGACAGACCATGTGCCATTGGGATTCTCGCCCCAAAAGGCGTTTGAGAGGAAGAAATGGTTGATCCCGTCCGCAGATTTATCGTCATCGAACATCGGTGAGCCGCTCTTGCCTAATCCACTTGCGGGCGCCAACAGCCGGCTGCTTATTCCTCCCTTGCTGACGACAATCTGGATGTCCCTGCGGTCACTGCCGGTTACGTTGAGATAGACCTCAACACCTTCAAGACTCTGCTTGATTCCGTCGGGAACGGTAATGCTGATGGTTTGCGTAGAGCCGACTGAATCGCCGCCATTGATTGTTTGCGCTTGGGCTGGAACCGTCCGTAATCCGGTATGGTAGATGGTTTCATCGGTTACATAAGCAGTCTGTAATAGCGCTTTTACGAGTGCGGCCACATCGGGCAGGCCGAAGCCGTAGTTCGGATTGAGCCGAAATCCAGCGCTGTTTGTCTGCCAGCCTGAATATATACGCCCGTCATTACCCATCCAGGTTGCGCTCGACGATTTGTCGTCCGGATCCACAAGGCGGCTCGTACGCGCCAGCAGGTGCTTAGCCATGCGCGAGTTGAGGTTGGGATTCGCCTGCTTGGCAACCGCCAGCATGCCGGTCAGGCTGGGAGCTGCAGCAGAAGTGCCGTCAAATTGGGCGGTGTAATCCAGGTTAGCTATATCGGGCAGAAATACGGAGGAGCCGTTGTTGTCATAATTGGTTCCCCGTGTGCTAAACCGGTCGGTGCTCGAAACGCCCAGTCCATTTGCGTAAGCCGCAGTTTTGCTGTTAGTGACGTTCCACCACGCGCTCTCGCTTAATGTCGTGACAAAGACCGCAGCACCAAAGTTGCTGTAAAGGGCATAGTGCCCGTTGCTACCCAAAGCCGCCACATCAATCACATAGGGACATGTTGCTTCCATGCTGATGTTGGCGTCCTGCTGCTCGGTGGCACGGCAGTTGCCGGCTGCCTGAATGAACAGCATGCCGTTGGCGGCGGTTCGCGCAAAAGCGCTGTATGTGTCGGCAAATCCATCAAGATAGGAAAACTGTGCCGTCTTGGAACTTGAGTTTTTTAACTGGATTATTGGCGCGGAATTGATGGCCGTAAGCTTAGCCAGCGCTGTGCTATTCATCTGGTCCATCCAACCCAGGCCTGCCTGCCAGTAAACCGCCGGTGCGTGCATGAAGTAGCTTTCAAAGGTGGTGAAATTGTTCACGGCCACCGATGCTATACGGGCATGCGGCGCAAGGCCGCAAACGCCGATGCCGTTGCCCCCGACGGCGGCGGCAATCCCCGCAACAGTCGTGCCATGGGAGTCTGAGTCTTTGCGATGGGCTCCGGTCTGACCCGGGACTATGCCTTTGTAGTCCATACCGGTGCTGAGTTCCGTGACGATGTTCAGATCGGGATGACCGAACTCGACACCATCGTCAAGGATTCCGATGATGATACCGCGACCGGTGTAACCGGCCCTCCACACGGGCAAGATGTTGGCGTCAAGCCCAATGTTGCTGATCGCTACCTCAGCGGTCTGGTGGCCGTTTGGCGCCACGGTGGCGGGATAGTAGATACTGTTTGGTGCCTGATTGTAAATATTCCACTGGCCGGGATAGAGAGGATTGTCAGGATTGTAGAAAAATAACGGATCATTGGGTGCAAAGGGTTCCCCGGCAAAGATGTTTTGGGGAATGTCGCTGGTGCTTCCCCCGTTTGTGGGGGAATTACCGCTACAGCTCATTAAGGAACACAGGACACTACAGAGAGCAAGAACCAGCAGGCGAGTCAGCATGAGATCATATCCTTAATGGATGTTATAAAACATTGGACACTGAAGGGTCTATCGGAGATAATGCAAAAAACTTTAGCCGGCTGTTGAGAAACGTCCACCCTGTCATTACTAAGAAAATAGAATCTTTGTAGGGTGGAACAAGCGAAGCGGTTCCACCGGCGAATGGTGGATGCGCTTCGCTTCATCCACCCTACAGTCTGTTGAAAAACGTCCACCCTGTCATTCCCGTGAAAACGGGAATCCAGAGGTTTAACGAATGCATTGGAAGTGATGCTGGATTATCTAGTCAAGCCGGATAATGACGGACTTTTGTGCCAAAAAAATTATGAAAAACTAAGGAGACAAAATGGTGCCAAAGATAGTAAAGACGCTATCCTCTTTATTTCTGATCTGTCTATATTTCTGTATTTGTCATTTAGGTGTCTGTCAGGCGGTCACTAACGTCCAGTCTCAGCAAGATCCCGTAATGCCGGGTAAGAAACTGGTTGTCGGTGTTCTTCACGATCCCCCCTATATAATTAAAGAAAAAGACGGACAGTGGAGTGGCATTAATGTGGATATCTGGAAGGCCGTTGCCCAGGACCTTAAAGTGGATTATGAATTTCGGGAGATGACCTTCGAATCGCTGCTGAATGCCCTCGAAAATAATAAAATAGATCTTTCCATAGAAGCCTTTTTTGTCCTGTCCGAAAGGGAAAAGAAAATCGACTATGCCTCGTTTCTGGGGTATGCCAAACTGGGTTTGGCAGCCTTGCCTGAAAAGATTCAGCACCCATGGTGGACCGCCGTGACGATTATCTTTTCTTGGGGAAACCTGAAAATATTGGGAATCCTCTTTTTTTGCCTTTGTGTGTTGGGCTTTATTCTGTGGCTTGCTGAACGAAAAAATAATCCCGATCATTTCGGTGGAGAAATGCTTAAGGGCATTGGATCGGGCATCTATTGGGTGGGTTCGACCTTGGCTTCCGGCGTCTGCTTCGGTGTGGCCTTGAAGTCTTTTACGGCCCGGATTATCGGTCTTGTCTGGATGTTTTTATACGCTATTGCACTCAGTGCCATGATCGCATCGCTGACGAATGCCATCTCGGAAAACCGCGCAAAGGTTGATACCGTTGGTGATGAACAACTCCGTCATATGACCCTTGCTGGCCTGAACGGGAGCGCCGAGACGATGGCGTTGAAGAAGCTGGGCGGCAAATATAAGCTTTACGATAAAGAGGAAGATGCCCTGGATGGTGTGCTCAAAGGTGAGATCGACGGGTTTTTGTACGACGCCATCACTCTTCATTATTATAAAGACAATGAATATAAAGACAAGATCACTGTATATCAAACTAATTTTAAAAGATATTTCTTTGCCTTCGGCCTTCCCAGAAATAGTCCGCTTCTCAAGGCAATCAATATTTCCCTCGTTTCTCTTATGGAAAAGCCGGACTGGGGGTTTCTGCTCAAACGTTACGGGCTTCAAGAAAATTTTGAAGAAATCCAATCATCAGACTTAACAATGCGAAAAACAAAGTATCAAAAATGATTTTATTATTTTCAAATAAGACCCCTCTATGAACCGATAATCATCAGGAGGCAATTCCATGACGGAACAGATCATCATCTACGGTAAGGCAGGTTGACCATATACGGATAAGGCCCGTGAGGCCTACAAGGGTAATGCAATGTACGTGGATGTCAGGGCAAGTGCGGACAATCTACAGGAGATGCTGAAGTATACCGGCGGCTTGAGCAAGGTCCCCGTTATTGTGAAGGGAAAGGATGTTACCGTCGGTTACGGCGGTACGTGAGGCGTTTAATCTCCCATTGGAAATGGGAACTGTATCGAAGGACGGATCGTGGAGGGGGCTGACCACTGATCGCACAAACTCTTTTGAAGGGAAAACAATGCACACTCTACTTAAAGATTATCCTGTTATCATAGAATTTCCAGTTGCATGGGGTGAAATGGATTCCATGGGCCATGTCAACAACATCGTCTATTTCAGATATTTTGAGAGCGCCAGGATCAACTATTTTGAAAAGATAGATCTGATCGGCTATATGAACGAGACAGGGATTGGACCCATACTTGCCACAACCTCATGCAAATTTAAAATACCGCTATCCTATCCGGACAAGGTCATGATCGGAGCAAAAGTGGTTAATATCGATGAAGATCGATTTGTCATGAATTATCTTGTCGTAAGCACAAAGCATCGGAAAGCGGCAGCTGAAGGTGATGGTGTAATTGTGACCTTTAATTACCGGGAAGGCAAGAAGGTGATTGTTCCGGAGATCGTGAAGCAGCGCATCATTGATATTGAAAAGAACCAGAACAAAAAGCGACCATAATATAAGAACTTAAAAACAGCAGACGTGTCCCCCTCTGGAGGGGGTGCAGGGAGAGGTTCCCTGCGAAGGCGTGGAATAGACGTTTTCCAATAACCGTTAATGAATGTCCGGCATGGTCAAGAACATTGTAATAGCAATAATATTCCTGCTTCCGGCCTTGGCAACCTCGATATTAGCCGGGGAGCTTCCAACTTGTTTGACCGCTGATGCGAAAACCGGCCTGAAAGCCGTTGTTGCTCTCCATCAGGTGAATGATCACGAACTTCTGGCGAGGGTTGTCTATGCAGAGGGGTTGTCCACGGGATTTGGCGATGATCAACTGGTTTATGATGCAATTGCCTGGGGTGTCATGAATCGCGTCCGGTTGGGAGATTCATCTCATAAGATGCAGCTTGTTTATGGACAAGGGGTTAAAGGAGTTATTTTCAAGAAAGGCCAATTCAATCCGGCAATCTCCGGCAAATCGCCATTTTCGAAGTCCTTTTTATGCCCCGATCATTCCGGCCACTGGCGCATGGCAAAAACCGCAGCGGAGAGAGCCATTAAAGGAACAGGCAATCCATTCATTCAGACGCCTTGGGAAAAACAGCACAACCTGTCCTTGGTTGTCAATTTCTACTATCCGAAATCCAGTCAGGCAAAAGGGCCCTTTGCGCCATGGGAGGGGAGCAAGTCTCTAAGATTTACCGGCGATATTACGATGGATGGAAATATTTTACCGGCAAGCAAAATTCGCTTCTACAGGTTAAGTCATTCATCAGAGGATTTGAAATGTAAAAAAGCGAATAATCAATAAGGAGGCATGACAATGGAAAAGAAGGTTCTGGTAATCTTGGGAAGCCCCAGAAAGAAAGGTAACAGCGCGATTCTGGCAGATCAGATAGCCAAAGGGGCAAAATTCGCCAAAGCAAAAGTTGAAACAATTTATCTCCAGGAAAAGAATATTGCGCCCTGCAAAGCCTGTTTTGCTTGCCAGAAGAAAGCCAGCAAGGGCTGCTCCATTAAGGATGATATGCAGGAACTTTATCCAAAATTGATTGATGCTGATGCCTGGGTGATTGCCAGCCCGGTTTATTGGTTTACCATGTCCGCCCAAACCAAGATATTCATGGATAGATGGTTTGCCATGCCCGCTTATCAGGATGACTGTTTCAAGGGCAAGCGGATCGCTGTCGCCATGAGCTATGGAGGTGAAGATCCCTTCGATTCTGGTTGTGTCAACGCCTTGAGGACATTTCAGGATGCCTTCGGGTATATTGAAGCGTGTCTTGTCGGCATGGTCTACGGAAGTGCAATGGATGCCGGGCAGATCAAGTTGAATGAAAAACTCATGTTGGAAGCTTTTGATCTGGGTAAGAAGCTTGCGTCGGAATAGGTTAGATATGTCCCTTCAGAAGGGGACATGCCGGTGTCATATTTCCATCTGTTTCCCTCCCCTTCAAGGGGAGGGTCAGGGTTGGGATGGGGTTGATTTTCTGGATCGTAAACATATTCATCACATCCCCGTTCGCCGCTTGTTCCTCGCTTGCGAGGTGCAACGGTTCAGTTGTCATTGCGAGTTCGCGCTGGGAAAGCGGCAATCTCTAGTAGTACTCTGTAACGTCATAAAATATCTCAGCAGCGGAATTCACCGTCTTCGTAGATGACCTGTTTCTGCCCTGTTTTCAACACCGCAGTTACTGTCTTTCTCTCGGTGTTGACCATATCCCAGTGAAGAGCGGAATCGTTGAACCCGAGGCGTTTGCGGCCTTCTTTAGTCAGTTCGGCGGGATTGCCGCTGTAGGTATCCGTATATGACGATCCCAGGGCGATATGGCAATTACCGTAGCGCCCCCCGTGATTTTCATCGAATAGCGTATCGGCCATGAAGCGGTCGATGCGCGAGAAGCGGCGATCCGTAAGCGAGAACTCCCCGACCGCCTTTGCGCCCTTGTCCATGGCGAGCTGTTTTCTCACAAAGGTCTCACCCGTTTTCGCCGTTACGGTCTGCGCGATTCCTTTTGCGAAGGTGATACGGATATCCTCGACGTAATTGCCGCTGCGAAACGAGGGGAGATTAGCCAGGTACGTGCCTTCCGTGCCGTGCCAGTCCGGAGAGAGGAACAGCTCGAAGCTGGGGATGTTATGCCCGGAGATACCGATCCATTTGCGCTGCTCACCGGGGGTTATCTTGAGGTCAAAGCCCGGCGATTCTATCCGCAGCTCTTTTACGGGTAGACTGTTGAGCCACTTCTTGATCTTGGCCACTTCCCGATAAATCCACTGCCACCTGCCGACAGGGTCATCCTGATCGAGGTAGCAGGCCTTGATGATCTGCTCCGCATAGAGTTTAAGGCTCGCCTTTGCTTGATTGGCCAGTTCCTTTGTCGGATACGTGCAAAGTGTCCAGCTGTAAAGGCCTTGATCCTCTCTTCTGTCCAGGATATCCTTAATCTTCTTGCGAGAGACAAGAAACTTGCCGATCTTCGCCGGATCGGTGTCACGCAGATGGGTGATGGAATCGGGCGCCCGCAGGACGATCCGGCCATTTAGGCGGGACATCAATTCCTCGTCGCCGGGTGCCATGAAGACCAATTGCCGTCCGTCCGCCTTTTCGTAGAAAGTGCGTTCCATGCCGGGAGGCCAGATTACCCGCTGGACTGGGTTGACCCTCATCTCCATCAGCCTGGAGAATATTGCCTCGGCAAGTTTTACCGCCGCTAAATCATACTGGAGGAGGACAATATCCCCTTTCCGGAAGCGCGACTTCCTTGCCGTAGTGAGCCCCCAGAGGAGCACATCCGCATATTTTTCCACCTGCTCATTCGTTAGTGACATTTAGATTCCTCCATTATCAGGACTTTGAGAAACATATTTTAATACGTTAAAAGCTTACCTCATTCACGACTTATTTCCCGATGGTGCTTAGGGGTTTCCATTCAAACCAGGTTGCCATATTTAACTGTTTTGCCCATCTGTCGATCATATCCCGGTCACCCCTGTGGCTGTTCACATATTGCGTTTCCGTAATCTTTGCCAAGGCGGTCCCCTCAAAGATAAAAATGGATCTGTGATAGGGTGCCACCCAATCCGACCGGAAATGGTCTTCCAGGACTTTAAAGAAGGTGTAATTCATAATATTGGAAACAGTGTAGATTTTCTCGGGAGTGAATTTCCGCGTATCCTGGGTAATAGACTGAACCGCGTTCTGTCGCTGCTGCATGAGGGACTTTAATTGAATGGGTCGCAATTCCTGATACTCGTCATAGATCCATTTGTCAATCATGATGTCCGGCGGCATTTTGGTCAGCTGAAAAACCGCACCTTCATACCATATGCGGATCATCCCCTTGACCTTCTCCATGCCGAAGACCTTGGCCAGGCGGTGAAATTCATCCTCCAGTTCCATAACGTAACTCATCATTGTCCGCCGGTTTGCTACGGGCATGTAGCGCTCTTCCTCGGGAGCGGCATACAGCCTCAGGATGTGTCCGCATTGATTGGCGATGGTATAGTTGGTCTGCTCGTCGCAATCGGCCCGGTGAAACAACTTGTGGTATGACTCATCTTTTCCTGCCGGTTTTAACTCCGCCGACATAGGCAAATTCTCTTTTTCAAAGAAGCGGATTGGTTTGCCCGTGCATTCCTCCACGCGTTTCAAGATATTATGAACAGTGTCAATAAGATGAAGAGTCATTGGCCGATCCTTTTTTCCACAAGCATAATCGATAATCCATTTTTTGATCTTACCTGCAACGGTTCCCAATGGCAAGATGGATGTTACGGAAGGGCGAGCATCGTTGTTTATTCCCCTCTTTGGCAAAGAGGGGTTAGGGGAGATTTTCTTAAATTGTTTTAGAAAAATCTTCCAATTCCCCTTTAATTCGACAAGGCTCGCAAAAGTCCGTCATTATCCGGCTTGACCAGATAATCCAGGAGAATCGGGGACATGTTCCGGAAGCCCGAAAGGATCGGAACGTGTCCCCGGAAAGGCCATGAAGAATCTTGCAGCGCAAGGCAGCAGATGTGTCCCCCTCTGGAGGGGGTGCAGGGGGAGGTTTCCCGCGAAGGCGCAGGATAGGCGTTTTTGCTTTTTAGAAGGAAATTGTCATACAAATACAACCTGTGTATAAGTTAGGATACATGTACAAAAAAATCACAAAAATAAATCTGTTCCTTTTTTTTTATTCATTTCCCCACTTTTCACTTTATGGTATCCTGACTTCATCCCCTTCATTGAATACTTTTGTTTCGGACACACCATCCAACTTGTATTCGATAGTCAGTTTCTTAACTGTCCCAAAGTCTGGGTCTTCTTTGATATCATTGGATGCAATTGTGACGATTTTATTATCAGAAACCAATGCTCTTATTTCTTCAGTTACATCAAGTCTAACTTTTTCAGTCCAATATTCGGCCTTGATTAATTCTAGCATTGACTCTGCTGGAGATATTCCTTTAGGCATTATTCCTAAATCGTTGGCAATGTCTTTAATCAATCTATGTGATTCATCGGTTTTATTGACTCCTTTTTCAAATTCATCTTGGATACGTTGATGAAAATCATTAATCAGGTCATTTTCAGCATAGTTATCTAAAATATTGGGTTTATTTGAAGTTAATGTCTTTATCCATCGGAGACCATTAATATCTCTTTCTCTGACGATAGATGCAAAAAGTTCAGCTACCGCGTTCTTATCATCACCTGTTGAGATCTTTTGCTCAATTTCTTTCCCGTATAGTTCGAAGAAAGGACCTTTAAACTTTCCATCTTGTTTAGTTGCTTCGGTAAAGAGTAGCTGACGCAACATCATTCGCGATGTTGACATCGCTAAACATTCTATTATAATGGGCCATTTTTCTATGAGATCAATGGATGGTTTAACGGTTTGATTGAGAACACCTTTTGCGTGCTTTAAGAGCGCACCCGTTGCCTCAGATTAAAATGTTACCGAAAGTGTAGTGACAAGAGGTAACGTTGCCTCATAAAGAAAGTTACCCCGGTTTGATGTGTGAGAAGATCGTTTTGAGTTTCTTTTCCATAGCCTTTCTTAGCAGGAATGGGT
>CAZYDG010000081.1:0-44231 GCA_964645835.1 uncultured Syntrophaceae bacterium
AACTCCACGACAAGAACCACGAACGAGGAAAGCGAACATCCGCCGCTCACCTCCTGCTCTTAAATGACCCTCCATTCAAGAACAGTAAAAGCGGACAAGTCATTTGCTACAAAACCGGACAAGTCTATTTACTCTCGACAACTGTCAAGTATCCCTTGATTCATTTCACCATTTATCTTATAATTTAAAGTGTTATATTAAATCTACATTTTCAGGTTTGACCGACAATTACAAGAAAGTAACAACCAATCTTTTACAAAGAAAGGATATTACGCTATGCAGGCACTCTTTACCCTCACACCATCGGAATCCAAACGGTTGATCGGCAAAGCGATCGCGGCCCTGCCGGACATCCAGAATGCAAAGAACAATGGTTACTTACTTGTCGCCAGAGGATCGACCAATGCATACATTCTTGAAGAATTACTGGGCGAAAAAATCAAAAAAGAGGGTTATGCGGCTGGTCAAGTCATCAAAGGCTGGACATGCGTCCTAAGCGCTGAAGACCGCATTAAGCCCGTCACTTTTCACAAAGGAGAAATCCTGCCGGTAGAGCCGGGAACGGTCCTGAACGATCTTAAACCTGGAGACATTCTTTTGAAAGGGGCCAATGCCATCGATCCA
Source organism: uncultured Syntrophaceae bacterium (assembly GCA_964645835.1). Classification (GTDB taxonomy): domain Bacteria; phylum Desulfobacterota; class Syntrophia; order Syntrophales; family UBA8958; genus CAZBME01. The sequence goes on from CAZYDG010000081.1 coordinate 625, forward strand.
AACGGAAATGTTGGTGTTTTCATGGCAAGCCCCACCGGGGGAACAATGGGTCAATTCTATATGGCCATGAAGGCCCGCGGTTTGGAGATCATCTATCCTGTCGGACTAGAGAAGTTGATCCCGTCCGTCGAAATCGCTGCCCGATATGGCGGAACACTGAACCTGGAAAAATCCATCGGCGCCCCTGTCGGAATGGCTTGTGTAGCCGACGGGACCATCTTCACGGAAATCGAAGCTATAGAATCCCTTTTTGATATTGAAGCCATTCATTTCGGCTCCGGCGGCTGGGGTGGAGCTGAAGGCTCCGTCACCCTGATCGTTGAAGGTGACGCGGCAGGTGTCAACAAATGCATGAAATTCATCGAAAAGAAAATCAAAGGTGAGCCCCCGCTTCCCCTTATCAAAAGCCCATGTAAAACATGCACCACATCCTGCAGTTATCAAGGTAAAGATATCAAGAGCCTTCCCGCTTATATGAAATAACCTGTCGCCGACGAGGATTGCTTATTATGTGTATTTCCGATTTAAGTAAACCTCGTCGGTTAGTCAGGTTATCTTCAATATATCAAAAGCGACATAATCTATCCAAGACTCCATACTCGAATAACCTATAGTATTTTATATACATTACACAAACGCATATTATTCATTTGTCCAAATTTTGATTTTTCTTGGCATAATATTCGCATTTATTTGTTGACTTTGATGTATTATGCAGCATTATTGTTGTTTTCTTCCGCAAGAGTCCGCCGGTTAATGCGGGGTATGTTTTTCACTGTAGAAGGGTTATGATTCATGCTAAGAGATTTAAAACGAAGAATAAAAATTGAGTTTATGGACGGTCAAACTCGTGAGGCCGTTCTTCTCCAGGATTTCACACCTAATGACGGCGAAATCAGCGTTCTTTTTCCCTTATATCAAAAGTTACAGAAGTTTTCCTTCCATGAGATATGCTGTATTCAAATGAAAATCGATGCGGCAAAAATTTCTACCCTCAAAAGTGATAGTCCCAGTGAAGAAATCATCACAACAACCGGGAAGAAATTTCATGTTCTAGTGCGTGAGGAATTGAGTTATTCATCCGGATTTTTTGGTTTTTCAACAGATGAAGATGTCGCGTACAAATTGATATTTTTTACAAAGGATGGGGTCAATAACCGTTATCAGGTTCGCCCGGTCGGCGAAATCCTCGAAGAGCAAGGCATAGTGAGCCCAGGCTACATGGAGGATATTCTCACAGAGCAACAACGCCTGAAAGAACGTCGTGTTGGTGACATTATCGCCGATCATAGCGAATTATCCCGTGAAACCATCGAAAAGACCATTGATAAAGCTTATAAAGATTGGAAATCACAGCGTATCAGGGTTGGAGATATCCTTATAGAAGCCGGCCTGGTGACTAAAGAACAAGTCGAAATTGCCCTGTCTCAGCAGGAGATGGGCAAAAAAAAGAAGGTCGGCACTCTGCTCATCGACAAGGGCCTGATAACCGAGGATCAGCTCCTCGTTGCGCTGGCCACGAAATTCCGCATGCGCATGATTGACCTGAAAAACCATATACCGAACAAAAAGGCATTGGACGCCATACCTTTTGAAGTTGCACAGCGGCTTAGTGTCTTTCCGGTTATGGACAACGGCGAACGTCTGACAGTTGCGACCTCTCAACCGACGGATTATACAGTGGCCGATAACTTGCGATTCTACACCAATCGCAAGATAGAACTTGTCGTGGCCCCGTCTCAGCAGATTGCCGATGCAATCGACACATTCTATCCTAAAACGGATGTCTTGCTTGACAATATCATCGGTGAGTTGTCTATCGATCAGGAAGAGGATGCGCAGGAAAAAGAAGAGGCATCTGCATTCAGTGAATCGGACTCGCAAATTGTCAATATGGTCAACCGGATACTCCTTGACGCATCCGCCAAGGGTGTTTCCGATATACATTTCGAACCCGGCCTTCAAGATCAACCTTTTGTAATTCGCTATCGTGTTGACGGCATATGCCGTTTGGCCCATCAAATTCCCACAACATACAAAAAAGCAATCATGTCAAGGATCAAGATCATGTCCAGTTTGGATATTGCTGAGCGCCGCAAGCCTCAAAGCGGCAAGATCCTCGTGAAATACCAGAATAAACGTATTGAGTTCCGGGTAGAAATCACCCCCACGGCAGGCGGTAACGAAGATGCTGTTTTGCGCATTCTCTCCTCATCCAAGCCATTGCCCCTGGACGATATGGATTTTTCCCGCATAAATCTTTTGCGTATCAAGGATATCCTTCGTCAACCCTATGGCATCATCCTCTGTGTCGGCCCTACCGGTTCGGGTAAGACAACCACTGTACATTCCGTTCTGGGTCATATTAATACTGTGGAAAGAAAGATTTGGACGGTCGAAGACCCCGTCGAGATTACACAACCTGGCCTTCGTCAGGTTCAGGTCAATCATAGAATCGGTCTGGACTTCGCGGAGATTCTCAGGTCTTTTCTCCGGGCTGATCCTGATGTAATCATGATCGGTGAAATGCGCGATGCTGAAACGGCCAAGACCGCAATCGAGGCTTCATTAACAGGCCATTTGGTATTCAGCACTCTCCATACGAACAGCGCTCCCGAAACGATTGTTCGTCTCATTGAAATGGGAATGGATCCTTTCAACTTTGCCGACGCCTTTCTTGGCATTTTGGCCCAGAGATTGGCAAGACGGCTTTGCGACAATTGCAAAAAATCTTATCATCCATCCCATGAAGAGTTTGACAGGATTGTTCATCTCTATGACCCCATCTGGTACGCGAAGCACGAAATGCCCTCTTATTATGAAGAACTTTTGCTCACAAAGGCGGAAGGTTGCCAAAATTGCAATTATACGGGATATAAAGGTCGCGTGGCTGTTCATGAACTGCTTATAGCCTCAAATCAAATTAAAAAGGCTATCAAAGAAACAGCTAATGTAGAAGAATTAAAAAGTATAGCTATTATGGAGGGAATGAAAACACTCCTGATGGATGGTCTTCAAAAAGTCTTTTCAGGTTTAACAGACATAGATCAGATAATCAAGGTCTGTACGTATCAGGCTATCTAGCTATTATTAGTTCATATCATGTCTTCATATTTAACTATAAGAGATCAGAAGTCAGCATATTGACGAAAACCGTCATTTATTTGAATAAGGTGATCGTTACCCCAATAATCTTGACACTTTTTCTTGACACTTACCCGCCATACGGATATGAAAGCAGACCATGTTTCATTGATCAGGCAGCGGATAGTTCATCCGTAACATGAACGTCAAGCGGATAGAGCATCCGGACATTCTAAATGTATTACGGATTAAAAAAACTGCGGAGTTGACCTATGAGATCATATGTTGTGTTTTCTTCCATGGGGCCTGACCGTCCCGGTCTGGCAAAACAGATATCGGAATTTTTTTCAGCGAGGGGAATTAATATCGAACGTTCCCGCGGTTGCGTCCTGGGTGATGAATTCGGCATGATTATTCTCACTTCGGGCAATACGGACGATATCGAACGGTTTATTAAAGACCTCGATAGTCTCCGCCAGAAAACCGGGCTGGACATCTATGTCCGCAAGACGAAAGCACCATCACACCGCGAGATATTGCCATCTATACCCTACAAATTGATGGCTACGGCAATCGACCATCCGGGAATCATCCACCAGATTTGCAAGACCCTTCAACAAAGAGGGATTAACATCGACGATATATCGACCAACGTCGATAATAATCCCATCACCGGGGCCAACGTATTCCAAATGGTCAGTTATTTCTCATTACCCCCTGCAGTCAAAATCATCGATCTCAAAAACGACCTCAATCGCATCAGCGACGAATCCAATATCGACATCCGTTTCGAAGCGGTTATAAAAAAATAGGGACATAGGAAATTTGAAAAAGCAACGTACAAAAAATATACTTAAGCCAATTACTGACATTGCTGCATCGATCGGCCTTTCAGAGGACGATCTGGAATTATATGGTCGATTCAAGGCCAAGATCAGATTGGAATCGATTCGCCGTTTCGAACGCCGCCCCAATGCCTCTCTTATTCTCGTATCAGCGATGACACCCACGCCCGCCGGTGAAGGAAAAACCACAGTATCTATCGGTTTGGCACAAGCCTTGGCCAAGTTGGGAAAATCAACAATTACCGCACTGCGCGAGCCATCTCTTGGTCCCGTATTCGGCATGAAGGGCGGCGCTACTGGTGGCGGTCTCTCCCGCGTTCATCCCGTTGACGATATCAATCTGCATTTTACAAATGATTTTCCCGCTGTTGAAAGCGCACACAATCTCCTTTCCGCGCTTCTTGATAACAGCATATATCACGGCAATCCCTTGAACATCGATGCCCGGAAGATCACCTGGCGCCGAGTTATGGATATGAATGATCGTTTCCTAAGGGATATTGTCATCGGTCTTGGTGGATCCATCAATGGTGTACCTCGCGAAACCGGATTTGACATTGTTCCTTCCAGCGAAATTATGGCTATTTTGTGCCTCTCTAAATCCTACGCGGAACTCAAGAATAAGATCCGAAATATCCTTGTTGGATTCACCCATGACGACAAACCTGTCATCGCCGGTGATCTAATGATCGAAGGTGCCGTGACGGCCCTCCTGAAATATGCCCTTTTGCCTAACCTTGTCCAGACCACTGAAGGTGTTCCAACCATAATTCATGGCGGCCCCTTCGCCAATATCGCTCAAGGGACCAACAGCATTATAGGAACGGACTTGGCCCTTCGCCTCGCCGATTATGTTGTCACCGAAGCCGGTTTCGGTTTTGACCTTGGTGCAGAAAAGTATTTTGATATCGTCGCCCCTTATGGTCAATTGAATCCCCGCATCGTCGTCCTCGTTGCGACTGTTCGCGCTCTGAAATATCATGCAGGAATTGACCGGTCGGACCTCAATATCCCGAATCCCCGCGCTGCAGTCCTTGGAATGGCCAACCTGAGAAAACATTATGAGAATATAGATAAGTTTAATATCCCCTGCATCGTCGCCCTCAACCGCTTCCCGACCGATTCGGATGAAGAAATAAGAACCGTTGTCAAAGCGGCAGAAGATGAAGGGATGAATATTGCTCCGGCGGATATCTTCCGTATGGGTGGCGAAGGCGGTCTGGAGTTGGCCGAAAAAATTGTATATATCCTTGAAAAAATGACTGGTGAATATAGACCTCTTTATGAATGGAATCAGCCTGTTGAAGACAAGATATTTACCGTCGCAAGCGAAATCTACGGGGCCGTTTCCATTGACTATCAGCCGCTGGCCAGGCGAAATCTTGATCTGATCAACAAGTTCGGCTTCGACAAATTGCCGGTGTGCATCGCCAAGACTCAACAGTCTTTATCGGACAACCCCAGCCTTTTGGGACTTCCACACGATTTCATCGTCACGGTCAGGGAAATTAAAATCGCCTCCGGGGCAGGCTTCCTCATTCCCATTACGGGGGAGATCCTGCGGATGCCGGGCTTATCTAAGACTCCTGCCGCTTATCAAATTGATATCGACGATGACGGAAATATTAGCGGTGTAAGCAGTCCAGGTGAAATAACCCCACTGACATGACCCATTCGACCTTGACATTTGATCCCCTGATCTTTAGATTTTCCGAAAAAGAACGGAAAGGTTTTTAGTTATGCCGATCTACGAATACAGATGCAATAAATGCAATCATGAATTTGAACTCCTTACCCTCGGGATGAGTGAAAAAGCCGATGCTGCATGTCCGAAATGTAAATCGAAAAAGACAAGCAAAATGATGTCGTCCTTTGCTCGCGGCAAATATTCATCTCAGGGAGCGGGCAGTTCAGGCTCGTCGGCAAGTTCAGGTTGTTCATCATGTTCTTCATCAAATTGCTCCAGTTGTGGTCACTAGGCTGTTGAAAAACGCCCATCTGCTGCGTTGCGCAGCAAGTTTCGTCACTCGACGTACTTCTATGTACGCCTCATTCCTCAGCTTTTGCGCGCCTTGCATCTGGACATTTTTGAACATACTGCCCAAAATCAAGTCTTTAAATATCCTGCTCAGGTTCAATCCTCCTCCCACGCCTCTATATTAATTGGAATTTTATTCATGATATTAAATGGATAGCGCTGATAATTTATATTACTTTCTGCATGATATTTTTCCGTTGCCAAAAATCGTATTATCCATTATAAGGGGCCACTTTTATTAAACAAAGCATCATGAAAGGAGTTCTCCAGCATGAACATTCTCATCTTTGGACCCAACGGCAGCGGCAAAGGCACCCAGGGCGCCATTGTCCAGAAAAAATTCGGCGTTCCCCATATCGAAACGGGAGTCATCTTCAGGGAAAATATTAAGGGCGGAACGGATCTAGGGAAAAAAGCAAAAGAATATATCGACAGGGGCGAGTTGGTTCCCGATGATATTACGGTACCCATGATCCTCAACCGCATCAAGGCAGACGATTGCAAGACCGGCTGGCTTCTTGACGGCTTTCCCCGCAATCTGGTTCAGGCGGAGGCATTATGGGATGCCCTGACAAAGGAAAACATCAAGTTGGATTATGTTATCGAGATCGTTCTGGATCGACAGATATCGAAGAACCGCATCATGGGGCGCCGTCTTTGCGCCGTGGACAACAACCATCCCAACAACATCTTTATCGATGCCATCAAGCCTGCTGAAAAAGACGGAAAATTTGTATGCCGTGTATGCGGTTGTGAAACATTGACGGCCCGAGCGGATGATCAGGATGAAGCGGCCATTGACAAGCGGCATAATATCTATTACGACACAAAGACAGGAACTCTGGCAGCGGTCAACTTCTTCAAGGCCCGTGTGAAAGTCATTGAAGTAGACGGCACACCCGGAGTGAAAGAAGTTTCCGAAGAGCTTATGAAGAAGCTACAGTAGCGGCCTTCATTCATTATTCACAATTGCACGAAATCTAAGGGCCCTTCCTTCGCCGAAGGGCCTTTAGTATTGGATACTATGAACAATATTCGTAATTTCAGCATCATTGCCCATATCGATCATGGGAAATCAACCTTGGCGGACCGCCTGATCCAGTTTACGGGCGTATCAGACCCCCGGACTTTTAAGGATCAGATCCTTGACAATATGGACATCGAGCGCGAACGGGGCATTACAATCAAAAGCCAGGCAATCACCCTGCCCTACCGTGCCAAGGACGGCAAGGATTATATGCTTAATCTCATCGATACGCCTGGTCATGTGGATTTTTCCTATGAGGTTTCCCGCGCTTTAGCCTCTTGCGAAGGGGTCTTGCTGTTGATCGATGCCGCACAGGGTGTCCAGGCCCAGACCCTGGCCAATCTTTATCTGGCAATGGAGCACGATTTGACCATCATCCCCGTCATCAATAAGATTGATCTGCCTTCGGCAGATATCGAACGGATCATCAATCAAATCGACAGCGAACTGGGGCTCGACCCGGATGATCATTTACCATGCTCGGCAAAGGAAGGAATCGGGATCGAAGCCATTCTCGAGGCCATTGTAACCAGGATCCCTCCGCCGAAAGGCAATCCGGACGCACCGTTGGCGGCATTGATATTTGATGCCCAGTATGATCCTTTTAGAGGAACAGTCGTACATTGCCGAGTTTTCGAAGGTCAACTAAAAAGTGGCGATATCATCCGTTTCATGCACAACAACTCTACTTACAAGGCGGAAGAGGTCGGATATTTCCGCCTCTCCCGGGAGAAGCAGGACTATCTGTCCGCCGGCGATGTGGGATACATTATCGCGGGGATCAAGACCATCTCCGATGTCCGGACAGGCGATACAATCACTCTCGACAGCCGTCCCTGTTCAGCGCCTCTGCCCGGTTTTCGGGAGGTTAAACCTGTTGTATTCGCCTCTATCTATCCCATTGCATCGGATGATTATGAAGACCTGACAGTGGCCCTGGAAAAATATAAACTCAATGACGCTTCCTTTGTCTACGAAAAAGATAAATCGGTAGCTCTAGGCCAAGGGTTCCGGTGCGGATTTCTCGGCCTTCTCCATCTGGATATTGTTCAGGAAAGGCTTGAGCGTGAGCATGATCTCTCCATTATTCTTTCCGTGCCTAGCGTCCAATATCGATTCACCCTTAAAGACGGAACCGTCGTTGCAGTAGATAATCCAAGCCATTATCCCGACCCCATGTCCATTGCCGTCTCTGAAGAGCCTTATATCAGGGCGGCCATGATGATGCCGGAACGATACCTCGGCGCTGTAATGAAGCTTTGCCAGGAAAAAAGAGGTGAGAACTCGTCTCTCCATTATCCGAGTCCGGGCCGCGTGGAGCTGACCTACGAAATGCCCTTGTCGGAAGTCATCTTCGATTTTTATGACCGTTTCAAGTCCGGCACCCAGGGATACGGCTCTTTTGACTATGAAATTATCGATTACCGTGAAAGCAAGCTGGCCCTCGTCGATATTCTCGTAAACGGGGAAAAGGTTGATGCCCTGTCGCAGATCGTTCACCGCGATCGAGCTCGTGCGAGAGGATTACAGGCCTGCGAGCGTCTGCAGGAAGAAATCCCGAGGCAAATGTTCAAGATTGCCATCCAGGCGGCTATCGGCGGTGAGATCATCGCAAGAACGACTATCTCTGCATTCCGTAAGGATGTGACGGCAAAGTGCTATGGCGGTGACATTACGCGAAAGCGCAAGCTCCTTGAAAAGCAGAAAAAGGGCAAAAAGCGTATGAAGATGATAGGGTCCGTAAGTATTCCCCAGAGTGCTTTCCTGGCCGTTCTGAAGTCCGATAATGATTGACGTTCCGCCTTCACCAACGGCAGGACTTTACATTCATGTCCCCTTCTGCAAAGGCAAGTGTCCTTACTGCCACTTCTATTCCGAACCCCATATTGAGCGAATAGAAGAGTATGTTACGGCTCTTCTAAAAGAGATGTCTTTGTACCGAGACTCCTTCCATGATTTTGACACCCTCTACTTTGGGGGCGGCACACCTTCTCTGCTTCAAATCGATCAGTTCGGCTCCATTATAAATGGTGTTCATCAATATTTTAAGCTTCAATCGGATTCGGAAATCACCGTAGAGGTCAATCCCGCCGATCATGATTTGTCTTGGTACAGAGGCCTGAAGGCTCTTGGCATAAACCGGATCAACATCGGCATACAATCTTTCTCTGACGATACACTTCGTTTCCTGGGACGGCGCCACACGGCGTGCGAAAGCGTTGATGCCATAGAAACGGCGAATCGGGCAGGCTTCACGAATATTGGATTAGATCTGATTTATGGAATTCCCGGCCAGACCCTGAAGGCTTGGCGAGAAACTATTGACAGGGCTCTTGACTTGAAACCATCTCATTTATCATGTTATGAACTTACAATCGAGGCAGATACTCCCTTTGAGAAAAGAAAGCTTGCCGGTGCCTTTTCTCTTCCCGATGAGAACAGTCAATGGACTTTTTTGACCTTTACATCAGAATATCTTGAAAAAGCCGGCTATATTCATTACGAAATCTCCAATTTTGCACTAAATTCAGCTTCCATGTCCCGGCATAACCGAATATATTGGAATCGCATACCCTATCTGGGCCTTGGACCGGCAGCCCATTCATATCTCGGTACGACCAGGTGGTGTAATCACGCGTCAGTAATACGCTATATCAACGATCTCTCTCAAGGCATTCTGCCCCTATCTTTTACCGAACAGCTTTCGAAGGATCAGATCCTGCTGGAGGATATCTTTTTGAGGATGCGAATGCCTGAAGGGATAGAATTAGAAACGTTCAACGAAAGACATGGTATCGACTTTCTATTGAAAAACGTCACGATGATAGATCAGTGTATTTCAGAAGGTCTGCTTCTTCATAATAACGGCAGGTTAAGCCCTACACTTAAAGGTCTTTCTATTGCTGACCGTTTGGCGTTTACTCTCTACGATAGTTTAACAGGCCGCTGAAAAACGGCCATCCCGCGCTTTCGCGGGGACGGCGTCTGCTGCCTTGCACTGCAAGCCTCCCCCTTCGCCTGGTCAGGCTACATCGAGTACTTCTGGGTACGACGCATTCCTCAGCTTTTGTGCGCTGTGCATCTGAACATCCCGTATCAAGTACGGGACAAGCTTTTGAACAGCCTGCAATAATATAGTTTTTTAAACAGCGTGTTGAGCGTAATAACAGGTGAGGTTATTGATTAATTTGCCTGAATTCCGGAAGCTGTAGCCTCCAGGCGGTTGCATCCCTTGAACGCGGTTGTCTTCAGGCCCCGCTCCGCCGATGCGACTAACTCGTCAATGCCACTTTTGCCGTCCCAGATGATCAGACTCTGACTGGCCGTTACCCTGAGAGCTTCCCCGTTAATCTCCACTTGTTGATCACCGATGGCCTTCCTGATGCGTTGACATACATGCAAGCCTTTTTCGATATCAACGCCCAGTAGTATGACGAGAAACTCATCGCCTCCATACCGTCCGAAATAGTCCGTTCTTCGAAGGCTGGCATTGATTCTGCGAACACTATCTTGAAGAACCCGGTCACCCACACTGCGACCATAAAGATCATTAAACTCTTTAAGATTATCTACATCGATTAAGGAGATTCCCAACGACTTTTTTTCCCGGGCCGCGCGATACATGGCAAGATCCAGATCATCCAGGATAGCGTTTCGGCTGAGAGCGCCTGTCAGTGGATCAAGACGGGACATAATCGTCAGGCGTTTATTTGCCTGGCGAAGGGCGCCCTGCAATTCTATAATTCGCTGGCCCGCCCGTAGTCGCGCTCGCATTTCTTCTTTGTCGAAGGGTTTTATAATATAGTCATCGGCGCCTGCATCCAGACCTATTACAATATCTTCTTTTTCACTTCTGGAACTTAGCAGTATGACATATGTATAGCGATCTTGCCCTTTTTCGAATTCCCGAAGACATTGGCAGATTTCCGATCCTTCCATCCCCGGCATCATCCAGTCTAGAATAGCTATTGGCGGTGCGTTATCTTGCTGAAGAATTTGCCATGCTTCATTCCCATCGAAGCTAGAGATAACATCGAAACCCCACCGAATTAACATTCTTTTTAATAGGATATTGCTTGCGGAATCATCTTCCGCAATCAAGACCTTCATCATTTTGGCTTAGCCCAGTCCTGAGGTTCATTAATATTTGCATGCTTACTTATCGGATAATCTTACAAATGTCCATAATTAATCTAAAATCAGCAGCGTTCGAATTTCAGCTCAGGAAATTCGTCCTTCCTGCCGCAGTTTTCTTATCATTTCCAAAAGGACCGGCATAACCTCTGACGCAGCCTTTTCCCCTTCCAGAATAGCCTCATGACGTCGTGATAGATCACTGCCGGAAATATACCCGACCTTTGGTTTGATAACAATATCGGCCTGACTCAGCTGGCTCGAAGCGATCCTGCTATACATGATATCAATGGATTTCAATATCGTATCCAGTGTCGTTTGTGGTATGTTTCCATTGACGCCGCCGGAAATATCCACAGCAATCACTATATCAGCCCCATATTGACGTGCCACATCGATTGCCAAAGGATTGACTACACCGCCATCGACATAGGTCTTGCTGCCGTATTTGGGCGGCTGAAAAACTCCGGGCACGGAACAACTTGCCCTAACGGCCATGCCCGTATTTCCTTGTCCGAAAACGACTTGCTCACCTGTTGCTATATTTGTTGCAACAGCGTAAAAAGGGGTTCGTAGTTTATCAATAGGAGTATCCCTTAATGCCCGATTGACATAATTCTGTAATTTTTCTCCTTTAATAAACCCATTATCGGGAAGAGTCAAATCGGCCACGTCATCTTTGGTTAAGGCCATGGCAAAGTCTTGAAGCTGAAAGGCATTAAAACCATGGGCGTAAAGAGCACCGACAAAACTGCCGGCACTCGTTCCGACAATCATGTGAATGGGAATATGATTACTTTCCAATGTCTTAATGACGCCAATATGAGCAAAACCTTTTGCTGCTCCTGCCCCCAAAACAAGGGCCACCTTCACTGGTTTGGAAGGCTGAACAACGGCCTTCTGCATACATCCGACCGTAACGAACGCCAAGGCGATAGCTAATGCCATCATTGGATATCGTTTATGCATCAATAAATACCTCCTCACTATAAAAAACTGGTCATCTCTTTTTTCATGGCTGTTTCAGATCGATGAATTTGGAGAAGCCCGTTTTCCCGGACTTAAATGGCAAGCACTTTAGGGGTCTGCTCGTTAATTGTCAATGAATATCTATTTTCTGGCCGTAGCGTTTAGAGAAACAAACAATTCACGTCACAACTGTCCTGACGACCTACCTTATCATAGTTTTCCCTGATCCAGTGCTCGGCTTTATCGCGACCGCTATCCCTGAGAAATTTCAGCCAATCCCAGTCGACATTTAGTTTGCTGCTGCCATTATATTGGTTCATGAGATCACCTGTGCCGATGTAATGTATGTTTGTTTTGATTAGTCGGCCGTTGTCGTCGTATCCGCTTTCGATAATTTTTGTCACAAAATATATCGCCCGCATTTCCCGCATCAAGCTTGAATTAAAGCTGATATCGGTGGCACGATCCATAATCTCCGTGATCTGCGTAGGCACTTTATCATAGTTGATGCTATCGATTTGAATCAACAGAAGGTCCAGACATTGTGTGTTTTGAAAAAGAGGGAAAATAGCCGGATTCCCGATATAACCGCCATCCCAATACAATTCACCGTCAATTTCCACGGCTTGGAAGACTCGTGGCAGACAGGCTGACGCGCAGACGGCATCCGCCGTAATCTCCTTGTTTGAAAAGATCTTGACCTTGGAAGTTTTGATGTTTGTCGCTGTGAGGAACAGTTGGCAGTTTTCTTCTTGTTGAATGACACTGAAGTCGATCATTTCCTGCAAAACGTCTCTAAGGGGGTTGATTTTGAAGGGATTCCATTGGTAGGGGGACAGGTAATTCGAAAGGATGGAAAACCAAAGATAGAATGGGTTGCATTCAATATTGCCACGGCTCATCAACTTATCGAGAAAAGTTGGTTGAAGAAGAGAAAAACGCTGAGATTCCGAATTTTTCCGCCAAAATTCAAATAGTACTTCTTTTGCCGCCTCATTTCCTCCACGGATTATTCCGTAAACCAGACAGGCTCCGTTCACCGCTCCGGCACTGGTCCCGGATACGCCGACGATTTCCAGGTCTTTCTCTTCCAGCAGGCGATCCAAAACACCCCACGTAAAGGCGCCATGAGCCCCGCCACCTTGCAATGCAAGATTGATTTGCCTTTTTCCCATTGTTTCGCCTTATCTTAAAGGATAGACTCTGTCGTCCCCATTGCCTCACTGAATGACAAAGGCATTATATTATTTATTCTCATTGACGCAATTGAAAAGAAGCCATTTCTTGCAAAATGTGTAATAAAACGCATTATTCTGTTTGACTTCTAATCATCTGTTTTGTAAATTTCAACAAATCATTTACACCTATAAAAAATGACCGTTGTTGATCCCTTCTTACAAATCTGCGCTTGAGGGCATTGTAATGAATGAGCATTCGGGCATTAAATCTGACCATATTTCTGAAGTCTTAAAACTACACGAAAAGATTGATTCCATAAGAAAAAAGAATACCCCGCAGGAGCAGGATCAACCATCCGATGTTTCGCTTATCATGCCTGATATGGATGAATTTGTGCACAGCAAATGTGAATTGTGCATCACAAAGGAAAAATATCAGATGCTCTTGGAAAACATCGGCAATGTCGTCTTTAAACTCGATCATAAGGGAATTATTCGATACATAAGTGCCCTCAACAAGGAGATTTGGGGTTATGATCAGGATGAAATAATAGGGAAATACTTTCCGGAAATAACTTGCCACGAAGACCATGAACGCTTGATGAATAGATTCCTCGATCATTACCATAATTACCGGAATTTTGATTCTCATGTGGTCTTCCGGGTTATCAACAAACATGGCGCTATCAAATGGGCAAGGGCTGCGACCCGTCCTTTGATTGAAAACGGCAGTTTTATGGGCGTAATAGGCATCCTTTCCGACATTACGGACATGAAGCTAATCGAGGAGGCACTGAAGGTAAGCGACGATAAATTTAGGCACGTCTTTCAAACAAACCCCGATGCCATTTCTATCACTCGTTTGAGAGATGGTACATACGTCTCCATTAATGATGGTTTCACGAAGCTTACAGGCTACGAGGATTCGGAGATTATAGGCCGATCTGACGCGGACATCAACATCTGGGCGAACATAGAAGATCGTCAGCACCTGATTGATATGTTAAAAGAAAATGAGGCAATAATCAATTTCGAGGTGCCCTTCCGCAGAAAGGATGGCGGGATAAAATACGGCAGCATATCGTCCGTGGTTATCACCCTTGATGGTGAACCTCATCTCATTAAAGTCACCAGGGATATTACGGATCGTAAATTGGCCGAGGATGCCCTGCATCGATCTGAAGAAAACTATCGCCGCTCCATTGACGATTCTCCTTTAGGCATGCGGATCGTGACTAGAAATGGCGAAACGATCTACACCAACCATGCCATTCTTGATATCTACGAATACGACTCCATTAACGATTTTAAAACAATACCTGTAGAAAAACGTTATACGGCAGACAGTTATGCCGAGCATTTGGTCCGGAAGGAAAAGAGACGCAATGGAGAAGAAGGACCGACAGAATACACCATAAGTATCATCACAAAAAATAATCATATTAGATATCTTCATGTTTTCCGGAAAGAGATCCTTTGGGACGGTCAATACCAGTTTTTAGTGACCTATAACGATATTACCAATCAGAAAAGACTGGAAGAAGAACGCCTTGATATGGAACGGAGTCTTCTTCACGCCCAGAAACTGGAAAGCATTGGCCTGCTGACTGGCGGCATCGCCCACGACTTTAATAATTTGCTTATGGCTATCCTCGGGAATCTTGAACTTGCCCTCGGTGATATCTCTCCTGTTTCGAAAGCACGACCCTTCATTAAAAATGCCGCACAGGCCTCAAAACGTGCTGCGGATTTGACACAACAAATGCTTGCCTATTCAGGTAAGGGGCATTTCGTCACAAAAGCTCTCAATCTTGCCGAACTGGTGGAAGAAAACATTCATATTTTCAAAGCAGGCATACCAAAATCGGTTACACTGAACCTCCAACTAAAACGGGATCTTCCAGTCATTTTTGCCGATGCGGGGCAAGTTCAGCAAGTGGTCATGAACCTCATCACTAACGCTGCCGAATCGATCATCGAGGAAAACGGTTCAGTTACTCTTTCCACTGGGCTTGCGTTTTGCAGTGATATCGATTTTGAACATAGCCGCATCACCGAAAAACCAAACCCTGGACAGTTTGCCTATCTGGAAATCTCCGACACGGGCTGTGGCATGGATGAAGAAACAAAAAAGCGCCTGTTCGACCCTTTCTTCACAACAAAGTTTACGGGCCGTGGTTTGGGCATGTCCGCTGTATTGGGCATCGTTCGGGGCCATAAAGGCGCCCTTTTTGTTGACAGCGAGATCGGACGGGGTACGACGGTCAAGGTTCTCTTTCCTATATGGGAACGCAGATGCTTTCCAAGAAGACCATCAAATGCTTCGTCACGTCCTCATCATAGAGCGAATCATAAACCGGCCATCTCCGACACCATACTGGTGGTCGATGATGAGGTGGCTATCCTCAACCTTTGCAAGGCCCGTCTGGAACGTTTAGGATATCGTGTCCTGATGGCTGCTGATGGTAAGGAAGCTGTCGATATTTTTCGGGAACATGTCTTGGATATTGTCTGCGTCATTCTTGATCTGACCATGCCCCGCATGGATGGCTTGAGTGCATTCAGGGAACTTCGTCTTATCAATCCAAAGATCAAGGTTATCTTGTCGAGCGGTTATAATGAAGAAGAGGCAACAAAGCACTTTATTGATACAGGTCTAGCCGGTTTTATACAAAAGCCTTATGAATTGAAAGATTTTCGCAAGGAATTGGAACGGGTCATACGAATGCCCGTTTGATGTGTTTCATTGTCCCGCCTGTTTCTTGCCTTCCTCTTTCGCTTGTTCGTCCTGACCGGCTTTTGAAGCACCCTCTTGTGGTTCCAATGGCTTCTTTTCCGGTTCATTTATAGCTTTTTTAAACCCCCTTATAGCCTTGCCGATTGTACTACCCAATTCGGGCAATTTTCCGGGTCCGAAAAAAATCAATGCAATGACAAGGATAATTATCAATTCCGGCATACCAATACTTCCAAACATCGCATTTACTCCTCAGCTTTTTTTGTATTGTGACATATCGACCAGCGGAAGGCAATTTTAATTATTATCATACAACATATTTGTCACTTGATACAGTTATTGGTACATTTATGTGACTACCCAAGGCATCGATATTTTTATTAAGTTACCGAACCGCAATGACTCAACTAAATCTTTAATTGATTATATTTGCAAGTCTTTAAGACATTCCTGGACAAAACATCTCTTTATTATAAAGTATGGTCTTGTTGTTGCAATACCTACGCCAAATTAATTCAAACTCACCGGACGGCACTTTACTCCGGAATCCAAAGCATCAGGAGATCATATGAACGACATAGTCCAAACTCTTCAATTTTCAAGTAATACTCTTTTTCTTATGCTCGGGGCAGTCATGATTTTTGCCATGCACGCCGGTTTTGCCTTTCTGGAAGTTGGAACAGTACGCCAGAAGAACCAGGTAAACGCCCTTGTAAAAATCCTTTGCGATTGGTCAGTTTCCACTGTTGTCTATTTTCTTATCGGTTTCCCTATTGCATATGGAATCAGCTTCTGGATGGATGCAGGATCGATAAGCAATCTTTTAAACGGCAAAATCGTTGTTGGCGCAAGGGGTTTTGATCTCGTCCACTGTTTCTTTCTGACAACGTTCGCCGCCTGTGTTCCGGCCATCATATCCGGGGGCATAGCCGAACGGGCAAAATTTTGGCCTCAATTGTTTGCTGGTGCTATTCTTGCCGGTTTATGTTATCCTTTATTCGAATCCTTGATTTGGGGTCAGTATTCATTTTTCCAGGATTGGCTCAACGCAACCATGGGGGCGAAGTTTCACGATTATGCCGGCTCTGTTGTCGTTCATTCCATGGGCGGCTGGCTTGCCCTTCCGGCCATGATCATCTTAGGACAGAGAATTGGACGTTGGACTTTCGGAATCAGTCAGGGGATACCCGTCTCCAATATCCCATTTCTGGCCTTGGGCAGCTGGATACTCTGCATCGGCTGGTTTGGTTTCAATGTCATGAGCGCCCAGGATATTGCCGGAATCAGCGGCCTCGTGGCAGTTAACTCCCTTTTTGCAATGGTCGGCGGAATCCTGTTCGCTCTGGTTTTTTCAAAGAATGATCCCGGATTTATTCACAACGGCGCCCTCGCGGGCTTGATTGCCATCTGTTCCGGATCGGATGTGGTCCATCCTTTCGGCGCCTTCTTCATCGGCGGCATCGCATCTGTCATCTTTATTTTCGGGTTCCAATGGGAAACCGAAAAAATGAAGATTGACGACGTCTTGGGCGTTTGGCCGCTCCATGGTATGACGGGAACATGGGGTGGTGTGGCAACGGGTATCTTCGGTCAAACTTTTTTGGGCGGCATGGGTGGTGTTTCCCTCGGCGCCCAGATTACGGGCAGCATTGCAGCTGTGGCCATGGCCGTTGTATTTGGGACGCTGGTTTATTTGGCTCTGAAATTCACCGTCGGTATACGTCTGAGCAAGGATGATGAAATACTCGGTGCTGATTTGAGTATTCATCATATTTCAGCTTATCCGGAACGTGACGTTAGAGAATAATTTTGCTACAGCTATCTGCATATAAATAGGAAAATCCCGAAGGAGGAAGTTTTCATGAAATACATTATCGCCATCATCCAGCCTACACGCCTGGAAGCCGTCAAGGACGCCCTTCGTCACATCGAGATGTTCAGACTTACTGTCTCCGATGTTCAGGGGGTAGGACGCCAAAAAGGTCATACAGAGACCTATCGTGGCCATGAATACCAAATCAATTTCATACGAAAGGTTAAACTCGAAATCGCCGTGGACGATGCATTTGTAGAACAAACGATTACCGCTATTTCTGACGCGGCACGGACCGGTTCGGAAGGCAAAATCGGCGACGGCAAGATTTTCATTCTGCCTCTTGATGACGTCATGAGAATCAGGACCAGGGAACGCGGCTCCGAAGCGCTATAGTCTTCCATTATTGTGAAAAGTATCGCCCAATACAGGGCAGACCTCGCAGCATGCCGCGAAGCCCTTTTTTGCATCGATGGCATCCGTTCCGCGCCCATTGAAGCCATTCGCGCTTATACTGGTAAAGTTGACAGTGTCCTGAAGGACATCCATGAATCCACAATCAGTCCTGCAAGTCCGGGCACGAAAGTGTGCCTGATCGCTTTAGGGGGTTATGGGCGACGGGAATTATGTCCTTATTCAGATGTGGATCTTCTCGTACTTCATGATAATGGCAGCGCCAAAGATGCCATTGCATCCGCTGTCCGGCATTTCTGGGACGTCGGCCTTAATATGGGATGCGTTGTGAGAACCTTGCGCGATTGCGCTGCGATCCTTGGGGACGATTTTGCCACGGATACAGCTCTTTTAGAAAGCCGTTATCTGGCAGGCGACAAAGGGCTTTACGACAAGCTTCAACAAACCGTTTTGGCCCCCTATTTCGAAAAGCAGAAAAACACATATTTGTCCGATATCGTACGCACACTGCAGGAAGGGCTCTATTCTCCTGAAAAATCGATTTACCGAGTAGAGCCATATCTCAAAGATGGACCATGCTGTCTTCGAGACTGCCAGCGACTGCTTTGGGCCGAACATATCAGAAATGATGCATCGACCTTTAAAGACCTTCATCTCAAGGCCGGTTTTACAGCAACCCAGGCATCGCGGCTGGAGACGGATTACACGTTTCTTTTAAAATTACGCATGGCCCTGCACATGGTCTGCGGACACAGGCTGGATGTCCTGGAAACAGCGCTTCAGCCTATAGTCGCTGAAACATGCGGCTACGGCAGCCAAGGCGCCGGCATCATGATGGAACAATTTTACAGGACCGTTCGTCGCATCCGTCTGATGCTGCTTTCCTTTCTCGAAAGGGATCTTACAGGTCGAAATATCTGGCGGGACGTAAGAAGGAGACTAAGTGCCAATCCTATCTGTCCCGGCATCGCCGTGCTCGACGGTATTATGTTCTCGATAAAATCTGATGACGAACGCATCGGGACCCCTCTGTGGCTGATGGATGTCTTTAAGCAAACCCTGGTCCATCGCGCTACTTTGAGTGTGGAATTGCGCAATCGCCTGCGCCACTTCTTATCCCATTCAGAAAAAAAGGCATTCCGCTCACAGGCAGTAGGCGATGCCTTTCGTGACATCCTCACCAGCAGGGAACCTATTGGTCGAACATTGCAAATGATGCATGAAACGAGACTTCTTGAACGTTTGATTCCCCAGTTTCACCCTTTGACTTGTAAGGTAGAATACCACTCTTATCATGAATACACCTTGGATCAACATATTTTGCTCACCCTTCAGACTATTGACGATATGGTTTCCGACACCGATAAGAATATACGCGATCTTTACATCGGCCTGAAACGCCCCTTTATTCTTCGCATGGCCCTGCTGCTCCATGATATCGGCAAGACCCAGGATGGGGATCATGCGCAAAGCGGCGCGGTCATGGCGGAAAACATTTGTGAACGTCTCGGTATTGCAGAGGAAGAATCCGAGCGGATCCGTTTTCTGGTTCTCCACCACCTGGATATGTCCTATCTATCCCTGCAACGTGAACCTGAAGATCATAACATTGTCCAATTCGCAAATATGCTGGGAGACAAAGAGGCCCTGGACATGCTGTATCTTCTGACTATCGCGGATATAAGAAGTGTTGGCTCCCGGACCTGGACCCAGTGGAAAGCCTATCAATTAGAACAACTATATGAGAGAACCCTTTCAGCGCTTGAAAACTCACCCTCGATAATTTCACAACCTGTCTTACAAAAGCTTTCTTCTGAAGATGCAGAACCAATCATTGTTGATTCTTCATACCAGCAAGGGACATCACAGGCAGAAAGGCGTCAGCATGCCCAGTGGCTCGCCTCTGTGGATGATACGGATATGCTGCTGCATTATGAACCATTCTCGGGTTTCGAACGCCTGACAGTCTGCGGCCATGACCGCATAGGATTTTTCAGCAATATGATCGGGTGTTTATATTCAGAAGGGTATAACATCCTGAGTGCGAGGGTTTATTCCACTACGGACGGTAAAGTGCTGGACATCTTCAATCTCGAGCCGCCCGCCAAACCCAGATTGACAGCAGCGATCCGTATTCAGAACATCTACAAAAAATGGCGTCTCCTTTCTGGCGGCGAAACGACGGCCAATGCACTCGTCAATGAAAGACTACGAAAATATCCGCCTGATCCTTTGAGGACCATCTCACCACCGCCTCCCGTGAAGGTCCTTGTAGATAATATATCCTCTCCTCTCCATACGATTGTTGAAATCGATACACCTGATAATTTCGGTCTCCTGTACAAGATCGCTCATTGTTTCAGTGAACGCAAAATTAATATCGTCTCCGCCAGGCTTTCCACAAGGGTCGATCAGGCCGTTGATGTGTTTTACATTAACGACGGCGAAAAACAAAAAATCACGAAGGTCGATCAGATAGATTCCCTGAAGGAGATTTTGCTGAGTACGTTATCTGTTTAGCTGCCATTTCACTACAGCAGCATGCCGTCCTGGCATCTACCGTTTAACCATCGTCGATATGGCAAATCTGCAGAGCGTATCCATGGCATTGCGCTGATCCTCTGTCAGCAGAGCGCCCTTGTTTTCCTTGTCCGCATAAAACAAGCCGATGCAGGTCTTTTGGACAACAAGAGGATAGATTAGGAAAGAGGATGTAGTAATGATGTTTCGATACCATTGCGGCAGCTTTCCTAAAATGGTAGGGGTTTCGGCGTCATCGATAGTAATGCCTTTTCCTTGGGAAATGGCAATATTAAAGATGTCCCCGCCATTTCCAATCGTAAATTGAAAACGATGAACCAGTTGTTCCGCTTGGTCTCCGAGTCCAAAACGGGCTACCATGACCGGGCGCGAGGAATCCCGCATACAGAATAAAATCCGATTGAATGCAAAACCACGGTACATCGTTTCCATAATCATGTAGATAATATCGCTGAAACTGTGCTTCCCCTTCATGGCCTCGCTTATCTCATAAATACCGTCGGCTACCAATTGAGACAGTTGTAGCCTGAGCGTATCATCGACCTTTGCAGGTATAGAAATCAAAGTTTGAATCTTTGTCAGCTCTCCGGGTCGTGAATCAGCCGATCCGGTTTCTTTCATCTTATCCTGCCGGTAAGATGCCAACCGTCTCATCAGGATGCTTTCTTTTGCGTCAATTTTGACCAGCCTGGAAAACTGATCCATTTTCACAGCGGCTGATTCCACCAAAGCAATCATTTGATCCGCAGGAAGGGGAATACTCTGCTGATATCGCTTTTCCATATCACTAAGGGCATGTTCACGCTCTGTACCCTCACTTTTAATAATAATCTCAGATAGCTCATGGGCATAGCCTGAGAGGTTCTGGAGCATCTCTTGGTCCGTTCTCGGTGGATTTATCAATCCGCGGGGAGGGCCTTGCATAGACCGGACGATCAAATCCGGGAAATTCCACGAGTGCGACACAGCCATACCCAACTCGTTATAGGAAATCGCCAGGATGGATCGTGCCGCCCTCTCCTCCCCCATTCCCTTCTTATTGATCTGTGCCTTGATTTCTTCATACTCTTCAGGAAAGTAACAGATGACAAGCATCTTACCCAAATAGTAAAGCATGGCACAGATAAAGACATGTTCAAGATGCCCCAGCTTCATTTTTTCCGCAGTATCGGTCGCAATCAGGCCGCTTAAGAAGGACGTTAAAGCGACTTCTTTCAGTTCTGCAGCTTGATTGATATCCTGCAGGTGTTCAAAGATCATCAGGGCGCAGGCAACGATGCGCAGCCGTTCGAATCCTATTACCAGAATTGCCCTTGAAATAGTAGTGACCCTTCCTGCAACGCCTCCATAATGAGCCGAGTTTACAACTTGCAACAACTTATTGGTCAGGGAAAAATCCTTTAGTATGATATTTGACAACTCGCCTGATGAAGACGCGGTAAGCGCCTTGAGGGAGGAGAGTTTGCCGTTGATTTCAATGATGTGTTTGGAAAAGGCAGGAAGATCGCCTTTGTGCCGCATTCTCCGTATCAGGAACTGGACCGTCCCGTGGGCATCTCTTGTTTTTCTTCTGATTTGCGTCTGTTCATCCGGTTCCAGATAGGATTCGAGGCTCTGCTTCATCTCTGCGGCGTCCTCATATCTATCTTCCGGCCTTTTTTCCATGGCATTCAGGATGATATTGTCCAATTCGGTGTCAACATCCTTGTTGTACCTCGATGGCGACACCAAAGGGTCATGAGCGATCCGGTACATCAGGGTAAAGTTGTTGTCCCCAGTGAATGCCGGGCGACCTGTAACCATCTCATAAAAAACAAGGCCCAGGGAAAAGATATCCGCTCTTGGGTTCAGAGGAGCTCCTGAAAAATGTTCCGGCGACATGTAATACGGCGTACCTGCCGCTTCCTTAACATCCCCGCCGATCATAACGGAAAGCCCGAAATCCATTATTCTCGCAACACCATGCCGGTCCAACATGATATTTGCCGGGCTGAGATCCCGATGGATTATACCCATCTTGTGCGCGTAATCCATGCCGTCCAGGATCTGTATCATCATGGAAACGGCCTCGCGAACAGGTAGAATACTGTCTTTTTTAATCCTTTCCCGCAGCGATATTCCCTCGACATATTCGAAAACCACATAGGGTTTCCCATCAATATCACCGGCCTCATAAACCGAAACGATATTTGGGTGTCTCATCTTGCTGATGGTTCTGGCTTCGTCCATCAGCCGTATCCCCTGCTCGGCGGAAAGAAGCCGATCAATTGTTTTTATGGCTACAGCGCGTTCAAGACGTGGATCTTCGGCAAGATAAACAATTCCTTGAGCGCCATGCCCAAGCTCTTTAAGAATTTTGAAACGATCAATATGTTCTATCACTATTATCCCCATCTTCGTCTCTGACGGGAGTATAGAAAAAGCGGCTCATCAAGTCAATGAAACCCTGCAATATGTCCTTGTCCCTATTTATCAAAATTTGTATTTTTTGGGTGTTTATTCAGAACAGCGATTATTTGATGAGACGGCGACTCATTTTGAAGAGGGCCAGGTTAAAGAAGACAATCGCAAAGACGATCAAATAGAGTATGGCCCATATCATGTCTCCTTCAAAATATCCGTAACAAAGATCTCTTGTCAGACGGACGAGATGGGTTAGCGGCAACAGCAAGGCTAATGTCTGTGCCCAGGATGGCATATTATCCATTGAGAAAAAAGTACCGCTAAAAAGAAACATAGGCGTTATGAAGAGGAAAAACGGGAGATTGAACAGATCAATATGACGGATCACGGAGGTGAAATACATGCCGATGGACCCGAAAGCCAGGCCGCCCAGAAATGCCAGGGGTATGATGAGCAGACCTTCCGGATAACTGATCAATCCGAACGTGCTGATGACGCCCATCATGATTGCCGTAGCCATCGCAGATTTCGTGGCTCCCCAGACAATCTCTCCTGTTATAATCTCATGAACAGATACCGGTGTGGCCATCATGGCATCGAAGGTCTTTTGATAATACATCCGGACAAACGACCCGTAGGTATTTTCGAAAAAGGCATTGTTCATAATATTGAACGCTATCAGGGCGGGTGCAATGAACGCGGCATACGTGACCTCATGCCCATCGTAGGAGATCTTTCCCACAAGGGCGCCGATCCCGATACCGAAGGCCGTAAGATAAAGCAATGGCTCCATTATCGGAGGAATAAAACTGATCTTCCAGTTTTGACGATAGACGACGAGGTTTCTCTGCCAGACACGAAGGATACCTGTTTTCATTCCCGCAGATCCCTTCCTGTCAATTTCAGAAATACATCCTCAAGCGTAGCCATCCGCATAATGCATCCTTCCCGGCAGAATCTGCTGCTGATCTCGTGATACAGGCCTTCTTCGCCGTTTCCGTAGATGATCAGGCGATGTCCGAGATCTTCATGGACCATTCCCCGTGACCGTACGTATGCCTTCAATTCCTCAGTCGGCTCTGACACCTCCAAGACATCACGTCCGATATAGTCTTTAATTAAGGTTGACGGCAGCCCCTCCACGAGAACCCGTCCATGATCCATAATCAGCAGACGGTCACACAGATGGGAGGCCTCGTCCATGTAATGGGTTGTTAATAGGATGCTGAGACCTGCTTTGCGCAGGTCGTCCAATCGTTCCCACACCTGATGACGTGATTGTGGATCGAGACCTGTCGTCGGTTCGTCAAGGATAAGAAGTTCGGGATCGTTAATCAGGGCCCGTGCTAAAACAATCCGCCGAATCATGCCGCCAGATAATTCCATGGCCTTTGCATCACGGCGATGATCGAGAGACATGAATTTCAGCAGCTCCTCCGCCTTCTGTCTTGCCTTTACGGCAGGGATATCGAAGAAACGTGCAAATACGACAAGATTTTGAAAGACAGTCAGATCCGGATCCAAGGTGTTTTCCTGTTGGCAAACCCCGATACGCGCTTTGATTGCCCTGCTGTTGCGTTTGACATCCAATCCGAAGACCTTCAGTATCCCGTCGCTCATGGGTGAAAAACCATAGATCATACGGATTGTCGTTGTTTTCCCTGCCCCGTTAGGGCCCAGAATTCCAAAGCATTCCCCTTTTTCTACATGGAATGAAATATCATCAACGGCTACCAGATTGCCGAAGACCTTACGAATATGTAGTGCCTCTATCGCCGGGGTATCCAAGACGAAATTTTATCCTTCCCAAATAATCTTAAACCTTACTTTACAATTACTTTACCATAGAACCACCGAAAAGGGGAAGAGCGGGACAGTTAATATATGGTAGCTATATGTTTATAAGTAATGAATATATTATAACACTAACTAAGGAATTGCTTGACAACATGAGCCTATTTAAGGAAAATATCGCGTTTTAGCAATAAAGGAGGTCTAGATGATCCTAAGAAAACCGATGATAAGATGGATATGGCTGTTTCTAGCCTGTCTGAGTATTTTCGTGTTTACAGCCATTCCTATTATGGCGGATGAACCTCCAAAAGCCGCTGATGAAAAATCCGAACAACTATCCGACGATCAAGATACATACCAGAACATCAAGGGTCTGGCCGTCTATTACGGGAAACGTTATCAAGGCCGAAGAACCCATTCAGGAGCTGTCTATCGCCACAAGAAACCGACGGCGGCCCATCCAACCCTTCCCATGGGCAGTAAGGTGAAGGTTGTTAATCTGGCCAACAACCGCTCCGTCGTGGTTACGGTCAATGATCGCTGCCGGAAAAGATCGGTTGAATTCATCGACCTTTCACGTTCTGCGGCCCAAAAACTGGGATTCTTAGGCAAAGGCTACGCCAAAGTGCAGATGAGTCTCATTGAAGATGAATCCTAAGTACAACTCACGGTCATCATATCATTCCCTTATGCTTGATTCTACGGTCACCGGCATCGCATCCATACCGGACATCATCTTTGATTTTGCAAATGTTGCCAGCGGAAATGGCTTGCATATTCGAACCATTCCTATATAAACGGCCCCCATGAGTCTCATATGGATTAACAATGTCTCCGTGAGTTTCGGCGGACCACTTCTTTTGGACGGCGTCACTCTCCAGATCGAAGAAGCGGAACGAATTGGTTTACTTGGGCGCAACGGCTCGGGCAAGTCCACCTTTCTAAAACTGCTGACCGGTGATGTCCTTCCGGATAAAGGCAACATCGTTATGAACAGCAGCATCAAAATTGCTTTACTCCCTCAGGAAGTCCCCGATAATCTACCTGGTTCTGTTTACGATATCGTTGCCTCGGGTGGTTCCGACAATTTGGATCTTCTCCGCCAATACCACAAGATAACACAGGCGATGGGAAGGACCGGCGGGCCTGATCATCCGGACAGAATCAATCAACTTAAAGCTCTGGAAGATCTTCAACATCAGTTGGAGGCATCCGGGGCCTGGCATTTTCACAATCAGGTTGAACGGATCATCACCCGGACCGATCTTGATGAAAACGCTGAATTTCAGACACTGTCCGCAGGAATGAAACGTCGTGTATTTCTGGCCAAGGCCCTGGTTAACGACCCGGATCTTCTGCTCCTGGACGAGCCGACAAATCACCTTGATTTAAATGCCATCATCTGGCTTGAGGATTTTCTACTCAAATATGACAAGACGATCATGTTCGTCACCCACGACCGCGCTTTTTTACAACACCTTGCCAAACGTATCGTTGAAATCGACCGGGGCAAGCTTATATCCTATGCTTGCGATTACGGCACCTATATCGAGCGCCGTCAGGCTATGCTGGATGCGGAAGAATCCGCTTGGGATACCTTTGATAAAAAACTGGAGAAGGAAGAGCTCTGGATCAGGCAAGGTATCAAAGCCCGGTGCACACGAAACGAAGGTCGCGTGCGGGCTCTTGAAGAAATGCGCCGTGAAAGAATCGCAAGAAGGGGACTGTCGGATAAGGTCACACTATCCATTGAGGAGGCCAAACGCAGTGGTAAACTCGTTGTAGAGACGCAAAAAATCCGTTTTGCTTATGGTGAAAAAATCATCGTGAATGACTTTTCCACAACCATTCTGCGGGGTGACAGGGTTGGTATCATAGGGCCTAACGGATCGGGAAAGACCACGCTTTTGAAGGTCCTCCTGGGTGAGCTGGAACCACAGGACGGAAAGGTCCGGCTTGGCACGGGAATTCAAATCGCTTACTTCGATCAGTTACGTTCCCAACTTGACGAATCGAAGTCCGTAAAGGACAATGTTGCCGACGGAAATGACAAGGTCTTCGTGGGTGGCGGTACAAGGCACATCGTGGGTTATCTCCAGGATTTCCTCTTTTCGCCGGACCAGATGATGGCCCCTGTCCGATCTCTCTCCGGCGGCGAGCGAAACCGTCTTCTCCTCGCCAAGCTTTTCTGTATGCCATCCAATATCCTTGTCCTCGACGAACCGACGAACGATCTTGACGCAGAAACCCTGGAACTTCTGGAAGAGCGCCTTTTGGACTACAAAGGGACAATCCTTATGGTGAGCCATGACCGAACTTTTCTGAACAACGTCGTCACTTCCACCATCGTCTTTGAAGGCGAAGGACATCTTCAGGAGTATGTCGGCGGCTACGACGATTGGCAAAGGCAGAAAACGGCCATTCCCTCGACTAAACCGGATGCAAAGGACAACGTAAACAAAAGAGAGAAACCGGTAAAAGATAAATTAAAGTTAACCTTTAAGGAATCAAGGGAACTTGAAGAACTTCCAAGCATAATAGAGACTATGGAAAAAGAGAAAGACACCCTGAACGATACTCTCAGCTCCCCTGAATTCTATGCATACAAAAATCCAGCAGAAATCAAAGCCGTATCGTTTCAGCTTGAATCACTCACCAAGGCATTGGAGGAAGCCTATCTTCGATGGGACGAACTGGAAACTCTTCGCAGGACAATTGCCCGGAACACTTCCTCCTAGGGAAAATTGATATTTTATTATGGTTTATGATCATTATAAATAATTGACATTACTATATAATAACAATATTTGCGAAAATATTTAATCTATGCACAATAGGGCACGAAGAAATTCGTTTTAATATGTGTGCAGACTGATAGTCTATTCGACTAATGAGTCTGCTTGACAAATCTTTTAACACAAATTTCACGAACCTGTCATACGCATTTAACATACCTCCCCTATACTCTCTCAAAACTAATTGACCATGTTGGTCTTTTGGGCTGGTCCGGCGTCGCCTTTCTCCGTTGCTTGACCGTCACACAGCGATGGCGGCCTTTATCGGAAATCTTTTGGGCCGATTATCAGAAAAAACGTAAAGGGGGTACATCCAGTGAATTCAAATAAGATTAATCTTTTCAGGTCGCTTCTTCTTGATAACCTTCATGAACTGCAATCATCGGCGGGAAAAACATCGTCGGATATGAAATCAGATGAAAAGCTCTTTTCCGATCCCGTCGACCGTGCAAATGTGGAATTGGGCAGGGGAATCGATCTCATCATCCGCAGCCGTGACCGTCTTCTAATCCATGAAATTGAAGATGCTCTTGTCAGGCTGGATCGCGGAGAATTTGGCGTTTGCCCAAATTGCGGGGAGCGTATTTCTCAAAAGCGTCTTTTTGCAAGACCGACGAGTCTTCTATGCATTGACTGCAAAGAAAAAGAAGAAGGCCGATGGAGGCATTCCAGCCATGCCCAATTAGACTCATATATCATTCATTCCAAATGTGCTCATGGCATAAGGCCTTAAGAAATCAATATACTGTTTCTTTTTATCGCACAATTCACGCCAACGGCCGTACTGCTTTGCCCACTCTCGTCCAGAATGCGATGAATTTCTCTGGCTAATTGATCCCGGTGAAAAGGCTTCCTGATGAGATCCTTTATTCCCGCAGTTTTCAACGCTTCCACCGTCAGGTCATCACTGAATCCTGTCATAAGGATTACAGTCCCAATTCAGTGAACGCCGGTTCATTTGTTGGGCAAAAAGTCCTTCGTATGGCATGAAAACCATGAGAAGGCATATAAATATAGACATTGTTTTATGTATAGCATCCTCTTCGATGTAACATTTTGTCACAATAGGTCGCCTTCCACAGCTTCCTTTTCGGCTTCATCACAGGATCGTAATCTTTGCGAATATGACTTGGATTTAATCTACCCGGTTGATATAAAGATTTCATGTTATGCAATGATGAAGATCCCTTGAAGAGTCCTTGACAATTGCACAAACGTCGGCAAATATGAGCGCAAAATATAGAAGGAGTTTTTTCGTATGCCGCAGAAAACAATTCTGATCGTCGATGATGAAAAAGATATTGTCGAACTGGTGGGATACAATCTTCAAAAAGAGGGGTTGAACATACTCCAGGCGTTTGACGGCGAAAAAGCTCTGGAGATAATAAGAGTCAAAAATCCCGATCTGCTCATCCTCGATCTGATGCTTCCCGGCGTTAAAGGGCTCGATGTCTGCCGGACCATCCGGGGACAAGCAGAAACGGCGGCGTTGCCCATCATCATGCTAACCGCTAAAAGTGACGACATTGACAAGATTATCGGGCTGGAAATGGGGGCAGATGATTATATCACAAAACCCTTCAGCGTCCGCGAACTCGTGGCCCGTGTCCGATCACTCCTCAGAAGATCGGAACTCCGGAACGAAAGTGAAAAACACAAGACATTTTCTATTCGGGGTTTATCCATCGACTATCAATCCTATGAGGTGACCGTAAATGGGCACAAGGCCAATCTCGGTCCGACAGAAATGAAATTGCTCATATTTCTGACAAAGCATCCCGGCAGGGTCTATTCACGGGATCAACTCCTCGACCAGGTATGGGGAGGTGAATCATTCGTTGAACCCCGGACGGTCGATGTTCACATCAGCCGGCTTCGTACCTCCATTGAAAAAGATAAGGACAACCCCGAATATATTCTTACAGTTAGAGGCATCGGCTACAAATTTACCGATGCCAAGTAATCGTTGAATGCCCATTTAACCGTTTCTTGTAACATCCCGACAATATAACTGACACAATCACTTTCCGCAGCACTTCTTGTATTTTTTTCCACTGCCGCAGGGACATGGCTCGTTCCTCCCAACCTTGGGCATCTCTCTTCTGACCTGCTTCGGCTTTACGAATTCACCCTCTTTGAAATACCATCGATTTTCGATTTTTTCGAAAACCGATCGCTCATGATGCCTGATCTGATCACCCCTCAGTGAAAACCGGGCGACAAATTCAACAATGCCCTGATCGTCGGTCGGACCTCCCGCTTCCGTGGCAACTATGTCGATGCCGTGCCAGACGGCGTTTTTTGACCAGTTCGTTGCGCCTTCTTCGTCCCAATCCTCACGGAAGTCAGGATGGATCGTCTGATAGATATAAGGGATCTCCTGCATGGCATGAGCACTATACCTGGAACGCATGAGTTGCACCGCTGTTTCCGGAAGGCGCTCACCTTTGATAAAAGCTTCACAACATTGCTCATAGGTTTGACCTGAACCGCATGGACAATCCATTGAATACCTCCAATTAATTTATGTATTTGCTCTCTCCGGCCATCCAGGCAGGACCTCAGCCACGCATGGATGAGCACGTGAAAATGCGCATCCATACCCCGTGCCGTTGTAAAATGCAAAGGAAAACAGGTAGCACTAGCAGGTTGTTGAAAAACTCGATTTTGGGCGGGCTGTTAAAAAGCTTGTCCCGTACCTGATACGGGATGTTCAGATGCAAGGCACGCAAAAGTCGATGAATGAGGCGTACATAGAAGTACATCGATTGATGGGGCCTGCAGGGCAACGCAGCAGATGGACGTTTTTCAACAGCCTGCGAGACTGTGGGGTGGATAAAGCGAAGCGCATCCGTCATTCGCCGATGAAACCACTTAGCTTATTCCCCTAAAAAAGATTCTATTTTCGTAGTAACATGTGAACTGAGTCAGTATTTCGGGACCGACCATTCGTCAGCACGGTTCTCCCAAATCTCATTGCTGTTGAGGAGGGTTCTGATGTGATTTTCAATTTCATCGATTACGATGCTGTCGTCATCAGTCTCAATATCTACCGTCATCCCGGGGTTATACCCGGAAACATAGTGTTCAGATATAACTGTCACAGAAATTTCGGCATCCGGGTATTCCCGCTTCAGGATATCTGTGAACTCTTTCTGACACAATGCCGCTAGTTTGTCGGCACTGGCCCTCTCATCGTATTCACTCTCTTCAAACAGATTGCCGCTTAATACTTTCTCAGAAATCGTGATTTTCATATTCAGAATCCTTTCTGGCCGTGCCGGTTAGATAATTCTGCCTTATGGCTTTTGCTCATTTTTCAAAGCATGATTTGCAATCTTCTTTTTCGAATCTTATCGGTACGGAATAGGAAACACTTATTGCCATAAGAAAGATAATGGACGATTTAAAACAGGCTATTACGGCATGGCAAGAAACAATGGATTAACTTTCATGCAAGTCGTTATCGGTTCTGTTCTCTATGGAGATTCGGCTCATTAATATCTTATCGATCCGGTTTCCGTCCATATCGACAATCTCAAAACGATACTTGTCCCAATGGAAGTGGTCTCCCGTCACAGGGATGCGGCCCAGGTATGTCATAATGAATCCGCCCAGAGTATGGTATTCCTCGTCTTCTTCTCCCGGTAGTGCCTCGATATCAAAGTGTGCCGTGAATTCATCGATGGAAATGGTACCATCGATCAGCCAAGACCCATCTTCACGTTCGACGATGGGTTTTTCCTCCAATTCACTGAATGATGGGATGTCACCGACAATGGCCTCCATGATATCGTTCATCGTTACCAAACCCTGGATGCTTCCGTATTCATCAACGATGAGAGCTACATGCATGGGCGTGGTCTTGAAATGCTCAAATATCTTCATCGCTGATACGGTCTCGGGAAAGATATAGGGTTTACGCAGAAGGGGCTTGATATCCGAACCGTCGAAATCGGGATATATCTTAAAGAGGTCCTTCACATGGAGAAAGCCCATCACGTGATCAAGCTCTCCCTCGCATACTGGGAAGTAGGCATGATTAGATTCTTTTATCACCTCTAAATTGTCGATAAACGGCAGTTCAGAATCCAGCCAGATAATATCCGGCCGATGGGTCATGACGTCGTGAACGCCGAGATCATCGATACGAAAAGCGCCATGGCATATATCCTGCTCCATTTTGAGAAAAACGCCTGCCTCCGTTCCTTCCTCCAGAAGGACTTTCACCTCTTCCTCGGAAATCGTCGATACGGGCTTTTGCAATCCCATCATCCGTACTATTGATTCCGACGACAGGCTAAGAATCCGAACCAGGGGATAGGTCAAAAGAGACAGATAATGAATAGGCATAGCCACAAGAGAGGCAATTCGTTCCGGGTTCTGGAGAGCCAGCCTCTTGGGAATCAACTCACCGATCACCATGAACAGATAAGTGATCACAAAAACCACAGAAACAAGGCTGATCGTTTCGGCGTAAGGTTTCAATAATGGATAGGCGTTCATCAGGTAGGGGCTCAAATCCTTGGCGATGACGGCGCCGCCGTAAGCGCCGGACAAGATACCGATCAGGGTTATGCCGACCTGAACCGTGGAAAGAAGGTTGCCCGGTTCTTCGGCCAATGCCAGGGCCATTTCAGCTTTATGACTTCCTTGATCGACCATGACCCGGAGCTTCGCCTTTCTGGCGGAAACAACGGCGATTTCCGTCATGGCAAAAGCGCCGTTAATAAAAATCAACAATAATACAATCAAAATATCTTGGATCATGCGAAAGATTGACTATCCTTATTTACTGAAGTATAATTCTTTAAGTATTTTACCTATTATTTCCAATATATCAATTTATTTTTTCTTGATTTTACTGTCTTCACAAGATTTTAATCTCTTTGTCATCAAATTGTAACAATTGTTTTATAGGATATATCAGATAAATAAAATTGGGAGGCTCTTCACATGAACAAGTATTTCAGATCGTTCTTGGCAGGTGTTTCATCCATCATCATTGGGAGTACGTCTTTCGCTGCCGACAACGTCGTAATCAAGGGTTCGACCACGGTTCTTCCCATTGCCCAGGCAGCTCTTGAATCTTACATGAAGGCCAATCCCGGCGTCAACATATCCCTTTCCGGCGGCGGCTCCGGTGAAGGCATCAAGGCCCTCATAGACAAGTCGGCGGACATCGCCACCTCTTCCCGGGAAATCAAAGACAATGAAGTTACCCAGGCAAAGGCCAAGGGCGTGTCTCCAAAAGCCAATATCGTCGCCATCGACGCCATCGTCCCTATTGTCAATCCAAAAAATAAGGTTAAAGACCTGACCATCGATCAACTCAGCCAGATCTACCAGGGTAAAATCACAAACTGGAAAGACGTCGGCGGCGATAACCTTGCCATAGTCATCGTCTCCCGCGACAGCAGTTCGGGTACATTCGAATCATGGGCTCATCTGGTCCTGGGGGGCGCTAAGGTATCGCCTAAGGCACAACTTCAGGCATCCAACGGTGCCATCGTCCAGACTATCTCCAAAAACCGTTATGCTATTGGATACATCGGCATCGGCTATGTTAACAAAACAGTAAAGCCACTAACCGTCGGCGGTATCCAGGCAACTGCCAAAACGGCCATCGATAAGACATATCCGGTTGCCCGCCCGCTTTATATGTACACCAATGGTGATCCCAAGGGCCAGACAGCAGGCTACATAAAATTCGTCCTCAGTGCTGACGGCCAAAAGCTGGTTGCCAAGGAAGGTTTTGTCCCTCTGACAACGGCTGCCGAAAGTAAGAGGAAATCTGTAAAAGGAAAGAAATAACATTTGTGACTTTTTACGAGACCATCATTGTTCACCCAATACAGGCATGATATGACCAGACGGCAAAAAGAAATCCTCATCAAACGTTTTCTTGCACTATTCGCCTTTATTTCGGTGGTCATACTAGGTATGATCATCCTGTTTCTTTTCCGGGAAGGCCTGCCAATTTTCAAGACTGTATCTGTTTACGACTTCATCTTCGGCAAAGAATGGTATCCGACCTATGATCCGCCGTCATACGGTATCTGGCCTTTAATCGTTGGATCCGTCATTGTCACCGTCTTTTCCTGCATGATTGCCGTACCATTCGGCATACTGTCAGCTGTTTATATTGCCGAAATTGCTCCGCCATCTCTACGGGAGATTCTGAAATCGATTATCGAACTCCTGGCCGGACTTCCATCCGTTGTTTTGGGCTTTTTCGGTATGGTCATTGTCGCACCGTGGATGCAGGATACCTTCGACTTACCTACAGGTCTTAATATCGTCAATGCATCTCTAATCCTTGCTGTCATGGCCGTACCGACCATCTCCAGCATTTCGGAGGATGCCCTTTATGCCGTTCCCAATGAATTCAAGGAGGCGTCTTATGCCCTGGGTGCGACTAAATTTGAGACTATTGTCCAGGTTGTCATCCCAGCTGCCTTATCCGGAATTTCTACCGCCGTCATTCTAGGCATGTCCAGAGCAATCGGTGAGACTATGGTTGTCCTCATGGTGGCCGGCGGCGCTGCTGCCATACCAGACAGTATTTTTGATTCCGTGCGCCCCATGCCTGCGAGTATTGCTGCCGAAATGGGTGAGGCCCCATTTCAAAGCGGCCACTACCATGCCCTTTTCGCCACGGGAATAGTCCTGTTCTTTATGACCCTGGCCTTTAATCTGGTCGCCGATTATATTTCCAACAAGTTCAAGGAGGTGGGCTCGGGCACTTTATGAGATCCAACAAGGCATGGCGTTATTTTAAGCAGCGCTTATTTTTCACGATCATTCGTATCATGTCCCTTATTCTTGCCATTGTTTTAGGCGGAATCCTGGTCTTCATTGTTATCAACGGTTATCAGGCAATCTCCTGGGAATTCCTGACCCAGCCGCCCAGAGAGTCCATGACTGCCGGAGGCATAATGCCCGCAATCCTTGGGACTTTCTATCTGACGGTCGGAGCTATCGTGATCTCCCTTCCCTTGGGCGTCGTCTCTGCGATTTATCTGACGGAATACGCAAAACAAGGTACTTTCATTCGCATGATCCGTGTCGGTATCAATTGTCTGGCCGGTGTTCCCTCCGTTGTCTTCGGTCTCTTCGGCCTCGGACTTTTTGTTGTCTTCCTAAAATTCGGTTCTTCCATCCTTTCCGGCGCATTGACTTTAGGCATCCTGATTATGCCCACCATTATCGGCGCCTCCGAAGAAGCATTGAAATCGGTCCCCCAAACATTTCGCGAGGCATCTCTTGCCCTGGGCATATCGAAATGGACCACCACCTTCAAGATCGTTATTCCCAGTGCCCTGCCCGGCATCCTGACCGGTTCCATTCTGGGCATCGGCCGAGCTGCCGGTGAGACGGCGCCAATTATGTTCACAGCGGCGGCTTTTTTTACGGCCAAACTGCCCGGATCGATATTCGACGAGGTCATGGCCCTGCCCTATCATATCTATGTCCTGGCGACGGCGGGTACGCATATCGAAGCGACGAGACCGCTGCAATACGGGACGGTTCTCGTACTTGTAACGCTTGTCCTGGGCATTGATCTCATCGCCATTATCTTGAGAAGTTCTATGAGACGAAAGAAAAGGTGGTAATCTTGGATCGCAACATCATTATCGAAGTAAACAATGTTAATTTCTACTATGGCCAATTTCGCGCCCTGACGGATATTACGATGGACTTTGAAAAAAACAGGGTGACAGCCCTCATCGGACCTTCGGGATGCGGTAAATCGACGCTCTTACGGCTTCTGAATCGAATGAACGATCTCATCGACGGCACCCGCGTGGAGGGAGAAATACTTTTCGAAGGGACGAACATCTATGCCCCTGAAATAGACCCGGTCGACACAAGACGTCGGATCGGCATGGTCTTCCAGAAGCCGAATCCTTTTCCAAAGTCTATATTCAATAATGTTACCTATGCGCCTAAACTCTCCGGTGTGAACAAACGAAGCGAGTTGGAACAGCTGGTTGAGGAAAGTCTGAAACAGGCTGTTCTGTGGGACGAGGTCAAAGACATTCTGGATCGGTCCGCCATGACCCTTTCCGGCGGACAACAGCAACGTCTCTGCATCGCTAGGGCATTAGCCATGAAACCGGATGTATTGCTCATGGATGAGCCTACGTCAGCTCTTGATCCCATATCAACGGCCAAAATAGAGGAACTCATTGACGAATTAAAAAAATTGTATACGATTATTATTGTCACCCACAATATGCAGCAGGCCGCCCGCATTTCCGATAAGACAGGTTTTTTTTATATCGGCAAGCTCATTGAATATAACGCTACGGAAAAGATATTTACCAATCCCGACGTGAAGCAGACGGAAGATTATATCACGGGCCGGTTCGGATAAAGGGGGGGTCATGGAGGAGAGAAAACACACCAGCAGGGAATACGAACGGGAACTTCAAGATATAAAGGAAAATCTTATCTATCTTGGTGCCTTAACGGAAGAAGCCATCGAATACAGTACGATAGCTCTTGTTGAAAGGGATTCCGATATTGCACGTCAAGTCATCGCCCAAGACTGCCAGATTGATCAACTTGATGAGGAAATTGAAGATAAGTGCATCCGTCTTCTCGCCCTCCGTCAGCCTGCCGCCAGGGACTTGCGCTTTATAACAACGGCCATTAAAATAAACGGTCATCTGGAGCGCATAGGCGACATGGCTGTAAAAATCTGCGAGAAAGTCATCCAGCTTAATGACGAGCCCCAGTTAAAGCCTTACATAGATCTTCCTCGAATGGCGGACATTTCCCGCAGTATGATCCGGGAAAGCCTGGATGCCCTGGTTCATGAGGATGTAGCCATGGCCAACAAGGTCCGTGAAGATGATGATGCTGTGGATAACCTCAATGAGCAAATTTTTCGTGAACTAGTAACATTCATGATCCAAGATCCAAGAACAATTCAACGATCCCTTCTCATAATGCAGATCTCGAAAACAATGGAACGCATCTCTGACCATGCCAAGGGGATGGCCGATATGATCGTCTATATGATCACGGGAAAAAGCGTACGTCATGTGATACCCTGCCTGTCTCGGCCGGAGGATAAATGAAAAGCCGCCTTTTTTATAAAATATTTGCAACCTATGTCTTCCTGGTACTTCTGGTGACCGGTGTCCTGGATTTTCTCCTGACACCCCACATCCGTGACGTTATGACAAACGCCATTGAAGATCGTATGATCGGTCATGGCAAGATTCTTTCCGTCATGCCCGGTGAAGAGGTAAAGCAACGGCTGACTGAATTGGCCATTTTTTCAGATTCCCGGCTGACCTTGATCAATGCCTCTGGAAGTGTATTAGCCGATTCCGGCTTCACAGGTGAAGAACCGGACAATCACTTGAATCGACCGGAAATTCAGGAAGCGCGAGTCAAAGGACAGGGCCGTGCCATCCGTTACAGCCGGACCCTGCGGGAAAACATGTTATATGTGGCCCTTCCCCTCAAGGAGGGATCTCACATAAACGGATACGTCCGTCTGGCGCGGCCCCTTGATCAGGTCAGGAAAGCGATCGAACAGGTCAATCGTTATGTATATCTAACTCTATTCATCATCGCAATCCCGGCCTTAATTTTGTCCTTTATCTTTGCCCGAAATATCACAAGTCCTATTCGCCGCATGACCGACTTTGCCAACAAGATAAGAGATGGTGAGGAACCGGCCGCCATCATTATGGATTCCGGCAATGAAATCGGAGAACTGGCCCGTGATTTGAACCATATCCTTGAAGAGCAGAAAGAAAAAATACGTCTCGCTACGGAAGAGAAGAAAAAGCTCGAGGCGGCCTTCGCAAGCATGGTGGAAGGCATTTTGATCCTCGACGGCAATCACCGGATCGAGGCCAGCAACCGGAGCATGCGGCACATACTCGGAAACCGCAATGAAAACATGATTGGGAAAACTCTTCTGGAGGCCTTTCGCAGCGTTCCTCTCCAAAACGCATTGAATCACCTCCAAGATTCGGACGCCTTTTTCGCCGAGGGGATTACTCTGGGTGATGACGACCCCATTATTGTCGATGTCAATATCTCTGAAATTCATGGGCTTCCCGGTAATGAAAAAAAGATTATCATGGTCTTTCATGACGTCACGCGCTTGAAAAGACTTGAACGCATGCGATCAGATTTTATTACCAATGTCTCTCATGAATTAAAAACACCGCTTACCTCCATTATCGGCTATGTTGAAACCTTACAGGACGGGGCTATAGAAGACAAGCCCATTGCAGACAGGTTTATGGGAATCATCCACGATCATGCAAAGCGGCTCGATCGCCTGGTCAACGATCTGTTAACCCTGTCAAACCTGGAACATGGAGATACTGAAATACGCTTGGAGCCCCTTGCCCTTAATCAGGTTATTGATAACATCCTCCCCATAATCCAGGCAAAAGTAAATGAAAAAGACCTAACCATAGTTGTCGATCTGCCGGAGTCGCTGCCCCAAATCACAGGCGACCGGGATAAAGTAACTCAGGTCTTTTTAAACATCCTTGATAATGCAGTCAAATTCACTGCATCCGGTCAAATTACAATTAAAGCATACCCTTCCGGAGCGAAGGATTATGTCACAATTCAGGTGGAAGATACAGGCTTGGGGATCCAAAAGTCTGACATACCCCGCCTGGGAGAGCGTTTTTACCGGGTAGACAGCGCACGATCCCGGGAAATGGGCGGCACCGGACTTGGCCTGTCTATCGTCAAGCATATGATGAAGGCTCTCAAGGGTTGGATGGAAATACAAAGCCAAATGGGAAAGGGCACCACCGTTTTCCTGAACTTCCCTATAGTAAAGCAGGCTGAAGACTGAACAGGCTGTTGAAAAACGCCCATCTGCTGCGTTGCGCTGCAAGCCTCGTCATTCGACGTACTTCTAAGTACGACTCATTCCTCGACTTTAGCGCGCCTTGCATCTGGACATTTTTCAACAGCCTGCCAAAAACAGAGTTCTTAAACAACCTAAGAAGCACAAAGGCTGATGACTGAATGCGAGCAGGAAATATGTTTGCTTTTAACAGCCTGCTCAAAATCGAATTATTCAACAACCTGCAATACAACTTCAACTTTTTCATCACTTTTTTGTTGACACCAATACCAACATTAAGGATAAAGTATGCCATATCTTTGATTTTTCCATTTCATGATCCAACAGAAAGCGGTGAATCAATGCCTCACATATGGCCGATTGGAGGCGGAAAAGGCGGCTCCGGAAAAAGCTTCGTCACGGGATCATTAGGCATCATGCTTGCCAAGGATGGTCACCAAACTTTGCTCATGGATGTGGATCTAGGCGCTGCCAATCTGCATACAATCATCGGAATACCCCATCCCGAAAAAAGCCTCTCCGATTTTATTCATCGCAAGGTCGCCACTCTTCACGACACGGCAGTATCAACCGGCATAACGAACCTCGATCTGATCAGCGGCGCCATGGACAATCTGGATATCGCCAATTTAGCCTATGAACAAAAGGCCCGGCTCCTGCGGCAGATCGTGAAACTTCCCTACGAATACATCCTTTTGGATCTCGGTGGCGGCACTTCTTTTAATACCATCGATTTTTTTATGATCTCCCATACCGGGGTCTTTATTACTACGCCGGAGCCAACAGCCATCGAAAATATTTATCGACTTATCCGCGCTGTATATTTCCGTAAAGTCAAACAGATCCTTAATTCACATGTTTTCAAAACCTTGGCAAAAGAAGCTGAAGAACAGAATAACCGGGCCTCAGTAACAAACCCCGAGTTTTTGCTTTACGTCATCAAAGACCTCGATCCTGAGAAGGGAGAGCTCCTGGAGCGTGAGCTGACATCCTTCGATTTCTCTCTCATCGTTAATCAGCACCGCAAGCAGGACAATCCCCAGTTAGGAAAATTGATGAGCAAAATCGTCGAAAAACACCTGAGATTGAATATGCGTTTCCTGGGTAATATTGCTTTTGACGACCGCGTCCACAATGCCGTCTGCAAGAAATCACCCTTTATCGACCTGTATCCTTATACACAAACAGCCCTGGATCTAAGGGAATGCGGTAAAATCCTCACGGCGGCAACCTGCCCATCCATGCTTGAACAAAGGGTTGCCAATTAGGATATTCCGATGAAGCCTTACGAAGAACAGAATTATTATGAATTGCTCGACATTGAAACCGACGCCTCACCTTTCGAAATTCGGCATGCCTTCCAGGAGATGTTCGAACGCTATAAATCAGATTCCATCGTGTCCTATTCTTTTTTCTCTGAGGAACAAAGGAAAGAAATCTTAAACCGATTGGAAGAGGCCTACCTGAATCTGATCGATGAAAAGTCCCGCTGCGCCTACGATCTCATGTTGATTTCAAACGGCAAGATGTCCGAAGACAGGCAATTCCGGGACCGTCCCAAAGCGCCTATTCCATTGTATAACAACATGACCAAACATACAGGACTCCCCTCTTCTCCTGTCGCTTTCGGCCATGAGCAACACGACGCCATTCAAAACGATGCGGTAAAGACCTTCTTGAATCAGGATATACTATCAGGCAGCGATTTACGGGCGATTCGTACTACTCTTGGAGTTTCTCTCGACAAAATAGCCGGCGAAAGTAAGATCAAAATCAGTATTCTGCAAGACATTGAAGCAGACCGGTTAGATCATCTGCCGCCCTTGGTTTATGTGAAGGGATTCGTAAAACTATACGCCCGTTGTCTTCAAGTCGACGATACGAAAGTCGTTAACGCCTATATGCGTCACATGTCTACGAAATTGAAAGGGTGTGGATGATGACAGATAACACGAAAGATGACAATCTTCAGGCAGAGTTGGAGTCAATGTACCAAAAAGTGGCCCAAAACGATGAAGCCGCCATCCCTCCCGAAGATATAGAAGATCTTTCACCATATTATTCAATTTTGCAGGTCAATTCCGACGCCTCTTTGGCCGAAATTGCAACAGCCTATGATAAGCTCAAGGATACCTGGCGTGAAGACCGTTTTGTCAATGTCGAAGTTTGGCAGGAAAAATCAAAGAGCAAATTGGAAGAACTCAAAAATGCCTATGAAAAGATCCTTTCCATGAGACTTTATGAAGGAAAAGATCTTAACCGCGAACATTTTGAATCAGACGATCCGGGTGATGCCTTCCTGACGGAACAACATGATATATCGGCAGACGAACCCGGCCGCCCTGTCATCGCCAATAATCGCTCCGTTCGCTTTGTCCCTCTTTTTCTGGGGACGATTGTCATCGCTATGTTTATCGCTGGGGGCGCATTTTTCTGGCCAACACTTTATCATTATGAAACCCTTAAGTCCGGTAATCAGATTTTTCCCGTCAGGATAAACCGAGTGACGTCTGAGACAACCTATTTTAATGGCCAAAGCTGGGTCAAACCACCCATGATAACTGAAAATAAATTTCATAGCCTGCCATCATCATTACCAGCGCCGACACCTCCACCAAAAACAGACATGGAAACACAGCCAACACAGTCTTCACAGGAAAAACCCAAGAGCCTGCCACCTGCGTCATCTCCTACTGAAAATGCACGCCAAACATTAATACAGAAGAAAGCCGATTCTCAAGAATCCGATTTGAATCTTCGCAAAAGTGCACCGGCAGCCCCCAGCGTAACAGATAAAGTAGCAAAAGCACCTAAGGTATCGGCACCCCCTCCGTCACCCCCCCTTGGCAAGAGTGGTCCATTTAGCATACAAATTACGGCATACCAGGAAGAATCAAAGGCCAAAGCCTTAGTAAAGGATTTGAATATCGGTAAAGTTAAGAATGAAATCAAAATACAGAAAATCATTCATAAAGAAAAAGGCGTCTGGTATCGTGTTCTTATGGGACAGTTCAAAACCAGGGAAGAGGCCCTTCGATATCTGAAAAAGGAAAAGATTGCCGATGCCTTCCCCGGCAGTTTCGTGCAGCATACCGGGAAAGCATCTTAGATATTATTCTAGTTGTTATCCTTAGAATCCTGAGCCAATTCTCGGAATATTTTTTTTACCAGGACGTGTTACAACCTTTTCGTAAAGGGCCATCTGAAGGCTACGACCCTCGATGACGGTAATCAATTTATCGACATATTGCTTCATTTGCTCAGCTTGACCGTTCATTTGTTCAGCAGCACTGGCAGATTCTTCAGCACTGGCTGCCGTGCTCTGAACCACATGGTCCATCTCCGAAACAGCCTTGTTGATTTGTGAAATGCCCTGTGATTGTTCCCGTGATGTTGCGGCAATTTCTTCTATGAGACTGCCGACCTTGCCAGATATTTCCACGTTCTCATGAAAAGCATCTTGCGTTAACTGTGTCAATTCGCTACTCTTACGCACCGCCAAAATCGTATTTTCTATCAACATCGATGTGTTTTTTGCAGCTTCCGCCGCTCTCATCGCAAGGTTTCTCACCTCGTCTGCTACAACGGCAAAGCCCGCCCCTGCTTCCCCTGCCCTCGCTGCCTCGACGGCTGCATTCAAGGCTAAAAGGTTAGTCTGGAATGCTATTTCATCGATTGTCTTGATGATCTTTCCGGTCTCTTCACTCGTCGCAGTAGCCTCTTGAACGGAAAGGGCCATCTGGCCAACATGCTCATTCACACGGGCAACGATTTCTTTTGCCTTAAAGACCAGCGATTTTGCTTGTGAGGCATTATCAGCGTTGTGCTGGGTCATGGAAGAAATCTCTTCCAGAGTGGAAGATGTTTCTTCCAGGGATGCGGCTTGTTCCGATGTTCCTTCGGCTAGGCTCTGGCTTGCAGAAGCAACCTGGGATGAGGCTGACACAATCTGTTCTGCACCATCACCCAATCCTTCGATAACCGAGTTGATGGGTCTTGTAATGGCAATGGGGAAAAGAAAACCGAAAGCAAGGGCCACAATAGCGCCGCCGATTGACCCGATCAAGGCGAGATACTTGAAAAACGTTGCTAATGTTTCCGTCTTCTTTGCAATGGCTGTAGCCTCGTTAATATCCTGCGCTGTCAATTCCTCACCCTTTTTGATAAGCGATAAGGAACCTTCCCTTAACTTCCCGTTGGACAAGGCCAAGGCATTGGCACGGTCATTGGCACGAATCATTCCCATAAACTGGTCGATATCAGCCTTCCAGGCTTCCCATTGCGTTTTAAAGAGCTTCCATGATGCAGCCTGTTCATTGCTTTTCGGCAGAGCGTCAAATGCTTTTACTGCATCATCCTGCATCTTCCTTTTTGTGTCATAATATGTCAAGAGGCGCGTTTTGATCTCTTCAGTGCCAAAATACTCCGGCACGAGAAGCGATCTTTCCGCCAGGAATATTGCTGTCTGGGTTTCCCGGATCTCACCAAGAGCTTTCACGGCAGGTAAGCTAATATTGTTGGAATCGATCAATGCCTTTTCTGTTTGATAAATGCCATAAGACCCTATCATGCCGCCTACAATTATAATACACGCAACAAAAGTAAAACCGGCGATAAGCTTTGTACTTAATTTCATGTTTCTCATAGCAATCGACCCTCCATAAACTTATTATTGCAAAACCTGCCTATTAAAATTACCCATCCTGTTTACGTTAAATCAAGTCCATTGACAGCTAAATGATCATCGGCTGTCAATGAGATGACACAACAATGTTGGATAATTGGCTACAGTAACTGCGATTTTTTGATCTTCCAGATTCA
Source organism: uncultured Syntrophaceae bacterium (assembly GCA_964645835.1). Taxonomy (GTDB): domain Bacteria; phylum Desulfobacterota; class Syntrophia; order Syntrophales; family UBA8958; genus CAZBME01. The sequence goes on from CAZYDG010000081.1 coordinate 44,079, forward strand.
TATATATGGTTCATCATTAGTGTCCGGGATACGGACTATTAATTCTTTGTAACCATTTATAATAGTGTAATAAATATGCCATATTCATGTGTACTCGACTTGAAATTTTACCGATTATGGGGGCATCTTCCCGAAGCGATTCAGGAGGAGAGT
>CAZYDG010000082.1:0-44694 GCA_964645835.1 uncultured Syntrophaceae bacterium
AATTTTACAGGTCCTGAGCGTTTCGGTATTCGAAAGAACGTCACTTATTCAACTATTTACAAACTACCCTTACAAGCATGAAAATACTACATTTTATAACCAGCTAGATTTATTTGATGAAACGTCCGGACACTAATGATATGATTTATAAAATCATTCAGCATAACAAAGCTCAGAATTCCCTCGGAACTCTTAATTGTTTAACAACCAAGTATATGGCGGAAACCTTCAATCCCGAGGTTCCCCGAACATTTCCTGAAATTGAATCTAAATCATATGCCGGGTCATATGTTGATATGAATCTTGATAGTTGTCCTATGGAGTTCCAATATGATCAATTCCTTTTTGATGGTTTCTATGAGTGGATGAAGAGTCCGGCTGCGTACTCATTACCGAATAGCGCCATTCCGTGGAATCCTAATTGGGCTGATAAAGATCACAATGATGGTCTGGTTCCTGTGGAATTTGCAAAAATGGATCCCTCTAAATTTACTGAGGCCGATATAATGTTTGGCGATCCTATGTGGAATTGTGCCAAGACAAAGTATGCGTATCCTGGTTGCAGTCACTTTAATGAAATTAATCAATTCTTTGGAGTGGTAAGGCATTTTGATGTGCCGAAATGGTATGTTAATGTTCTCCTTGCTGATTTGATAAAAAGAGGTCTGTAATATTTTTATAGAGAAGGGGGAGCTTAAGCTCCCCCTTCTTTTAAATTTGATTGGGGGCTTTTAATGATTAGAAAAAATAAGATTGTTCTCACTTTTGTTTGCATAGTTATCGTTATTTTCTCTTGTTATATGCTGCATAAATATTTTTTCAATGAAGCGCACTGCCTGATCAATAATCCGGATATTAAGTTCGCAGATGTCCTTGCGGTTGTTCATGATGAACCGCTCGATGAATCATCATTAAAAGAATTGTTCTCCCAGGGTGTTTTGAATAAAAACACTTTAAGATTTTTTAACATTATTGAGACTCGATTTCTGAACCATAATTTTGAAAGTGAAGATCAATATTTTGCAGCGGTGAAGATTTATCTTTCATTATTTTTTTCCGAAAAACAGGCATCCGAGTTTCTCGAATTTTATAAAAACTATATGCAGTACATTCGGGAATTGGAATCACGGCGGAAAAGCTGGATGGAATATCCACCGGAAACGATGGAGCAAAATCTTAAATACATTGAAAAATTACAGGAGTTTCGAAGACAATACTTTGGAAAAGAAACTGCTGATTTACTGTTTGGAGTTGAGGTAAAAGGAATGGAATATCCCTTGCGGCGAGAACTGATCATTCGCAATCATAATCTTTATGGGCAGGAAAAGGAGAAGTTACTGAACGAACTTAATACCGCAGCATGGGGAGAGGAGGCCCCAAGGGCTGAGGATATTAAATTGGATTTACAGAAATACAGAGTAAAATTAGATATATATAAACGGGATTTGGATGAGATGACCGAAGAGCAAAAGATCGCAAAGATTAGGGAGATTAGGCAGGAATATTTTGATATGGATACAATTGTGCGACTGGAAACACTGGACGCCTGGGAAAAAGATAAAAAAAGAAAGGAAACAGAATATTACAGTGCACGCCAGATGATACAAGACAGTTATAATATTTCTGATGAAGAAAAGATCAAGAAAATCGATGAGCTAAGAAAGAATATCTTCGGGGTGGATGCGGAAAAGATGAAAATTAAAGACCATCTTCAAAATGGATTAATTAGAAAGAATTAAGAACAAGCAGAGTTGATCATTTAATAATAAAACTCCGGAGATCTTGTCTTCGGGGTCTTTTATTCAGAAAGACGGCAAAATTTATTTTATTTGCCGTTCAAAGTGATACATTTCATTTTGAACCATTCGACCTCGCTCATATGCCATGCCGAATTAATAAGCCTTTTCTAATGTATCATTTTAAGGTATAAGCGCGGCTTCTCAGCCAGACCAAAGCAAACATCCACAACAGGATCATATCTTTGGTCTCCATAATCAATAAGGATTTTGAGTCGTGAAGAAAATACTAGAGCAATATTTCGAATTTGCAAGGCTTGAAACAAACTGGCGCACTGAAATTCTTGCCGGTCTGACTACTTTCGTCACAATGTCATATATCATTTTTATCTGTCCGTCTATCCTGAGCGAAGCCGGTATGCCCTTCGCACCGGTATTCGTCGCCACCTGCATATCGGCCGGAGTAGGCAGCATCCTGATGGGCTTTTATGCCAGGTTCCCGATAGCTCTGGCGCCTGGAATGGGGCTGATGGCTTATTTCACGTATGCGGTTGTGCTTGGCAACGGTGTGAGCTGGCAAACTGGCCTGGGTGCCGTATTCATCTCGGGAGTATTTTTTCTGGTCCTCACGGTACTCGGGATAAGACGAATGATCGTTTCTGCTATCCCCCCGGAAATGTATGCAGCGGTGACCACCGGGATCGGGCTGTTTATTGCCTTTATCGGTCTGCAAAAGTCCGGAATAATAGTTCCTCATGCCGCTACTTTAGTGACTATGGGACACCTTACCGCCCCGACGACTCTGCTTTCGATATTCTGCCTGATCCTAATCTCCGTCTTGCTATCCCGGAAAGTCAAAGGTGCAATTCTGATCGGAATAATTACAACCCTGGTTGCGGGATATGCTTTGAACATTATCCATTTCCAGAGCCATTCATTTCAATTATCCGATATAGGCCAAACCGCTTTGCAACTGGATATTGCCAGTACCCTGAAATTGGGCGTGGCCGAGATAATTTTTACTTTCTTGTTCATAGACATGTTCGATAATATCGGAACCCTGATTGCCGTCGGGAAGAGGGCGGGTCTTTTCAACTCGGCTAATGAAATCCCCCGTATCAATCGTATCCTGACATCGGATGCCGTGGCGACAATTGCGGGCTCACTCGTGGGGACATCAACAGTCGTAAGCTATATTGAAAGCGCGGCAGGTGTTGTGGCCGGAGGTCGCACAGGGGTGACGGCAATCGTTACTGGCATGCTTTTCCTCTTATCATTGGCATTGGCGCCTCTTATCGGAATTATTCCGATATCTGTCACGGCTCCTGCCCTGATTATAGTCGGTTCGATGATGGTGGCCCAAATTGGCGAGATAAAGTGGTCCGTGCCCGACATAGGCATACCAGCATTTCTGACTATGGTTGCAATTCCCCTCACGTTCAGTATAGCAAACGGACTGGCTCTGGGCCTGCTCGCCTTCACGCTAATGCGGCTGCTGACGGGCCGCTACAGGGAAGTTAATTACCTGTTGTATTTCCTGACCGCACTGCTCGTGACAAAAATTCTCTATCAGGGTTGATCTTTCAAAAAAAACCCGAAAAAGGCGGTGGCTAGCCAACAGCTTCACACGAAGCGTCTCATACTCCTTGATGGGGATGTCAAAATGATGTTTTTGACCCGACCGAAGTAACCCCAGAACTATGCGCTGACGTTGGCGTTAAGAAAGGTGAAAAAGTCGACTATGCGATATTACGTGATGGAAAGCCTGTTCTTCTATTTGAATGCAAACATCATGCAACCGCCGACCTTAGCAATGTCCATGCTTCACAGTTATACCGATATTTCAGTGTCACAGAAGCCCGATTCAGTGTCTTAGCAAATGGCATTGTATATTGGTTCCATACCGTGTTTAAGAGATAACTGAATAACTCTTGGTGAAGGCGCTGCGGTCGTGATCCTTGAATATAGGGATGAATTGCCAGAATTCGAAATAATTATCGCCGAGATTACAGGATTTGGACGGGCTTTTTGTTCTGAGATTGTTCTGAATGTGTAGAAGAAAAAAAACTGTGTCCAAAAAAGAATAATTTTATGTCCGGTCATCCTATTTCGTGAGCTTCGCCTTATTTTATAGCCGTGGGCATGCCCTGCGCAAGGACAAACCAGCCTTCAAGTTATTTTTCCCTTTTCAGGAAGAAACCCTGTAGGAGTTGCCTACCATAGATACCGTAGCCCGAGCACTCCGCTATGCTGGGTTGTGTCTGCTGAAAAATGGCCATCATAGCTCAGGTTGATATAAATACCGTTCTTTGTCCTCCATGTAAGCCCTGTTCCTAAAGCCATGCTGTCCCTGTCGGGTTTGTCCGCGCGCACTGTGAACTGAGTTGCAGGATAGCCTGCAAAAGAAGCATTCATGACATATCGGTCATTCAGGAACTCATGATCCCACCGGACTCTCAGTTCTGGGACAAATACCCCCGAAGAGCTATTATAGTCTTTGGTTAGTCTTACACCTAGAGACCCGATTACCGACGACGTCGTCTCACTGTCAGCATTAAGATTAAGACCATTCGCGTTCCTCTCGTTGAAACTGTCACGCATCAAGGAATTGCCGCTCAAAGCAGCTATAGGGATGATATCGACGAAGGTAGAAGTTATCTTCCGTCCGCCCTCAAGGTATGCTCCCGCAACGTTCGCATGGTAGAAAGCATCCGCCTCTCGTGTGATAGTGCCGAAAGTTATATTTCGCTTGGTGTCGTAAGTCGTGTATCCGTAAGTGCCAACCGCACTTATATACCAGGGATCATACTTCCATGTGGCATAGAGCGATCCCGTGTAAGCGGATATTGTCGCTCTTTCACTAAGATCTTTCATATCGACATTCGAGTAGGAGTAACCGACGGAAGCGCCCAGAAGGAGAGAAGCGTTAATCTTCCTATCGAAACCGACAGCAATGCCGGGTGAATTGTAGCTGTAGCGCGATGATATATCGTTAGCGTGTCTTTCTTTGGCCGTGCCGTACGCTTGAGCCCAGAACCCGAATTCTTCCGTTGTCGTTGAAGAAAGTGCTGCGACCAGGTTGGCGGTTGCATCGCTGACCCTATCCGCAAATGGTGAGAACCCAACCGGTGTACCATGGTTTGACGAAGGGCTGACAAAGCTGCCCATTCTTTGATTTATGATATTGGTATATTGGTTTAAGGAAGAGAAAGTCACACATCCGGAACCGCGGTGTGAACAAAGCCGCCCAACTGGTCATAGGCGCCCCTTGCCCCTGCTGTGGAAAGGTTTAGGAGGTTGTTTAGCACGGTTTCCATGTCGCCGGTGACACCACCGGCAAGCCGATCAAGGCCGCTTGCCACAACCCGCTGGTTTTCAGTGGCGGCAACGTCCGCGAACGACGTGGAGTTACGTACCAAAAGAAGATAGACACTGGTCGGATCGTAGCTCAAAGATGGGGTAAGGAAAGTAAGAGGAAAGGTCACATTGTTGAATGTTCCTGTAACATTTCCCGCGGTCAGGATCGTATATCGTGTGTTCATATTGTAGATGCCGGCCTGGGGAAGCACCGCAACAGTTCCGCCCAGCAACGTAGCAGTGCCGGTGATGTTCAGTTTGTCTGACTGGCCGGCTGCATTGACTTCCACCTGGTAGATAGCGCCCGCAGTATGAGTGTAATTGCCGGCAATGGTCAACGTGCCGATCGAGTTGCCCGGTGCGATTGTCCCCCGATTGGTGGTGCTGCCCATAATCGTGCCGCTTCCTTTGAGAAGCCCTGCGTTAATGATTGAACCTGATCCGCTCAGAATGCCGTTATTAATAAAAGTCGCGTTGGCGTTATTGACGATGGATCCCGCGTTGTTCTGATTGTATCCCTCGTCGTTCGTCAGCGTGGCATAGTTTTGCAGCGTACCTCCGGCATTGAGGTTTATGGTGCCTGCCTGAGCCGCACCAAAGGTAAAATCACGGTTGAGCGTGAAGGTACCGGTATTGTTGAGGGTACCGCCAGTGAAATTATAGGTGGAACCCAACGCGAGGGTAAAGGTGCCGGTGTTGTTGATGGTGCCGGCGTTGGTTAAAGAGCCGTTATTGGTCAAAATGCCGGTGTTTGCAAAAATGGCGGCCGCCTTGTTAGTCAGTATGCCGGCGTTAGTAATTGTTCCCGAATTGGTAAATGTGCCGCTGAAATTTTCCAGAGTGCGGCCGTTGCTGTTTATGATTGTGCCGGCATTATTGAAAGTACTTCGGTTGCTGATATTACCGGAATCATAATTCGTCAAGGTCGCCCCTATGTTGTTGTTGAATGTACCGCCATAATTGATAAGGGAGCCCCGGTTCTGCCAAGTGGAATTATTGTCTACGGTGCCGCCGTATACATTAAGTACCCATCCTTCATAAGTGCCGTTATTGGTTATGGAGCCTCCTGCGTAATTATTTAAAACCCCTCCGTTCCAGAGATATCCGCCGGCATTGTTGGTCAGACTGCCATAGTTTTTGACAACGTTACTGTTCTTGAACTGCCCTGAGTTATTGAGTGTTGCTCCAGCCTGGTTTGTAAATGGCCCGGCCCACTGCTCTACGACACCACCGCTGTTATTGTTAAAAACGGCTCCTGTGCTGTTGGTAACAGTAAGGTCGATGAAGTTCACCCAAACAGTGCCGTTGTTGTTGAAAGTGCTGTTGTTGCTAAAATGGCTGTTAAGGTTGATAGTACCGTTATCCGTAAAATTGACGCTATTCCAGTCACTACTGTATGGAATCGTTAAGTCCGTATCAATGGTTCCATTGTTCGGGTTCGGTTGGATCTGGCCGGCCCTTACGGGAGACGCAATGATGAGAGCTACACTGAGCAGGCCAAGCACAAGAAATCTTTGTTTCTTTTGTTTTGTCATATTGGACTCATGTCACGGGTGCGATTACTTTTCGAAACCGAAACGGACTCCGTACCGGTCCACGTTAGAGTTGAAACTACCGACCCCGCCACGCACGGCGAGCACGCTCGTCCCAACCCAACTTCTCCCGTTATCCTTTCTATAGAAATCATCTTTCAAACCTCCCCGTACCCGCGCACCTCTTGCCAGCAAGCAATTTCATGCTATATGTCCAGCTTTCCATATCTAACCTCCGATAAAGGGCTATCACGAAATTCGGTTCACTATCAGGGTCCATCTTTCGATCAGCGACAATTGATTTTGATTGATTGATTGATAAGAACTTAATTGATTGATAAGAACTTGATTGATAAGAACTCGCTTTCCCGAGGTGGAGCTATAGGACAAACGCCATTGAATGTCAATGAAAAAGAAGCCCATGAAAAAGAAGCCCAAGATGTTGTGGTGGCATGGTTAGTGGTGGCGGGGATGTTCATCTCGTTGAAAATGTGCTGTCCTTTTTCGTTCCGTATCCCCTGAGATTGGCTATTTCGGGCGTAATTCAGATGCACCCATCCAGTACGCCTCAATTATTGAAGTGTTATGAGGGGATATATTCATCCCGGGGGTAGTCGGGGTCAGGGTAGCTGTAAGTGTCTTTGTAAGTGTCTTGATGATGAGGTTGATGAACGGCAGATTCGGGTTCAGATAATGTTGGCGGGGCATGAATTTTGGGTGACGGCCTTGATCGGGCAAGCCATATTCCCAGATACTTGAGAATCTCCCGTATCACTTCGACATTTTCGATGAAGCTAATAATTCTCATTGTCCCCTGACATTTTGGACAGACCAGGGGAACTGTTTCGTAGATCTTCTGAATAAGCCGCGCCCGGTTCCGCCGGAGGACTTTTCCATCACCTTGCGGTTCGAGGATATCGGGAACGGCATCATCCGTACCCGCAGCTTTTCTTTTTCCCCGAGAGACGTCGCTGTAAAACCCATAGTAGCGCACCATCTGCTCACCTTTGCTCGGGATGTGAGAACACATGGCGGCCAGCCATTCCATCGCAGGAAGACCTTTGTATCCTTGCCATCCTTTGACGTATAGGTGACCTTTCTCTCTTGATCCAGGTACTGCATCCGCTCTTGGGAAAACGATGATTTCCTTGCATTGTGAACTCGTTAAGGAATGGCTGTTTTTTTACACCATTGCGAATTTGCTTACTATAAGGAAATTCCTGATATCTGGATTGATAAAAAGAAATGAAATTGATACGTTTCGTAATTCTTGAGGCTCCATCGGTCCTGTAGGGGCGGGTTTTAAAGCCGCCCCTACATTTCATTTTGCATTGCAAATCAGCCGGAGAACTTCTTAGCAATCCCTTCGGCAGCTATGATTCCGGAGACGGCCGCGCCCACTATTCCGCGGCTTTTACCGGTGCCGTCGCCGGCAACAAAAATCCCTTTGACGTTGGTCTCTAGATCCTGATCGGTCGGGAAATGCGTGTCGAAGAATTTGATTTCCGGTGCATAAAGCAGGGTGGACGGATGAAGTATGCCGGGTATGATTTTGTCGAGAGTCTTTAGAGATTCCCAGAGATTGTCGATTATCCGCGCCGGCAGCCCCAGTGTAATATCTCCCGGCGTGGCGTTACACGTTGCCTTGCATAATTCGAAATGGCGGGTGGGGCTGTCGAAAGTCGATGGAGAACTTCTTCTGCCCTCCCGAAAATCGCCGACTCTCTGAACAATCGGCTTGCCGCCGCCGAGGAGGTTGCATTGTCGCGCAATCATGTGCCCGAATTCCGTTGTATCGGAATATGGTGTAGTCAAGGCGATAGTGTTGATCAGGGCGAAATTGGTGTTTAAAGTTTTGCTTGTGAACAGGGCATCCCCGTTCACCAACCTGAAATGATCATATCCTTCCAGGCGCACCCTGCCGCCGGGATTGGTGCAGAAAGTCCTGACCTTGTCCTTGTGTCTGGAGGTCCTGAATATAAACTTGGGGTCGTATACGACGCTGGTTATTTCATCATAGAATTTCCTGTTCAGCTCCAGCCTGATGCCCACATCTATGGGGCCGAATTCATGATTCACGCCCAGTTTTTCTGATGCATCCCGGAACCAGTAAGCGCCGCTTCGGCCGGGAGCGGCCAGGATTACGCTGGCCTGCATTTCGAGAGTGTCGCCGCTCTTTTTACGAGCACTGATGTGATAAGAATGATTTTTCCTTATTTCTATAGAGTTGACATCGGCATCCAGCAGAAAGTTTGTCTTTTTCAGAAAGCCTCTGAGGTGGTTCACTGCGGCTCTGCCGTTATCGGTGCCCCAGTGCCATTGCTCCGGGGCAATGAATTGGACTCCGTGCTCCTGGGCAATCTTCGTCAGCACGTCGTTTTTTTCATTTTGTTCGGGAGAAGTCACCTGCCGGCAACAGGTGAAGCTGGTGATGATTCTTTTGACTTCATCTATGTAATGCTGGGCCGTGGGAATATCAATTTTGAGTTCGTCAATATCGATGCCGATGCGATGGTCGAAATTCAGTTTGCCGTCATTCAGAAGCCCTCCGGCCGGATAGGCATTCCGGTCAATGATGGCGATACTGCCGATTCCCAAGCGCTCAAGACGGATGGCTGCAAACAGGCCCGCCGGTCCGGAACCGATGATCAGAACATCATAAGTATTCATGAACCCGGTCACCTCCCGTGAGCTGCCCCCTAACTAATCATTATGAAGATTTTTTACCGGGTACTTAATACCTCAAATTATATTGTGTTTTCAAATACTTTCAATGGTTGCTTACCCAAAGCTCCGTGCATCGGCATTACACCTGCATCGATACACCTTTCAAAAGTTCTACCTCATTGAGGGCCATCCCGGCCCCTTTCGCGACAGCGGACAGGGGGTCTTTGGCAACCATTACCGGCAGGCCGGTTTCCTCCTGCAATTGAATTGATAAGAACTTGCTTTCCCTAGGTGGAACTATAGAAAAAACGTCATTGTATGTCAATGAAAAAGAAGCCCAAGATGTTGTGGTGGCATGGTTAGGGGTGGCGGGGATGTTGATCTCGTTGAAAATGTGCTGTCCTTTTTCGTTCCGTATCCCCTGAAATTGGCTATTCCGGGCGTAATTCAGATGCACCCATCCAGTACGCCTCAATTAGAGACGTTGCTGTAAAACCCATAGTAGCGCACCATCTGCTCACCTTTGCTCGGGATGTGAGAACACATGGCGGCCAGCCATTCCATTGCAGAAAAGACCTTTGTATCCTTGCCATCCTTTGACGTATAGGCGACCTTTCTCTCCTGATCCAGGTACTGCATCCGCTCTTGGGAAAACGATGCCCGGATTATGTAACTGGCCAGGTTCTCCATGGCCGTATCGTCGTTGGGCGAGATACGTTTGCCGCAGAAGACGTTGAAACCCGAATGTTTCCATCCGGAAAGCAATCGCACCATTTCTTCGGAGCTCTTTCCCTTGGCAAGCAGCATACGGAAGATTTTGTGCCGGAAGATGGTCTCCAGTTTTTTCAGTTCAAGAGGCGGGGCGACGCGAAACATGCCGTTACTGCCGTAGAAGCAGCCGTCTGTCACCAGGATGTGGCAATGGGGGTTGAAGCCAAGGAAGTCGCCGAAGGTTTGCACAGCGATTACGGCGCCGGGGATGTGGTAATCCTCCGGGACCGCCTCCTGTATGAAAATCTTCGGGGCGTCCCAGGCACAGCGGCTCAGGTCAGCAAGAAGCTTCCTGTCATAAAGGAAATAAGCTATTTTGAGTCTTCCTTTCTGGTGGCAGAACAAGGAATGTCTTCGAATGAGACATGCCGGTTTCAAGATATTTGATGAAACATTTTAAAATTGCTCATAATTAAGAACTGGCAGCTGCACTGCTAAGTGTAGATTCCGGCTTCAGGCCGGAGATCGATGGGTTTTTCCATCCGAACTTCGGTGGGTATGACAGCCCTGGTGGAGGCAGTTGCCTCGGCATGGCCAACTATTCTGTCTGGTACTTCGCCTACAAGAAAGCGATAGACGGGACGGGGCTGTACAGTAAATATCTTCAAGGTGATGCTTGGTATTGGGAAGATGATGCTACTGCCAGGGAACTGATCTCAAGGGCACACATAGCATCAAGTCAAATATGGGCGAATCTTTGGTTATTAGCCGACTATTGGCTGGGAGATGACAACACCGGACTCCAGCTCATTACGACAATGATAATAACAAAATCACCCCAGACTTTTATTTTTAGAGGCTTTAATTATGGACACGCTGTGACGGTATATAGGTACAAAGCAGGCAGATTCTATATATACGACAACAATTTTCCCGGTGAAGAGGTCACGGTCGACTGGAGCCCGAGCCCGATCGGCGGTTTCAGGAATTACAGCAAGGAGGCCGCTTATCACACGATAATCAAGTTCGGATTCGAGGCATTCTCATCGGCATTTAGTGCAAAAACATTCGAAACTCTCTATACGGGAGCAGAAGGTGGATGGACAAATTCCAAGTTCCGGACTATAAATATCACTTCGCCTGTCCTCAATTCGGATAATAGTGCAACCTTTGAAGACCGCCACGATATTACCATAGCGGGCTCTGTGACGGGCGGAATAGGCACAGCCAAATACTTAGTCTACAGTGTAAACAAGGAATACGGTTTAGGAGGACAGCTGATCAATTTGGGTAGCGATGGCAGTTTCAGCTTTACTATTCCCAATCGTAGACTTTTCTTAGACAGAAACTATATTAAGATAATGTCTGCAGATGACCCTGAAGACGCTAACAGGAGAATCCCGCATGCCTATGCAGGATTTAAGGAAATAACCATAAAGGTTTGGCCCAAAATATGACCCCGAGTTCATTTACTCCGGAAAAGAGTGGAATCGAAAACATCGGGGTAGATCCTAATAGACCCTGGCATACAAAAGGTCTATAGAGGAAATTATTTGCCAGAATCAATAACTTTGATAATAATTACCATAATAAGCTCTGTGTCTCAAATGGCAACTGTTCCAAATGTTACTAACCCGCAATTAAAATTCTACTGGACTGTAATACTCGAAGATCCTCAGCACGAGCCCGAGTATCAGCCATATGTTGATGTATTGGTAACGGATCTGACGACAGGGACCACACTTTTATTCAAAACACTTCTACACAAACGATCCATCTTACTCGGGGCGGAGAATAATATCAGGATCAGAGCTATGGAGGTGGGGAATGGAAAACAATCCCGTGGCTGGTGGTTATTGATAAGAACTCGCTTTCCCTAGGTGGAACTATAGGAAAAACATCATTGTATGTCAATGAAAAAGAAGCCCAAGATGTTGTGGTGGCATGGTTAGTGGTGGCGGGGATGTTCATCTCGTTGAAAATGTGCTGTCCTTTTTCGTTCCGTATCCCCTGAAATTGGCTATTTCGGGCGTAATTCAGATGCACCCATCCAGTACGCCTCAATTATTGAAGTGTTATGAGAGGATATATTCATCCCGGGAGCAGCGGCTCAGGCCAGCAAGAAGCTTCCTGTCATAAAGGAAATATCTACGCAGAAGCTTCGGAATACTGAACACGAAATGCCGATGGGGAATCTTCTTGAGAACATCCATGCATAGCTGTTCCCCGGATTCCACTACGCGCTTCTGATGACAGGAGGGACAGAAATGGCGGCGCTTGCAAGAGAAGGCCAATAGATATTCATGGATATGAAAAGGCCCGTCACCGATATTTCAGGATGACGGGCCTTCTTTGTGATTAATCTTTGGAGCCCTTCGGGCCTACATCATTTCAATTGCCGCCGCCATGGATACACCACCGCCGCCGCACAGCGTAGCCAATCCAAGAGTCTTGCCGCGCTTCTTCATGGCATGAATCAGCGTTACAATGAGACGGCATCCGGTCGAACCGACGGGATGTCCTAGACCGACACCCGAGCCGTTGACGTTCGTGATTTCACGATTCAGGCCCAGTTCGCGTTCGACGCCGATATACTGTCCGGCAAAAGCCTCATTGACCTCGATCAAATCAAAATCTGCCAACTTCAAACCGCTTCTTGCGAACATGTCCTTGACGGCGGGTGTGGGGCTCAATCCCATTACGGAAGGATGGCAGCCGCCGCGGCCGATGGCCTTGATTTTGGCTAATGGTTTCAGACCCAATTCCTTGGCCTTTTCTCCCGACATGAGAAGCACTGCGCTGGCGCCGTCATTAATGCCGGAGGCATTTCCCGCAGTTACTTTGCCGAGCCCCTTCGGGAGGAACGCAACAGGCAGCGACTTCAGCTCTTCCATGGTCAGATTGGGCCGGTAATGCTCGTCCTTGTCGAATATCTTTGGGGGTTTCCCTTTCTTCTGGGGCAGTTCGATAGGAACGATCTCTTCCTTGAAATCGCCTTCCAATGTGGCGCGTTCCACATTGTTATGGCTGCGAAGGGCAACCTCATCCATCTCCTCGCGGCTGATATTATACATCTGGGCAATCAGTTCGGTCGTAATGCCCATGATATAAGGTTTGCCCCGATATAAATCGATGATAGGCCCATCTTTCACGGGTCCCAGTTCCGGTCCAGGAAGCAAGTGTGAACCGGCATGGAGGCCGTGAATAATATTATCGACAAATACGTGGTCCTGCAGACGGCATCCCCAACGGGCCGCGGCTACTGAATATCCGCCACCCGACATGTGCTCCATACCGCCGGCGAGAATGGTATCGGCCATTTCCGCCTGAATCATCGCCGCTCCGGAAATGACGGCCTCCAGACCGGAGATGCAGACCCTGTTTATGGTACAGGCCGTCACCGTCTCCGGAATCCCCGCCATGAGGCCGGAAACACGGGTGACATTGAGGGCGTCGACGGGTTCCATACAATTGCCGAAACGGACATCACCGATAATACCCGGATCGATTCCCGCCCGCTTGACGGCTTCTTTCATTACAACACTTCCCAATTTTGCACAATTGAGGTCTTTTAGAGTACCTCCAAAACCGCCGATTGCCGTACGGCATGCGGAGACAATAACTACATCTTTCACGCTCTTTCCTCCTTTATGTATCGTGTTTTAATCATTTATCTTTATAAAGGACGCGCATTTCCCGCTTCAGAATCTTGCCCGTAGGCGTTTTCGGAAGCTGATCGACAAAGATAACTTTCTTCGGGCATTTGAAGCCCGCCAGTTCTTTGCGGCAGTGTGCGATAATCTCTTCTTCCGTAATCGTCTGGCCGGCTTTCGGGACAATTATGGCCGCAACCTTTTCCACCCACTTCGGATCGGGAAGGCCGATGACGGCGACTTCCTGCACGCGGCTATCGAGGTATATGGCCTCCTCTACTTCGCGTGTCGGGACGTTTTCACCTCCGGTCTTGATCATATCCTTCTTCCGGTCGGCGACGGTGATATAGCGATCCTCATCCATGACGCCGATGTCCCCGGAATGGAACCAGCCGCCTTTCATGGCTTCTTCGGTCTTGTCCGGATCCTTGAAGTACATTATCAGCGCATGGGGGCCCTTGCCGCAGATCTCGCCGGGGATGCCGGGTTGAGAAATCGGTTTGCCATCGTCATCTTCCAGGCGGGTTTCCATGTTAAGTCCGCCCAAGCCCGCAGAGCCCAATTTTCGTAGGGCATCTTTGGCCTTAAGGATGGTATGATACGGTGCCAGTTCCGTCTGGCCGTAGTAATTGTAGATCTTGGTTCCCGGTAGTTTCTCCATGATTTCCTTTAGAATTTCGACAGGCATGATGGAGGCGCCGTAATAACATTTCTTCAGACTGGAAAGGTCATATTTAGTAAAATCGGGATGCCTGAGCATGCCGATCCAGACAGTAGGCGGAGCAAAAAACATCGATGCCTTGTATTCTTGAATATTCTTGAGAATCATGCCGATATCGGGCCCCATCAGGATGTTTGTTCCTCCTACCCAGAAGATGGGATTCATGAAGACATCCCGCTGGGCGCAGTGATAGATGGGAAGGGCGTTGATATTGATATCGTCTTCATCATACTGGCCATCGATGAGACATCCCACATATTCAGCCATAAGGGCCTGATTGCTGATAATGACACCTTTGGGCAGGGATTCCGTTCCGCTGGTATAGGTCATCTGGCAGGGATCTTCGATATGCAGAATCGTATCCGGTTCTGTAGCCGGGTATTCCTTGTACCAGGGTTCAAAATCCAGGAACTGCGAACTTATGGGCGGGTTTCCCGCGCCCTGCCTCGACCAGATATACGTCTTCACTGTCGGCATATCGTCCAGCACATCCTTGACAAGGTCGTAAAGGGAGTCTTCTACGATGAAGACCTTACTTTCCGAATGATTGATGCAATAGGAAATGTCCTTGCCCCGGAGCAGATAGTTGATGGCCAGATAGATGGCCCCTATCTTGGCGCATCCCAGCCATGTCAGAACATGATCGATAGTGTTGTGGGCGAGTATTGCGACGCGGTCGTATTTTTCCACTCCCAGTCCGAGAAGGGCATTGGCCGTACGGTTGCAAGCCTCTTCCAGTTCCGTATAGGTCATGCTGACGTCCTGAAAAACAAGGGCCTTCTTGTCGGGATAGTGATAAGCGCTTCTCCTAATCATATCGCCGATCACCCAACGGTTGGCCTTGTTGTAACGGTTCATCAGGAATTCGAGATTATCTTTGTTGATCAGGTGGTATCTTGCCTTTTCTTCTTGAGTCAAAGAACTTACATAATCTGACATGGTTGTACCTCCTTTTTTAATGAGGGGAATGCCATATTCCTGATCACTTTGCCTGAAGGGTCCTGCCGATGGTCATGATCTCCGCTTCCTTGGTTCCCTCGTAGAGTTCGAGAATCTTGGCGTCGCGGTACCATTTCTGCACTGAATATTCATCGATATAGCCGTAACCTCCATGCAACTCGACCGCTGAATTGGCGCAGAAGACAGCCGTCTGGCCGCTGTAGAACTTTGCCATTGCAGCCAGGTGATAATCGGGACGGCCGACATCGATGAGCCATGCCGCCTTGTAGGTGAGCCCTCTGAGTGCTTCGATCATGATGGCCATCTCCGTAAGCTTCTTTTGCGTCATCTGATAGGCGCCCAAAGGTTGACCGAAGGCTGTCCGCTCCTTGACATATTTGATGCTCGTCTCCAGACATGCTTCCGACAATCCCAGGCCTTGCGCCGATACCATCACGCGGGTCGTATCGAAGAAATGCATCAGCTGAATGAAGCCCCGGCCTTCCTTTCCGACCAGATTGGTCTGGGGTACGCGCACGTCTTCCAGCGCAATCTCCGCCGTATCACTTGAACGGATGCCCATTTTCCCGTGAATCTTGTTTCTCGTGATGCCTTTGGCATCGGCGGGGATGATGATTAGAGAAAAACTGTTGTGCTTCTTTTCTTCGGGATTGGTAATGCACTGCGTCACCATGAAATCGCAGACCGTGCCATTGGTGATAAACATCTTGTTGCCGTTTATGACGTAATCACTGCCGTCTTTTACAGCCCGCGTCTTGTATCCGGCGACGTCCGTTCCGGCGTTCGGTTCCGTGAAAGCGCCTGCGCTTACCTTCTCTCCGGTGCATATGGGCGGCAGATAGGTCTTTTTCTGCTCTTCCGTTCCATATTGGAAGATTGACTCAGAACCGAATGAGGCGGCAACGACATTAAGCCCGATGCCCATGTCTACCTTGGAGAGTTCTTCCGTTATGATGGAATACCCCAGGATGCCTGCACCCGCCCCGCCGTATTCTTCGGGTATCCAGGCCCCCACCAGCCCGTTTTCCGCCGCCTTCTTCCGGATTTCCGGTGTGTACTTCTCGTGTTCATCGCATTCTTTCGAAAGCGGGCCCATTTCCGCAACTGCAAACTTGTATGCCATCTCTTTCAACATCTTCAGTTCTTCGGTTAAATCAAAATCCATGTTTTTTCCTCCCTCTTTTATAAGTTGTTATTGGATTGCCCTGATTTAGCCAGAGCGGTACATAAAATGAAGCGGAAACACTACTTGTAGTCATAAACTCCCTTGCCGGTCTTGCGGCCGAAACGACCCGCCCGCACCAGCTTCTTCAGCAGGGGTGCCGGACGATATTTATCTCCCAACTCCCGGTGTAATCCCTCCATTACCCGTAGCAGGGTCTCATTACCCACGAGATCCGAAAGCGCCAGGGGACCGATCGGGTGATTACAGCCAAGGACCATCCCCTTATCGATGTCCTCTGCTGTTGCGATCCCTTCATCCAGCGCAAAGAAGGCCTCATTCAACATGGTGCACAGAATCCGGTTCACTGCAAATGCCGGCGCCTCCCGCACCACGATAACTTCCTTGCCCAGGCTCTTGCCCCACGCCTTGGCAATTTCCAGTGTCTCGTCCGATGTCTCGTAGCCCCTGATGATTTCCAGCAGGCGCATTACGGGAACGGGATTGAAAAAATGCGTCCCGATAAACTTTCCCGGCCGTTTCGTAATCGCCGCCATCTCCGTTATACTCAGCCCCGACGTATTGGTGAAAAAGAGGCAATGGGCGGGAACGATTTCTTCCAATTCCTTGTATACCTGTTTCTTTACGTCCATGACCTCGATGACCACTTCTACAACGACATCCGCTCCGGAGGCGGCTTCCTTCATATCCAGCGTCGGCGTAATCCGGCCCAGTATGGCGTCCATCTCTTCCTTCGTCCGTTTCCCCTTTTCCACATCGCGGCTCAGGTTCTTAGTGATCGTCTTCATGCCCCCGTCAATGAAACGCTGCTCTATGTCGCGCATAGCCACTTGATAGCCCGCCTGTGCGCAAACCTGGGTAATGCCGTTCCCCATCAATCCCGCTCCCAATACACAAACCTTCTTGATGTCCATAGCGTCACTCCTTTTTTTATATAGTGTTCGTCTTACGTCTCCAATGGATTGATGTTCCATCAGGACCCTAACCAAACCATTAGCGTGCTGTTGAAAAACGCCCATTTGCTGTGTTGCGCTGCAAGCCTCCCCGGCCTTCGCCGGGGCAGGCTACATCGCCGTACTTCTATGTACGCTGTCCCCCGCTGGCGGGGGTGCAGGGGGTGGTAGCCTCAGCTTTTGCGCGCCTTGCATCTGGACATTTTTGAACAGCCTGCCCAAAATCGAGTTTTTCAACAACCTGTTTGACAATGTCAGATTGCACCCAGAGCCCATTGCTTATTGAGCCAGTGCATTTTCTCTGCCTCTTCCAGGAGTCCTTCCCGGAAATCAGGATGGGCGATCTTTGTAATGGCCAGTACCCTCTCGGGGATCGAGAGACCTTTCAGGTAAGCCACCCCATATTCCGTCACCAGGTAGGAAACATCCGTTCGCGGCACGGTAACTATCTCACCCGGCGGCAGGGTCGGCTTGATCTTGGATTGCAGATTTCCGTCTTTATCGGTAAATGTGGACTGGAAAGCCAGGAAGGATTTACTTCCCGGATAACCGACAGGGGGCTGACCTTTCGTTGCCCGGTAATAGGCGCCCCGTACAAAGGCCAACTGGCCGCCGGTACCCGAATACTGTGCGGGCCCGATGGATTCCGAACTGGCCTGCCCCTGAAGGTCTACGCCCAAACAGGCATTGATCGAGATCAAATCCTTATTCAGGGCAATGATATAAGGATCGTTGGTGAACTCAACGGGATACATGGCCAGGGCCGGATTGTGATCGATCCAGTCGTACAACTTCCGGCTGCCGATAGCGAAGGCCCAGACGATCTTTTCCGGTAGAAAAGTCTTCTTTCTCCCCGTGATGAGACCGGCCTCGTGCAGCTCCATAATGGCTTCCGTGACCATTTCCGTATGAATGCCGATGTCGCGGACGCCGCTGTCTGCAAGCAGCCGTAGAACCGTATCGGGTAGACCGCCGATGCCGACTTGGATGCAGGGTCCGTCCTTCGGGATCATTTCGGCGATATACCCGGCGATTTTCTTCTCCGTATCCGTAGCAACGGGCGAAGGAATTGTAATTAACTTGTCTGTTTTATTCTCGATTACATAGTCTACCTGGGAGATATGGATGCATTCATCATAGCCGCCATAGCACCATGGCATGTCTTCAACCACCTCAACAACAACGGTCTTGGCTTTTTCGAAGACGGCCTTTTTGAAATTGCACAGGGGCCCGAAGTTGAAGTAACCATGCTTGTCCATGGGTGTCACTGTCTGGATTGCCATGTCGACATCGAGGTCTTCCCGGTAGATGCGGGCCGACTCTCCGAAATTATAAGGAATGTGTGTGCCGCGATTTTCGGCGATATACTTTCTCGTCCAGCCAAGGATATGCCAATTGCCAAGCCAGAAGCTCTTGGCGTCCGGATCCTTCTCCATGACCTCCAGAGGTGTCAGATGACCGAGGGCTCTGATTTTTACATCCTTGATTTCTCCCACCCGCTTTGCCAAAGCCCTGTCAAAAGCCCGCGGCGCCTGGACGGTTCCAAAATCCAGCCACATGCCATCCTTGACCATTGAAGCAACCTGATCCGCTGTTACCAATTTTTCTCCGTATGATGCCATTCTAGAACCCCCCTTTAAGTTTAGCCATGTCCTGAATCTTAAGTTTTAATCATATAATACTAAAACAAAAAATGAAAGAACGCGGCCGATTCATTAAAGATGAAGAAGGAGATTTATCTAATGATCAGAGATTTCTCCTTCAAAATATCAACGCATTAAGAAGGTTGAACAGAAAAAAAGCAATATTGAAAGAATACTTATAAACTGTTTATAAATTATAAAGGTTATTTCAAAGATGTAAGATAAGTCCTGAGATTGGTCTTCTTTTTTGTCAATCCCAGCTTCTCCCGTATGTGATGGCGATGGATTTCTACGGTGGCCAGAGATACATTCATGAAGTCCGCAATCTCCTTCGTCGTTTTTCCTTCGTTAATCAAATTGGTGACTTGCAGTTCTCTCGGGGTAAAATTCAAAAATTGTGAAGATAGTTTATGCATAAATGGGGAAGTGATGTCTTTCAGATTTGATTCGATGACATTCAGGCATACCAATTCATTTCCCTTTAGATGCCCTTTTCTCATTTTTTCTATATAAGGCATGACCAGCTTGTTCAAGCCGGACATGACCGTGTTTTCAAGTTCAATCTTGTCTTCCTCTCTGCTCTTCAATAAAACGCGTAGAGCCGCATTTAATTCCTCAAGTTCATTGGTCTTGTCTTTGAGTTCCTTCTCCCGTTTCCTCAGAGATTCTTCGGTCTTTTCTCTTTCCGTGATGTCGGCAAAAGACGCCAGGCTCTTCTTAGTTCCAGGAATCATCGAAGTGGTGATGATAACTTCCCGCACATTGCCTTGCCGGTCCACAAAGCTGAATTCATAGTTGCGCGGCGCCGAATCGGGGTCCACACGTCTTTTGAGATGGTACTTCATCATCCGTTCACGGTCTTTTTCGTGGGCAAAATCCGTCCAGGAGCGCTTTCCTTCCCAGTAGTCCTTGGGCGCTCCGGAGAGCTGTTCAAATTGAGTATTGACCAGAGAGATGGTCGTATCTTCCTCTATGATGATAGTCGCCGTTCCCGTGGTCTCGAAGAGGGTTCGATAGAGTATCTCCGATTCACGCAGCCGTTCCTCCGCTTTCCTTCGTTTCGTAATCTCGGCAAAAGAGGCCACGCTTCTCTTTGTGCCAGGTATCATGGATATGGTGATCAGCACTTCCCGAACATTACCCTGTTTGTCCAAAAGGCTGAACTCGTAGTTCCGCGGCGCCGAATCGGGGTCTATACGCCGGGCATAGTGATAACCCAGCATGCGGTCGCGGTCCTTTTCGTGAACGAACTCCGTCCAGGAGCGCTTTCCCTCCCAGTAGTCCTTGGGCGCTCCGGAGAGCTGCTCGAACTCCGTGTTGACAAGGGTTACCGTTGTATCTTCTTCAACGATGATTGTTGCTGTACCCGTCGTTTCGAAGATAGTACGGTAAAGTATCTCCGATTCACGCAGTCGCTCCTCCGCTTTTCTACGCTCTGTAATCTCGGCAAACGAAGCCACGCTTTTTTTCGTCCCCGGAATCATCGATATGGTTATGAGGACTTCCCGGATATTACCCTTTTTGTCAAAGAGACTGAATTCATAGTTCCGCGGCGCCGAATCGGGGTCTATACGCCGGGCATAGTGATAACCCAGCATGCGGTCGCGGTCCTTTTCGTGAACAAACTCCGTCCAGGAGCGCTTTCCCTCCCAATAGTCCTTGGACGCCCCGGAGAGTTGTTCGAACTCCGTATTTACGAGAGTTACCGTTGTATTCTCCTCCACAATCATTGTGGCCGTTCCTGTCGTTTCGAAAATAGTTCGGTAGAGAATTTCTGATTCCCTGAGCCGTTCCTCCGCCTCCATGCGGTCGGTAATATCCATGGAATTTCCGAGCAAGGCGGGTTTCCCTTCAAAAGAAAAAGGAGTTACCGTTTCCATGATCCAGCGTGTCTGACCATTCTTTGCAATGATCCGGAATCCGTAAGGTGCCTGGCGTTCACCTCGAAGCATGGCCCGGGCGTTGGCCTTTACCATCGCCCTGTCCTCGGGATGGATAACGCTATCCGATTTTACACCGATCAACTCCTCTTTATTGTAATATCCGTAGGAAGCGGCATTGGAATTTATGAAGCAGAATTTGCCGTCTTGGACGAGATAAATTCCGGCAAGGGATTTTTCCGTCAAGGTTCTCAACATGTGGTTGCTGTCTTGGGATGCCATAGAATTCCGTTCCGCAATGATTTATGTGCCCGGCATTTCTATTGGTATTTTCGTCCGGAAAGTACCAGAAACCCCTTTTAGCTAACACTATGTCGTCCTAATATCAAGTATTGTTTATGAGTTTCGACTCCGTGTTATGCTGGGCAAACTCAGACCGATCCTGGATATTTGCTGTGGCTGTCCATTGACTTCTTACTCCTCTTCTGCAATAGAATGAACTGAGATGAATGGGAGGTCTATGGGGATTATGATGAGAAAAGAAAATGTCTGTCCCGATCCTGTCTGGGAGGCGGGCGCCGTTATCGGCGAATTTCGTATTTTGCGGGTAGCGCAGCTCCCCGATATCCGGGTGACGGCCTACGAGATCATCCATGAGCGGACGGGGGCTCAGGTTTTGCATCTCCATTGCGACGACCGCGAAAACCTCTATGCCATAGGGTTCCGCACACCGCCCGGTGATTCCACCGGTTTGCCTCATATCCTGGAACACTCCGTCCTGGCCGGGTCCTTGAACTACCCCGTCAAGGATGCATTCAACGAACTTCACCGCAGCACCCTCCAAACCTTTATCAACGCCTTCACCTATCCAGACAAGACGATCTATCCCGTGGCCAGCCAAATCAAGGCCGATTTCTACAATCTGGCCCGGGTTTATACGGATCTTGTTCTCCGGCCGCGCCTTCTGTCGGAGACCTTTCGCCAGGAGGGCCACCATCTGGAGTTTGCTGTCGCGGGCGACATCAGTAGCGATCTGACGATTTCCGGCATTGTCTACAACGAGATGAAGGGAGCTTATTCCTCACCGGACAACCTCATGTTTAAGGCCCTTCAGGAAAACCTTATGCCCGACACAGTTTACCGGTTCGATTCGGGCGGCGCCCCTGAGATAATCCCGACCTTGACATATGAGGCTTTTGTCGCTTTTCACCAGTCCTACTATTCACCGAGCAATGCCCGCGTATTTCTCTACGGAAACATCCCGACGGCGGACCATCTGGCCTTTCTGGAGGAGATGTTTACCGGCTTTGACCGTGTGACGGTTGATTCAGCCATCGTATCCCAGAAGCGTTGGACGGCGCCCCGCCAGGTTCGACACGAATATCCCATTGCGAAGGACGAAGACCCGAAACGCCGTGCCGCAGTCAACGTTGCCTGGATGCTGTCGGAAAACACGGATGAACTGACATCACTCCTGCTCCAGATCACGGCGGGCATTCTCGTCGGGAGTGCTGCCGGTCCCCTGCGCAAGGCCCTTATCGATTCCCGGTTGGGTGAGGATCTCTCCCCCGTTACAGGTTTCGAACGGGACTTCAAACAGACTATCTTTGCCGTCGGGCTTAGGGGAACGGAAGTGGACAAAGGAGCCGAGATTGAAGCCCTCATCCTTAATACCCTGGATAGAGTCGCCCGTGAGGGTATAGACCGGGACCTGATCGAAGGGACATTGCACCAGGTCGAATTCGGCGGCAAGGAGATCAGCCGAAGCAACTTTCCCTACGGCATCGTCCTCATGGGATGGGTCTACCATACCTGGCTTTATGGCGGCGATCCCCTGAACGGACTCAATTTCCCTGCATTTATAACCGAGGTTCGAAGGATGTGGCAGGAGACACCCGATTTGTTCGAGAGAATGATACGAGAGTGGCTAATCGACAACCCCCACCGCCTTCTGTCCGTTATGGCACCAAACGTAAATTTCCTGGAAGAACGTGAGGAACAATTCCGCAGCAAGATGGTACGCACCCAGGAAAGCCTCGATGCGGACAAGATGGCCGACATTGATCGTGAAGCTGCCGATCTCAAAGTATTTCAGGCGGAAGCCGATACGCCCGAGGCAATCGCCAGCCTGCCAAAATTGAAGATTGCAGATATTGAACGCCAGGTTGAGGCCATTCCTACGGCAAAAGGGACCATCGGCGGCGTGCCTGTCCTATATCATGATATCTTCACAAACGGCATCGCCTATATTGACCTGGCCTTTGATATCAGCCATATCTCGGATGACCTGCAACCCTACTTGCCCATGCTGGGCAAGCTCATGACGAATATGGGCGCCGCCGGACTGGACTATGAGGCCATGTCTAAGCATCTGGCCCTGAAGACGGGCGGTGTCGGTATCCATTTGATGGCAGGAAACGTCGTGGGCGAAAACCGGCCCTGGCAGAAGATGATCGTTCGCCTGAAATCCCTTTACCGGAATATCCCCGATGCCGTTTCCCTCCTTGGGGACATTCTGACGGAAGGAGATCTGACGGATTTGAAGCGCATGGAGGACCTCCTTGTGGAGAAAAAGAACCGCCTTCATGCCGCCATTGTCCCTTCCGGCCATTTGTTTGCCCGGAGGCTCGCCGCATCTTCTTTCTCCGTCGCGGCCCGGCGTGACGAGCAGTGGCACGGCAAGACACAGCTTCAGTTCTTAAACGCCGTTGTGCTGCCTTTCCAAAAGGAACATAAGGACCTGGTGGTCAAAATCGCCCAGCTTAAAGAATCCATCTTAAACCGTGGCGGGTTGAGCATCAATCTGACCGCCGATGCGGATGGCCTGACGAGCCTTGAAGAAAGTGCCGTTCGCTTGGCTGGCCGTCTGGCAGCTTATGGAGAAACTGCGCCTCTGTTGATGCCTTCAATGGAAGGCATCAACAGAGGCGTGACGCTTCCCGCGCAGGTTTCCTACGTGGCAGAGGCCTTGCCTGCACCGGGGTATGGCGATCCCGTAGCGTCATCGCTCCTGGTTTTGTCGAGATTTCTGTCCACCGGATACCTGTACAAGACCATCCGGGTCCAGGGCGGTGCTTACGGCGGTATGTCCCTCTACGACCCCATGGATGGCGTGTTCGCCTTTCTGTCCTATCGCGATCCCCATATCGTCCGGACCCTTCAGGCTTATCAGGAGGCCATCGATCTGGTTTGCCGGGGGGAAATGGAGACGGAAGAGATCGAAAAGGCTATTATCGGAACGATTGGTGCTCTGGATAGGCCGACGGACCCGTCCGGTAAGGCATCGGTAGCTATGACCCGTCACTTTGCAGGGATTACCGACGCTTACCGCCAAAATCTCCGGGACGAAATCCTGGGGATGACTGCGGAAAAAATCAGTGAGGCCTCCTGTCGTTTCTTCGAATCTGCCAAAGCAAAAAGTGTGATCGTCGTCTATGGAGAGGATGGAAAACTCCGGCGGGCGAACGAGCAGTTGGGTGGAAGGTTGGAGATAGAGACCTTGTAATAAGATCCACTCGATTTTGGGCAGGCTGTTCAAAAATGTCCAGATGCAAGGCGCGCAAAAGTCACGGAAAGAGGCGTACATAGAAGTACGTCGATTGACGGGGCTTGCAGTGCAACGCAGCAGACGCCGTCCCCGCGAATGCGTGGGATGGGCGTTTTTCAATAGCCTGTTAGGATAAACTCTATTCCAATTTCAGCTTATTCCTGATTTCCGGTTTCCCGGCTAAATCTGTCGTATAACTGCCATTAACAAAGGTCTCTTCATTCAAAATGATGTGGTGAAATGGAATAGTCGTCTTAACGCCTCGGATCTCAAGCTCTCCCAAGGCCCGCTGCATGCGTAAAATGGCTTCTTCCCGCGTCTTGCCCACACTCATGAGCTTCATCAGCAGGGAATCGTAATGGATGGGGAAATTGTATCCCTCATAGACCCCTTCGTCGATACGAATTCCCAGACCGTGGGGTAGCCGCAATTGATCGATCAGACCCGGCGACGGCGTGAAATATTGGTTGGCATCCTCGGCATTGATGCGGCATTCGATGGCATGCCTTTTCATCGAAATATCGTCTTGACCGATGCTCAACTCTTCCCCTGCCGCAATCCGGATTTGTTCCCTGACGATATCGATGCCCGTGACCATCTCGGTAACGCAGTGTTCAACCTGGAGGCGGGAATTTATCTCATTGAAGCAGAACGATCGGGTCTCGGGGAAGTAGAAGAACTCTACGGTCAGGGCGCCGGCATATTCCAGGGCAAGGGCGATGTCGATGGCGGCAGCCCCCATCTTCATGCGGATAAAGGGACTCACTATGGGGCAGGGGGCTTCTTCGATGAGCTTCTGAAATCGCCGCTGGATGGAACAATCCCTTTCGCCCAGGTGGACCACGTTGCCGTGTTTGTCAGCCAGGATTTGAAACTCTACGTGTTTCATGCCGGAAAGATATTTTTCGATGTAAAAGGTGGACGTGCCGAACGCATGCCTGCCCCGCGCTTCGGCGCTGTGGATGGCTCGTCTCAGTTCCACCTCGTTCTGGGCAATCGTGATGCCGATGCCGCCGCCCCCGCCGGAAGGCTTGACGATGACGGGATAACCTACGTCCGTCGCAATCATCTGCGCCTGTTTCATACCCTCTTCCGTGCCGTTCGTTATGGCATCGTCACAGCCGGGTGTCACAGGAATGTTGATCATTTTCATGAGTTGACGTGCCCGGTTCTTGGGTTTCGCCCGATACATGCACTGGCTGGACGGTCCAATGAAGACGATGTGCTGCTCTTCACATAATTCGACAAATTTGGGATTTTCCGCGAGGAACCCGTAGCCGGGGTGGATGGCTTCGGCGCCGCTCGCTAAAGCGACTCCGAGGATTTTTTCAAAATTCAGGTAGCTTTGCAATGCCGTCGATGAGCCGATGTCATAAGCCTCGTCAGCAAGCTTTACGTGAAGCGCGTCAGCATCGGCCTGGGAATAGACGGCAACCGTGCGGATGCCCATATCCTTGCAGGTGCGGATGATCCGAACGGCAATCTCCCCCCTGTTGGCGATCAATATCTTTTTAAACATCTCCATAGGTGAATTTTCTCCGATCGGAAAAATCTTTTAGTATTGCCAACGGGCAGAAGCAAAAAGCAGTCCAAGTGGCCGCCTTAGTTCCTGCCTTTACATCCTTCAACAATGATTACATTTTTCCGACGAGTACGCAATAGATGATTGGTGTTGGTGAGGTGTTTTTGATACATTTTGGGTAATTAGCTACACAGAGGGAAGGGTATTACGCAGCATGGGATAAACAGTGGCTCGTTGTTCTCAGCCGGTCAGGCAAAGAGAGCAGCGGGGCATCACCCCTCCGGTTCAGAGATTTTTTCCATTTTAGTGTTTCACAGATGACACCACAGATACCAATCGGGAAAAATCCAATTTTATCGAGTGGCGATTAGCGGGGCATCGGCTTTCGGTTCAAGGAATTTTTCTCGTCTTGCACTTACAAATGACGACATTGATACAGGTCGGAAAAATCCAATTCACCTTCAGACCAATACCCCGCAGCTCTTGGTCAGACTGTGTCATATACCGTTTTGTCACTGCGAGCAACTGCCCCCGGAATAAATGCAGATGTTATTCATGGACTAAAAATGCTGTCTTTGCGAGACGCCTCTCAGACGTCGAATAATCTTTGACTTTACCGTTATATCTCACATAAACTACCGACGCCTTAGCGGGCTGTTGAAAAACACGATTTTGGGCAGGCTGTTCAAAAATGCCTAGATGCAAGGCGCGCAAAAGCTGAGGAATGAGTCGTACATAGAAGTACGTCGATGTAGCCTGCCCCGGCGAAGGCCGGGGAAGCTTGCGGGTGCAACGCACCAGATGGACGTTTTTCAACAGCCTGTCAGCAGGTTCTAAAATGAAACGGAAACTGACTTATGGTTGTGCTGACGATTATGCTACTGGCTTTTGGATGCTTCATCTTTCTTATGGTCAGGAAAGGAAGCCACCTGAATGCTGAACAAGTTGTAATGAATTATCTGGAGGCAATAGTAAATGGCAGGACGGACGAAGCATATCATTTTCTCTCCTCTCAAGACAGAACGCAGCAAACGCTCGCAGAATACCGTGCACATCGATCATTAGGGCATGGTCTGATCGCCAACATGATCGCCCGCAGAATATCCTTTACGGTGGAAACAACTGAGAAATCAGCTAATGCGGCAACCGTGCTGGCAACCGTCACTGCCCCCGATTTCAAAATGATCATGAATGATGTTCTCCATGGGATGGGGGGGAACAATATTCCGGAACAGAATCTGGAGGCTTTCATTTTTGTCTGCCAGAATATCAGCCATTATTTGGAAAAATACCGGCAGCATCCAATGCCTATGAAGGTTTGCAGGGAATCTTACTCGTTGATCCGGGAAAAGGGCAAATGGAAGATAGCTTTGAGTTAGAATTGGAATAAAGTAAAGCCCCTCGTGAGCTATGCTGTTCATCGAGGAGCTTAAGAGTGAGCCGCTTGTGCCGTCTTGTCTTTTCTGAAGCCACGTGTTTAAATTCTTGGTCTTTCAACGGGTGACGATCACCACTAAGACCCTGCGATACGTTTTGTGTTCGGCCCTCAGTAACATGACTCATTACGTACACTGTAGCATCTCTCGACTATAACATAACCACTATAAATTCTTTGTCAATCCCTTTCATCCATAAACAGTTGAACGATCTCGAATTTCCCGACGTCGACGAGGCCCAGGTCTGTGATTTTGATCTCCGGGATGACGGGCAGAGCGAGAAACGACAGATGCATAAAGGGCTCATTCAGACGGCATCCCAACTGCTGGGCCATATAGCGGATCGACTCCCAGCCGTGGGCCATATCTTCAAGGCTCCTGTCGGACATGAGGCCGCCGATGGGCAATGGAACGCTGGCCAGGATTTCACCGTCGCAGGCAACAGCGAGTCCTCCTGCCATGGCCTCGACGGCCTTGGCGGCACAATACATGTCTCCATCCGAGGCGCCGACACAGATGATGTTGTGGGAATCGTGGGCCACGGAAGAAGCCATGGCGCCTTTTTGCAGAGAAAAGCCTCGAACGAGGCCGACACCGATGTTGCCTGTTCCACGGTGGCGTTCGATGACGGCGATCTTCAGGATGTCCCGCGATATGTCCTGGACGACCCGGTCATGATGAGCCAGTGGTTCAATAATGGACTGGGTTGTCATGATCTGGTCGGGGATCAGCTCGATGACGCGGGCACGACGGCCTTTTACTGTCAGGGCAAAGGCCTCTGGGCTGTAAGGCTTTACGTTCATAGCCGCCATGTCGCCGTAGGGAAGGCCGTTTTTCATAGGGACCGTGACCTGTCCGCTTTCGCAGACGGAACGCCCACCTTTGTAGACCGCTTCAACCCGAATAGGACTCAGGGATGACAGGAGTGCTACATCCGCCCGATAACCGGGGGCGATGGCACCAATATCCCGAAAACCGAAATACCGGGCAGGGTTAATCGTCACCATGGCAATGGCCGATATAGGGTCCAGGCCGTGAGTCATGGCGAGGTTCAAAACAGTGTCGAGATGGCCGTGGCGCATGATATCATGAGGATGAAGGTCGTCGGTGACGAAGTTGCATTGGGGCATGGTCCTCGAATTGACGAGGGGCAGCAGGGTGGTGAGGTTTTTGGCCTGGGTCCCCTCGCGGATCATGATATGCATTCCCAGACGGAGCTTTTCTCTTGCCTCTTCAAGGATAGTGCATTCATGATCGGAACGAAGTCCCGCCGCGATATAGGCGTTAAGGTCACGTCCGGAAAGAAGGGGCGCATGGCCGTCCCTGGTCTTGCCGCAAAAGGCGGCAATCTTTTCCAGAACGGCGTTATCGGTAAAGATGATGCCGGGATAGTTCATCATCTCTGCCAGACCCAGGACACGAGGTTCATCCTTGAAGGCAAGAAGGTCTGCCGCCGAGAGGGAGGCCCCTGATGTCTCCAGGTGTGTCGCCGGGACGCAGGACGGGAGCATGACGTAAAAATCGACGGGTAAATCTCTGGACGCGTCGAGAATGAAGCGGATGCCCCTTTCGCCCAAAACGTTGGCCAGTTCATGGGGATCGGCGACGATGGCTGTCGTTCCGTGGGGCAGGACTGCCGCCGCCAGGGCCGGAGGTGAGAGCATTGCGCTTTCCACGTGAAAGTGCCCGTCCATGAAGCCGGGGGCGACATAGAGCCCTTTTATGTCCCGCTCATTGGGTCCGTCATAAGTGCCGATACCGGCGATGATCCCATCGTAAATGGCCACGTCGGCTTCCACGATTTCTCCCGACAGGACGTTGATCACCCGGCCGTTCTTCAAGATCAGATCGGCGGGGATTTCACCTCTGGCAGCCTGTATCCGGCGTCTCAGGAATTCAACAGCATGACCATGATTTGTAAAGGGGCCATTCATCACAGGATTTTTTCACCAACAAACCTTTGGCATTGATTCATATCGAATTATTATTATCACAGGGGTTAAAACAACCATAGGAAAATAAATGATGCAATAGAGATTGCCGCATTCCCTCAGGGACTCTTAAGAAACTTGAAGAGTTGTTGCGAGCGAAGCGCGGCAATCTTGCTTTTATTCATTATAGATAGATTGCCACGACGCCTGAGAGGCGTCTCCATTAGACAAAACTGGATTATGACACAGTCTCCAAGAGAAGTGGGGTATTGGTCTGAAGGTGAATTGGATTTTTCCCGATCCGTATCAGTGATGTCATCTGCAACATGCAAAAATGGGAAAAATCCCTGAACCGGAAGGCCAATGCCCCGCTCCATCCGTGCGATTTGGCTGTAATTTGGTAGTGGATTACGGAATAGCTGGTGTGATTATGGAAACTTGGTATGAGCGGGAAATATCAAGAAAAAGAACCGGCATGCCGATAAGGAATCGGCATGCCGGTTGGAGTGATGTCAGTATCCGAGGCAGTGGATCAGATTTTCATTCCTGCAAGTTTCTTGACGATTGCCTTGCGGGCCTTGATGTCATATTGGGACGTAATGGCGATCTGTTCCATGATGGGTGATCCGCCTCCATGATAGTTTCCGTAATTCATGACGCCGGCCAATGTTCCAATAGTGTAATCGCCCAGGGTCATCCAGAATTTGATCTGTTCTTCCACGGGGACTTTTGGATTCCGATTGAGGTATTTTTCAAGGACGGCCTTTAGTTCTGGATGGGCCAGGTCTCCCTCGTAGGGGAATGTGGCGGGTAAGCCGCCCGCGATCCTGCACAGGAGCTCCTGCTCGTGGAAGACCGCTTCCCCCGTAAGGCAGCGGCCAACGTTGCAATAGATGGAGTCGGGGAAATAGCTTCCGGGTCCATAGGGGCAATTACCGAGACCCGGAATGTTGATTTCCGGACGGCCCAGGCTGGAGGCGGTAAAGCCTGCCGCATAACCCAATTCGGAAACCTTGATGATTTCCGACAGCATTTCCTTGACATGGGGCGTCTTTTCGATGCCGTTGTATTCAGCCGCCAGCGCTGCGAGTCCCAGGATGATGTCCCCGATGGCGGGCTTGCAGCCCGAATAGCTGTGACGGTGAAACAGAGCGAACAAGAGGGCGCAAAGGCCGCCATGATCGTTTTCGCCGCATAGGAAGACCCGTTCCCACGGGACGAAGCAATCTTCGAAGATGATGTACGAGTCCGCATAGCCGATGTCGAGACCACGCTTGATATTCTTGCGTTTATGTTGATTGTGGATGGTGACGACCTGCTTGACTCCTTCGTGGTCGGCGGGAATGGCGAAGGCGACGGCATAGTCCTTTTCGTCGGGTCCGAGGGCACGGGTAGGCACGACCATGATTTCATCGGCGATGGATGCCTCGGAAATATGGAGCTTGCAGCCCCGAACGACAATGCCGTCACTCTTTTTCTCCACGACGCGGACGTACATGTCAGGATCGGTCTGCTGGATTGGCCGTTTCAGTCGTTCTCCCTTCATGTCCGTTTGGGCGCAGCAACCGACGAGATCCTCCCGTTGAAAGCGTTCGAGCCATTTGATAAAATTCTTGTGATATTCGGTAGCCCCGTTATTGAGCTTGTCCGCCTCAAACGAGACGGCGTTGACGGCGTTATTCGCATCAGCCCCCATACAGCGCTGGATGCACAATCCGGCCCTTCGGCAGAGAGCCCGTGTCATGTCCTGCTTTTTGTGGAGGTCGTCCGTGCTTTGATGGATGTGGCAGAAGCGGTTGATCTTCTCCCCCGTCAGATGGGATGTGGCTGTGCACAAATCTTTCAATTCCGGGTCGCTCACGGCGTCAAATGTGAGCCCCATCACATTCAGGACGGGGACTTGCATTTCGTCGACGCGGTCGATCTTTTCACCGTCGTGATATACATTGCGTCTCATCTTCCGAAGCCCTTCAATATACTGTTCCTTTGTTCTCATGGTCTTACTCCTTTTCTTTGCTGATCTTGTCCGATGTTACTATATGTTTTTATGTAACTTTCATCAAATATGGGCCCTTTCGGATACACAGTTGCGATGTGAACCTGTCTCCGCCGAAAGGCTGTCTGTATAACGAGCACTAGATAAACCCGAATACTTTTAAAAGTCAAGCTAAAAAAATAGATATATTTCTACAGAGCGACTAGTTTTTTTATTTGTAATGCATAGGGGAGATTGTTTATGTTTTTAAATGCGATGAAATTTATAGGCAAGTATATAGTTCCTCTAACCTTGACAAATGACAATCGATGATAATTATAGCGTGCAGCTAAAATTTCGGAAGCGATCTTTTTGAAATAGATAAGCATAGATTGTGAGGAGGTATCATGGAAGGGCACAAGGAAACGCATCAGTTTAAAACGGAAATACAGCAGCTCATGAACATCATTATCAATTCCCTCTATTCTCATCGTGAGATCTTTTTGCGGGAACTGATTTCCAATGCATCGGATGCCATCGATAAGCTGCGGTTCAAATCACAGACGGACCCCGATATCATGGGTGATGATGGTGATTTCAAGATCAAAATTACCCCGAACAAGAAAAAGAGAACCCTTGAAATCGCAGACAACGGCATCGGCATGACCTATGACGAGATCGTGGAGAATATCGGAACAATAGCCAAAAGCGGCACGGCGGACTTTCTTACGGCCCTGGGCGACGCCCAGAAGCAGACTCTTTCCCCTCCCGAATTGATTGGTCAATTCGGCGTCGGATTCTACAGTGCCTTCATCGTGGCCGATAAGGTGACGGTGACGACCAAAGCGGCCGGAGACCATCGGGCCATCCGGTGGGAATCATCGGGGGACGGCTCCTATACCATCGAGGAGACGGATAAGGCAACTCGTGGAACGACGGTATTGCTCCACCTTAAAAAAACAGAGACCGATGAGCAGGATTTTACTGACGAATGGGCGATTCGCGGCGTGGTGAAGAAACATTCCGATTTTGTTGCCTATCCGATTGTCATGGATGTTGAAAAAAACGAACCGGTTCTTGATAAAGACGGCAAACCCATCGAGGGTAAGACCGAAAAGGTCGTCCGGGAAGAGACCCTCAATTCAATGAAGGCCATCTGGGCAAGAGACAAAAAAGAGATTTCCGACGAAGACTACAACGAATTCTACAGCCACATCAGCCACGACTGGAATCCCCCTCTTGCCCATCTCCACCTGAAGCTAGAAGGGGCGACGGAGTACAGCGCCCTCTTGTATATCCCGACCCATGCCCCTTTCGACCTGTTTACTCACGAACAGAAGCACGGTATTCATTTGTACTGTAAACGCGTTTTTATCATGGAGAACTGCAAGGAACTCATGCCCCAGTATCTGGCCTTCGTCAAGGGTGTCGTCGATGCGCCGGATCTCAATCTGAACGTCAGCCGTGAGCTTCTTCAGCAGGACGTCCTGGTCCGGAATATCAAGAAGAATCTCGTGAAGAAAATACTTGATCTTTTGTCCAATTTGGATGCGGAAAAATATGAACAGTTTTTCACGGCCTTTGGACCCATCTTCAAGGCGGGCATATCCCAGGATTTCGACAACAAGGAGAAGATCGCCGCCCTCCTGCGTTACAAATCGACCCATTCGGAAGGTAAGCTCATATCCCTTGCGGACTATGTGAACCGCATGAAGCCAGATCAGGCGGATATCTATTACATCACGGGCGAGAGCCTTTCCATGCTCCAAAACAGCCCTCATCTCGAAAGATTGAAGGACCGGGATATGGAAGTGCTCCTTATGACGGACCCCATAGACGAGTGGGTTATACGGGATCTCCATGAATTCGAGAAGAAGACCTTCAAGAGCGCGGAAACGGGAGATCTTGGCCTGGATAAGATCGACGAAGGAAAGAAGGAGACCTACAGCGCTTTGTTCGACTTCATCAAATCGACCCTTGATGCACAGGTGAAGGAGGTGAAGCCTTCCACGCACCTCAAAGATTCCGTTGCCTGTTTGTCCGGCGATCAGTACGGCATGAGCGCCTATATGGAAAAGATACTCAAGGCTGCCGGTCAGCAGACGCCTCAGACAAAGCGAATCCTGGAACTCAATATGGACCATCCCCTCCTGGCCAGGATCAAGGCTATCTATGATGAGGACAGGGAAGCGGCCTTATTGAAAGATTACAGCCAACTATTGTTCGATATGGCCGTCGTTTCCGAAGGCGGCAAGCTGGACAACCCATCCCGCTTCAACAAGATGATCGGCGATCTGGCGGCAAATACGCTTAAATAGCAACGCGGTTAGCCCCCCCGAATCCCCTCATCTCCTTTTGTTTAAAGGGGCTGAGGGGGTGGGGTTCACTGCCATCATGCGGACTTCATTAATAATTCAGGTTCAAAATCAAAGCTCTATCTTCGCTGTCTTCCTCACCGTTTCTCCTGCATTCCTCTAATTGTAAAAGAATTGTAACAGGCAAGATTCCCTCTTTTTTTTTTTGCATCTCCGTATTAATTAAATATCCTGTTCAACCAGCGATTCATGAAATAAAAGTTGTGCTTAGAGGAAATATGGCCATAAAAACCCAGGAATTTTTTAATTTTTATTCCCATCTTGTCGGCGTAATTGGGGCGATAGTGGGAACGGTTTTCTTAGCCTTCGTTGCCAGCTATTCGACATCGGCCCTCATTACAGCCCTCATCTATGGCCTTTCAGTTACTTTTCTCTTTGCGGCAAGTTCCTTCTACCATGCCTTCAAGAAGGAAGAAAACGAGGTTTCCTTTTGGAGAAGAATGGACCGTCTCGCCATCTTTTGCATGATCGCCGGTACTTACACCCCTATCTGCTATTTTTACCTGGACGGCGCCTGGCGATGGTCCATGATGACCATCCAATGGGGGCTCGTAGGATTCGGCCTCATCTCGCAGCTCTTTTTCCCGAGGGCGCCCAGAGTCCTTTATGCCGCGATATACCTTTTTATGGGTTGGATCGCGATCATTCCCATTAAGCAGATGTTGGCCAACATGACCGTCGCGCCGCAGATCCTGCTTTTTGCCGGCGGCATTGCCTTTACCATCGGCGGCATTATCTATGCGACGAAAAAACCCCGGCTTATCCCCGGTATCTTCAGCTTCCATGAGCTCTTCCATGTCATGGTCCTCATCGGCGGCAGTCTTCATTATGCCATGATCTATCTTGCTTACTTCGAAAAAATTGCCTAATCAAATTTCATAGCTTGAATAACCCGGGTATTTGGGTATAATCCACGCCCATGATGGCTGAAACACACCTTCTTCCCGCCGAATGCAAACGCCTGATGGATGAAGAGTTCCTTCTGTTTGCACGGGATTATGAAAGATACTTCCTTGCAGGGGAGACGAAACCCTCTTCTATCGGTGAACCCTATCTGCTTCACAATGGGGCAACGAACCGGGGTGTCCTTTTGATTCACGGCCTGATGGCTGCACCGGAAGAGGTCCGGCAGTGGGCGGATTTTTTATTTACCCAGGAGTATACGGTTTATGCGCCCAGGCTTGCCGGCCATGGCACATCCGCGCAGGACCTGGCACAGCGAGATTATGGCGAATGGATAGAATCCGTCAACCGCGGCCATGAGATACTGAAAACCTGTTGCCAGAAAATTGTTGTGGCGGGTTTTTCGACGGGAGCCGGTTTGGCTCTCCATCAGGCTCTCACCAAAGGAAAAGAATTTGAGGCGGTCATTGCCATCAGTGCCCCGTTAAGGTTCAAAAGCATCTCATCGCGTTTTGCAGAAATGGCCGATTGCTGGAATGTTACCCTTCGCACCTTGGGCATTAAGCGCCTGCGGCGGGATTATATTCCCAACGATCCCGACAACCCGGAGATCAACTACCACCGTTGCCCCGTTCGAAGCATCGTACAGGTCAAAGCCCTCATGAGAAAGGTCTACAAGGCCCTCCCCACTCTCTCAATTCCCGCTCTGATCATCCAGGCAATGGACGATCCCAAGGTGTCCGGCAGAAGCGGTCGGCGGATCTATGACCGTATCAAATCAACCGATAAAATCTACCGGAATGTCGACTTTCACCTCCACGGCATTGTTCGGGGCGACATCACACGTCAGGTGTTTCCTGATGTGAAGGCCTTCCTGAATGGTCTTGAGTGGCGGTAATAAAGGGGAAATGAAGTGGGAATGAACGATGCAGATATAGCTATGATTTAGAACCGGAATAATACATTTCGAAGCCCAAAATAAGGGAATGCCTTATATCCATTTATCGTGTCTATGATAATCTAAGATAAATTATTAACGGAGGTGACATCGATGGCACGATATTGTGTAGATCCTGTCTGCAAATGCACTGTAGACGAGGAAAATGCCGCGCACAGCACGGAACATAATGGAAAGAAAGTTTATTTTTGTTCCGTGTCATGCAAAGAGGAGTTCGAAAAAAGTCCGCTGCAGTATGTGGCGGAAAATCTGAAAACCGGCGCCTGATAGTTGTTGAAAAACTTTTTCCATGTAACACTTATTTCTTTGCAGGGTGGACCAAGCAAAGCGGCTCCACCAGAAGATAGTGGATGCGCTTCGCTTCATCCCCCCTACATTTGGCGCTGAAAACGGACACCTGACAGGCTATTGAAAAACGGCCATCCCGCGCGCTTTCACGGGAACGGTCGTCTGCTGCGTTGCGCTGCAAATCGTGTCAATCAATGTATTTCTATGTACTTTTCCTACCTTCTATCTATCCAGAACCTTGACCGCCCCGGAATCGAGATAGTATTCTGCAAGGACGACCTTTAGTTTTCCATCATGGATCAACTCCTTCAGAAGCGGGCTTTTTGACAGGA
The DNA here is from genome assembly GCA_964645835.1 of uncultured Syntrophaceae bacterium. Lineage (GTDB taxonomy): Bacteria > Desulfobacterota > Syntrophia > Syntrophales > UBA8958 > CAZBME01. The sequence continues at coordinate 36,264 of CAZYDG010000082.1, forward strand.
GTTCCTTGTAGACATTTCTGACGTTTCCCTGAATTGCTGCGTCCATGGCGTCATCGCCTTTGACCTTTTTCGCTTCTTTGACGGCAGGCATGATCTTGTTTACGATTTCTCCGATGCTGTCGTGGGGGTGTCCTTTTTCCTTCTTCTGCGGTTTGCCGTATGCCTCTAAAGTGGCCTGAACAGCGCCGCACTGGGAATGGCCAAGGATCACGAGAAGAGGTGCATGAAGATGTTCGACACCGTACTCCAGGCTCCCGATACTGATCTTGTCGATTGTGTTGCCTGCCGTCCGGACGACGAAGAGATCACCAAGACCCTGATCAAAAAGGTGTTCCGGGGGTACCCGTGAATCAGAACAGGACAGAATGACAGCGAATGGGTGTTGTCCCTTCGTCAGCTCTTTTCTTCTCACATCTCCCAAGTCTTTCGCTGCCGGCTGGCCCGAGACGAACCGTTGATTGCCGTCCATCAGTTTTTTGGCCGCCTCGTTACCATTTGATCCCGCACATAATGGGCTTGCGCAGAACGCCAGGACAAGGCCCATCAGGAATATCCGCTTTGTATACTTCATGATGTATTGTCTCCTGTTTAAATCAACTCTTTGATTTTATTGATCGCCTCATCCAGTTTAGCTGCATCGGGGCCGCCGGCCTGTGCCATGTCGGGGCGACCGCCTCCGCTGCCGCCGATGATGGGGGCGATAGTCTTGATAATGTTTCCCGCATGGTACTTGCCGGAGAGGTCTTTGGTCACCATGCACAAGAGCATGGCCTTGCCGTCCACCTTGCTTCCGACAAGGACAATGCCCGATTGGAGCTTGTCACGGAGCTTGTCACCGAAATCGCGGAGCGTTTTGACGTCCGGGGCATCAACGGCAACGGCAAGGACCTTGACGCCGTTTATTTCTTTAACTTTACTGACCAGGTCGTCCGAATCTTTTGCGGCGAGCTTTCCCTTCAGGGTTTCGATCTCTCTTTCGAGCTCCCGCTGGTGTTTCTGGATTTTCTCGATCCGTTCAGCCAACTCCATGGGAGCCGTCTTGAGGAGGCCCGCCGCTTTTTTCAACTCCCCCTCGACCCTCTTGAAATACCGGATGGCTTCGTCGCCCGTCAGGGCCTCGATCCGGCGCACACCGGCCGCAACGGCCGATTCGCTGATCACCTTCAAGGCTCCCATGTCTCCTGTCCGGTGCACATGAGTGCCACCGCAAAGTTCCGCGCTGAAATCGCCCATTTTGACGACGCGCACAGTATCGCCGTATTTCTCGTCGAAAACGGCCGCTGCACCTGTTTTCATGGCTTCGTCTTTTCCCATGAGGGTTGTGTTCACTTCGGCATTTTGACGGATATACTCATTTGCAAGGGTCTCGATCCGGTCCAATTCGTCGTCTTCGATCCGTGAGAAATGGGTGAAGTCGAAACGGAGGCGCTCAGGTGTAACAAGGGAGCCCGACTGCTTGACATGATCGCCTAAGACCGCATTCAGGGCCGCATTCAGGACGTGGGTTCCCGAATGATGGGCCTCGGTTGCCCGCCGGGTCTTTTCGTTTACGACCATGACAACAGTGTCGCCCACCCGGATCATCCCTCTTTTTACGATGCCGATGTGGGTTATGAGACTATCGATGGGCCATTGGGTCTCAGTGACTTCGAAACGAAAGAGCTTTGACATGATAATACCCGTATCTCCGACCTGGCCACCCTTTTCTCCGTAAAATGGCGTCTGTTCAACGATGATTTCGGCAGCATCGCCTTCGGCGATCGAATCAACAGGCCGGCCGTCTTTCAGGAGGGCCAAAACCTTTGTCCGGGCCTCCGTCACGCCGTCGTAGCCGATAAATTCCGTGGCGATACCGCCGACAGAAAGGATTTTGTGGGCATCGTCTACGGCTTCTTCTCCGCTGCCTTTCCAAGACTCCCGTGCTTTCTCCCGCTGGGCCTCCATGGCTCTTTCAAAGCCTTCCGTGTCGAGGGTCATTCCATCCCGTCGGACGATGTCCGCCGTCAGATCGACGGGGAAGCCGAAGGTATCGTAGAGCTTAAAGACGATATCACCGGGAACGACGGTCTGACCTTCTTTCTTGAGCAACGCCACTTCGTCGTTGAGAATCCGGAGACCCGTGTCAAGGGTTTCGATGAACCGCTGCTCCTCATTGACGACCACCTTCTTGATAAATGATTCTTTGTCCGTCAAATCGGGATAGGCTTCCTGCATTGCGCCGACGACAACGGAGACGAGTTCGTTCAGGAACGGATGAGTCAGACCGAGGATCTTCCCGTGACGGGCCGCCCGCCGAAGGATACGCCGCAGGACATAGCCCCGGCCTTCGTTGCTGGGCATAACGCCGTCGCCGATAAGGAAGGTAACTGCCCGGCTGTGGTCGGCAATGACCCGCATGGAGACGTCGTCTTCTTCATTGGCCCCGTACTTCTTCCCTGTCTGCTGCTCGATGGCCCGGAAGATAGGAGCGAACAGATCCGTATCGTAGTTGCTGCTCACGCCCTGGACGATGGCGGCCAGACGTTCGAGCCCCATGCCCGTATCGATATTGGGCTTTGGCAGGGGATTGAAGTTTCCCTCCTTGTCCCGTTCAAACTGGGTGAATACGTGATTCCAAATCTCCAGATGGCGGTCGCAATCGCATTCAACAGAGCATTCGGGGCGGCCGCAGCCGACGGATGGACCCTGATCGTAGAGAATTTCCGAACAGGGGCCGCAGGGGCCCGTGTCTCCCATCATCCAGAAATTGCTTTCCATGCCCATGCGGACTATGCGTTCCTCTGGAACATTCATGGTCTTGTTCCATATCTCGAAGGCCTCATCATCATCCTTGTAGACGGTGATCCAGAGCTTGTCCTTGTCAATTCCCATGACCTCTGTAAGAAATTCCCATCCCCAGGCAATGGACTCTTTTTTAAAGTAATCTCCAAAGGAGAAATTTCCGAGCATCTCGAAGAAGGTATGATGACGTGCCGTATAGCCTACGTTTTCGAGGTCGTTGTGCTTTCCTCCGGCTCTGACGGATTTCTGCGAGCTTGTCGCTCTCGTGTAGCCCCGATCTTCCAGGCCCAGAAAACAATTTTTAAATTGGACCATCCCCGAGTTGGTAAACAGTAGAGTTGGATCATCCTTGGGGATGAGGCTAGAGCTGGGAACGATCGTGTGCCCGTAACCTTCAAAGAATTTAAGAAACTTTTCCCTGATTTCGCTTGCGGTCATTGTCATGACTTTTGTTCCTCCACCATGTGATCTAATGTCTCGAATATCAGCGCCGGGCTATAGCCTTTGCCAATCAGGTGTTGGGCCAGACGCCTCATTTCCTTATCGTCATTTGCGACTGGTTGCCCTTTCCATTTTTTTCCAATGAGGCGTCTTATTGCCTCCGGTTCCGGAAATTCCAGTCTGATTTTGTCCAGGGCCTGTCGAATATCGCTGCGGGAAATGCCCTTGTTCAGGAGATAGGTCTCGATTCGGCGATTGCCGTAAAGTTTTTCCCGTGCAAGATAAAGGGCCTGTCTCGCTGTATAAGAGGCATCATTAATATAGCCTAAGGCCTTGAATTCGGCAAGCAGTGTGTCGATCTGGCCGTCGTCGTAACCTTTGCCCTTAAGCTTTTGCCGCAATTCCCCTTCACTCCGGTCACGGAGGGCGAGAAGCCTGAGTAAAGACTGTTTCGCCTTGTCCGTTCCGGAACTATCGTCCATTATGCCTTCTCTTCAGCGCCCTTCGGCGGAAGACCGAATTTTTCACGGAGCGCTGTCTCGATCTCCTGGACGATTTCCGGTTTTTCCTTCAGGAACATTCTCACGTTATCCCGGCCCTGGCCGATGCGGGCGCCCTTGTATGAATACCATGCGCCGCTTTTATCGATAATGTTGTTGTCGGCGGCGAGGTCCAGGAGATCTCCTTCCCGAGAGATGCCTTCGCCGAAGATGATATCGAATTCCGTCTCCCTGAAAGGAGGGGCAACCTTGTTCTTGACGACCTTAACACGGGTTCGCATGCCGATAACGTCCTGGCCCTGTTTGATGGATGTGCCCTTCCGGATGTCCAGGCGCATGGATGCGTAGAATTTCAAGGCATTTCCACCCGTTGTCGTCTCGGGGTTTCCGAAAAATACGCCGATTTTCATACGCAACTGGTTAATAAAGATTAGGGTGGTCTTGGATTTGCTGATCGTCCCCGTCAATTTGCGGAGGGCCTGAGACATGAGACGCGCCTGGAGCCCCATCTGGGCCTCACCCATTTCACCTTCCAGTTCCGCTTTGGGGACGAGGGCGGCAACGGAATCGACGACCAACACATCGAAAGCGCCGCTGCGAACAAGGGTTTCAGCGATTTCCAGCGCCTGTTCACCCGTGTCGGGCTGGGCGACAAGGAGATCGTCGGTATTGACGCCGATCTTCTTTGCGTAAACGACATCCAAGGCGTGCTCCGCGTCGATAAAGGCGGCCTGGCCGCCCAGTTTCTGAGCTTCGGCAACGATGTGGAGAGCCAGGGTCGTCTTGCCGCCCGATTCAGGCCCAAAAATCTCCACGACACGGCCCCTGGGAACGCCGCCCACGCCGAGGGCGATATCCAGGCTCAGAGCGCCCGTTGATATTGCCGGAACATCAATCTTTTCAGAGCTTCCCAGCCGCATGATTGCCCCTTTTCCAAATTGACGTTCGATTTGGGCGATTGCCAGATCGACGGCCTTTGTCTTGTCCATATCCGCTGCCATAGTATCCTCCGTTTTTTAGTTTTATATAATATCGCTCATCCTGTCAGGCTATATTCGGCCAGACGGGTGTAAATGGGCCCTTGTGACCTGAGATCGCTCTTGAAAAGGATGAGCGTATCGGCCTGAAAGGTTCCTGCCGTCAGGTCCCGTCCCGTTTCGATGGCTTGGTCAAGACCCGTGAGCCCCTGGGGCGATTTGATCCTTGCCAGGGTCCAGTGGGCGCGAAAGGGACGGTTCTCCTCGGGAAACCCCAACCCTCCGAAGCCCCGTTCGAGTTTTCTTTGGAGCATGACCAGTTGTTCCGTATCGCCCCTTGTTCCCAGCCATATGACTCGCGGCTTCCGGGGATTGGGAAAGACCCCTATGGACTTGATGGTCAGTTGAAGGGGGGCCAAACCGGCTGATTCATTCTTAATGATTGCCGAAATAGCGTCTATGTCCTCCCCGCTGATGTCTCCGAAAAATTTCAGGGTCAGATGCATAGCCGTCGGTCCCGTCCAGCGGATCATACCCTGAACCGTCTTTTTCAGGCGGTTCTGAATGCGCCCCATCTCCTCGCGAATGGCGATTGGAGCTTCGATGGCGAGAAATGCCCGAATGTCTTTCTGTTCACTCATGGTCGGTCATTCCTGGCTTTTCATTCTTTGCTTTTCAAACTTGTTTTCAGGCATGGCCCTTCAATCATGGATGTCTTCCCCAGTCAAGTGGCGTTTGAGAAGCAACAGGGCCGCCTGGGTGGTGATGATTTTATTGCGCCGCCGGTCCCATCTGTAGGCGTATTTGCGGCAAATGGTCCGGGAGCTGTCGGCAAGGGCCATAAAGACCGTCCCTACGGGCTTTTCCTCAGAGCCACCGCCGGGTCCTGCAATGCCCGTCGTGGATAACCCCAGATCCGTTCCCGCCCGCTTCCGTACTCCCTCCGCCATGAGGCGCGCCGTCTGTTCGCTAACGGCGCCGTACTTTTCAATGATGGTCGCGGGCACGTCGAGAAGGTCCGTTTTGGCGGCGTTGCTGTACGTCACCAGTCCCCGTTCAAGGAACACGGAACTGCCGGGTACATCCGTTATCCGGTCAGTAACCATGCCGCCCGTGCACGATTCGGCTACGGCCAGGGTCAGGCCTTTTTCCGTAAGCAGCCGGGCTATAATGCCTTCCAGCGTATCGCTGTCATAGGCGAATATATATTCATGGAACCGCTTCTCGACTTCACCCTGTGCCCAGGCCAGTGTCTTTTGGGCCTCCGCTTCCCCGTCGTTCCGAACGGTCAGGACAATGTGGTTTTCCGGGAAGTTCGGATAGAATCCTACAGCTACGCCTGCCCCGGTAAAATCGACGTCGGAGAGCTTTTCATCGACGCTGGCCTCGGACAGGCCGAAAGTCTTGATCGTCCGGGTGACGACATGGGCGACCGTGTCGGGGAAGGCTGCCGTGAGCAGAGGAACGGCGCGCTCGGGCCACATGCGGTTTACCTCACGGGGTACGCCGGGCATGACGATAATAACCCGGCCGTCTCGCCTCAAAGCGAAGCCCGCCGCCGTGCCGACGGGATTGGGCAAGACCTCGGCCCCATCGGGGAAGGCGGCCTGTTTGGCGTTGTTTTCCGTCCAAGTGAAGCGAAACTGTGCAAACATTCCTTTCAAGGCTGCCAGAACGGCCTCGTCCGTGTAGAGGGATAGGCCGAAGGCGCGAGCAATGGCGGCAGTGGTGATATCGTCGGCAGTAGGCCCCAGGCCGCCCGTTACGATAACGGCATCGGCGCGGGCCAGAGTAAATGTCAGGGCTTCTTTAATATCGGCATCATTATCGCCTACGGAAAGGGCGGCTACAACGGGCCAACCACGGAAATGACAGGTGCGGGCGATAAAGGCCGTATTCGCATCCTGGGTCCTGCCGCTTATCAATTCATTACCGATGGTTAAAATTGCTACTTTCATAAAGCATCTCACACTTTCCAGATTAACATCACTATTTGAAGAGCCACATTGGCATAAACGCCAGCCACGATATCATCCATCACCACGCCGTAGCCCCCTTCGAAATAAGTCTCGCAGAACCTGGCGGGGAAAATTTTCGTGATGTCGAAAAACCGGAAAAACACAAATCCCCCAATCAAATGGGGCAGGGTCGGCGTAATGAAGAGCATGGTCCAGAGGAAGCCCACAATTTCATCAATGACAATGGCCGGGGCGTCTTTTCGGTCGAAAATCTTTTCCGCCTCACCTGATACATAGCACGCCAGGAAGGTCAGGGCAAGAATCGTCAACACGTAAATCGGTCGGGGATAGTCCGAAAAAAGGAGATAGACCGGAATGGCGACGACCGTCCCAGCCGTACCGGGGGCCAGCGGAAAATAGCCGCTGCCGAAACCCGTGGCGATTATTTTAATAAATTTGGCGTCCAGCGACCACCTCTTTCAAGCAAGTTTTTGATGTTGGCCTGGATTACCTTCTTTTCTGTAACATGTCAACCTATTTGAAGAAAACACCGAAACTAACATGTTAAGCATCCAGTTGTCCGGGATTTATGGACAATGATCAGTCCAGAAATCCCGGATAATCGTATCTATCTGTGTTCCTCATTCACCCTACCTTAGTCAATTTTATTTCTTTAAATCGCCTAACGTATTGTAATGTAACAATATGTAAATTATGACAGCTCGTCCCGATCATCTGGTACGCTTTTTGAAATAGCCAGGCGATCTTTCCTCTTGAGTGAAATAATTATGAAAAGAAAAGGAAAGATAGAAGGAAAGCGAGGAATTGGGGTGAGATGGAATTGCGGCGAGCTGAAACGGAGAGCGGAATATAATGTCGGAAATCAGATTTGCTTCTGTACACGATATTCCTGAAATGGTGAATCTTGCTAAAAGTGTACATGCTGGGAACAGACTTGCGAAGTTGCCTTTTGATGGAAATAAATTAGCGGAGCAACTCATATCAATTCTTGATCCGCCTAACAGCAGATATTGTTTCTTTGTCGGTGAGGTTCCTGATGCAGGCATATCCGGTGGACTCCTGGGGTACGTGACTGGGTGTTTGTTTTCCGAAGCATTGGTTACCACCAATTATGTATATTTCGTGAATCCTGAGTACAGAGGCTCTTCGCTTGCAATCAGATTGATTACAGCTTTTCGGAAATGGGCACAGAACCGTGGCACAACCCTTTTCTGTATCAGTCAGAATGCTGCGATAGAAACCCAGCGGTTTGATAAATTTATGAAAAAGATAGGACTCAAATGTACCGGCGGGAATTTTTCAAAATTAATTACCGATAAGGAAAAGCCGACAGTTTCAACACTTCAGAGAATTTCAGGAGCAATTCAGAATAGAAGTTACAATGAAAATTGCAAAATCCGCTTTGCTACAGTTTCGGACATCCCGGAACTAATTAGAATCGGGAATCGTATCCATTCGGAAAGTTCAATGGCCCGGCTTGCATTTTCAGCAGAGATATTCGGCACCTTTATAAGAAACATGCTTAATGAACCGGTCAAGGGTATCTATTGTGTGCTTATCGCCGAAAATGAATCAGGAATTACCGGTTTGCTTACGGGTTACATAAATGAATATCTCAACTTTCGCAGGGGCGAAATATTTGTAACATATTGTAATTATTAGTAGTATAGCGTCACAAAGTGTGATATATGAGTTTTGTTCCCCAACAAAATCCCATCAACACACGAGGTGACGCCATGAGCCAGATTATATC
>CAZYDG010000083.1:0-45095 GCA_964645835.1 uncultured Syntrophaceae bacterium
CATTCCTGCTAAGAAAGGCTATGGAAAAGAAACTCAAAACGATCTTCTCACACATCAAACCGGGGTAACTTTCTTTATGAGGCAACGTTACCTCTTGTCACTACACTTTCGGTAACATTTTAATCTGAGGCAACGGGCCATGACAAGCCAATCAAGATTGTCATTCCCATTAAAACGGGAATCCAGGGGTTTTAGGAATGTATCCGAAGTGATGCCGAATTATCCGGTCAAACCGGATGATAATGACGGGAAGATTAACGTTGTCATTCCGAATGAGTATGGGTGAATATTTTTCCGTTGCAGTTCAATTGCCGGAGTACACCGTCTGGTTCGCGGAGAGCCAATAAGTTCCTATTTTGTTGACCATCGCCGCAAACTTATCCGAATCGAGAGGTTTAACTATATAGCTGTTTGCCCCGAGCTGATAACTGTCCCTCTTGTCCTGAGGTTCTCCCGATGATGTAAAGATGACGACGGGAATATTCTGCGTGCGCTCATCAGCTTTCAACCTTCTGAGTACTTCCAGGCCGTTCACTTTGGGAAGTTTCAGATCGAGTACGATTAATCTGGGCAGACGTGCGCCCATGGACCGGGTGTCCTCCTGGCCGAAGAAATAGTCGAGGGCTTTCGCACCATCGTTTACAGCGAGAATCCTTCCATCATTTAAACCCTGATCCGAAAATGCATCCAGGATCATCTCGGTGTCATACCGGTTGTCTTCCACCAGAAATACATCAATCCCCACCATGATTAAGAAGTCCGCTCCTTTCTTTTTCTTTCATAGTGAACGACTTTAAAAAGTCGTCATCGCGGTGATTTTGTTTAATAAGGGCGTACTTTTCCTGAAAGAGGAGTATAGTGAAAACTCCTATTATGTGTCAATGAAAAAGAAGCTCAAGATGTAGTGGTGCGCCATGGCTGTCCGCAGTGAAATGACAATCAACGATATCGCCCTGATTATCCAAAATTATTGATCTATATTCCTCCTATCGTGCCACCTGTATATACGTTGGGAATATTTATTGTGCCATTGGCGTTGGCGGTTAAATTTGTGATTAAATATTGCGTTGAGCCCACATTGAAGCTGTAAGCCGCCGGTGTACCGGACGGGAACCGCGCCGCCAGGTTCGTGCCGGTTATTGTCGTCGTAGCATGATTACTCAACGTCAAGGCAGCCGCGTTTGGGGACTGAAGCAATGAGTTGCCGTTGGCATCCCAGGCACTAACGGTAATAGTCGCCCCTGATGGAGAAAGTGAACCGGATATGTCCGTAATCTTGATCGCGGTCTGGGAACTTACCGAATTGGTGACGTAATTGCTTGTTCCGCTTGTATATACGTAAGGAATGGCAATGGTCCCATCCATGCTGTTTTTGGTGTTTGTGAGAATATACTTTCCTGAACCAACCACGAACTCATACATCATCGGTTTGCCGATGAATCGCGCCGTCAGGCTGGATCCCGTTATGGTCGTTGTGCTGTTGTTGGTAAGCGTCAAAGGAGAAGCGTTTGCAAGTGGCGTGAGTACATTTCCGTCTGCATCCCAGGCATTGACGGTAATCGACGCTCCGGTTGAAGGAAGAGTGCCGGACACGTCCGTTATCTTGATCGTATTGAGTGAACCAATTGAATTGGATACATAGTTGGTTGTTCCACTTGTATAGGAGAAGGGAATGTTTATGACGCCATTAGTGCTACTCTTTACATTGGCGATCACATATTTTGATGAACTGACGGAGAAGGCGTATGTAACGGGCGAGCCCGTTGGAAAGCGGGCTACCAGGTCAGCGCCGGCAACTATTGCCGTTCCGTTATTGTTAAGCTTCAGCGGCGTGGCGCCACCGGATTCCGGAATGGGATTGCCGCTTCCGTCCCAGGCCGCAACCGTGATAGACGCCCCGGATGAAGTAAGAGCGCCCGACATGTCCGATATCTTGATCGAGTTGCGGGAACTTACAGAATTTGTAATAAAGTTGGATGTTCCGCTTGTATATCCGTTGGAAACATCCAGGACGCTGTCTCTGCTGATCTTGGTGTTCGTAGCAACGTATATCGGCGAGTTTGATGAGATTGCATACAATATAGGCGTGCCTGTGGGAAATCTTGCCGCCAGCTCAGAACCGGCAACAGTCGTTGTCCCGTTATTGTAAAGCGTCAAGACAGGGGCATTTGCGGACTCAGGCAATGCATTGCCGCCGACGTCCCAGGCTTTAACCATAATCGTTGCACCGGCAGCGGGGAGCGTTCCTGACATGTCTGTAATTTTGATTGAATTCTGCGAACCAACGGAATTGGAATATATCCAATTATAGGCATCGTATCCTGATGCATCTTTTGTATATATTGTTTGGCTGTTTTGGCCGGATGTTGCCATGTCGGCTGGGGTGGCGGTATTAATCATACTCCAGCCGGCGCCGTTCCATTGCCACAGCGCTGGGTCTGTAAACGTCGCATACAGGTTTGAGCCCGAGGCCGCCATGCTTGTAGAAATATCAGCATTGATATTGGCCCAGCTGCTGCCGTCCCATTGCCACAGCCCTGTGCCGATGAAGTTCGCATAGAGTGTTGAACCTGAAGCTGTCATGTCTTCCGGAATAGCGGAGTTTATGCGGTTCCAGGCGCTTCCGCTCCATTGATTTAACCCGGTGTCGGCAAAGGCGGCATACAGGTTTGAGCCCGATAGCGCCATTATTTTGGGAATAGTGCTGTTTAAGAGGTTCCAGGTATTGCCATTCCATTGCCACAGACCTACGCCGATGAAGTTGGCGTATAAGGATGAGCCTGATGCCGCCATGCTCACCGGAATAACGTCACTGATCCTGACCCAGATATTTCCGTCCCATTGCCATAGCCCCGAGCCGGCAAAGTTCGCATAAAGTTTTAAGTCAGACGCCACCATGCTTGCCGGAATAGCGTCATTAATACGATTCCAGATACTACCGTCCCATTGCCACAGTCCTGCTCCGGTGAAGTTTGCATAGAGTTTTGAGCCTGACGCCGTCATTCCTGTCGGAACAACAGAGTTAATCTGCTTTAATGCAGAACCGTTCCACTGAAAAAGACCTGCGCTGGTGAAGGTCATATAGAAAGTTGAATCTGTTGCCAGCATGTTATCAGACAAGTTTGTATTGACCTGTGTCCAGTTGCCCGAAGCAGGATCGACGCCTTGGGGAATCCAGTTAGTGTTGGACCATGAATAAATGCCATATCCGGGATAGGTTGCATACAATAAAGAAGTGAGCTTTGATGAATCAAATTCCCACAAATCCATATAGCAGCTGCCACTTAAAGTTGGCAAGCCTGTCCCCACATAACCCTTGCCCCCTATGGAAAAGCCGACAGCTCCGGTTCTTGAACTGTAAAAATCCGCTTTCCTGGTCCAGATATCTGTATTGGGATCATACTCGCCCATTTCCGTCCGAGCATTTCCGGCCATTCCCGGAGCGTATGACCCGGTTGTAATATAGCCTTTGGTGCCGACGGAGAAACCGACAGCGCCGGATCTTTTCGTTCCCATAGTAAATTGGACACCAGACCAAGATGGCCCCCCGAAATCCATTTTTTGTGTCCATACATTTGTTGCCGGATCATATTCCCAAAAATCATTTCTATAGGAAATAGCTGTATCGAACCCAGTCCCAACATAACCCTTGTTCAGGATAGAGAAGCCAACGGCACTGAACCGCGCTGGTCCCCCAAAATCAGCCTTCTGTGTCCATGTATCCGTGGCCGGATCGTACTCCCAGAAATCTTTATAGAAGGGACAAGTATATCCAGTTGCTCCATAGTTGCAGGAACCATTAGCTCCAGTCCCTATGTAGCCCTTCCCGCCAATGGAGAAACCCACGGCGCCGTATCTGGCTGCCCCAGGGAAGTCAGCCTTCTTCGTCCAGGCGTCCGTTGCCGGATCATATTCCCAGAAATCCTGTTTTACTGATGAACCGTCCGTTCCTGTGCCGATGTATCCCTTGGTTCCTATTGAAAAGCCGACTGCCCCGCTCCTGGCCGCTCCCCCGAAATCAGCCTTTCGCATCCAGGCATCAGCGGCCGGATCATATTCCCAAATATCCGAGTAATATGAGGAGCCGTCCGCTCCGGTTCCGATATACCCTTTGTTGCCAATGGAGAAGCCCACCGCCCCGCTTCTGGCTGCTCCCCCCAAATTATCCTTCTGGGTCCATATCCCATTTACAGCCAGGCCTTCGGCAACAATAAAAAAACTGCACAACAATGAAATAACTGTCAGCAAATATTTCTTCATATGCACCCCCTGACAAGCTGACCCAATTATTAATGTTTGAGCTTTTATCTATAACTTAGAAAATAAGCTCAGCAATGACAATCGGCGGATTCATGAATATTGCCAAGGGATTGTATTAATTTAAGCTAAGAAAAAGTATCTGGGAGTAAACGGCTGACTTCTTATTCCAGTTCTAAAATCCCTGGATTCCCGTTTTCACGGGAATGACAAAGAGATGAAGAATAAATAACAAGGGAATTTGTAGTGAATGACGGGGAAATAAAATAGTATTCCTCACCGTGCCTCAAAAATATCCTTGAAGGCCAAAGCCTTATCGAATGTTTTGACTTCGTGGAGAAAGGGGGAAAGGCAGATGGTCATCACCTTTTCCCCTTTGGCCATGTGGAAGACTGCCGGTTGCACAAACCCCTGGCGAGAAAAAATGATCCGAACCTCACCTTCCGACTTGATTTGATCTGCATCAAGTTCGATGTCCGTCAGCCGCACGTCTGACAAAAAGGAGACCGCTCCGCGGCGGCGCTCATCACGCTTTTCCGGCGTCATGTCCGATGTTTCGGTCCAATACTGGTTCGCACCGACATCAAAATGGAGGATGTAATCGATTTGATCCCGGACAGCATCCTGCCTAAGTTCCTTCACCAGGCCCACAAATTGCCGGACCGACGCCCGGAGGCTGTCGTTCAGGATGTCATCGCGCACCTTCGGCGCAGCGATATAGAGCACGATGCCGACAATGACGATGACCAGGACCAACTCGATGAGGGTATAGCCCCCGTCAATCCGTTTCCCAGCTGTTGATATCTTTGTTCTTCCCTTCACCACCCGGTTCACCGTCCGCACCGTAAGAACTGAGATCAAAATCACCGTGTGAACCGGGGGAAATATAAATGAATTCCCGATCCCAGGGATCTTTGGGCACTTTGTCGCCTTCCAGATAACCGCCCTGACGCCAGTTCTTGGCCAGTGCTCCGACAGTCGGCGCCTCCACCAGGGCCTTCAACCCCTGCTCCGTCGTCGGGTAATTGAAGTTATCCAGCTTATAGAGTTTCAAGGCCGTCATGAGGCTTTCGATCTGGATCCGCGCCTTGGCTCTTCTGGCCTCATCAGGCCGCCCCATGATTTTGGGAATAATCAAGCCCGCAAGAATTCCCAAAATGACAATGACTACCATGAGTTCGATGAGGGTAAACCCCCGGTTGTTTCGTCTGACTTTTCTGTTCATTTGTTCCCTCCAAAAAAATGATCCTACCGTACCAGCTGATTCATTTCAAATATGGGCAGCAGGACGGAAATAACGACAAAACCGACAACCAGACCCATGACCAGGATCATGACCGGCTCCAGAAGAGAGGTCATGATGAGGATATCGGACTCCACTTCCCGCTCATAGGCATCAGCTATACGGTACAGCATGACTTCCAGAGTGCCGCTCTGCTCACCGACGGAAATCATCTCAATTGCCACAGGCGGAAAAAGACCGCTCCGGGCAAGGGGGGTAGACAAGTTTTGACCTTCCTCGACCTCTTGGGCGGCATGGCGGATCTCATCAGCGATGATCAGGTTATTGACCACATTTTCCACAATATCCATGGCTGCAAGAAGAGGCACGCCGCTTTGCAACAACGTCCCCAGGGTCCTGCTGAATCGCGCAACGGCCATCTTCTGATTCAGGGGGCCGAACAGGGGCGTCTTCAACTTTACCTTGTCCCACAGATAACGACCCCGTTCCGTATTTTTTACGCCGTAAAGGATTACACTGTATAAAACACCAGCGATGGCGGCCAAAAGCCACCAGAAATCCTTGAGGAATCCGCTGATGACAATCAAAAAGACTGTAATGGCCGGTAGGGTCTGGTGCATCTCCTGAAATATCTTCGTGATGTTGGGGACGACGAAGGTGATCAGAAAAAACAATACGAGGCTTCCGATAAGAAACATGAGAATCGGATAGGCGAGTGCGGAACGGACCTTTGTCCGCAAGGCCTGCTGATTCTCCATGAAATCGGCCAATCGCGAAAGAACATGGTTGACGGTCCCCGAGGCCTCACCGGCTCGAACCATGTTGATATAAACCGGCGGGAAAATACGGGGGAAAAGGGCAATACTGGCCGTCAGGCTGTTTCCTTCATTGACGTTCTCGCGGATACGGGCCAGGGTGGCCTTCAACTGATCGTTCTTCGCCTGGGAAACAAGGGCCGTAAGCGACGCCACCAGGGGAAGTCCAGCCCCCAATAGGGTTGATAACTGGCGGGTCATGAGGGCCACATCGCCGGCACTGATCTTTTTCAAAGACCATCTATCCCCGCCTCCCTTGGCATCCAGGTCCTTCTTTTCCCGATTCGATTCGGCTTCCCGAAGTTCCGCGGGCAACACATCCATGTCCCGCAGCTTCTGCCTCGCCGCCGCCATCCCGGCGGCGTCAAGCACCCCCTTTACTTTACGGCCCTTTTTATCGAAGGCAATATACTCATAAAGCGGCATGGGTCGCCTGTTCCTTTTTCATGACCGTTATCCGTCTTATCCATGGAACGGGTATTTCAAAGCGTCGTTCCTTTGTCATAAGTCGATATCGCTATCCGTCTCCCGCCGCAGGATTCGCGTTACCCGGAGGACCTCCTCAATGGTCGTTATCCCTTCCCGGATCTTGTTCGCTCCGTCCTGGCCCAGAGTCTTCATCCCCCGCCGGCAAGCCAAGTCGGCCAGTTGGTTCGAATCGGACGTCTTGAGGACCAGACTTTTCAGGGGTTCGTCCATAATCATGATTTCGAAAATGGCCGACCGCCCCCGATATCCTGTGTTCATACATACATGACAACCCTTTTTCCGGTAGATCGTGTGGCCGTTGATGCTGCTTGGGTCGATGCCCACATTATACAGCGATTCCTCATCCGGTGTATAGGACTCCTTACACCTGGGGCAGAGGACCCGGACGAGGCGCTGGGCGATAATGGCAATGACGGATGATGTAATCAAAAACGGTTCGATCCCCATGTCGATGATGCGGGTAATGGCGCTTGCCGCATCGTTCGTATGGAGCGTTGAGAAGACGAGATGGCCTGTAAGGGAAGACTGGACGGCAATCTCCGCCGTTTCCCGGTCCCGGATTTCACCTACGAGGATGACATCGGGGTCCTGACGGACAATGGACCGCAATCCCTGGGCAAAGGTCAGGTCTATTTTCGGATTGACCTGAATCTGGCCGATCCCGTCGATCTGGTATTCGATTGGGTCTTCGATAGTAATGATGTTGATCCCCGGCTGATTGATCGTCGTCAGCGCAGCGTACAAGGTGGTCGTCTTCCCGCTTCCCGTCGGCCCTGTGACCAGGATTATCCCGTAGGGCGACTTGATGAGGGCCTCGAAGAGTTCGATATCGCGGCCGCCCATCCCCAGGTCGGATAGCCGGAGAATATCGCCTGTTTTATCCAGGAGCCTAAGAACTACCCGCTCGCCGAAAGCCGTAGGCAGGACGGACACACGAATATCCACGCTCCGGTCGGCAATCTTGATGTCGATACGTCCGTCCTGGGGGAGGCGCTTTTCGGCGATATTGAGTTTTGCCATGATCTTCACGCGGGAACTTAAGGGGGAGTGGATCTTCCGCGGCAGGCTCAGAACGTCGTACAGGATACCGTCGATGCGATAACGGACCTTGAGGGCGCTCTGGTAGGGCTCGATATGGATATCGCTCGCTCGGTCCTTGAGTGCCCCCGACAGAATAAGATTGACGAGCTTGATGATGGGCGCATCGCTCGTTTCATCGAGGAGATCGCCCGTCTCCTCGATTTCGGAGATGAGACTGTCCGTCGAATCCCCGTCCATTTCCTCGAAAAATTCCTTCGCCGTACTACGCCCCAGATCGTAGGACAGGTTAATGGCCGACAGGATGGCCTCCTGGGTGGCGAGGACGATCCGCGGGCCATCGCCGCTACCGTCTTTATGCAGCAGGTGCCTCAAGTCATCAGCCAGGGGCAAGGAAAGGGGATCATTCAGGGCGACGACAAATCCTTCCGGGGTCTCCAGGGGAACGATAAAGTTCTTCTTCAGGTACACAATGGACATCTGCTGGGTGAATTCCGCATGGAGATGATCAAGGGGTAATGTCGGCCAGAAGGGAATATCGAAATGATCGGCCATGACCTGAAGGGCCTGAACCTCCGTCAGCCATTTCTTCTGGACCAAAAGGTCCACGAGGCCGTTTCGGCCCTGACGGCAAAGGTCCATCAAATCGAAAACGGCCTGTTCGGGCACACCGGCCAGGCCAAGACGTTCTTCCATGGTCATGGCGGTGTTCATCGTCATTGCTTCTGCGGGGTGTCCATGCCCGTTTTTACCGGCGATTCATTCGTTTTCATGGGTTTTTTTTCATACATTTTAACAACGCCTGCTTCAAGCTTACCGGCATCGTCGATCTTCCGCTTGTACAGGTCAGCGGCCTCTTTCTGGTTCCTGATGATATGGGGGGTAATGAACGTGAAGAGGTTCGTCTTCGCCCGGCTGTTAGACTTATACTTGAAGAGCCAACCCAGGAAAGGGATATCGCCCAGGAGGGGAATCTTATAGGTGGCCGAGCTTGTGCTGTCATCGATCAGACCGCCGATCACGACCGTCTCGCCGTCCTTGACGACGATCGTTGTCTTGGCGGCCCGCTTGAGCGTTGTGGGCGTCGTCGTTTGCGTTCCCTTGATCTTCGTCAACTGCTGATCCAGCTTCAACCGGATGTAATTATCCTCACTGATATGGGGGTTGATCTTCAGCATGACACCCACATCCTTGTAGTCATAACTGCTGTAGTTCGTCGTCGCCAAAGGACCCGTATTGGTCTGATCCTGACGGGTAACATAGGGCACATTCTCACCGACGTTGATTTCCGCATCCTCGTTGTCTAGGGTAAGGAGCTGAGGCGTCGACAGGATTGAGATGTCCGAAGTGTTGTCCAAGGCCTGGACCATGGCGCCTATTGTAGGAAAGACGATGTTCCCGATTGTAATACCGGTGCCCAGAACGCCGACGGAAAAACCGCCCGCAGGAAAGTTGGTAATGGCCGTTCCCGTTGAGTTCAGTGTCGGGAAAAGGGTACTACCTCCCGCAAAACTTCCTACAACAGCACCTTGAACGGTTTTTCCAAAAACGGAAATTGAGGCATCGCTGGAATCCCTCACAAAGCGCCATTCTACTCCAAGGTTGAAATCTTTCGTCATCCCTACTTCCATGATAAGGGCCTCGATGTAGACCATGGGCCGTGGCGTATCGAGCTGTTTGATGACACTCTCCAGAAGGAGGTAATCAGCCCTGTCGGCCGTAATGATAAGGGTATTGGTCGCCTTGTCGGCGAGGATGCTTACCTCTTTCGAGAACATGGTCAATTTTTGACCTTGAGCAGCCGTCGCTGTCGCGCCCGTCTTAGGAAGATTCGTCAGGACCTTGGCCAAATCCTCTGCATTGGCATTTTGAAGGCGGTAAAGGTTCATCATGGAGCCTTTGGAAATGCCTTTGTCCATCATGGTGACGAGGTCTTTGATCCGGTTGGTGTCGGCCTCACTCGCCAGGAGCAGTATGGCGTTGGTCCTATCCTCGGCAACGATGCGAATGGGGGCAATGCCTTTTTGCTGCTGAAAGATGGCCGTGAGCGATTTCGCCACTTCCGAAGCCGAGCTGGATTTAAGGGGAATATAGGAAATCTGTTCACCCACCCCTTCGGCATCGAGGGCATTGATAATCGCCTGTAACCGCTTGATATTGGAGAGGACATCCGTCACGATGAGCATCCCCGTCGGAGGATAGGAAAGGACGATGCTTGTCTTGGACATTAGTGGTTCGAGGATCTTTTTCATTTCATCGGGATTGGCGTAATCCAGGGATATGATCTGGGTAACGATTTTATCCTCCGGCGACTTGACTTCTTCATTGAGATGGGTCTCTACACCCTTGCCCCGGACCTCCATTGCGGGGACGATCTTGATGACATCCCCAGCGGGAACTGTCGCAAAACCGTTTACCTCCAGGACGGACAGGAAGACCTTGTAAACCTCATCGAGGGATATCTTCTTTGGCGAAATGACCGTCACCTTGCCCTTTACCTTTTCGTCGATGACAAAATTTTTACCCGATAATTCACTGACGAACTTCACGAAGACGGCAATATCCACATTATCGAAGTCGATGGTTACATAGCGCGGTTCCTTGTGCGACTTACTGTGGGCAGCGGGATGGGGGGCAACCGCCTTTGTGACGGCAGGCGACGGCGTTTTCGTCAAGGTGAACGGCTCCGGTGACCGACCCTGGGGCATCGTTCCCCCCGTCGGCGCCTTTGCCGCGGCCACATCGCCCTTCTCCGGCTGAGCAGGCGGGATTGCAGGTGATGCGGGAATCATCGTTTTTGCCGCTGCTGTAGCGGCAACGGTCGAAGAATTTGCCGATGCCGGAGCCGAAGGAACTGCCTTTGTAGAAGGCGCGGTATCCGATACTGAGGCACTCTTCGACGCCTGGCCCGCTGAAGAAGATATCGCCGGTATGTCTTCGGCGCGCCGGTACCCAGATTTCAGGGCCTGCTCTTCCGAATCGAACTCGACGCGGTCATCACCCTTTATCGCCGCATACAAGGCCATCGTCGGCAGATAATATTGTCTTGTCGACTTAGAACCAACGATCTTTTGCTTTACGGCCGGTGCGGCCTCCTTCACCTCTTCACCGGTGATGCGGGCACCAAACCCAGGCGACGGCATGCCGCACAAGGCCAGACATAGCAGGATGGCCATGCCGTATAAGATTTTCCCGGTAATAAATCGGTTCATCAACGTCATTGAGTATTTCCGTCTCCTATAAGGCTTTTGAAAGCCGGCGATGTGCTGATCCCTTGCAGATCGACATCATTTCTTGCCCATTGTCTCACATCGGGGTTAATCGCCACGGCCTTTCTCAGGTATTTCAAACTGCCGTCAACATCCTTATGCTGGGCATACAAACACGCCATGTTATAGTAAGGATCTACATAATTCACCTTCAGGGCTATAGCCCGGTCAAAAAGCCGGATTGCCTGATCCCCTTTTTTCTTCTGCATATAAATGACGCCTAGATTGTTGAGGGCCTCCGCATGACGCGGATCGGATTCCAGAATTCGTCCATAGAGCCTTTCCGCATTAGCCGCATCATGCCGCCGTTGGGCATTCAGGGCTTCCCGGTACAGCGTTTTAATCTCCCCGACGGACAGCTTCCGAACCGGTATAGCAGCAGTGACTGGCATTTGACGTATTTCGGAAGGCGCCGGAGTCCTCTCCTTCTCCTTTGACTTTGAGCCAGTCGGTTCGGAAACGGCCGGCCCGGAAACAGTCTGATGCGAAGGGACAACTTCTACCGGCTTCGCCATATCATCCGTCTTGTTTTTGTCTGCTATAGCAGGGCTAGGCGCTATGGCCACCTGCTGATGATCTGATGTTCCCAACGGTTTGCCGGGCACAAAAAACCATACGATAGCAGCGACCAGTACCAGCAATAAAATGGCTGTAAAGAGCCCGACGGCAAGTTTAACCCTCGACAGGGGTGTTTTCGCCGACGGAAACGGTTTAATTACGGGACGGTAACCGGTCAGGCGGGAATCTTTTTCCTTTTGGGCCTTCTTTAAAGCTTCATTAATATAACTCATTTTTCCTTTAGTCAAGAAATTTGAAAAAGCGCCTCTTGGGCATTATATAATGAGGTCCCATGTCTTTCATAGCATCTTTCACTGTGCGCCGCTCCACAAGGAAAAGGTCTTTCGTATAGGCAATGAGGAGACACCGGTCGCAAATGGCATTGATGCGCCGGGGGATGCCTTCGGAATAATCATGGATCATCCGATATGCCGATTGTGCAAACCGGATCCTACCCTGCCCCCCTGCAACGGACAGGCGATGATCGACATAGGGGCCAATGTGACACCGATCGAGGGCACGCAGATGATAGCGGATGGTAATCCGTTCGTTAAGCTGCCGCAGGGAAGGCAGACACAGAAAATCCCTCAATTCGGGCTGACCGATGAGGACAATCTGGATAAGTTTTTCCCTTTCCGTTTCCAGGTTTGAAAGCATTCTGATTTGCTCCAGAACACCGTGAGTCAGATTTTGGGCCTCATCGATGAGGAGAACGGCATGTTTACCGGCGGAAAAGTTTTCCAGCAGAAAGATATTCAGGGCATCGATATAATACTTCAGGGTCTTTCGGGTGCGTTTCTTTGCCATTCCGAATTCCTCGGTAATTGTTGCCAGAAGCTCCAACTCAGACAGAAAGGAGTTGAAAATCATGGCTGTCTCCACCTTTTCGTCCAAACCGTTAAAAAAAGACCGGCAAAGAGTAGTCTTACCGGTTCCAACCCCTCCCGTGATCATGACGAAGCCCTTTCTTTCCAGGATTCCATAGCCAAGATGGTCCAGGGCCTCCCGATGGTAAGGGCTCAGGAAAATAAACCTGGGATCGGGCGACAGGTTGAAAGGATTCTCATTAAAACCGAAATAGGCTTCGTACATGAGCACTCCAAGTATTCTGTAATACTTTATCTTCTTAACACCAATTCAGGTTGGATGAAGCGAAGTGCATCAACCATCTGCCGTAGGAACCGCTTCGCTTGTTCCACTCTGCTAAAGAAATAAGCTTTAAATGGCACAAGCTATCATAGAAAGACTTTATTTAAACGTATATTGAAAAACTTCCTGCTTCCCCTGACGCTTGACCTTCAGGCTGACAGGAGAACCCGTTTTCATCTGATTATAAAAACTCACCATGTCCTCTGCCGCCTTGAGCGGCCGTTCATCGATGCCTTGAACAATATCGCCGTTCTGCAACCCGATCTTGTGAAAGATACTTTGTTGCTGGATATTGGTGATCATGAATCCGTCGGCGACGCCGGCCGAGAAACTAGGTCGTACCTGGGCCGTACTGAGCATGGTTCCCATATCTTTTAAGCTATTGTCTATCTCAGCTTTGTTTAGAACCATCACCCCCGGCGAAGGCGAGGTACCCGTCGAGGGGCGATTCCCTCCGGAACCGGGGACCAGGGAGGCGAGCTGCCTCTCCGCCGTTTTGAGGGTCACTTCCCGATCCGCCGTTCTCAGGACGACGGCGTTCCTCAGGATTTTGACGACGCGGGCACCCATTACGGTGCCGCCCACTTTATAGAGGAGCTGCTTGTTCGTCGCTTTTTCTTCTATAATGGCAAAACTATATCGGCTACTTCCAGCTACGGTTCCCTTCAAATCCAACATCTGCGTTACATCGGACGGACCGCCCGCCCTGCCCCCTGTTTGTTTATCAGCCACTGATTTGTCCGTGGAACCGAAAAGATTGCGATCCATGATGACCCGGTAAGCATCGAAGGCTTCCTTAGCCGATACGGGCGAAGTCAATATGCTTTTCTGAGAAGCAGTGACACCTGCCGTTTTGTGTTTTAGAAACTCCAACCCTATGACCTTGTAAAATATACCGACAGAGGCATATAGCATGGCCGTCATGAACAGGATAATGGCCGCCGGCTTGTATTTCTTCGCTCCCAGAGACAAAAGCGACAGGCCGATTTGGCGAAAATCCAGACGGGCCATTATTTCCTTTATTCTGTCAATGGGCTTCAAGGGCCGATCCTCACAGCTGGATTCCCGACAGTGCCTGCAATGGCCAAGTTTAGCTTTCTTCCCTGTTGACCGGGAATATCTATAACGGACAGAAGTTCCAGGGTGCTGCTTTCCATATCCAAAAGATTAAGACCGATCTGTCCTGTCAGGTCGCACCGGACTTTATCCCCTGTCAGCTTGAATTTTGTGATTTTCAGGGTACCGTTTTGCAGGGCCATTTCCCCGTCTATCCGGGTGAATTCCAGCTTATCGATTCCAGCAAAAGGCGCTAGCAGCGGGTAGACGCCGCCCGCGATCGTGAAGCCGATCTGGGCGCTGCCCCCTGCCGCATTCAGGAAGCTTCCTTTATATTTAAATGTACCCTTCAATTTACCGATCATTTGGCGGTGGAGCCGTTCTTTCAGATAAGCGATCTTCTCCAACGGGATGTTGTTGACAGCCCATTCTCCTTTCGGTTCCCCCGACAGGGGAATATGGCCCGTCAGAATTCCTCCGTAGGCGTTTCCTTCAAGGAGGGCATCCCAACGGCCCTGAAAGAAACCCAGATAATCTACGGACAAGGTAGCCTTCTGCACCTGCAAAGTAGCCGTGGGATTATCGCGAAAGCCCAGGGTCACGTTGGTAAAAGAAATACCGGGCGGAAAAGAAGGACTCACACTACCCATCGTAAGAACCGCATCGGGATTCCTTGCTGCAATAGCTGTAATGATGTAGTCCTTGATGATATCTCCTGGGAACCGCAGGTAAAGCATGATGGAAAGGATCAAGACCCCCGCCAAGCCATACCCGGCAATCGTTCTATTGATTTTCAGCTTCAGCTTCAGCCTCATGACATCAGCGCCTTTCCCCTTTCACGGGCGACTGATAGGTCGCCACGAGCAGGTTCGCGCCCAGATATTCGGGAGATTCTTTCATTTTGGAGATCACGATCCGTTTCACCTTGATAAACTCTCCTGGTGATTCCACCATGTAGAGGAAATAAGCCAGTTGCTTCAGAGTTATTTTTTCCAGTCTCATTTCAACGGCCACCTCTTCATACTCTCCGGCAGCAGCAATCATGGATGTGTTCATTGCCTTGATATGCTGTTTAAGCACCCCTTCACCTGCCTTCCGTTCCAGATAGGCAAAGAGCGAAAAGTCGGGTGGACGACGCCCGATAATGGCCCGGACCTCTTCGACGCGCCTCTTCTGGACCGAAAACTCCGTCCCCAGGACGGTCAGCTCCATCAAGACCTTTTCATTGGTCTTTATAGCCCCCTGAATGCGTTTTCTTTCGGCAAAAAAAGGGAGTACGGCAAACTGAACCATCAGGATGACACCAAGGGCGGCTGCGCCGGCAATCACGTACAGCCGCTGGATTCTGGTCAGGTTTTCCCACATCGTTTTGATCATTTAAGGGTCACCTTCAGATCGAACTCGACTTTCTCCCCCTGCTTCATCATGGTCGTCGTTCCGATATTGACTGATCTGAAACGCTTCGATTTTACAAGTTCGTTGCGAATCATCTGAATAGTGTCAAAGTTCTTTGCCTCTCCCTTGATAACAACGTTATCTTGCTCCATGGTCCAAGACGTGATGAGGACCTCCATTGCCGGAGGGATCAGGCCGGATATCTCTTTGAGAACATCAAGGGTGGATAGATCCGTTGCGGCCACCGCTGATCCCAGGGCCATTTTTCTCATTTCGGCGATCTTTGCGCGCATCTGGGAAAGGGGTTCGACAATTCTGCCGCCATCGGGGTTGTATTGACGGTAGACAGTCTGAATACGAGCCTTGAGTTCCGCCAGGCGATTCTTCTGAATGTAATAGTCCAGAAAGGTATCTGCCCCCAACATAATGAAGACCAAACCGGCGGCCATAAGGGCAAGGCGCATATCCTTCTTAATATGGCCATAGCCCTTACCCTCTCGTTGCTGCCTCCTCCTGAAGTCAAATCCCATTCCTTCTTTGAGGGGCCGAACGGCAAGGGCCAGGGCTTGATCCATCACCGTCGGCACCCACTGCTTTTTCGCCTCCTCCGTAAATGACAGGGGACCCATTCCCTCCATCATTCGCATAAACGAAACGGGGATGGAAAAGGCACGGCTCAATTCCTGTTGAAGACCCGGCATCGAGGCGCCCCCTCCGGCCAGAAAAATCCTGGCAGGTCCTTCATCCACCATACCCTGCCACTGAAGCAGTTCAATGGTATGCCGGAGTTCACGGCAAAAATGCTCTGAAGGTCCTGCTCCCTTATCACCATCCCTCTTATCACCGCCTACTTGCCCGGCTCCATTCGCTTCATTCCTGTCAATCCCGAAAGGAAATTCCCGGACCTGAAACAGGCAGTAGTCCTTCACAAACAAGACCACCGTTCTTTCGGAGCCCACATCCAGCAGCAGGGAAACGCCCGGCCCCGTCTCTTGTTTGAGAAAAGCCGTAAAGAGGGGAACGGCCTCTATATCAAGAGCGGCAATTTCCCGGACATGTGTACTCAAGCTGTCCTGAATGCCTTGTACGGCTTTTTTCGGCACCGCTGCAGCCAATACACGCACATCACCGGTGCGACTCGCCTGCACATAATCCACAAGCATCTCATCGATGGGCACGGGGATCAGGGGTTCAATCTCGAAATTCAGCGTTTGACGGATTTTTTTACCATCATGGAAGGGAAAGGTCAGCACCCGGAACAAGACCTCCCGCGTCGACAGAGCGGTTATGCAGGGTATGTCCCGCAGGGGCTCATGATCCGCAAACAGCGAAGCCAGATCGGCGGTCAAATCCTGCCCCGAAGCACGTTCACGGAGGGCGCAATAGTCGATACTGACTCCCCCCCGTATCATACGGGAAGCAACCACGGCTTTGATGTATCTATCGCCGATGTCCAGCCCAAGGAATGTCTGTCCCATCAGCTTGCCTTCCACGTAAGGATTGTCATCGTTCTCCCATCCGAAGACCTCATAACCACTGACTCGATGGAACGCACCATGGAACCTGTCCGCCCTTCAGAGACAATTCGAAAAACGTTGCTTTGCGTTTTAGTCAACTGGCTGTTCAAATCAACACCGCTTACCACTTTCCGGTACCAATCGGGGCTGGAAAGGTCCAGACCCGGCGTTCTGCGGTATTCATCCATCTTTTGCGCCCTTTCAACGGTCATAGCCGGTGAGAGGGACCGCAGAACCAATGCCGGCGCCGTATTGATATTAATCCGCCCATCGCCGTAGATGGTCAGCAATTGACGCAGACCCGGCCGATCCTTGGTTCCTTCGTAAATTTCCCGCGTGATCCCCTTTATCATCATCAATTCTTCAATGCAATCCAAAGGCCCGTTTTTTGCGGCATAAGGTTTGGCCAAAGCGGCATAATAAGGAGTCTCCGCCCCGCCGCCGGTCACGATATCGTCCGCGTCCATCCAATCTTTGAGGGAATCCAGGATATCGTCGACGTCTTTATCCTTAAGACCGAACTCAGGCTGCTTCAGAAGGCGAGCCATAAGATCACATACGGTGGTATTTAAGACCTTACCGTCCCAAAGCCTGTGAATCGGTATTTTCCCCGATTCGTCTTCAATGAGAACCTGCAGCGCACCGGCACCGAACAACATATCGGCCTTGCCGGCAATTTTTCCGGGTGAAGCCCAATCCTCGTTCAGGGCGTCAAAGTTGCCCTGATGGACGGCCAAAAATCCCTGGCCCAAATGAAACCCGGATTTAGCGATATAAAATAATCGTATGCCGTCCTTCAAGTTGGCGGCTTCATATATCTCCGAGCGGGACGCGCGGTTAAGTTGAAGGGTAACGGCAACAATGACGCTGACCATAAGAATGACGATAATGAGGGCGACACCGCGTTCGCCAGCCGATTTTGACGGCCATGTCGATCTCGAGCCATGATCGTCCGTTTTTCCGGGCACTTTAGCTTTGGACATTCGGGTCTATCCTGTAGAACGGTAAATAGAAACGGGTGTAAAAGCGATAAGGGCGCTCGGGGGTCAAGGAATTTACCAGCAGCAGGTCCACGGCAATCATGGCCGGCGCCTTTTGTTTCTGCGGTTCAGTGTTTTCCGTTGAATCCCACGTCTTATATTCCTTTCCCTTCTCGTCAAAAAAATGAAACGTCAGGGCCTGGATTTTTTCGCAGAGGACAAAACCGTGGTCAAGAGCGGCGTCGCGCGCCGTCCGCCCTATCAGGCGGTCCACCCTCATCAGACGGTAAGACGGGGCGCCGCTCCCATCAGCCGCAAGACCCGACGGGCTCCGATCCTCCTCCACGATATAGCGGACAACGGCCATGCCGCCCGAAGGCTCCCGATCATCAAAAGAAATATGGGCCGCAGTTGAAAAGGCCAGAGTCATGAAATCGTTATTCCCCAGATCCTGCTTTTTCGAGACAAAGTAGAATTCCTGCTTATAGGGCGCCAAAGCGCCAAGATCCTTCTGAATACGGCCCATGACAGCCCGGGCCGCCTCATACCCGTCGCCTTGCTGCTCCGATTCCGCAACAAGGCGGAATGTCCCCCGATAGGCGGCATAGATAGTTGAAGTCACCAAGGCGAGAATGAGGACGGCAATCAGGATCTCAACGAGCGTAAAGCCAATCTCATAGTCCTTCTCATGCCTGCCCAAACTCATTTCCCGATACCTATTTCGTTACAATCTTGTATAATGTCAAATCATATTCATTGTTTACCAACATTTTTTTGTTGGTCACAACAATATGAATCTTTTTGACATATCCCATTTCATGGACTTCCGTCTCCAACCGCCATTCATAATCAGGGTAGTTCTCACCGAAATCGCCCTGCCCGGCCATTATATTCCTGGGCGGCATGGCATCGGTTTCAGCCATTTTAGCCTGGGCCAGCAAAGATGCCGTCGTGAGAAAGCGGGCATCGGTAGACATGGCCACGCTTTGCGACTGGGCGCGGTAAACGCCCGTGAGGGCAATGGCCAGGATGGCCATGGCAATCATGACCTCCATTAGGGTGAAACCCTTTGTACGTCCCTGCCGATACCCCATCATAGCCCTTCTTTAGAGTTGCTTTGGATCAAAGTGTAAAGATGCGGACACATGCCGCCTTGATGTCAGGAATGTCAGCTTTTAGTAATGTCCCGGTGGTTCACATTCACGCGGTATCCTTTATCAACAAGGTACGCCGTCAACTCATTGGCCATAACGACAGACCGGTGCTTTCCACCAGTGCATCCGATGGCCAGATTCAAACGTGTCTTCCCCTCCTTTTCGTACAAGGGGATCAGAAAGGCCATCAGATCAAAAAGTTTTTGTATAAAGGTCTGACTATCCTCCGAAGACAGGACATAATCCCTTACTTGTTCGTTATGACCGTCGTAAGACTTCAACTCTTTGATAAAGTAAGGGTTTTTTAAGAATCGTACATCGAAGACCATATCCGCATCGGCAGGCAACCCATAACGATAACCGAATGAGGTGACATCGATAACGAGACGTCTTCCACTGGTCGCAGGCAAATAGATGCGCTGGATGGCATCCTTCAACTGGTGGACATTGCACGAGGTCGTATCGATGACATGGTCGGCCATTCCCTTGAGTTTCTCAAGCTTGACACGCTCCGTATTGATTCCGTCCATAACCGACCCTTTAACGGCCAGAGGATGAACGCGCCGCGTTTCACTGAAGCGGTGCAGAAGCGCCTCATCGCTGGAATCAAGAAAGATTATTTCTATCTTATAGCCTTTTTCTTTTTGGGCCATGAAGATCTGATGGTATTTCTCAAGGAAGGATTCCTCACGAAGATCCATGACGATGGCCACTTTCGATATCTTCTTGGACGCACTCGATTGAATCTGGATAAACCTCGGCAGCAATACGACGGGAAGATTGTCGACACAGAAGAACCCAATATCCTCCAGGGCCCTGAGAACCGTACTTTTCCCCGACCCCGACATTCCAGTGATAATGACCACTTGCATCGCTCTCATGGTTTTACTCCCTTTATCAGGTTGTTTAAAAACTCGATTTTGATCAGGCTGTTCAAAAATGTCCAGATGCAAGGCGCGCAAAAGCTGAGGAATGAGTCGTACATAGGAGTACGTCGATGTAGCCTGCCCCGGCGAAAGCCGGGGAAGCTTGCGGCGCAACGCAGCAGATGGATGTTTTTCAACAGCCTGTTATTTATTTCCATTTACAGCCTCCACAATTCTCGCTGCCATACTTTCCATATTATAGCAATGATTCATTACAATATGAGGTATCGGCACTCCCATAACCGGCTTAATCTCGCGATGGGACATTCGGGGCTCTCCGCAGGACATCTCCGGAACCAATTCGACAACCAGCCGAACCGGTGTATCTTCAGTGCCTGTAAATCCGGACTGCAGTGCCAATGCCCGAATTCCCCCGTCACGCAGATAAACAAGACCCCTGACGGACTTGTGGCTGCAACCGGTAAGGAAATGACTTGATTGCCGCTTGAGGATCACGGCGTCATCAGCGGCTACAAAGTGTCCCCGTTCCATCAGGGCCATGGCCAGAGTCGTTTTTCCCGCTCCCGCCTCCCCCATAAGCAAAACACCCGCGCCGTTTACAGCGATGAGGGTCCCATGGCACTGGCGAATGCCTTCCCATTTCTCGCGGATAAGACCTTTCAGACGGCTTTCCAATAAATGGGAATCGAGACGGGAGACGCCGAGGGAGACACTCATTTCCTTGGCAAAGTTCACCCAATGGCTGGGAGGCATAGAACAATCAGTAAATAAAACAGCAAGAACCTGCCTTTTGGCAAATCCGTGGAAAATATCCAAGGCGGATGACGGGTCCATTTGGTTGATCTTATACAGAATCTGCGGGCTTATTATGACTAATGAACGGAAACGGGGTATCTTGCCCATTTCATAATGGTGCAAGGAAGGGGCCTTAACTTTTTTTTTCAAGCCCTCCGGTGCTATTAAATAAAAAATCTCCAGTCCTTTTTCCGAACTGGAGATGATGGAATTCAGTGCTAGATATTTCATGACCACCCGACCAGCAGCCTCAGCAACTATCATCCTTATCGCTGATGATTCCGTATGTCTCTTCCGGTGACTGGGCATGGAGAAGCTTCGATCGGAAATCTGCGTCTTTTAACATGCGGGATATTTTTGCCAGAGCCCGGAGATGAATCCCTGCGGAATTTTCCGGCGCCAACAACAAGAAGAACAAATGAACCGGCTTGCCGTCCATTGCATTGAAATCGATACCTTCCGGTGAGCGTCCGAAAGCAACGGCCAAATCGTCCAGGATGGATAGTTTCCCATGCGGGATGGCAATACCATCGCCAATACCCGTACTCCCCAACTTCTCTCTCTCCAGAAGGACCTTGACAACCTTTTCGGAATCGTGCTCGGGATGATCATGCAGAATGATTTGCGATAATTCCCGCAACGTATCTCTCTTCGTCGAAGACGTCAATTCATTGATAATGAACTGCTGCTTGAGCATCTCCGTGATTTTCATTAACCATCCCTCAATCTTCAACTATTGGTTTCAATAAGCCCAAACCGGCCGTCTTCCCGGCGATAAATCACACATACGTTTTCTGAAGTGGCATCCCGATAGAGTAAAAAACGATGTTTTGTCGTTTCCATTTCCATTACGGCATCTTCCAGGGACATAGGCTCCAAAACGGCCCGGCGCGTCTCGGCGATTCTCGCATCCAGCGAATCTTCGCTTTCCTCGACAGCTCCTTCCGCCAAGACATCATTCTTATTCACATTGTTCTTGTGATCCCGAATTTTTTCCCGGTGTTTCTTCAACTGCCTTTCAATTTTTTCTACGGCGTTATCGATGGCCGCCTGCATTTCCTTCGCTTCTTCTTTGGTGTTGACATTCAGTCCATTGTCCGAAAGATTAATTTCCACTACATTTCGGAATTTTTCTACGGAAAGAACAACATGGGCCTCGACTGGCTGGTCGAGATATTTCTTGAGCTTCTGAAGCCGTTCGTCCACATACTGTTTGTACCACTCTTCACCTTCGGTATTCCTGAAGGTCACAGAAATTTTCATATAATTTCCTCCCTATGGCGTGATTCTTTCGGCATATTTCTTTGTTACAGAACATAATGCTGCCTTTTACAGGTCGTTTAAAAACTCAATTTGAGGCAGTCTGTTCAAAAATGTTCAGATGCTAGGCGCGCAAAAAGCCAAGGAATGAGGCGTACATAGAAGTACGTCGATTAAGCTTGTCCCGGACCTGATCCGGGAAGGCTTGCAGCGCGGCGAAGCAGATGGGCGTTTTTCAATAGACTGAAAGTGCTGCCTTATATGGGTGTCAATTAAAAAAGTCAATCCGTTTTTTTACATCAGAAATACTTTCGTCTTCTCGATGATGGTAAAATATTCATCATCTCCCGGTATTTCGCTATGGTTCGCCGGGCGATGTTAATTCCGGCTTCGCTTAATCGTTCAACGATTTCACTGTCGCTGAGCGGTTTTCTAGGATCTTCGTCATTGACAAGTTTACGAATTTCTTCCTTAACACTTTTTGAAGCAATAGCTTCCCCACCCGATGTGGAAATGCCGCTGCTGAAAAAATACTTCAATTCGTAAAGTCCCGTAGGCGTTTGCATGTATTTGTTCGTTACAACACGGCTGATGGTTGATTCATGCATTTCGACATCCAAGGCCACGTCACGCAGAACGAGAGGCTTCAAGTGACTGATCCCGTTGTTAAAATATTCTCTTTGAAAGCGGACGATGCTTTCGGCCACTTTAAAGATGGTCTTTTGCCTCTGTTGAATACTTTTGATCAACCACGTTGCCGACTGGACCCTTTCCTTGATGTATCTCTTTCCCGTTTCACCTTCCTTGCTGCCCTCAAGACCCGCCATGATTTCCCGGTAAAAGTTGCTGATACGCAACCGGGGCAACCCGTCATCGTTTAGCATAATCTTGAAGTCGTTCCCCGATTTTACAACGTATACATCTGGGATGATGGTTTGAACCCTTTCCTCCTGAAAGGAGGCGCCTGGTCTGGGGTCCATGTTGATGATAAATGAAACGGCATCCATAACATCCGTGAGGGAAATCTTCAGTTTACGGGCAATCATGGCGTAATTTTTGATCTCCAGATCCTTCAGGTGATCGCAGATGATTTTTTCGATGATCTCGCTGTTGACGCCCAACATACGGGCCTGGATCAGGAGACATTCTTTGAGATCCCGCGCGGCGATCCCTGGGGGATCAAAGGTTTGGATCTTGGCCAAAACATCTTCCACAACAGCGGGTTCAACCGATTCCTGGAGAGCAATTTCTTCTATTGTCGCTGCCAGATACCCGTTCTGATCGATATTGCCGATAATCTGTTCGCCGATGCGCATTTCAAGGTCGGAAAAAAGGGAAAGCTTTAACTGCCACATCAAGTGATCTGTAAGTGACGGCGCTTTGGTCAGGAGATTGTCCCATGAAGGAGCATCATCATCGTGTTTTTCATAGGTTGTCCCAACAGGGCCATAATCTTCCAGATAATTATCCCAATCAAAATCCTCCCGGCCATCCCCTTCCCCTGTGATTTCCGATGTATGTTCAATGCTCTTGATCTCATCACCCTGGAGGGTCATGAGGGTGTCGTTTTCCGTAGGTACTGATTCGTCGGGGAATTCATCGATGGCGCTTTCCTCCAGGAGAGGGTTTTCTTCCAACTCCTGATTAACCATATCGACCATTTCCAGTCTGGACAATTGGAGGAGTTTGATCGCCTGCTGCAACTGAGGCGTCATCACCAGTTGCTGCGCCAATTTCAGGTTTTGTTTTAATTCAAATGCCATAATATTTATCCGTTAAAAACAAAGTCCTCACCAAAATAGATCTTGCGGGCAATTTCGCAGGAGGCGATGGTATCAGGGTCCCCCTCCACCAGGACGGCTCCTTCGTTGATGATATAAGCCCTGTCGCATACAGAAAGCGTCTCCCTTACATTATGGTCCGATATGATAATACCAATCCGTTTTGCTTTCAATTTATAAATGATCCGCTGAATCTCCGCCACAGCCAGAGGATCGATCCCGGCGAAAGGCTCATCGAGAAGAATATACTTCGGTGATGTTACGAGAGCCCTTGTAATTTCTACACGGCGTCGCTCCCCACCTGACAGGGAATATGCATAATTCTTCGCTAGTGCGGTGAGGTCCAATTCCCCAAGAAGATCAGCCAATCGGTCTTTCCTCTCCGGTGCCGTCAAATTCAGCGTTTCCAGGATGGCCATTACATTTTGTTCCACCGTCAGCTTCCGGAAAATGGATGGTTCCTGAGGCAGATAATTCAGGCCTCTTCTTGCCCGGATATACATAGGGTAGCGGCTGATATCCTCCCCATTGAGAAAAACGGCCCCTCCATCCTGTTTGACCAAACCGATCATCATATAAAATGAAGTCGTTTTCCCTGCCCCGTTGGGCCCCAGAAGACCTACAACTTCTCCCGGATGGATGTGAATGTCGACGCCGTTGACAACCTTCCTCCCTCCATAGACCTTGACCAGTCCTGTGGCATTCAACTGTTCCATGCTATGCAGGTCCGAGTGCCCCTGAACAATGGTCGTCATTTACCGCTTTCCTTTTGTTTGCCCGTCTCTTTCTTTTCTGAGGGATAAATCGTCGCCGTCACCCTTTTCTTATCTTCCGCCTCGACAACCCCACGATTTTCTTTGATCAGCAAGGTAATCTTATTACCACGGACAACATTTTTGCCTTCCCGCATGACAGCGCCGCCCGTCATAATGATCCGTTCCGTATCCTGATCATATACGGCCATATCACCCGTTGCCACTCGATTACCCTGGGTCACGCTGACATGCCCCACGGCCTCAATCCGATCCAAATCTCCGGCCCCCTCGACACCTTTGACCTCCTTAGGTTTTCCAGCATCGGCGGCCTTTTTGTAAAATATCATGAGCTTGTCTGCGCGGATGATTTTATCACCCTGTATGGCAACGGCATGACCGGAAAAAACAACGAGCCTTTTATCATTGAAGGCTTCCAGTAAATCGGATGTCACCTGGATAGGCTGCTTCCTGTCCAGTTTCACGCTCTTTTCGTCCTTGACGCTTTGGGCCGACGCAGAGAAAGTCAGGCAGAAGACGGCCGTGACAATCAAAACCATGCCTATGCTTGCTCTTAGTATTTTATTAGTCATGTCTAATCTCTTAGTTCGGCTTAAGCTCTCAGTTCGGTCTTATCAGGGCCTTCACAGCCGACAACAGTCTCAGTTCCCGTGTGATCAGAGAAAGTATCATACCTTTCCCCGTCAGACGCATTCGGTCATTCTCCTGGGTTACGGTGGAATCTGTCCTGAAGGTCTTGTCCTTGTCCGTATAGTGCAGTTCGTTCATTTCGATACGGTCACGCTGATCCGACAGGATCGTAACATGGCCCCATATATCCATGTTTTTCGTCTCCGTACCGAACGCCCCCTTATCACCGGTCATGGTGTAAGTCTTTCCATCAGATAAGACAAGTTTCGCGTTTACCTTATCCAGCAGGACCTTCTTCTCATTCTTTTGGTATGTCGCCAGGTCCGCCCTGACCTCCCATTTGGTCCCTTCCGCTCCGACGTCCGTATAGACAACATTTTTAACCTGAATATCCACATTATCCGGAATTATCTTCAGGAACGCTTTGGTCGGCGATTGACTTCTCAGCCAAAAGATCGTTCCGATCGCAACTATCGCAAGAACGATCACGATAATTCCTGCGACCCGGACTGATTTCCGCCGCCATATTTTCATACATAAACCTTGATCAAGGTATAACACCCCACTTGCGAGAAGTAAAGGAAAGTCGAGAAATTCCGTTTTCTAACGGCCTATAGGGGCATTCCGTCAAGTGAACGGCACCCAAAGCGCCGTCTTCAGATCCCATAGGAAAACTGATATTTTTTGGCCACATCCGGCCAGTGTCCCTTGGCCTTGAGAATAAGATCGCATATCTCACGAACAGCTCCCCGGCCACCGTCATAAACGGTTATGTAATCGGCCGCTTGCCGGGCTTCTTCGGTCGCATCAGCTACAGTGGCCGAAAACCCGACCCTGCGGAGGACCGGAATGTCGATGATATCGTCACCGACAAATGCCACTTCCTCATCCGTGAGACCTCTGCGGCTTAGTATCTCCTCATAGACTTCGAGCTTATTCCAGACCTTTTGATGAATCTCACCGATACCTAATTCTTGGGCCCGGTACTCTACAACCGCCGATTGACGCCCCGTGAGGAGGACCACATCCACATCATAACGCATAAGAACCTTTAGCCCATGACCGTCTCTGACATTAAAGAATTTCGATTCCTGACCCAAATCATTGATGATAATCCGGCCATCAGTCATCACGCCGTCTACATCGAGAACCAAAAGACGGATTTTGGATAATTTTTCCATAAGTAAAGGATTTAACATATCTTTTTCCCTTTGGGGTCTAATATTTTTTGGCTATGAAGTCTCGATGCGGCTGTGGACCGCCCGATCGACGGCAAGCAGTTCCTTCAGGAGCCCTTCCATGGTCTCTAAATGCAAAGAGTTGGGTCCATCGCAAAGGGCTCGATCCGGATCGGGATGAACCTCAAAAAAAAGTCCATCCACCCCTACAGCTACGGCTGCCCGCGCCAAATAGGAAACCATCTCCCGCTGCCCTCCCGAAGCCTTCCCCGCCCCGCCAGGCAGCTGTACGCTGTGGGTGGCGTCAAAGACGACGGGGTAGCCGAAAGATCTCAGGACAGGAAGGGATCTGAAATCGACGACCAGATTGTTGTAGCCGAAACTCGTCCCTCGTTCCGTGATGATAAGGTTCTCATTGCCGGTACGGTGAACCTTCTCCACGATATTGGCCACATCCCAGGGCGCCAGAAATTGCCCTTTTTTGATATTAATCACCGCCGCCGCCTTGGCCATCTCCATCACAAAGTCCGTCTGCCGGCAAAGAAAGGCCGGGATCTGCATTATGTCAAGAACCTCGGCAGCAGGAGCAATTTCTTCAAATCGGTGCACATCGGAAAGAATGGGCACATGAAGGTCGTCCTTGATCTGGCGGAGGATTGCCAGTCCCATTTTCTGTCCCGGTCCACGATAACCTTCGACGGATGTGCGGTTCGCCTTATCATAGGATGCCTTAAATATGAAGGGGATATTCAAGACCCCGGTCAGCTTCTTCAAGTATTCGGCGATCCCGAAGGTTTTTTCTTCGTCTTCAATGACACATGGCCCCGCAATGAGGAACAGAGGCGCCCCGCCTCCAATGACTATATCCCGAATTTTAATTTGTCGCATGCTGTCCTTTCTATAGGCTGTTCAAAAATGCCCAGATGCAAGGCACGCAAAAGCTGAGGCTACCACCCCCTGCACCCCCGCCAGCGGGGGACAGCGTACATAGAAGTACGTCGATGTAGCCTTCCCGGCGAAGGCCGGGGAAGCTTGCAGCGCAACGCAGCAGATGGACGTTTTTCAACAGCCTAACGGTCTTTATTTTTCATACTTCTGTTGCAGCAACTTTATCTTCAGCCCCGGAATCTTTCTCGACGCCGGGGACTCGGGATTCAATTCATAGGCCGTAGTATACGCCGTTAAAGCATCCTGGAGCTGACCTTTCTTTTCATACGCCTCGCCCAGGCCTTGATAAATACCGTCATCCTCCTTATCGTATTTCAACGCCTGTTTGTAGTACTCGATTGCCTTGTCCTGATCCCCTTTCAACGCATAGGCCCTAGCTACACTTCCATAATTCGATGCCTTTTTCGGCGATTGAGCGATCATTTTTTTGTAAATTTTGATCGCATCATCATAACGCTTCTCCTTCATATAATAGGAGGAAAGCGCATTATAGGATTCCTTTCCCGGCCGTGCGCCCGCGGTTTTTTCAAAAAGGGCGGCCGCTTCCTTCCGCTTACCGAGCTTTTCATATGTAAAAGCCAGATTTTGCTGGATTTGCGGATCATGCGCGCCCAGTTTTATCGCTTTTTCATACAGTTCCGCCGACTTACGGTACTGCTTCAGTTCCCCATAGGCATATGCGGCATCCGCATATAGGGAAGCCGTTTTAGGCGAGGCCTTCAATGCCTTTTCGTAATAAGTCACCGCGGCGCTATAGCGTTTGTTCTTTATCTCCAGCTCAGCCAGTCGCTGAGCCGTTGAAGCATCGCCGGGTTTAAGTTCCCAGGATCTCTGAAAAGCCTTTTGCGCTTCCTTGGTCTGTCCAGACTTTTCCAGCGCAACGCCCATGTTGTAGTAAATCGTCGGATTATTCGAACTTAAAGACTGCGCCTTTTTATAGCTTTCAATTTCCTGCTGAACGGCGCCTTTTGCCCCATAGGCCATGCCAAGATTGGCGTAGGCCGCGGCATTTTTCGGATCCTGGCGAATCAGCTCCTTGTATTGATCGATAGCCTCATCGTAGTGCTTTACCTTAAGGCTGGCATCGGCCAGGGCATATCTGGCGGCCAATGATGACGGCTCTATCTTCAGAGCCTGCCGATACTGTTCGATCGCATCATTGACCTTGTTGGATTTTTCCAGGGCTTCACCGAACTTCAGTCTTACCGCCGCAATGTTCGGCACCAGCCGTATGGATTCACGAAAGTGATTAACGGCTTTGTCCCATTGGCCCATACGTCCGTATACGGCGGCCATATTGGCATAGGACGCCCCATCCTGGGGGTTGATCCGGATCATTTGGCCATAAAGGGCTACGGCCTCACTATAGGCACCCTTTTGAGTATAGGCTTTGGCCAGTTCACCGATCAGGGCTAGATCATTGGGCTTGTTTTTCAGGACATGCCGGTATTGGGTAATGGCATCTTCGGTCATCCCCACCCCCAAATAGGCATCTCCCAGCATCCGCCGGACCTGAGAGTCATCGCCGCCCGAGGCCAAGGCCTTTTTCAGGTACTCGATTTGCTGTTTTCGGTTCCCGGCGGTCTTGGCGTAGCGGAGCAAATCCTGGGGTGTAACATCGATGGCAACGGCAATGACTGCAATATCCTTGTCTTTGTATTTGATGTGTATCCGACGGTCGGTCATGCGTGTCCCCGCCGTCAGGTTTGATGCCTGAGAAAGAACCTTATCGACCAGCTCAATACCCTTGAACAGGCGGCCAAGATCTTGTGCCGATCCGACATCGTCCATATAGACATTCACATTGCGGCCTCGAATATCGTCAGAGACGATTTTTTTGAAAACAAACTCGTCCCGATAGGAAACGATAAACGTATCTTTGTTAGTCAGCCGGAAATCCTTGCCGTTCTTTTCGCCTTCCAGGGCATAGAAATGGGGCGTGTTACCAAGGACCATGAAGGACAAGACATTCTTGATTCTTGTGAACCCGCTGAGGGAGGATGGCAAATAGCGCGGCAACCAAAATAAAAGGACGGCAGCCAAAATGGAGATAACGGAAATGATCAGGGCTAAACGAAAAATCTTCCGCTGTCGGCGATGCTGCGATGTCTTGTCTTTCTCCGGTTGAGGCCTTCTGTAAGAGAGTTCCATACTGAATCGATCCTTTTTTCTCCCTGTGGGGCTATGCCCGTGGGTGGTATTTCTTGTGGACTGCCTTGAGACGCTCCTGCGTCACATGAGTATAAATCTGGGTGGTCGAAATATCGGAATGGCCCAGCATGACCTGCACAGCCCGCAGATCCGCCCCGCTATCCAGCAAATGAGAAGCAAATGAATGGCGAAACGTGTGGGGGTGTACCCTGGACTCCAAACCTGCCGCACGGGCATACTTCTTAATCAACTTCCACAAGCCCTGCCTTGTAAAGCCCTTTCCGAAACGGTTCAGGAATAATACATTCTCCGATACGCCTGATGCCAGGCGTGGCCTCACCTCATCGAGATAGCGACGGAGCAGGTCGAACGCCGTCCGTCCCACCGGAACGACCCGTTCCTTACCGCCTTTGCCCATTGTAGTGCAATACCCAACCTGCCAGTTGATGCTATCTACCTGAAGTTGGATGATTTCTGTAGCGCGCAGTCCCGTGGCGTACATCAATTCCATCATGGCCGTATCACGAATGGTAGAGGCAGCGCACTGGCCGGGCTGTGCAAGGAGGCGGTTCATCTCGGCCACACTTAACACATCCGGGAGAAGCATCCATCCCCTCGCCGGTGAAATATCGGCAACCGGATTGATCCGCAACGCTTTTTCTCGAACGAGAAATTTGTAGAAGCCTTTCAACGCCGCCAGGGTACGGTTAACGGATTTCGGAGACAGTCCTTCCTGGCGAAGGTTGGCCACAAACGACATCACATCATCCGATTGCACATCTTCCGGATTCGATCGTCCCAGGTGAGCCACATATCGGTCAAACCGGTTCAAATCCCTTCCATAGGCCTCCAAGGTATGGGGAGACGCTCCCTTTTCCACGGCCAAGTAATGTAGATACCTGTCCATCCATCTTATCATAACAGGTGTTTTTAACTTAAAATATCAAAGGAAGCAAAAGGTTTTTCTAATAAGGACGATGCTATAAATGTATTGACATCACCGGGTTCATATGATAATCGCAACTCCGAATCCCGAGCACCATACGGCGTTATTTTTGTGACATTATTTTGCCCATGTCGTATAGATGATTGAAGGAGAACAAAGTGACGCTTAGAGACGTAAAAGATATACTGAATGCAGAGGTACTAGTCGGGCATGATCAGCTGGATAAAGAGGTGATCACCGCCTTTGGCGCCGACCTGATGAGTGACGTGCTGGCCTTCGCCAAGGCGGGCAGTCTACTATTGACGGGCTTGACGAATCCCCAAGTCATCAGGACATCGGATGTTCTCGATATTGCGGCAATCATCATGGTTCGGGGTAAAAAACCTTCTCCGGAAACGATTCGCTTGTCCGAAGAGTTGCAAATCCCCATTCTGGTGACCAAGTATATTCTCTTTGAAACTGCCGGGCGACTCTATTCTAAAGGTATTGTCGGGTGCGTGGAAAGGGTTGACGAAGAACGTGCACCCTCCTGAAGAGGTTCTTTATGAGAATTCCTTCCCTGTGGAAGGTGGAAACTTTGATAATGCAGGGTCCGTATCGAGTCAGGTAAAAGCCCTTCTGAAGCGTCTCAATCTTTCCAAGGAAATCGTCAGGAGAGTAGCCCTTGTCACTTATGAATCCGAGATCAATATTGTTTCTTATGCCAATAATGGCCGGATAGTCATAAAAGTGACCACCGAACAGGTGGTGATAGAGGCAATCGACGAAGGCCAGGGGATTGCCGATATTGGTCTTGCCAGACAAAAAGGTTATTCCACTGCCACGGACAAGATAAGGGAAATGGGATTCGGCGCAGGAATGGGGCTATGTAATATTGATACCTTTTCGGATATTTTCAATATTACATCCGAAATCGGCAAGGGAACCCATTTGACCATGGTGGTCAAGTCCAATAAGGACACTAATGGGTAAGAAATCATGACATTAGCGGAAATAGCAAAAGCCTTACAATTACAGGTTCGAACTGGCGGGGACAAGCTGGATACGGAAGTATCGGGTGGTTACGTCGGCGATCTTTTAAGCGATGTCATGGCCAACAGTAAGGAAGGCGACCTCTGGATCACCCGTCAGGTGCATCAAAACATAGTGGCTGTGGCCAGTTTGAAGGATCACGCAGGAATTGTTCTCATCCAGGGGTGCGAACCGGCTGCCGATACCCTGCTGAAAGCCGAAAAAGAAAATATTCCGATTCTCGTATCCGGTCTTCCCGCATTCGATGCTATCGGAAAGGTATATGACCTGATTGTAGCCGGGAAAAAGGCCGTTGCGCCCTGATACCCGTCTCCGGAAAAGACCATGGCAGCATGGTCTTTTTTTTGGGGTTTTTTAGGATTCTGCTCATGTCGAAGGCATTTCGTTGTGACCTCCATATTCACACATGTCTTTCGCCTTGTGCAGAGCTGGATATGTATCCACGGGCCATCGTCGAGCAAGCCCTGAATAAAAAGCTCGATATTATAGGCATTTGTGATCATAACTCCGGTGAAAACGCTTTTTTTGTCCAGGAATCGGCAAAAGGTTTTCCCCTAGTTGTTTTACCCGGCATGGAACTTACCAGCAGTGAAGAGGTTCATACACTGGCGCTCTTTGAAAACGTGCAAGCACTGATGAGTCTTCAGGCCTTGGTATATGGTCATCTGGAAGGCAAGAACAACGAAGATGTCTTTGGATGTCAGCCCATCGTCAATGACAAGGACGAGGTCGAAGGGTTCAACGAACGCCTCCTGATCGGAGCGACGGATTTGCCCCTCATGGCGCTGATTGAAAGCATCCGTTCACTGGGGGGACTGGCTGTCGCTTCACATATCGACCGTGAAAGCTTCAGTTTCATCAGCCAGTTAGGCTTCATCGGCGATGATATGCTGTTCGATGCCTTAGAGGTAACAGCAAGGCTGGGCATCCCTCATGGACGTGAGCGATATCCTGATTTAGCAGGCCGGACTTTTATCGTTTCATCGGATGCCCACTATGTCCGGGACATCGGCAGCGGTTACACGGACATTTTCATGGAAAAGCCTTCCTTTGCGGAGTTGAGGTTGGCTCTTGAACGGCAGGATGGCCGTTATGTCCTGGAATAGATTATGTTGGAATTAGCTCTCCATCTTTTGGACATAGCGGAAAATTCGACGCGGGCCGGAGCAAGCAACATTATCATCCGAATTCGCGAAGATTCGGTGGAAGATCGTTTTGTCGTGGAAATTATCGACGATGGTCGAGGGATGGATGAAGAGGCCCTTGCGAAAGCCCTTGATCCCTTCTACACGACCAAGAAAGTCAGACGCGTGGGGTTGGGACTCCCCATGCTGGCGCAGGCAGCGGAGAATACGGGCGGCAAGCTGCAGTTGGCATCGGAGTTGGGAAAGGGAACCACATTGTGCGTCACCTTCGGGCTTCGCCACATCGATCGACAACCTCTGGGAGACGTGGCGGGAGCTATCGTTACACTCATAGCCGGCAATCCGGACAGCCGCTTTTTGTATGAGCATGAACATGACGGTCAGAGTTTTAAACTGGATACGGCCGAGCTGGTCGAGGAACTGGGCGGCGTACCCATTAATCACATTGAGGTTCTGAAGTATATCAGAAACTACATAAATGAAGGATTGGAAGAAATACATTCAGAAGCTTGACTTCTGTGCGATGAGAGGGAGGTAGATGTAGATGAAAGATGAAAATGCGGAGTTGTTGAAAGATTTCACAGTAGAGCAGGTAGCGATCCTTGATGGGATCATAGACCGTTACCGGGACAAGCCTGGCGGGTTGATTCCTGTTTTGGAAGAAGCCCAGGTTGCCCTCGAATTTTTACCCGTTTCCGTTCAGAAACGAATCGCCAAGGGTCTGAATCTCCCCTTGAGCCGGGTTTACGGCGTGGTGACTTTCTACTCGTTTTTCACCATGACCCCGCGCGGCCGCCATACTGTCCGTGTCTGCCTGGGCACCGCCTGTTACGTACGTGGCGGCAAGGCGATAGCCGAGAGTTTGGAAAAAACCTTCGGCGTCAAGGAAGGTGAAACGACGCCCGACAGGCGATTCACGTATGAGTCGGTTCGCTGCCTGGGAGCTTGCGGTCTCGGACCTGTCGTCGTCATTGATGAAGAGGTTCATGGGCGTGTAAAACCCGGGAAGCTAAAAGACATTCTTAATCATTATCAATAGGGAGAGGGCAACGTATGGCAAAGCTAACTATCGACGATTTAAAAAAGATCAAGGATAAGGTCCTTTCGGAAACCGCTCTGCGGGAAGGTCACCAGCGCGTAAAAGTGACGGTTCACATGGGAACCTGCGGGATCGCTTCAGGTGCGAAGGAAGTAATGGATTCACTCATGAGTGAAATGGAAGAAGCCGGCAAGAGCGATATCACGGTGACAACATCTGGATGCATGGGACTTTGCAGCCGCGAGCCCCTGGTAACGGTCGAGATTCTTGACCAGGAACCCATCAAGTATGAGTATATGAACGCCAACAAGATGCGTCAGGTTTTTAAGCGGCATATTTTGGAAGGCGAAATTCAGACACCGTTTGTTCTGGCCAGAGGCGCAGAAACTCAAAAATAGACCTGAAGGAGGATTAATATCCAAATGAAAGTATTTCGATCACACTTACTGCTTTGCGGCGGTACGGGTTGCCACGCCTCGGGAAGCCTGGACGTGAAAAAAGCCATCCTCGCAGAGCTTGATAAAAGAAATCTCGCCGGCGAAATCAAGCTGGTTGAAACGGGCTGTAACGGATTCTGCGCCATGGGTCCCATTATGGTTATCTACCCCGAAGGCGTAGTTTATATGCAGATCAAACCTGACGATATCCCCGAGTTGGTGGAAGAGCATTTAATCAAGGGCCGTGTCCTTGATCGGCTTCTATACCGGGAGCCCACGACGGACGCCGTCATTCCCACTCTTCAAGATATTCCCTTTTTCGCCCTGCAGGAGCTGCGGGTTCTTAGGAACCGCGGTCTCATCGATCCCGAAAAGATCGAGGAATACATTTCCCGTGACGGCTATGCGGGTATGGCCAAGGCACTGACGGAGATGACGCCGGAGCAGATCGTAAATGAAGTATTGGCGTCCGGGTTGAGAGGTCGCGGCGGCGCCGGTTTCCCGACGGGTCTCAAATGGAAATTTGCCGCAGCCTCCAAAGGTGATGTCAAGTATGTCCTTTGCAATGCCGATGAAGGCGATCCGGGGGCCTTTATGGATCGCAGCGTTCTCGAAGCTGATCCCCACGCTGTTCTTGAAGGCATGGTCATTGCCGCCAAGGCCATCGGGTCCCACCATGGCTACATCTATTGCCGCGCTGAATATCCCCTGGCCATTCAGCGCCTGAATATCGCCATCAACCAGGCGACGGAAGCCGGCCTCTTAGGTCCGGATATTCTGGGCACGGGTTTTGATTTCAATCTCGAGATTTACCAGGGCGCCGGCGCCTTTGTCTG
The DNA here is from genome assembly GCA_964645835.1 of uncultured Syntrophaceae bacterium. GTDB lineage: Bacteria > Desulfobacterota > Syntrophia > Syntrophales > UBA8958 > CAZBME01. The sequence goes on from CAZYDG010000083.1 coordinate 34,759, forward strand.
CGGCGAAGAGACGGCCCTTATGACCTCCATCGAAGGCAAACGCGGCATGCCGCGTCCGAGGCCTCCTTTCCCCGCCGTGGCCGGTCTCTGGCAGAAGCCGTCCGTTCTCAATAACGTGGAAACATTGGCCAACATCGGCCAGATCATGCTTCGGGGTGGTGAATGGTACGCCAGCGTCGGTACGGAAAAAAGCAAGGGAACGAAGGTTTTTGCCCTCACCGGCGATGTCAACAATGTCGGTCTCGTGGAAGTGCCCATGGGAACACCCCTGGGAACCATAGTCTACGATATCGGCGGCGGTATTCCCAAGGGCAAGAAATTCAAGGCAGCCCAACTCGGTGGTCCTTCGGGCGGCATGATTCCCGTCCAGCACCTCAATGCCCCCATCGACTATGAAAAGGTCGCCGAACTAGGCGCCATCATGGGTTCGGGCGGTATGATCGTCATGAACGAAGATTCCTGCGCCGTCGATATGGCCCGGTTCTTCATGGACTTCTGCCAGGATGAATCGTGCGGCAAGTGTACACCTTGCCGTGAAGGAACGAAGCGGATGCTTCAGATCCTGACGAACATCTCCAGCGGCAAGGGCAAGGAAGGGGACATCGAGCTTCTCGAAGAGATGGCAGAAATCATCAAGGATGCGTCTCTTTGCGGTCTCGGCCAGACAGCCCCGAACCCGGTCCTGAGTACGATCCGTTATTTCCGGAAGGAATACGAAGACCATATCAGGAACCATCACTGCGATGCAGCGGTTTGTACAGCCCTGTTCAAATCGCCCTGTCAGCATACATGTCCCATCGAAATGGACATTCCGTCCTACATCGCCCTTGTCCGGTCGGAACGCTTCGAGGATGCCTACAAGATCCTCCTGCGGTCCAACCCCTTCCCCTCCGTTTGCGGCAGGGTCTGCGACCACAAGTGCCAGTCCAAGTGCCGTCGAGGTAAGATGGATGAACCGGTCGCGATCAAGTTCCTGAAGCGTTTCATTACGGACAATGCACCGCGGCCCGCTGTGACGCCCGTTCCGGTCACCCGGAAAGAAAAGATCGCCGTCGTCGGCGCCGGTCCCGCAGGACTTACGGCAGCCCGCGATCTCGCTCTGCGCGGCTACAAAGTCACCGTCTTTGAAGAGCTTTCAGAGGCGGGCGGAATGCTCCGCTGGGCCATTCCCGCCTATCGTCTGCCCCGGGATATCCTGGCCAAAGAAATTGCCGATATTACGGCCCTGGGTGTGGAAATCAAGTGCAACACCCGCGTTGGCAAGGACATCTCTTTTGACGCGATCAAAGAAGGTTTCGATTATGTATACCTTGCTCCGGGCGCTCACAAGAGCCAGAAGTTGGGTGTCCCCGGTGAAGACCTCGCCGGTGTCTACGGCAGCGTGGAGTTCCTCCGGGACTTCAACGACAATGAAGAAGCCTGGACCAAGGGTAAAAAATCCCTGGGTTCTAAGGTCGCCGTCATCGGCGGTGGCAACTCCGCCATCGACGCCGCCCGTGTTTCCCTTCGTCTCGGCGCAGATGTGACCGTTCTTTATCGTCGTGAGCGGAAGGACATGCCTGCGGCCATTGAGGAGATCATCGCCGCGGAAGAAGAAGGCATCAAGTTTGAATATCTTGTGGCACCCTTGAAGATCGAGGCCGCCGACGGTAAGGTCAGCGGTATCGCTTGCGACCGGATGACCCTGGGCGAATTTGACCGTAGCGGGCGCCGGAAACCCGTGGCAATTGCCGGCTCCACCTTCACGCTTTCCGTGGACACGGTCATCTCGGCTATCAGCCAGGTGCCCGATCTTTCTTTCGTACCGGCAGACAGCGGGATTTCCGTCAACAAATGGGATGCCTTCGACTTGGCCAAGGACAGCAAGTCCCGGACGACCCATGCGAAGTTCTTTGCCGGCGGCGACGCCGTCACAGGACCGGATACGGTCATTGGGGCCATTGCAGCTGGCCATCTAGCGGCAGACGACATTGACGGGGCCATCCGGCTTGTCAACGGCGAAGAGCCCTATGAGGTACCGTTGTCAGAAGTCATTGAGATTCCTCTCATCATTGACGAGGAATCGGTGGAAGCGCCGCAGTGCAAGATGCCCGAATTGCACGGGGCAAACCGGAAACTAAGCTTTGTGGAAGTCGAACTGGGCTACACGAAGGAAGACGCCATCAATGAAGCTATCCGCTGCCTGCGATGCGATGCGGAGGTCTAACCACAACTTAACAGGCTGGTTCGCCGGCCAGGAGAAGACCGGCGAACTTTAGCGATATATGGAGGAAAAGATGTCTTTAGTTAATGTAACCATTGATAACATCAAAGTGGAAATCGAAGCCGGCGCATCGATCTTTGCCGCAGCAAAAAAGGCCGGGGTCAATATCCCGACCCTCTGCGCCTGGTTCGAAATCGGCCATACGCCGGGCGCTTGCCGCGTCTGTATGACCGAGGTGGAAGGTCAGCGCAACCTCGTCGCGTCATGCGTCTTCCCCGTGACCGACGGCATGGTGGTTCACACGAATACAGAACGCGTCCGTTCGGCCCGCCGGATGGTGGTGGAGCTTCTTTTGGCCGACCATCCCCAGGAGTGCAACTTCTGCATCCGCAACGGAAATTGCGAATTGCAGAAAGTGGCCGAGCAGGTAGGCGTGAAAAGCGTCCGGTTCGATCATACATCCTTCCCGGAGACAGGCATGATCGACCGTTCCAGTCCGTCAATCGTCAGAGACAACCGCAAATGCATCAACTGCCATCGTTGCATCACGGTTTGTGAATCCGTTCAGAGTGTAAGCGTCCTGACGCCGGCCTGGCGGGGAAGCGATGTGAAGGTCGTTCCGGCCTTCGACATTCCCCTGATCGAATCCAATTGTATCGCCTGCGGGCAGTGCATCATGGCCTGCCCTGTTGGCGCTCTCTACGAGAAAGACGACGTGGACGCTGTCTGGAAGGCCCTTCAGGATCCGACAAAACACGTAGTGGTCCAGGAGGCCCCGGCCATCCGTGCCGCCCTGGGTGAAGAGTTCGGAATGCCTCCCGGATCTCTGGTCACGGGCAAGATGATTGCCGCCCTGCGCCGTTTAGGATTTGACAAAGTCTTTGACACGAACTTCACTGCCGATTTGACCATTATCGAAGAAGGCAACGAACTGCTCAAACGGGTCAAGGAAGGCGGCAAACTCCCCATGATTACCTCGTGCAGCCCGGGCTGGATCAAGTTCTGTGAACACTTCTATCCTGACCTGCTTGATCATCTGTCTACCTGCAAATCACCGCAACAGATGTTCGGCGCCCTGGCCAAAACCTATTATGCCGAGATCGCCGGGATCGATCCGAAGGACATCGTTTCCGTCTCCATTATGCCCTGCACGGCCAAGAAGTTTGAGGCCCAGCGGCCGGAGATGGCAAGCAGCGGTTACCGCGACGTCGATTACGTCCTGACGACCCGTGAACTTGGACGGATGATCAAGGAAGGGGGCATCGATTTCCTTAATCTGGCAGACGAAGATTACGACGCTCCCATGGGTGAATACACAGGTGCGGGCACCATTTTTGGCGCCACAGGCGGCGTTATGGAGGCTGCCCTCCGTACGGTTTATGCCGTTGTCACGGGTGAAAACCTGCCGAGCCTGGACATTACACCTGTTCGCGGTCTTGAAGGCGTCAAGGAAGCGGCCCTTACGGTCGGTCCCCTGGGAGAAGTCAAGGTCGCCGTCGCCCACGGCCTGAGCAATGCCCGGAAGGTCATGGACAAGATTCGGGAAGGCAAAGCGGAGTACGCCTTCATTGAAATCATGTGCTGCCCCGGTGGCTGTATCGCCGGCGGTGGGGAGCCGATCCCGACCAACAACGAGATCCGGGTCCTCAGGTCTTCGGCTCTCTACAAAGACGATGCGAGTGTCCAGACGAAGCGTCAGTCCCATGAGAATCCTTCCGTCACGAAGATCTACGAAAGGTTCCTCAAGGAGCCCCTGGGACACAAATCCCACGAACTCCTGCACACCCATTACACGAAACGGGGCGATGACGCCCCCCATTGCAAAGACTGAGCGTCATAACATCAACATTATGAAATAGATAACGGGGTTTGTCTAGGCGGGCAAACCCCGTTTTTTCTATCAGACTGCTGACCCGGTACGTGCGGAAAAGGCAATTGGAATATTGCTTAGGGATCTTTATTGTGGTACTACTCACGTAAAAAGCACAACGAGAGAGCGGAGGGAGCCATTGATGAGCAAGGCTGGTGGCAGTAAAAATGTCAGAGTGAATAACAATATGAAGATTGGGCTTCGAGCCCGTATACTCTTGGGTTTTCTGGCCCTGGCATTCATGTCGCCCCTGACCGGCTGGGCCAGCGATGGGAACCGCGGTCAGTCCGCCGTACCCGCCGATTACTCCCTGAAGCAAAACTGGCTGGCACTTCCGACCGGTTCACAGCCGGTGGATGTATTTTTTGTCTACCCGACAACCTACAACTACAATAGCAAGTCGCAGCCTCCCTTGACCAACACCTGGAGCCCCGGATGGAACCAGAGCTTGGCCAAGGCATACACGGATCCTATCATCAAGGCCCTGGTCTATTCGAAGATCGGGGTTTTCTCGAAGGCCGGCACCAACGTTTACGCCCCGTACTACCAGCAATGCTCCGGAATCGACGTTCTGAATGCTCTCCTGTGGCAAAACACGCCGCAATTTTCCGATGCAGCCAACCAGGCCATGCATGTCGCCTATACCGATGTATCGAACGCATTCGACTACTATCTGGCGCACTACAATAAGGGGCGTCCGTTCATCCTGGCCGGCCATAGTCAGGGAGCCAACCTACTGCTCCTGCTGTTGGAGAACAAGTTCAAGGACGCCGCATTGCGCAAGCAACTGGTGGTTGCCTATGTGATCGGTTGGTCGGTGACTTCCGACGACATGAACAGTTTTCCCGACTCGCTGGCGAAGGTCGGCATTTGCCGCAACAAGGCACAGACGGGTTGTATCGTCACTTACAATACTCAGCAGACCCCGGGGGATTGGACACAGGTCTCGGCGAGTTTGCGGGGAAAGATGGAACTGGTGAGAAAGAACTCGTACAGTGTGAACCCGCTGAGCTGGGCCGCCACAGACCCCGGCACCATCGAAGCAAGTGCCAGCCCGGCAACGGCAAATCTGGGGGCGGTCTTCTTTCGTGGTTCATTGCCTGGGGCTGACCAGAAGATTTTCAAGTTGCAGCCGGACGGCAGTTACACCTATGAGGTGAAGAATTACATCGGAGCGCAAAGCAATAATGGAGCGCTGACCATCGACCCGACCGCGCTGCCCGCTCCTGCAAGCTACAAGAACTTCTTCAGGCCCTACAATACCTTGCCCGGCTGGTACCACGGATACGACTACACGTTTTTCTACCGCAACATCGAGCAAAACGTCATCGATCGGATCAAGGCCTACAAGCAATACAGGACGATTGCTGAGTAAAAACTAAAAACTATGTCTTTCCTTATGAGGCTGTTTCCGGCGAATCAAGTCGCTCGATATGCTAATCAAGAGCGAAAGAGAACAGTTTCTAGCCCGAGATCCGAGTATAGCGGTAAATGAAACAAAAGCTTTGAAGACGGCTAATGGTAAGATTATAAAATCATTTATCTTCTTTCCCAAGAATAAAGGTAATTGGGAACAGGGTTCTTAAGGAAAGAAGAGGATTTCTATTTGATTTTTACGATTAGTTCGAGGAGCAGCCCGGAATTTGCCAAAACCGTTGGAGTTTACCGCCAGCACATAAGTCAATACAAAGAGAAGCCTTAACAAACTGCTGAAGCGGATCGGCGAGAAAAGGCCTTGGCTCTCCCGCTTAACGCCGCGTTGTGCCCGAAAAGAGAGACGGAATGAAACGAATCTGCGTGAATTGTGGATCGAGTCCCGGTTTCGATCCCTGCTACATGAACATGGCCCGGAGACTGGGACAAGCCTTGCTTGACCGGGAATATGAATTGATCTATGGCGGGGCGGATGTCGGTTTGATGGGCGAGGTGGCAAACACTGTGCTGAGAGCCGGCGGAGTGGTTCGTGGGATCATCCCGGAGTCCTTTGCGCACAAGGTTTCGCATGAGGGCCTCACGGAACTGCGCGTCGTGCCTTCGATGCACGAGCGCAAGAAGATCATGTTTGACTTGTCGGATGCATTCATTGCCTTGCCGGGGGGATTCGGGACGTTGGAAGAGATCGCAGAAGTCCTCACGTGGGCGCAACTTGGCCTCCACGCGAAGCCATGCGGCCTGATAAACGTGAACGGCTACTTTGACCAACTGCTGTCGTTTCTGGATAGCACCGTAGCGAAAGGCTTCATGCGGCTGGAGCATCGCCGGATGCTCTTGGTGGCAGACGAACCTTGTGGCCTGCTGGACCAGATGAAGACCTACCAGTCCCCGATAGTCGAAAAATGGGTGGGATCAAGACCAAGGCACAACAACCGCATGCAGCCGACCGCGCGTGTTCAGTCAACAACAATAAATTGAGGAGAGCAGAGAGATGATGAAGTGCATGATCGCTGTAACAGCGCTCTTTCTATGTACATGCGTTGCTGCACAGGCGGGGTATAGGACTGAGGTTACAGTTACACCGTATACGGAGGCACATCAATATGCAGTTCAGTTCAAGATCATGGACGTTGCGGATGATGGGCAGGCCAAGGTGCTGGCAATGCCGTTTACGGTCTTGTGGGCCGGGAAGGAAGGAACGATCGAGATATTCAAAGAGAAGGAAAACGAGGGCTGTATTTTCTGCACAGCGTTAGTCAAAGAGACAGAAGATGACGTAGAGGCCGTCACCACTGTCGTTGTGAAGGAAAATGGCACGGAGAAACTCAGCACTGCCCAAAGCATTAAAGTGAATAAATGACTTGACCATTGCTTCCACGGCGACGGTAAAAAGCCGCCGCTCGTGAAGCATTTGTCTTGAAATTGCCATATCCGGTTATGCCGAATATCTGATTACCGGCAATCACACTCATTACCCCCCAGCTCTGTGTATAGGTGTCACAGTACTTTCTCCCGTGGACTTTCTTAAACGCTACAGCAAGAAGCATAAACAGAATAAATGATCACATAACCATGCATCCACGCGGCGTGAAGATATATTTTTCGTAGCCGACCAAGAGGTTTTTCACGCTCAATCCATCCAGTATTCCCATTGAATGCCAGCGCGATCTCCCCGATGTTCATTGAATATTTAGCCATTCATATGCTATGAGAGAGGGATGAAAGGTAATTCGAGATGGATAAGATGAGAACTGAGACCGATTTATTGGGAGAACGGAATATCCCGGCCCAAGCCTATTGGGGCATTCATACGGCCCGGGCGATTGAGAATTTTCAGCTCTCCGGCCGGCCCGCCCACCCGGGCCTTATCAGGGCTCTCGCCATGGTCAAGAAGGCTTGCGCCTTGGCCAATCTCGAAACGGGTCACCTGGACGGCAGGAAAGCCACAGCGATTATCGCCGCCTGTGATGAGATCGCGGGTGGCGGTCTCGCCGATCAATTTCCCGTTGATACCCTCCAGGGCGGAGCAGGCACATCAACGAACATGAACATAAACGAGGTCATTGCCAACCGGGCAATCGAGATCATCGGAGGTCAAAAAGGGGACTACAGCCTCATCCATCCGTTAGAGGATGTCAATCGGCACCAATCGACCAATGACGTTTATCCTACGGCCATCAAGATCGCCGCAATCTTCAGCCTACGGGCACTTAGCCAGGCGGTCTCCGAACTGCAAGGCGCCTTTCAGGACCGGGAACAGGCCTTCGGGGCCATCGTCAAGATCGGCCGGACAGAGATGCAGGATGCCGTCCCCATGACACTGGGGGCCGAATTTTCCGCTTTTGCCGAGGCCATTTCCCGTGATCGCTGGCGAACCTTCAAATGCGAGGAACGCCTCCGTGTGGTAAACATTGGTGGAACGGCCATCGGAACGGGCCTCACGGCCCCTCAGGATTATATCTTCCTCGTCATCGAGAAGCTTCGTGAAGTGACAGGATTGGGACTGGCACGGGGTGAAAATCTCGTCGGTGAGACGGCCAATGCAGACCCCTTCGCGGAAGTCTCGGGAATCCTCAAGGCCCATGGGGCTACGTTGATCAAGATATCGGGTGACCTGCGCCTCCTGAATCTCCTGGGCGAGATCCGCCTGCCCGATCTCCAGGCGGGCTCATCAATCATGCCGGGTAAAATCAATCCCGTCATCGCCGAGGCTGCCATCCAGGCCGCCATCAAGGTCCTGGCCAACGATCTGATTATTACGGAAGCCGTCTCGCGCGGGACACTTCAAATCAATGAATTTCTGCCGCTCCTGGCCCAGGCCCTTCTCGAATCTCTCGATCTTCTCCAGGCCATAAGCCGGATGCTCACACCACACATCCTTGGAATTGAGGCCGGCACCGCGGCGGCGCGCCGTCACGTTGAAGAAACACCGACCATCATCACGGCTTTTCTGCCCGCCATCGGTTATGAGCGGGCGACAGCCCTCATTCGGGAATTTCATGAAACAGGCGAAAACAACGTCAGAACATTTCTTGAGAAAAGACTGGGGAAAGAACTGGTGGACCGGGTTCTTTCTCCGTACGCCCTTACGGCACTAGGATATCATACGCATGGACACGACACCCAAGGGAAATAGACTGCACATTGCCCTGTTCGGCAGGACAAACGTGGGAAAATCGACCCTCCTCAATCTTCTGGTCGGTCAGGATATCGCCATTACCTCACCCGTGGCGGGGACCACGACGGATGTTGTGGAAAAGGCGGCAGAGCTTCTGCCTCTGGGTCCCGTCTTGTTTCTCGATACGGCTGGTCTCGACGACACATCGGCCCTGGCCGATCTGCGAATCCGGAAAACGGAAAAGATCTTCGACCGGGCCGATATTATTATCATCGTCACCGAGGCCGGGCATTGGAGCGAATATGAGGAAACAGTCCGGGAAAAGAGTATTACGAAGAAGATCCCCTATCTCATCGTGATCAACAAGATCGATTTGACGCCTCCCCATCCTGATTTCCTGAATCTTCTGAAAACCAAAGGAGACCGGATGGTCGCCCTCTCCGCCATTGCGACGGACGATCGTGAAAAGGTTATGGCATCCGTGATGCGTAATTTCCTCGAGATGGCTCCCGACGATGTCATTCGGACGCCGTCACTGATCGGAGACCTGCTGCCGCCGGGTGGTCTTACCGTCCTCGTCGTTCCCATCGATCTTCAGGCCCCGAAGGGCCGTCTTATTCTTCCCCAGGTTCAAACCATTCGGGATGTCCTGGACAATGACGCGTCCGCCCTCATCGTCAAGGAACGGGAACTTGCCGCCACGCTGGATAATTTAAAACGGCCGCCGGAGCTTGTCGTCTGCGATTCCCAGGCTATTCTCAAGGTTTCCGCCGATACGCCGAAAGAGATCCCCTGCACAACCTTTTCCATCCTCTTCGCCCGCCAGAAAGGCGATTTGGTGGCCGCCGCAGAGGGCGTCACAGTCCTTGCCAATCTGCAGCCGGGAGACAAGCTCCTCATTGCCGAGTCCTGCGCCCATCACCCCCTTCAGGATGACATCGGCCGTGTTAAGATCCCCCGTTGGCTCCGTCAATACCTCGGTATGGATTTACAGATCGACACTTTCGCCGGCCGGGATTACCCGGATAACCTCCAGCAATACAAGGCCGTCATCCACTGCGGGGCCTGCATGCTGACAAGGAGAGAGATGCTCAACCGCATCCAGCGCGCCCGGGAGGCCCAAGTGGCCATCACCAACTATGGCATCACCATCTCATTTCTCCAGGGTGTTGCCCGGAGGGTCCTTTCGCCCTTTCCATCGGCCCTCCTGGCCTATGACCGAAAGATGTCTCAACACAAAAAGGATGTTTAGCAGGCTGTTGATTCGTATTTCACATACAAAGCGCTGCTGGAAATCATCCGCTTGTTTATGGAATTCCGATCAAAACATGCACATTGCAGCGGCCGATTTTTCCGAAGATCGGGATCCTGAAGCTTCCTGAAAGCAAGTAGTTATCAATCTTGACGAGCATCCAATCTTTCAATCCAAAATCTTCGTGCCTAATTTGGAGGTGCCTGTGCAAAGAGTGTCACAAATTGCTTTTTCGACACTCCAGGCGGCCTAATGATATGAAAATTGCTCAAGAAAGAACGTTGTTGATCCATATGCGTTTAGTCACCCCTGATTGTTGATGCCCGTTGCCTCAGATTAAAATGTTACCGAAAGTGTAGTGACAAGAGGTAACGTTGCCTCATAAAGAAAGTTACCCCGGTTTGATGTGTGAGAAGATCGTTTTGAGTTTCTTTTCCATAGCCTTTCTTAGCAGGAATGG
>CAZYDG010000084.1:0-15646 GCA_964645835.1 uncultured Syntrophaceae bacterium
GCTTCGGTGTATTCTTTTTTCGATTGCGGACTCATATTCAACCTCCATAGAAATGGCGGTATTCGGTAATATCGAATTATGAGTCAACGATCCTTTTTATTCACCTCCTTCGGTAACATTTAATTTGAGGCAATTCGGGGAATGTCTTTTACTTGCCAATGAACGATAGAAATGATAGTATGCATAAATTATGCAAGTTGCTGATAGGATCAATTCACTTTGTGATTTTAAAGACACAATATACGTCGCAAGAGACGGTCTGGACTATTTCATCGTTCTTGTTGAGCAGCTGCTTAGACACTATTAAGGAGGAGCAATGGCAGACTACTGGGTTAAAATAACGGAAAAAGAGGATGAAGATATTCGCCGTCATAATTATCTGGTGACGGCAAGCGACGTGAAAGAGGCCAGAAAGGTGGCCCAGGACTTTATCAGCCATTTCTGTGATGAGGATGAAGATCCGGAGCCTATTGACGATGGGTTTGCATTCTTTAATCGGGCCATTATGGTTCGTGTAACGGACGTTAAAGAGACCACGAAAGAGGAATTTAAAGAATTTCTTTTAAAGATTCATACGATACAGTGGAAATGACAATGAAACGGAACTTTCTGGCGACGGGTATCGGCAGCATGCCCTTTGACGGCCCCGACGAAGCCGTTCGCCTGATTCTTTCTCGACTGCCCGAGGCTCCTCACTGGCCGCAGTTGCCCAGGCTCGGCCTGAGAGAACAGATGGAAGTCCAGTATTCAGAACATATGCCTTGCGCTGTCCTTGATGAAGAGAAAAAACGTCTCTATTTCGAGACTTCCGGCGATTATTCCGAGACCTTTGCCCAGTTCTACGAGACCTACCTGTCGGTCATGGATCCCGACGAAGGCAGTGGCAATTGCTTGTTCATGGCTCCAAGTCCGGCTTATTCAAGAGGCTTTGACGCCCTATTAAACATCCTTCAGGAGAATAGCTCTGTATTTCCCTTTATCAAATGCCAGATCGTCGGCCCTTGCAGTTTTGCCCTGACCGTTGTTGATGAACGGAAACGGGCCATCTATTACAATGAAGAATTCCGGGATGTGATTGTAAAGGTCCTGTCCATGACTGCGCGAGGACAGATCCAGGCATTGAAGAACTATGCGGATCAGGTGATTTGCTTTATCGACGAGCCGATCCTGTCGGCCTTCGGCAGTTCTACCTATGTGGCTGTACGCCGGGAGGATGTGGTCGCCCTGCTCCGGGAAATGATCGATGCCGTTCACGCCGATGGCGCCCTGGCCGGCATCCATTGCTGCGGCAATACGGAGTGGAGTATTCTTATCGATGCAGGCGTCGATATCATCAGCTTTGACGCCTTCCAGTACGGTGAGACGATTGCCATGTACGCCGAGGCCGTCAAGGCTTATCTGTTAAATGGGGGCGTCCTTGCCTGGGGCATTTTGCCCACGTCAACTGCGATTCATGAGCAGACGGCCGAGGGTCTTGCCGGACGACTCGAAGGGTTTATGGACTGCCTGGCCGCCAAAGGAATCGACAAGGGCCTCATCACAAACCAAGCCATGATCACACCGTCCTGCGGTACGGGTTCCATGACGCCGGGCGATGCCTGCCTGGTCTATGAACGGTTGTTCGAAGTATCCAATCTGATGAAAACGAAATATCAAGAAGACTGATGAAGATCGCCGTTTCCGGAAAGGGAGGGGCCGGTAAATCGACGCTCTGCGCCGCTCTGGCCCTGCTTCTGGCCCGTCGGGGCCGTACGGTCCTGGCCGTCGACGCCGACCCGGATGCCAATCTGGCTACCGCTTTGGGTGTGCCCGAAGGCGATCAGGAGAAGATTATCCCGGTTGCAAGACAGGCAGCCATGATCGAGGAAAGGACGGGCGCCAAGGTCAGGCAATACGGGCAGATCTTCAAGCTGAATCCGGATGTCTCCGATATTGCCGATCGTTTTGCCTATAACCACCAGGGGGTGGCGCTTTTGGTTCTCGGCGCCGTTGACCGGGGGGGAAGCGGATGCGCCTGCCCGGAGAACGTCCTCTTGCGGGCCCTCGTGACGGATCTGGTCTTGTATCGCAACGATGCTCTTGTGTTGGATATGGAGGCCGGTGTCGAGCATCTGGGCCGGGCCACAGCCAGCGGTGTGGATCGGATGGTGGTCGTCGTTGAGCCTGGTCAAAGAGCCGTGGAGAGTACGCGGCGGATTTTACGTCTTGCCCGGGACATCGGCCTGACCGATATCCGCCTGGTGGCCAACAAGGTAAACGGGCCAACGGATGAGACCTACCTGCGCCAGGCCTTTCCGCAAGAGACCTTCCTGAACTTCATTCCCTATGATGAGGCATTCCGCCGTGCCGACCGGGACGGGACCTCCGTATTGGACGGCCTGGGCGACGACTTGACGGGCCGCTTCACGGAGATCCTCGATTTGCTTGAGGACCCGTTATGAACCGCATCATTGCCGTTGCCGGAAAGGGTGGTGTAGGGAAGACGACCCTGGCGGCACTCATGGTTCTCCGTCTTATCGCTCAGGGTCACCGCCCCATCCTCGCCGTCGATGCCGATCCCAATGCTTGTCTGGACGGGGCATTGGGTGTCAAGGCCGTCAAGACCGTTGGCGGTGTCCGTGAAGATGCCCGGGCCTTTGCCCAGGAAGGCATGGTTCAAGGTATGGACAAACACCGGTTTCTTCAATTGCGCATCGCCGAAAGTCTGGTTGAGGACCAGGACTTTGACCTCATTGCCATGGGGCGTTGCGAAGGTCCCGGTTGCTACTGTTATGCAAACAATGTCCTGAAGGCGGTCCTTCAAGAGATGGTCCTTCAATATCCTTATGTGGTTTTGGATAATGAGGCGGGCCTTGAGAATCTCTCCCGGCGTATTGTTCAAAAAGTCGATCTCCTTGTCCTTGTGACCGATCCCTCCGTTCGCGGATTCGATACGGTGAAGCGTATCCATGGCCTGGCCGGTGAAATGGAGGTTACTTACGACAAACTGGCCATTATTGTGAACCGGCTCCGGCGGCAGGAACTGCCGGCAAGCGCCGATGAGTTGAAGGCCGCCACGGGTGCCGATCTTATCATTGGTTTGCCCGATGACGATGTGATCCATGACATGGCCGAGGCCCATGGAAACATGAGACGGCTTCCGCCGAATCATCCCCTGTTTAATCCCCTTGATGGGATACTGGAATTGGTGAAATGACACAGAGTATAAAAAAACCGGAAGACCGGATGTGGGATAAGGCCTCCATCGAGGCATTGGTCAAGGCTGAACGTGACGGTGTGAACACCTGTTTTTCACGCCTGGATGCCCAGCCCGGTCCCTGTCGTTTCGGGATGGAAGGCTTGTGCTGCCGCATTTGCTATATGGGGCCTTGCCGTATTACACAAAAATCGCCACGAGGCGTCTGCGGCGCCGATGCCGATACGGTGGTTGCCCGTAATTTCCTGCGTGAGGTTGCCGGCGGGACGGCGGCCCATTCCGATCACGGCCGCCATCTGGTCATGTTGCTGAAAAAGGCCGCCCAGGGCCTGGGAACGGATTATGTTATCCGTGATGAAAGTGCTCTGCGCCGAACGGCCAAAGATTACGGTATCTCCGAGGCTGGACGGGCAAAGGAGGCCGTTGCATTGGAACTGGCCGATCTCCTCCTTCGGGAATTCATGCTCCAGGAAGAGGCTCTTGCAACACTCGCCCTCGCTCCCGGCAGGCGTCAGGCTCTCTGGCGGAATCAGGCCGTAGCCCCCCTGGGCATCGACCGGATGGTCGTCGAGGCCCTACACCGGACCCATATGGGGGTCGATCACGATTACCGGAACATCCTCCTTCATGCCTTCCGGACAGCTCTGGCCGACGGTTGGGGCGGATCGCGTATTGCCACCCAGGTGTCGGACATACTCTTCGGAACACCGTCTCCCGTCCGTAGTAACGCCAATCTCGGAGTCCTGGGAAAAGACACGGTCAACATCATCGTCCACGGCCACGAACCGGAGCTGTCGGAAATGCTTGTCGTTGCTGTCCGCGATCCCGCCATCGAGGCCTATGCCCGGGAAGCGGGAGCCCGGGGGATTACCCTCGCGGGAATCTGTTGCACGGCCAACGAAATCCTCATGCGCCACGGCATTCCCGTTGCGGGAAGCTTTCTCCAGCAGGAACTGGCTATCGTAACGGGGGCCGTTGAAATGCTCCTCGTCGATGTCCAGTGCTGCATGCCGAGCCTCCCCGACGTGGCAAAGCATTACCATACGGAGATCGTCTCCACGACCGATATGGCCAAGACCGTCGGGGCTGTCCATCTTGCCCTCAACCGGGATAATCCCCTTGCTTCGGCCAAGGCCCTCATCCGGCGGGCCGTCGATAACTTCAAAAAACGCGACCAGGCGAAGGTTGCCATTCCCGATGTCCGCAGCCCCCTCGTGGCTGGTTTCAGTGTCGACGCTATCAAGTATATGCTTGGGGGCCGTTACCGGGCCTCCTTCCGGCCTTTGAATGACGCCGTCATTCAGGGACGGATCCGGGGGGTCGTCGGAATTGTCGGGTGCAACAACCCCCAGACGAAGGTGGATGCCTACATCAACATCCTGACCCGGGAATTGCTGAAGGAAAACGTCCTGATCCTCAAGACAGGCTGTGCGGCCATTGCCTCGGCCAAAGAAGGGATGCTCCGACCTGGGGCGGCCCTGGAGGCAGCCGGGCCGGGCCTGCGTGAGGTTTGCGAGGCCGTGGGGATGCCGCCGGTTCTCCATATGGGCAGTTGCGTGGACAATTCCCGCATCCTGGAGGCCGCAACCGAAGTGGCCCGCGAAGGTGGCCTGGGCGACGATCTATTTCAGATTCCCGCCGTCGGTGTGGCCCCTGAGTGGATGAGCGAAAAAGCCGTCGCCATTGCCTGCTATTTTGTGGCTTCAGGCATTGATGTTGTCCTGGGTCATCCCTTTCATATCGGCGGTTCCGATGCCGTCACCCGTTTTCTTACCGATGAGACAAAGGACCTGTTCAACGCCGCTTTCCATGTCTGCGACGATCCCGTCCGGGCAGCAGCCCTGGTGATCGACCTCCTCGATGAAAGACGGAAGCGCCTGGGCATCGACCGCAAGGCCGAGCGTAAGCTCTTTGATATGGAAGACCGGAGGAAGCTCGATGTCTAAGATTATCTGCACAAGCGCCATCGACGGGGCCATGGCCTGGATTGCCGAAGCGGAGGAGCTCCTGAACCGGGCCATCGCCGAGAAAGGGACTTCTTTTACCGCCGCCTTTCCGGGGACGGCCTATTTTCTGCCGGTTATTTATGCCTTTACGGGCGAGAAGGTCCGGACCCTGAGCGATCTGAGGTCCATTCTCCGTCAGGCGAAGGAGCTCCTGCCGCCCAGACCCGCCGCCGAGGTCTGGCTTCCCTACCTGGGAAGCGCCCTGGACGCAGGTGTGGCCTCCCTGTTTGCATGCGAGATAATTGAGGCCTGCAAGTACGCCATAGGTCCTGATCCTGTAAACGGTATCTGGCTGGGGGCGGCCAACGATGTCATCCTCCGGGAACGGGGGATCGAGTTTGTCGACGGAACGGCGCCGGGATTTGCGGCCATTACAGGCGCTGCACCGACAAATGAGATTGCTGTGACCATCGCCCGTCAGCTTCAGGAGAAAAATCTCTACGTCTTCATGGCGGGCGGCTCCGGGGGCAGGCAGTTTGCCGACCAGTTAGCCGAGGAAGGTGTTCAGCTCGGCTGGCCGACACGCCTCATTCCCTTTGGCCCCGGCGTATCGGCCCTGATCTATGCCCTGGGGTTTGCGAACCGCGTTGCCATGTCTTTCGGCGGCGTTCAGCCCGGCGATTACGAAAGGAACCTCCTGTACAACAAGAACCGGACGTTCGCATTCATCCTGGCCCTGGGCGAGGTAACGCCCGACAAGTACGCTGTGGCGGCAGGGGCCATCAACTATGGCTTTCCCGTCATCGTCGATACGGATATTCCCCAGATCCTCCCGACGGGGGTCTGCACTTACGAGCATGTCGTGTCGTCCGTGCCCTATGAGACGATTGTCGAACGAGCCCTGGAGGTCCGGGGTTGCAAGATCAAGGTCACGAAGGTCCCCATCCCCGTGCCCTACGGGCCGGCATTTGAGGGGGAACTGATCCGCAAGGCTGATACCCACGCGGAGTTCGGGGGGAACCTGACATCGGCATTTGAATTTGTAACCTCCGTGAACATGGACGATATTACCGACGGAGATATCAAGATCATTGGCCCTGATGTGGACCAGATCGATCCGGGCGGTATATTGCCGCTTGCCATCTGGGTAGAGGTGGCGGGCAGGAAGATGCAGCCCGACTTCGAGCCTATTCTGGAACGTCAGATCCATCATCTCGTCAATGGAGCCGAGGGCATCTGGCATATGGGGCAGCGGGACATCGTCTGGACGAGGATCTCGAAAAACGGTTTTGCCCGGGGCCTCCGCCTTCGTCATTACGGCGAGATCATCCACGCTAAGTTCATCTCCGAGTACCCCGCCATTGTGGACAAGGTGAAGGTTACCCTGGTCACGGACGCATACGAGGTGGAGCAAAGGTTGGCCGTCGCCCGCCGCATCTACATCGAGCGAAACCGCCGTCTGGAGGCCATGACGGACGAGTCTGTGGAGACATTTTATTCATGCCTCCTGTGCCAGTCTTTCGCCCCCAATCATGTCTGCATCATAACGCCGGAGCGTCTCGGTCTTTGCGGGGCTTACAACTGGCTCGACGGCAAGGCGGCTTATGAGATCAACGAGACAGGGCCCAACCAACCAGTTGCTAAAGGCGCCGTCATCGATCCCGTCAAGGGGGTCTGGCAGGGCGTCAACGACTACGTCTATACGAACAGCCACAAGACCGTAGCTGAATTCTGCTGTTATTCCATCATGGACCGGCCCATGACCAGCTGCGGCTGTTTTGAGGCCATCTGCGCCTATCTGCCCGAATGCAACGGCGTCATGGTCGTCAATCGGGAATACCAGGGTGAAACACCCGTGGGAATGACATTCTCGAGCCTTGCCGGTTCCGTCGGCGGCGGGCACCAGACGCCGGGTTTCATCGGCGTCGGGAAGGTTTTCCTTACGTCCCGGAAGTTTCTCGCTGCAGAAGGGGGTTTCCGGCGTCTGGTGTGGATGCCGAAGGCCCTGAAAGAATCCCTGGCCGCCGATCTGAAGAAACGCTGCACCGAACAGGGGGTCCCGGATCTGTTCGACAAGATTGCCGATGAGGAGATCGGTGTCGATGCCATGGATATCCGGCCATACCTGGAACAAGTCCGACATCCGGCCTTGGATATGCCTGATATTTTGGATTATTCGGCTTCTGAACCTGTTGTTGAATCGGTTTTGCCGTCCGTACCGGATGTGATTGAACCCCATCCCCACCCCAACCCTCCCCTTGAAGGGGAGGGAGGAAGATTTATAACGCTTCCCCTTGAAGGGGAGGGAGCAAAATCCATGGCCTCTCCCCTCCAAAGGGAGGGAGAAAGGTCCGTGGAGCCTTCCCTCCAAAGAAGGGAACTAAAATCTGTGGCCCTCCCTCCCCCGGAGGAGAGTGCAAGAACAGAGGTCCCGCCACTTAAAGATGAAGGAGTGGAATCCGTTGCACCTCGTGGCGATGAAGAACCAGGAGGGCGTTTAACTATTGATGCAACTGCCTGCGATGGCCTGTCGCAGGAGCAGGCTGTCTCCGCGCCGGGTATTCTTCAAACCGTGACGGCCTTTTCCATTCGCCGGGAGGCGTGTGAGTTTCCGATATGGCAGGTGACGATCGGTGCGACCCGGAAGGAGGGAGGCACCCGGAGCCACACGGTGATTATCGGAGGCGCCGATTGCATGCCCTTCCATTTGTGGGAAGGCGACATGCCGAACCGCCCCGTTGTAGCCATGGAGGTCTTTGATGTTGTTTCGGAAAAGTATCCCGCCGTTCTCCGGGCCATTTACGGCGATCTTCTGGCAAAGCCCGCGGAAATGGCACGTGTCTGTGTGGCGGAGTATGGCGCCGATCTCATCAGCGTCAGGCTCGACGGAACCCATCCCGAGAAGGGAAACCGTACGCCTGAAGAGGCAGTGGCCCTTGTCAAATCCGTCCTTGCTGCCGTTTCTGTGCCCCTGATCGTGACGGGCCACAGCCATTACGAAAAGAATAATGAGGTCATGAAGGCCATCGCCCAGGCATGCGCCGGAGAGAACCTCCTGTTTAATTGGGTCGAGCAGGAAAACTACCGCACCATTGCCGGTGCGGCTATCGCCTACGGGCACTGTGTTGTTGCCCAAAGTTCCATAGACGTCAATATTGGCAAGCAGCTCAACATACTTCTGACCAATATGGACGTCAAACCCGAGCAGATTGTCATGAACCCCATGACGGGGGCGACGGGTTACGGCCTGGAATACACCTATTCCGTGATGGAACGGATCCGTCTGACCGGGTTGGGGGGAGACCGCATGCTGACCTTCCCCCTGATCGTCTCTCCGGGACAGGAATGCGCCAAGTTGAAGGAATACCGGGCATCGGATGCCGATTTCCCGGCTTGGGGAAACCTGGATAAACGGGCCGCCCTCTGGGAGCTTTCCACGGCTGTCAGTTTCCTGTATGCCGGAGCGGACCTGCTGATTATGTACCATCCCGAGGCAGCCATTGCCCTGAAAAAAACAATTGCGGCCTTGATGAAAGGATTGATTAGGAAGTGAGGAATCCATGGCCCTGACCGGGTTACAGATACAGAAATTGCTGCCGAAGACAAATTGCAAGGAGTGCGGCTCCAGCACATGCATGGCCTTTGCCATGAAACTTGCGGCCAAGAAGGCTGAAATCGCTGAATGTCCCTATGCATCGGAAGAGGCAATCCGGGTCCTCGGGGCGGCAAGCGAGCCCCCGGTTCGGGGCATCATCCTGGGACCTGGCGGCACTCTGCGCATCGGTGAGGAGACGGTCCTTTACCGCCATGAAAAAACCTTCTTCCATCAGACGGCCCTGGCCATCAATCTCAACGATACGGACTCCGACGCCTTAATTGATGAGACTCTTTCGGCGATCCGTGACTATCGCCTGGAACGGGTGGGAGAAACCCTCGTCATTGACATTGTAGCTGTGACACACCGGGGTTGTGACGGGGACGCCTTTGCAGCCCTTGCCGAAAAGGCCTGGAAAATAACTGGTCTACCCCTCGTCATGCACAGTGAAGACGCTGCGGCCTTGCAAAAGGCCGCGAAGGCCGTTCGGGGATCACGCAGTGTCTTGTCAGCCGCTACGGCCGAGACGCTGGAGACCCTCTATACCGCAGCGGTGGACAACGATCATTGCCTGGCCGTCACGGCCCCCGATCTGGACGGCCTTTTCCGGAATATGACCGCGCTTCGGGAAAAAGGCTATCAAGACATGGTCATACAATTGCCCGGAGCGACGCCGGCCGAGCGGTTCCAGGTCAACAGCGCTATCCGGCGGGCGGCCCTGAAAGACGATGTCAAGGTCATGGGCTATCCGTTTTTACGATTCCTGGATGAAGGTGACCTTTGGGAGACGGCGGCTGCAGCAGTCACGGAGATCGAAAAATACGGCGGTATCTGTGTTCTTCCCTTTTTCGACGCCGCATTGATCGCTACGCTCCTGACGCTTCGGCAGAACATCTACACGGATCCCCAGAAACCCATTCAGGTGGAACCGAAGGTCTATCCCATCGGAGATCCCCGTCCCGACTCACCGGTCTTCGTGACAACCAATTTTTCCCTGACCTATTTTACCGTGTCGGGGGAGATTGAAAACAGCGGTACCAGCGCCTGGCTCGTTGTTCCCGACTGCGAGGGCATGAGCGTTTTGACGGCCTGGGCGGCGGGGAAGTTCTCCGGCGCATCCATTGCAGCATTTGTCAAGGCTGTGGGTCTGGATAAGCAGGTGACCACCTGGGAGATCATTATCCCCGGCTATGTCGCGCAAATCAGCGGCGAACTTCAGGAAAACCTCCCGGGCTGGACGGTCCTTGTAGGGCCTCAAGACGCCGGGGATATCGAAAGCTTTGTCAGGATGCGCCTGAAAGAGGGCCTGGCGAGGGCCTGACAAAAACCGGCCAGGGCGTAATCTCATGCCTACTATAACATTTCAGCCCGATAACATCACAATTACTGTCGAACCGGGAACGGAATTGCTCGACGCGGCCAGGCGTGCCGGTGCGGATGTCGAAGCGCCCTGCGGTGGCAAGGGGACCTGCGGCAACTGCGCCGTTCGGATCCGTTCGGGCCGGGCCGTAACGGAAGACCGGGGCCTCCTGAACCGGGATGCGGTGGATGAGGGATTTGTCCTCGCGTGCCGAACAGTTGTCGGAGAGGACGATCTGAATGTTTTCGTTCCCGAAGACGCCGGGTCCCTGAAAGGTGTTTTTGTCGATGAGAACGAAATCACCGCCGCCGATCCGATTCCATTGCCCCCGGGGGATGTGCTTTTGCCTCCGGTGAAAAAGATCTGTCTGCATGTTCCTCCTTCCCGGCGGGCTGATGGCAGGTCCGATCTTGATCGACTGGCTGAATCCCTGACCGGGCAACTCGGGCACAGAAGCATACATTACAATATGAGCGTTCTCCGACATTTGGCGGAGACCCTGAGGACCTTGGATGGTGTTGTCACGGTTACTGTGACGACAGAGACCCATAGCGGCGGGGAATTTTCTGTTTTTGCCATCGACGGGGGCGATACGACGGGATGCATTTATGGTATAGCAGTCGATATCGGGACGACGACCGTCGCTGTCCGGCTCGTCGACCTTGGGACGGGTAAGGTCATGGCCACTGCTGCTGATTATAACGGCCAGTTGGCCTGCGGCCTGGATATCATCAGCCGGATCGATTATGCCCGTAGACCCGATCGCCGTGAAGAACTTCGTCGCCGTGTCGTCAGGACGATCAACCGCCTGATACATCGCGTGACAGCCCACACCGGGCTTTTGGCCAACGATGTGGCCTGCGTGGCCGTCTCGGGCAATACGACCATGATTCATCTTTTCTTGGGAATTAACCCCGAATACATACGTCTGGACCCTTTTACTCCGACTCTTTTGTCTGTCCCTCCCCTGACGGCGGCCGATGCGGGGCTTTTGATCATGGGCGGGGCGCCTGTCCTGTGTTCGCCGGCTGTAGGCAGCTATATCGGTGGTGATATCACTGCCGGCCTCCTCTGTACGGACCTGATCGAAGGGAGTGACAAAATCAGCCTGTTTATGGATATCGGCACAAACGGCGAGGTTGTGTTGGGCAATGGCGAATTTCTCCTGGCCGCGGCCTGTTCCGCTGGACCGGCCTTCGAGGGCGGCGGGATTAAATGGGGCATGAGGGCTGCCGGAGGAGCCGTGGAGAAGGTTGTCGTCGATTCCGTGACTGGACTGGCCACGGTTTGGACAATCGGGCAAGCGGCGCCACGTGGGGTATGCGGTTCGGGAATGATTTCCCTGTTGGCTGAACTTCTTAAAACCGGCTGGATCGACGCTGCGGGAAAGTTCAATCGCGACCGGCCGTCACCGGCCATCCGTATCAACGGCCGCAAGGCGTCCTATACCCTGGTGCAGGCAACCGAGAGCGCTGCCGGTAAAGAAATCGTTATCGATGAACAGGATGTGGAAAACATCATCCGGGCCAAGGCGTCCCTTTATGCCGCCTGTGCCCTCCTTCTGTCCCATGCCGGCATCACTTTTGAAGATATTGCAGCAGTCTATGTGGCCGGAGGATTCGGCCGTTATCTTGACCTGGATGATGCTTGTGCCATCGGCCTGCTGCCCAATCTTCCGCACAACCGTTTTCTCTTTGCCGGAAACACGTCTCTCAGGGGAAGTTGCCTGGCCCTCGTTTCCGGACAATACCGCAGGAAATTATGCGAAGTGGCCCGGCGGATGACCTATCTTGAACTTACGACAACTTCGGCATATATGGACCAATACACGGCCGCCCTGTTTCTCCCCCACACGGACCCTGCTTCCTTCAATAGTATTCCGTAATCCACCCATACTTCAGCCAAATCAAATGGATGATAGCAGAGCATTGGCCTTCCGGTTCAGGGATTTTTCCTTTGTTTCATCCTGCAGACGACACTACTGATACGAGCAGGAAAAATCCTATTCACCTCCAGACCGATGCTCTACTTCCCTGGTCAGACATAAGTCAAATCTTTATCATTTGGGCTGAGGATTTGAGTATTCACCTCTGATTAGAAGAATCCAATACTTGCCTGCCATTCGGAAGACATCAACGGCAATGGCCCGGTGGGCATATATTGCTTAACCACAGGCAAAAAATGCCGTTTCCTTGGGTGGATAAACGGTATTTAAATTTGTAACCACATGATAATAATGGAAAATAAATTATGGCATCTGTTTTGCTTGTAATGAGTCAAGCCAAAAAACTCGAGGTGACTTGTGAACGAGACAATGACAGATGTTAAGCAGCCGAAAGAGATGAAAGATGTCTTTGCCCTTCTGTTCCAGAACAAGAGTGCGACCGCTAAAGACAAAGCCGGGACAACAAAAACGTCACTTAATTCTTTTCAAGCCGCCCTTCAGGAATCTCTGAAAGATAACGATAAGGGAGACATGAAAACTACCCTGCAGGCTCTCTTTCAGAAGAAGGTTGAGCTGACTGGGGCAAAAAAGTCGGCTTTGACGGCAAAAGTTGCCGATAAAACCGGTATGGCCATGACCATCGATCAGCAACTGGCTCAGCAATTGGCTCTTTTGATGGGCGATTTGGCTGATAGCGGCAAAGTGGACAAATCCGAAGGTTTGCAAAAGTCGGACCTGATTGCGGCCCTTCAGAAAATGATGAAGGGTAAAGATCAGGCGGGAAAGATCTCTGTGGTCCTGACCGTTCCGGAAATGAAGACGATTGCGGTTCCCTCAGAGACAAAGGTGAAAGTGGAAGGGATTCCGGGCATGCCGGTTTTGTCTGCGACGGCGTCCGCCAAGGATAAGAATGTCCTCGCCCTTTTGAATCAGATAGCCGAAGGGAAGGGAACGGATGATACCATAACTTTGTTGATGGAGGCTTTGAAGGAAGGGACAATGGTCCTGAAAGGCAGTGAAAAGGCGAACGATGCGGCTCTGCTGAAACCTGCCACAGCGACTGCCTCTCTGGACGATATGAAGGCCCAGATCGAGGCCTTTGTCACCAAAATCATCAAAACTGACAAGGAAGACCTGACGAAAGAGACGTCGGCCAGTTTGGCCGCACAGATAATGACCGCATTTGCCAATCTGGAAAAGACGATTGCCGGCAACTCAGCCGAAGGTGAGAAAGACCAGTCATCTGCGGAAGCAACCAAAGCGGTGGACCTCTTCAAAACGAAGATTGCCGACATTCTGGTCCAAAACGGTTTCGATGGGGAAACTGCAGAGCGGATCAGCGAGCAGGTTAAAAAAATAGCTGTTATCAAGGAAATCTTCCTGCCCGATATGAATATGGCGTCCAAGCCGCTCTTCGATAAACTTGTGCAAGATGAAAAAGCGGTTCTGACTGCTGAGGATACGGAAACAAAACTCCAGGGGAGTATGAGGGCGGCCTTCGTTTCGAAGAAGAATCCCGTTTCGGAGAAGCTTTCTGTTTCGGAGAAGACGCCCATTATTGTCGAACCTGACAGTGATGTGAAGGAACAGCTGAACATCCAGTCCAAAGGTGACGGCAAAGTTATCAAGACCGAGTCTGCGGTCTTTGCGTCGTTTTTGAAGCTGGAAGGGGAACAAGAGAGAGAGTTCTTGAACGAAACGGTAAACCGCCTGAATGTCATTGGTGATGAGTCATCCCGAAAGGCAATGTCCGCAACTGCAAAGAAGGCATTTCTGGCCGACCGGCCTGCTGGAACGGAGACATTAAGTTCATTCACGGCCTTCCAGAACGTATCGGCAAACGCAGAGGTTTCTTCTTCTGTACAGCCTGTCAGGGCCCAGGATATAATAGCCCAGATCGCCGACTTGAAGAATACCCAGCCGGATCCGTCGGGACGGGTCAAAATAGTCCTTGACCCGCCGAACTTAGGTTCGGTAGAAATGGACATAGCCGTTCGCGGAAACAGGGTCAGCGCGGTTATGACCGCTGAGAGCAGCCAGGTACGGCAGATCCTGCAATCCCATGCCGAAGAGATGAAACAGGCGCTGGTGGACCAGGGATTCCGGATCGATCATATCGATGTCAAACAACCGGAAGACAAGGGTAATCAGCAGTGGGCACAGGGTGGACGTGAATGGAGTCAACAAGGCGGCTATCAGCAGCGCCGGGAAAGACAGCCGCGGCAGAAGTTTGAAATGCCTGAAAATATGATTCAGTTCAATGCGGTGGCATAAGAGGGAGGATAGGTCATGGCAAACACAGTTACCGATTCGACAAAAAATGTAACGGGATTTGAAGCGATATCCCAAGCGACAACGCATACATCAACGGCAACGGGAAAGACGCTGGGGAAAGACGATTTTCTCAAAATGCTTCTGGCGCAAATGAAGAATCAGGATCCGCTGAATCCCCAGGATGGAGCGCAGTTTGCCTCCCAATTGGCCCAATTCTCCAGCCTGGAGCAATTGCAGAATCTTAACGCGTCAATCTCGAACCAGACCCTGAGCATGACCACCATGGCCCATACGCAGGCGGTGAGCATGATCGGTAAAACCGTCAATATTTCAGGCGGCAACAGTCTGGTTGCGGCAGGGCAGCCCCTCGATATTAATTACACCCTCGACAAAGATGCCCAGAACGTTGTCGTCTCCATCCTCGATCAAAACGGCAACGAGGTGAAGACAATTACCGCTTCGGATCAGAAAGCGGGGCAGAACAGCGTGAAATGGGATATGTCGTCGGATACGAAGGGCAGCTATACCTTCAAGGTCTCGGCAACGGATGCAAGCGGCTCCGACGTGACGGCATCCACCATGGCGCAGGGGACGGTCAGTGCGGTCCAGTTCAAGTCGGACGGTATTTATGTCATCGTCAACGGCCAGGAACTTCCATTCAGCGATGTGACATCCGTCTCCGACAAAACCACCTAAACCCATTCAAAAGATTGAATTGAAGGCCGGCGAACCGTCATGGATTGCCGGCTTTTTCTTTGCAGTCTGCTGAAAATCGCCCATCCCGCTTATTTGCAGGGAACTCCCCTGCACCCCCGAGACTGTGTTGCAATTCAAATATTTGCTACATTCGACTTGCTGTAGTCCAGACCTTCAGGTCTGCAGTTTTGATTTAAGGTAAAAAAGTACAAAGCATTTGCAGGACTGAAGTCCTGCGCTACAGTCGAATCGATTAGAGAAACCTTAATTATGACACGTTCTCCCCTCCAGAGGAGGACACGTCTGCTGAGTTGTTCTGCAAGGGCAAAAAAAACATCTGAAACCGGCAAAATTTGCCCCAAGAGGGTGGCTTGATGGGCATTTATAGTGTAACTATTTGATATAATAAACAATGCATTGATGGCACAGCCATTGCAAAGAAAAATAACAAACACAACAGCATTCAGTAAACAAGCAAAGCTATAGATAAACATATAAGGAGGAACACCATGAGCAGCGCCATATCAATCGGGACTACAGGATTAACCGCGGCATCCAAGCAGATGGACGTTATTGGTAACAACTTGGCCAATGCCGATACTTTGGGATTCAAGTCGGGCAGCACCTATTTTTC
>CAZYDG010000085.1:0-163173 GCA_964645835.1 uncultured Syntrophaceae bacterium
ATATAATCTGGCTCATGGCGTCACCTCGTGTGTTGATGGGATTTTGTTGGGGAACAAAACTCATATATCACACTTTGTGACGCTATACTACTAATAATTACAATATGTTACAAATATTTCGCCCCTGCGAAAGTTGAGTTACGGATAGGTCTGGTTCTCTGTCCCCGTCTGGCGGGATAATTTCCGTTAGTGCCTGGGATGCAAACGGGACATCGCTGCCCGAATCTGCTGGAGTCTCACCCCTGAAGATATACAGCAACAAGACAACGACCATCTCCGGTACTGACCTTGCGGCGCGCTTTTCCTCGGGTACACCGATGACCTACGAGTTTGTCATTGGAGACACGTCCAAATATATCATTACGAATGTAATAAGCAGTGCCGATGGCACGATCAATATCCCCTATGTGTACAAGGAGGTGCCCAATTTTGTTTCGAATTCCATCGGTGTTTGCAATACCCTGAGGATTACGGATAGGTCCGGTTCTCTGTCCCCGTCTGGCGGGATAATTTCCGTTAGTGCCTGGGATGCAAACGGGACACTGCTTGAGGCATCCGCCAACGCCGTTCCAATGAAGCTTTACAATAACGGTACAACAATGGTCACCGGCGCCGACCTTGCAGCGCGCTTTCCCACCGCCACCCCCATAACCTATGAGATTCGTATTGATGCAACGAAATACATGATCACAAATATAAAAAGCAGTGCCGACGGTTCGGTCAACATCCCCTACGTGTACTTAAACGGAACAACCGGTTATGCCACGAATTATATCAATGCCTACAGCACCATCAAGATTACGGATATGTCCGGCACTCTTGTGACCACAGGTGCCACAATCAACGTAAATGCCTGGGATGCAGGCGGGAATGCGCTCACCGAGTCGGAGTATGCCCCAGCATTGAAAATATTCAACAACAGGACAACCGTCATGACCGGCGCCGATCTCATGGCTCGCTTCCCGACGGCCACGCCTGTAAAATACGGATTTTCCGTCGAGTCGTCGAAATATATCATCACGAACGTGACTGGCAATGCATCAGGGACGATCAATGTCCCCTCGACATATACAAATGGTGTGGCAGGAGGAATATAGAATGATGTTTGTATCAGTTATAAATTTGACCAGAACATGAAGATAGATATGTCATAAGGTTTTTATTGTCAGGGCATTCTTGGAATTCGAGAAGAATTTATTCAGAGGGAAGGGTGAATGAAACAACATTCATATTCGCCCTTCCTTTCCGTAATCATAAATATCCAAATTTTTACGAAACATTTGTTTGTAGATGACAGAGATAACCGCCACCACAATTATTTTCTTTCATTTCACATGAACAGTTCTGGTTGTAACATAATAGATATTCAATCGAGTTTTTCATAAAGAAGACGCTGTCCGTTCCTTCCTGAAAGAGAGCTCTTGATGATTTTTAAGAAATACTTTCTTTCAAACGCGAATTAATGATGACAGCTCTTATTACAGCCCATGTTCTTGGAAGCAAGATCTCTACGGATGAAGAAACGTCAAGCTAACGAATTATGCCATAAAAAATAATCTTGTTTTCCTAACCGATCGAGCTTTTTCTGTTTTGCGGATCTCGCATAGGACAAATCCTTATAGATATAATCAGACGTCACCTCATTGTTTATGATCGGGGATTCTTCTAACCTGCTCTCGATATTAAATACTTAGTGGGAAAATGCATATCCGAAAGTCAGTCCGGTATCTATACTCTTTATCGGTTTTACGGTCTTGAAACTGACGGGGTGTTGGCAAACGACGAACATCATCAGACCTTTACTTCTATGACATATTCGTTCCATCACTGCCTCTTTAGAATAACGCGGAAATTTAGGTTCGGACGAAAGCAAGTTCTTATCAAACAAATCAAATAGGGGATTTTATCATGAAAGACGTATCTGTCCGCAAGCTTTTAACATGTACCGTGGTTATTGTCTTCTTTTTGACCTGTATGCCGTATGGTCATGCCAATCAATCTTCGCATCCAGTCAAATACAAGCAGGCGAAAACCTTAAACGATTCCCAATCAGATGTGTATAGTTTATCTGCCCATCAAACAAGACCAAACACGATGTTCGGGGGGAAGAAGTGTACGGACTGCCACTAGAAACCAATGTAAATAGCGCTGTGACAAGTATACTTTACTACAGACGGTAAGAGAAAAAAATAGAAGAGATACGTGCAGAAATCAGCCGCCGGTACGTACAATTAAACAGCAATTAATTATTTGCAGACGTCCATTACTGTGTCGACATATCCAAACAGAAAGTCGACACTCCTTCGCCGCTTGGGTAGGGCAACACCCTAGAGGGTAGCAACCTGTGGGGATGCCCCTACTCAGCGTGTTTCATTTGTTTATATCCAGATGATTCTTTACCCAGACCCAATAACACTTCCATCCATTTTTTATGAAAACCAAACATGCAAGTCCGCTCCACAACCAGCAGCACCGCCTGGACACATACAGCCGAAATCGAGTGATGGAACACAGCACTACAGGGGTGTGGTCAGAAGAAGAGCCTTGCTTAACGCTGTTGTCGGCGGAATAATGAGTTGCCGGCATACTTCGGCCTTGTCGAGGAATGCAAGGCATGAATCACATGTGATGAAACTGTGCCGATGTCTTTTATCGCCGGGCCTTGCCTTTGTTTTTCCGCACGGAAAAGCCAAAATGTCCCAGGCAGCGGCCCAGGGCAAAATAGTGGCCGTGGGCATAGGCCACAAGACCGCCTTTTTCAAGGCGAAGCCGCCCTTTGGCATCGATCAGGGAGGATGTAACCTGGACGGCAACGATCTCGGCGAGGAACAAGGTATGGGAGCCCAGGGTAATCGATTGGCGTGTTCGGCATTCGATATTTATGGGGCATTCCAGAACAATGGGGCTTTGAACCTTCTTTGCTGCCGCCGGTGTCAGTCCCGTGACGGCAAACTTGTCGGCATCGCGCCCGGAGACGACACCGCACCAATCCAGGGCCCTGGCCTCACGAAGAGAGGGGACATTAACTACAAATTCACCAGTACTTTTTATGATCTCATAGGAATACCGTTCGGGACGAACGGAAATGGAGAGCATTGGCGGTTCGCTGCATATGGTGCCTGTCCAGGCAATGGTAATCAGGTTCGATTTCCAGCCTTCCAATCCGCCGCAGCTTACCAAAACAGCGGGAACCGGCGAAAGAACAGTGCCGGGCTTCCACGATTGTTTTTCAATAGGTCCTCTTTGGGGCATATTTATCCAAATTTTCCAATTAACTGGTCTTATCGAAAAACGCTTCCGCCTTTTTATAGTTTTCGTCAACGCGGGCCTTTAGCTCATCAAAGCCCCGCCGGTATGACTCGACCCAGTCAATGACAAGTTTTATTCCTTCGGCGGGTATAACGGGATTTTTCTCAAACGATGTAACGACCTGTCTTGTAAAATAATCCTGCAATCGCGCCATGGATTGAAACGAATTGTCCATGGCCATTTTCTGGATTGACAACCACTGCATCATTAAATGATCCATCCGGTTTCCTCCTCCTACATTTCTTCTTTTCATGTGAGAGTCTCTTCTATATATTTAAAAAACTCTGGAGACAAGGAAATTGAGACGCAAATGGAAAGAAGCAAAGAGTTTAGCGTTCCTCGGGTTATGGAGGGCGAAACTGTCGATTACCCACCCGGCAGTCGGCTCAAGGTGATACAGAAAAAACGGGGTTACAGATTTTCCGTGGATGCCATTCTGGTGGCACAGTTCGTCCGGCCGGTGAAGGGTGGAGCAATCATTGATCTGGGGACGGGAAGCGGCGTGATTGCCATGATCCTCGCCTTACGGCAATCCGGAAGCCGGGTTGTGGGAATTGAGATTCAATCGTCTCTGGCGGACATGGCCCGCCGTTCCGTGGCCCTGAACGGCATTGCGGAACGTGTGGAGATTGTCGGGGGTGATCTTAGGCGGATAGAGGATTTGGTCGGGCCCGGTTCTTTCGATATGGCCGTACTTAATCCTCCCTATAGAAGGCTCCTTTCGGGGCGGGTCAATCCCGAAGGTGAAAAGGCCCTGGCGAGACACGAGATTGTCGGTTCCCTGGATGATTTTCTTCGGGCGGCCGAATATGCCCTGAAGCCGGGGGGCCGGGTGTCCGTAATTTACCCTGCCCGGAGGATGGTTGAATTGCTCAGCAGTATGCGCCACCACCGTCTGGAACCCAAACGGTGCCGGATGGTTCATTCTTATCCTGGTAAAAGAGGGGATTTTATCCTGGCAGAGGGCATTGCCGGCGGTCGGGAGGAAGTAGCCGTCCTGCCACCACTTTACATCTACAATCCCGATGGCGGCTATTCCGAAGCGATGATGAACGTCTTTAGCGACGTGGCTTCTTTTCCATGAGACGGCGACGGCCGATTTCCTTCGTCATGACCCGTTCCAGAATGGTTCTCAGTTCTTCATCGCCGACAACGGCAAGGCTTTCCTTGATGATGCGCTGGTCCCTGGGTTTCAAGGGGGCCGTCTGAAGCTGCAGCGGAGGAATGGGCGCCTTTGTCTTTCGCGGGGCAGGAGGCAGACCGATTGAAAAATGGATGGATGTAATCGCATCACGCCCTGATAGCTCATTGAACTTTGCCGTTATCTCTTCTTTCATGAACTGCAGTTGATGCAGCCAAACGGACGTTGCCACCTTCACCTTCAAGACGCCTTTCTTAATGTGTTCCGGGAAGGTCTGGGCCGAGATCTGCGGGCCCACGGCCTGGTCCCATAGGCGCCGAAGCGCCTGGTCCTCGAAGTGAAGGGGGATTTTCTGCTTTTTCAGAGCCAGCTGGAGGATGTCGCTCAGTTTCTGAGGTTTCTTATGAGATCCGCGTCTGATCATTATGAAAGGTTTTCATCATAAAGGGATTGTTTTATACAAGCTTCCGCAGTTCCTCGGCGAAAACGTCGTATGTCTTCCGGTCAAAGAGCACGAATCGGACGCGTTCAAGATCGCCATTTTCCCGCAGGTAATCGACGGCCGTCTTCAGGGCGATATGGGCTGCCTCAGCCAGGGGATAGCCGTAAATCCCCGCGCTGATCGCCGGAAAGGCGATACTTTTCAGCCCCTTTGCCGAAGCCAGTTTGAGGCTCTCCAGATAGGCGCTTCGCAGGAGGCCCGCTTCTCCTTTTGTACCGCCGCGGTAGATGGGGCCGACGGTATGGATAACATATCTGGCCTTGAGACGGCCTCCCGTGGTGATGACGGCCTGTCCCGTCGGGCAAAAGCCTATTTTCCGGCATTCTTCCATGATGGCCGGCCCGCCTGCCCGGTGAATCGCTCCATCGACGCCCGCTCCACCCGCGAGTCGTTCATTGGCGGCGTTTACGATGGCATCTGTCTCTTCCTCCGTAATATCGCCCAAGACTAAAGAGACCGTGCTTTGATGGATTTGGGCGTCCATGCTTATGCCTCCCTTCTCATGGCCACCGGCGTTCCTTCTCCATAAAGGAGCATCCGGTAGGTCTTTTCAATGCGATCCCAGTTTTCTTCCCGGTCCATGGACCAGTAACGTCCGATGACGGACACAACGCGACCCACACCCAGGTTCTCACAGGTACTTTCGACTTCCTCGATGTATCGGGGACCGCTTTCCGGCAATTCGCCGCGACGGCCCAGCATGGCATGTATGTAAACCTCCGGAACCCCTTCCCGCCTGGCCATTTCCAGGAGGGCAAACAGGTGGTGGAGGGAGCCATGGGAACTGAAAAATGAAACGATGCCCATAAGATGAAGGGCGGAGGACCGTTTCTTGGCCCAGGCCATGACGCTTTGAAAGGCTGGATTCATATAGAAAGACCCGTCAGCGATGGCACGGTCGATCTTGACGCGGTCCGAATAGATCAGCCGGCCGGCGCCGATATGGAGATGTCCCGCTTCGGAATTGCCGACGGTTCCCGATGGGAGGCCGACGGCCTCTCCGGATGCTTGGAGGAGAGTATGGGGATGGGAAGCTAGTAATCCATCCAGTACGGGCGTCCGGGCCTTGGCGATAAGGTTCCCATGCGGATCGGGGTTGGCGCCCCATCCGTCGAGGACGAGAAACAGGATGCGCCGTGATGGAGTCGCTTCAAAGAGCCCGCTCTCAATGAGGGAAGTGCCTGTCATCAGCGACGGTTTTGCGATACCCATTAGATGGAGGATTGTCGGCGCCACGTCCGTCAGGCTGCCGCCGGAGAGCAGAGAGACGTTTCTGCCGGCATTAATGAGGATGAAGGGAACAGGGCTGTCCGTGTGGCCCGTATCCACGGCGCCGTCGGGATAAAGCCACTTTTCCACCGTGCCGTGGTCGGCGCTCACTATGACCGTCATTCCCTCTGCCAGGGCCGCTTTTACCGCTCGGCCCGTCGCGTTATCGACAGCCTCGACAGCCGTAAGGATGGCCGCCTCGTTTTCGATGTGGCCAACGACGTCCACATTGGGGAAGTTGGCGAAGACGAAACGGCAGTAGTTGTCGCCGATCTTGCCAATGACCGTTTCCGTAATCTCTTCGATGGACATTTGCGGCGCTTCGTCAAAGAGCGTGACGTCCTTTCGGGTGGGAACGATGATCTTCTCTTCTCCCGGGAAGGGTTCACCCCGTTTTCCGTTAAGAAAAAATCCGACGTGGACCGCTTTTTCCGCCTCCGTGATCTTGACCTGCCGGATGCCATGTTTCGACAGGACCTCGCTCAAGGTGTCGCGGATGACGCCGTCGGGGGGGAAGGCCACAGCCACGTTCAGGGCTTCGTCGTATTCGATCATCGTTGCATAGCGGAGGCCGAGGCTCTCCTCGACGGGAAAGGCCGCAAATCCCTTCTCCGTCAGGCTTCTGGTGAGTTCGATCTCCCGTTCACCCCGGATATTGTAAAAAATGACCCCGTCTTCCCGGTGGATCCTGCCGATCGCCCTGCCGTCAGGTCCCGCCAGCACAAGGGGACGCAGTGTTTCGTCTTCCTCTCCGGCCTTATAGGCTTCGCGAATGGCAGCGGATAGTTCATTATGGACAATCTTCATGATGCTCCTGTAATCCGATTCTAAATCAAAGCTCTATCTTCGTTGTCTTCGTCATCGGCTCCTCGACGTATTTCTGTATACGCCTGCGTCGCCTCTTCCTCGCCGCCTTGATATCATCTTTGATTTAGAACCGGAATAATTTTGTGTATGATTTAACAGTCTCCGGCGCTTCTGAGAGACGAAGAGATTTATTTCTAATGGAAGACCACCGTCATGTAAAGGGAAAAAGACAGTTTATTCTTATTTGTGATCCGGATGAATACGGTTTTGTGTTGATCCATTGTCCTCAAAATGATAAGATGTTCGCATTACAAAGGATTCAAGGTTCCCGGTTATGGAAAAAAAGCCGGATGATATTTTACAGCAGGAGATTCTAAAAGAGAGGGCAGAGGTCCTTAGCCGTGCCGGTCACAGTGTTGAACAGGCCCTGATCAATCTGCGCGTCTTGGAGGAATCCATCGAGGGACAGTGCCGTGACCTTCACAGGACGGGGCATCGTACGGCCATCTCCGGAGAAATCAAGGAGATAAATAGCAAGATTAATCGTTATAACCGGCTGCGTGAGTATGCCAAGCTTCGTTATCATTATCTGATCATTACCCGTGAAGCCATCGGATTGCGAAGGCATCATCGTATAGAGGAAATATACCCCATTCCGCCCAAAAAGAGGCATCTCCAGGAGACCTGATGGATAGATTCATGAAGCAAAGATTGAAAATGGTCGATTCCCAAATCCGGGCGCGGGGCATAACGGATCAACGAGTTCTTGCGGCCATGGAAAAGATTCCCCGGCACCTGTTTGTCGATGGTGGCCTCGTCGAACAAGCTTATAGCGACAGTCCTCTGCCTATCGCCGAACGGCAGACGATTTCCCAGCCGTACATCGTCGCGCTTATGACGGAGGCCATGGCTCTTACGAAGAAGGACCGGGTCCTGGAAATCGGTACCGGTTCCGGCTATCAGACGGCAATCCTCGCAGAATTGGCCGGTTATGTTTTTTCGATTGAGCGAATCGCTTCGCTTGCGGCAAATGCCAGAAGAATCCTCGATTTTCTCAATTATTACAATGTTGCTATTCGAGTCGGAGACGGAACCTATGGCTGGCGCGAGGAAGCCCCCTATGAAGGGATCATTGTGACGGCCGGTGCTCCCCAAATCCCGAAGATTCTCATCGAACAGCTTACCGTCGGTGGTCGGCTGGTGATCCCTATGGGCAGCCGAACCAGCCAGGAACTGTTTGTTGTGACCCGCCAGTCGGATGATATTGATGATATCAAGAAAGAGTCTCTTGGCGGATGCCGTTTTGTGGATCTTATCGGTGAGCATGGTTGGAGTACTTGAGGAATATGGCATGGCAGCGATGGCCCTTGTATAGAAAGGGGCTTTTGTTCAGCCTGACAGTCCTGATATTGGCCGCCTGCGGGGGGCCGGGCAAGACCGGAAGGGTTACAGGCATTTACTACGAGACGAAGCAGGGCGATACTTTGGTCACTATTGCTCAGAAGTTCCAGGTAAATTCTAAAAAGCTCTCTGAAATCAATAAAATGTCTTTATCCTCACCGCTGAAGGAAGGTACCATCGTTTTTATTCCTCAGGGAGAACCCTTCCGGGAAAAGGGAGCGGTGAAGGAGAACGGTGGGCCGAAGAACGGGGATATGACAAAAAAGCCACCTTCGAAGCCGGCAAAGGCAAAACTGGAGAAAACGGGGGATATCGGGACGGCCAAGGAGGGCAGCGGCGCCAAAGGCGATGAGCCGCTAAAGAAGGCGACGCAGAAAAAGGCCAAGGCCACAAACGGGCATAAAAAGGCAGCCGGCGCCGATAGGGATACTTCAGAACAGGGTCTTCCCGTGGATTCCCCCTCGCATCCGAAGAAGGCGCAGGAAAAAACAGCCACCTTCGCTCCTTTGCCTCCTCCGCCCCCGGCGCGGAAGCCCCCTGTCTCCCAGCCCCTCTGGGGTGCAGACTCACCCCCTCAGGTGAGTGCCCCTATCCCAAAGGAGCCGCCGCGAGCCAAGGAATTGCAGGAAGGATCGAAAGATACGGCTAAAGCAATTCCTTCGAGATCGGAAGTAATTTCTTCTGCCGATAAAGGCCGTTTCAGCTGGCCCGTCAAAGGTAAAGTTGCCAATCATTTTGGGGTTCAGCCAAGTGGAATGTACTATAATCATATTAAAATAATTACAAGAGATAATGCTCCCGTATCTGCGGCAGGACCGGGTACGGTCATCTTCTCTGCACCACTTAAAGATTTTGGTGAAACGGTTATTATCAAGCATGACCAGCGGTTTGCAACGGTCTATACCCATCTCGGAAAGCGTTTGGTGAAGGTGAATCAATTGGTCAAAAAAGGGGATCAAATTGGGGCAGCTGAAAAAACGGACACGAAAACAGATGGATACATCAATTTTGAAATACGTGATCATAATAAATCGCGTAACCCCCTTCTTTTTCTTCCGTAGCGTGCTTATATTGCTTTATTGGAATGTTGTTTGATATTTCTCATATCGGATTTGTGAAAGAAGGTTTATGGTATGCAAAGCGTTTTGAGAATCAATCATTGCCGTGTATCGTGGTATAACGGGAGTCGATGATAATGATTGACTATTCGTTATAAACATGATAAGTTACTAAATTCAAAATAATATGAGTTGTCGCAGGTGGTGTTTGCATGTTTAAGGTAGGCGATTTGGCGGTATATCCCGCGCAGGGTGTCGGGGTCATTGAGGCCATTGAAAAAAAAGAAATCATGGGGAATAATCAGACTTTCTATATCATGAAGATCATGGGTAACGGCATGAAAATCATGATCCCCACGAGTAGCGCAACATCCGTTGGTCTTAGGGAAGTTATTAAGGAAAAGGAAATATCCAAGGTATACGATATTCTCAAGAAGAAGGACATTACCATCGATAAACAAACCTGGAATAAGAGATACCGGGAATACCTGGAGAAGATCAAGACCGGATCGGTGTATGAAATTGCAAAGGTCCTTCGTGATCTCCTGATCCTTAAGAATGACAAAAATCTCTCATTTGGTGAACGGAAGATGATGGATACGGCTAAAAGCCTTCTCATCAAGGAAATATCCGTAGCAACCAAGTCTGATGAAACCAAGATCGAGCAGGATTTAAAGCTGATTTTCACTATTCAATAAAGGCGACCACCCCTTTCAGTATCCTGCAAGACGGTTTTCACGCAGTCAAAGAGGTCTCCAGCTGTCCTTAAATTATACGAAAAAGGACAACTGCGGGGCCTTTGTTTAAATAAAATATGAGCGAAAGGAGGTGAAAAACGATGGTTATCAGAGTATTACTCATTTCGGCTTGTTCCATTAGCGGTTTTTTTATAGCGTATATGTCATATCCAGCCAGTCAATGGTGGAGTTGGCCTATCGGATTTATTCTCGGATTGTTGACCGCCTTATTCGTCATCAAACTGGAGCAGGATATTCGCAAGGTCTCCCTGCGAGTCATCCTGGGCGGCGTAGGCGGTATGATTATCGGGTTGTTGATTGCTTTTTTGCTAGCGTATGGATTAAATTTTGTCAGTAAAATCAGAGAGAACCAGGAAATTCTTCCCTGGGTTTATACCCTGTTGACAGGGATCATGGGCTATTTGGGTCTTGTCTTAGGATCGAAGAAGATCGAAGAATTTAATGTTTTTAGTTTCACCCAGTCGAAGGAACAGCCTGAAATAAGGATCTTGGACACGAGCGTTATCATCGACGGCCGGATCGCCGATATCTGTGAAACCGGTTTTATCGAAGGTACGCTGACTGTTCCCCGGTTTGTCCTGGATGAACTGCAATATATCGCAGATTCGGGAGATTCGATGAAGCGGTCGCGGGGAAGGCGAGGTTTGGATATCTTGAACCGCATGCAGAAGAGCGGAGGGATTCACATCGATGTCATTGATCAGGATTTCCCCCGTATCAAAGGGGTTGATGCCAAGCTTGTTGCCCTGGCCCAGGCTCAGAAGGGAAAGATTATTACAAACGACTTCAACTTGAACAAAGTGGCCGAACTTCAGGGCATTAAGATCCTGAATGTCAACGAGTTGGCCAATGCCCTCAAACCCGTTGTCCTTCCGGGAGAATCGATGACGGTTAAGATCATTAAAGATGGCAAAGAACCCGGACAGGGGGTGGCCTATCTCGATGACGGCACGATGATTATTGTCGATCATGCCCAAAAATACCAGGGGCAGGTCGTGGAAGTGAATGTGACCAGCGTCCTGCAAACTACGGCGGGAAGAATGATCTTTTCGGAGATGAAGGGCCTGGCCAATGACAAGAAACCCTTTGGTCTGTCCGTCAAGATGTGATGCCAAGGGTCGCTTTTTTTTGTGTCGATTGGAAGAAGTCACTGCAAAGTGACCGAAATAGAACGGCTTCGTAAAGAGTCCGGCGCCTGTTGTGCGGGTTGTCCTTGGGACATAATTTACGAGGCCGTCATTTTTATATAACGAATTTTTGGCCCTTAACTTTTCACTCTGTGGGGATTCTCTTTGTTGACGCATGAACGGAATCAAGATTTGATCTCTTTCGGGAAGACCGTGGCCATTATCCCTGCCGGCGGATCGGGCCGCCGGATGCAGGGATGCGCTTCGAAGCAGTATCTGCACTTAAACGGCCTCCCCATTCTCGTTCATACCTTGCTAAGATTCCAAAGTTTATCGGCTGTCGATGCTATTTATCTGGTCGTTCCCGAAGGCGACGTAGCGGAGGTCCGTACATCCATCGTCGAGGCCTATGCCCTGACCAAGGTCACAAAGGTCATACCCGGTGGCCGGGAAAGACAGGATTCTGTCGGTCATGCCGTGTATGCATTGGAAGATGATGTTCAGCTTGTCGCCGTTCACGATGGTGTCCGGCCTTTTGTGACAGGGGCCTTGATTCATCACGCCATGCGGGTTGCAGCCACAGACGGTGCTGCTGTCGTGGCCGTACCAGCCAAGGAGACGGTCAAAATCGCCAGGGAAGACCTCATTATTGACTATACACCCCTCCGGGACCGGATCTGGATTACCCAGACGCCCCAGGTTTTTCGGAGGGAGATACTTATTCGGGCTTATGAAAGGGCTTTTGCGGACGGCTTCTACGGTACGGATGACGCCGGGTTGGTGGAGCGGATGGGGGTTCCCGTCCGTCTGGTTCACGGTTCCTATGATAACATCAAGATTACAATACCGGACGATCTCGTCGCGGCGGAGGCGCTTATGAAAAAAAAGGAGTGGTCGGCATGATTCGGGTCGGTATCGGTTATGATAGCCACCGCCTGGTGAAAGGCAGGTGTCTGATCCTGGGGGGTGTGGAGATTCCCCATGATAAAGGGCTGGCCGGTCATTCCGATGCGGATGCCCTCCTTCATGCTATCGGCGACGCCATTTTGGGTGCTTTGGGCGCCGGGGACATCGGCACCCACTTCCCTGACAACGATGCCGCTTACCAAGGAATTTCCAGCCTCGTACTCCTGGACCAAATCCGTCTCGTTGCCGACCGGAAGGGCTATATCGTTCATCAGGTCGATTCGACTGTAATCACTGAACAACCGAAACTCAAGGAGTACATACCGGTCATGGTCGAGCGTATTGCCACGGCCTTGAATATAGCCGGTGAAGATGTAAGCATCAAGGCAAAAACCAATGAAGGCATGGGCTTTGTAGGCCGTGGCGAAGGGGTGGCCGTCATGGCCGTTGTGACGATACGGCGGGAGGTTACGCCATGACCGATTCCGCCCCTCGTGTACGCTTTGCTCCCTCTCCCACTGGAGAACTTCATGTAGGCAATGCCCGGACGGCCCTTTTTAACTGGCTGTTTGCCCGTCATCACGGCGGAACGCTCGTCCTGAGGATCGAAGATACTGATCAGGTCCGGACATCCAAGGCCTTTGAGGATAATCTTATAGCTGATTTGACCTGGCTGGGAATCAACTGGGATGAGGGACCCGGCAAGGGAGGCTCTTTTGGCCCCTACCATCAAAGTGACCGGCTTTCAATTTATGGCGATATGCTGGAGCGGCTTATCGCCGCTGAAAAAGTATATCCCTGTTATTGCACGGAGGAAGAACTTGAGGTAGAGCGGTCCAGCTTGATTGCCCGGAAGATGATGCCCCGCTACATGGGAAAGTGCCGTTCTCTAAGCCCGGAAGACCGAAGGAAGATGGAGGCGGAAGGCCGGACTCACACATGGCGTTTTAGGGTTTCACCGGGACTTATAGCCTTCAAGGACCTGATCCGTGGACCTGTCCGGTTTGAAGGCAATGCCATCGGCGATTTCATTATTGTCCGGGCCAACGGCATCCCGGCCTATAATTTTGCCTGCGTCGTCGATGACCATCTCATGGAAATCAGCCACATTATCCGGGGAGAGGATCATCTGTCCAACACGGCATTGCAGATTCTTCTGTATCAGGCCCTCGGATTCGAGGCGCCCCGTTTCGCCCATCATGCCCTGATCCTCGGCAAGGACCGATCAAAGCTGAGTAAGCGGCACGGTTCCGTGGCCGTCCGGGAATTTCTGTCCAAGGGCATCCTTCCCGATGTGATGCTTAACTATCTGGCCTTACTGGGCGCTTCTTTGGGAGAGGGCAAGGAGGTCTGCACAGCCGACGAGATCATCGCCCGGTTCTCCCTGGACCGGGCGGGAAAAAGCGGGGCTATCTTCGACGAGGACAAACTCCGGTGGCTTAATGCCCTGTACATACATCACAAGGACACGCCATCCCTCGTGGCCGATCTGGAACCTTTTATGAAGGCCGCCGGCTACGATCCGCGACAGATGGACCGGGAGCGTTTGAACCTGATCGTTGCTGCGGTCCGGGAGAATCTCTTGACCTTGGCCGATATCGGGCAATACCTTGCTATCTTCGATGACGACCGATACAATCTTGCCGCCGATGCGGAAGATATCCTGGCGACACCCGAGGCACAGGAGGTCCTCCGGGCTGTAGATGAGGTTTTGAATGCGGAGCCCCTTGACGAAGAAGGTCTTTACGGCAAGATTATCGCTTTTGCGAAGAATAAGACAGGATTCAAGGGTAAAGGAATCTTTATGCCGATCCGGGCAGCGGTTACCGGGCAGTTGCGGGGACCGGAACTCGATAAGGTCTTTGCTATCCTGGGCCCGGCTTCCCTGAAAAAACGCCTGGCGAGGGTTTTGGCTGCATGAGGGAAGCTAGCGGGCGACCTGTTGTCAACGGCCGTTTGCGGGCAATCCTGTATAACGTGTGATTGCTTCGAAGAGTTTTGCTTTCTTGACCGGTTTGGTGAGGTGTTCGTTACAACCGGCTTCAAGACTTTTCTGTTCATCGTCTTTCAGGGCATGAGCGGTCAAGGCGACGATGGGTATGGGCGGCCGTCTTTCCTCCTGCTCCCAGCGACGTATTTCCCGGGTGGCCGTATATCCGTCCATGACGGGCATCTGCATATCCATAAAGATCATGTCGTAGGTTTCCGTCTTGACCTTTTCAATGCCGATGGCGCCGTTTTCCGCCATATGGAGTTTGTGGGGCGTGCTCTTTAAAAATGTCCAGACCAACAGGCGATTATCCTCGTTGTCCTCTACGAGGAGGATCTTGAGAGACCGTGAAATGTTTCCTCCAATAGCCGGCATGCCGCCTGCCGCCTTTTCCATCGCCTGAGCCTTCCCGAGGGCGAGGTTAAGGGTTTCCCGCAGATCGCGTCTCTTGACCGGTTTATAGAGAAACTGGTCTATACCGACCCGTTTTGCCTTCCCCAAATCCTCTTTCGGATAACCAGACGAAAGCATAATGACCACCGTAGACGCAAGATTGGGATCCTTTCTGATTTCCACAGCCGTGGCGAATCCGTCCATAATAGGCATATGGTAATCGAGAATAATGAAATCGTAAGGCAAATTGGCTGCAAATGCCTCTTTTAAGGCTGAGATGCCGCCATAACCATTATCCACAGTTGTGACGGCCGTTCCCCATCCGGTCAGCATCTCCCTGAGAATCATCCGGTTTGTGGCGTTGTCGTCAATGACCAGGGCGCGGCTGCCGGTGATATCGGCGAAAAGGGCCTCTTCTTCTTTTGCGGGTCCCTCAAGGATATTGAAGCGAGCGGTAAAGGAAAAAATGCTCCCTTTTCCGATCTCACTTTGAACCTGAATGGTTCCACCCATGAGTTCCACGAGGCGTCTGGTAATTGTCAGCCCCAGGCCCGTACCGCCAAACCTGCGCGTCGTGGAGGCATCGGCCTGGATAAACCGGTCGAATATCATATCAATTTTGTCAGATGGGATTCCGATGCCCGTGTCCCGCACGCTGATATGCAGTTCAACACCATCTTGCCTTTGAGAAGAGGCAGTGACGGGGGATCGTGTTACGTCGAGGACCACTTCTCCGGCCTCGGTAAATTTGATGGCGTTTCCCATAAGGTTTACGATGATCTGGCGCAGCCGGATGGGATCTCCAGAAAGATGGACAGGGACGTCGGGTGCAATATGGCAAGTCAGTTCAAGACCTTTTTTGACGGCCCTCATGGACATGATTTCGCCGATCCGCTCGACAAGTTCAGCAAGATCGAAATCGATACATTCAAGGACGACCTGCCCGGCTTCCACCTTTGAAAGATCGAGGATATCGTTGATGATTCCCAGGAGATTTTCTCCGGCGTCTTTGAAGACTTCGACATACTTCTGTTGTTCTTTATTCAAGGGTGTTTCGGCCAACAATTCCGCCATACCGAGGATGGCATTCATGGGCGTTCGAATCTCGTGGCTCATGCTGGCAAGGAATTCACTTTTGGCACGGCTTGCCACCTCCGCCATGTCTCTGGCTTGGCAAAGGGCCGCCTCCATTTTCCGCCTTTCAGTAATATCATGGTAGAGAGAGTAGAATCCAACTGGCTGTCCCGTCGTATCTCTTTTCAGGCTGACAGACAATTCCGTTCTTTTCTTTTGGCCATTTTTATGAATCCATTCCAGTTCGAAATCCTTGACTGATACTCCTGTTTTATAGACTTGATGGTAGATCTGAAAGGCCTTTTCAGCGTTTTTTCTGTCCATGTAAGCGCTGTAATGAAGTCCTATAAGTTCTTCGCGACTATAGCCCATTTCATTTATTTGGGATTGGTTGCAGAAAATGAAGTTTCCGTCCAGGTCGACCTCCGCATAAGGATCGGGCATGGTTTCGATGACCGTCCGGAAGCGTTCCTCGCTTGCTTGGAGGGCCTCTTCCACACGTTTCTGCTTTGAAATATCCATCTGGCTGCCGATGAAGGCCCTTTCCCCCTCCATTATGAGAGAGACCACTGTTTCGACACACCAGACAATGTTATTCTCTTTGGTGATGAGCCGGTATTCATAGGGATGATGGGTTTCGCCACGCAGCATGGCAATGGCGTTCTCGCGGACCCGCTTCTGGTCGTCAGGATGGACTACGTTAGAAAAGGGCATACCAGCGATCTCTTCCGCCTTGTATCCCGTGTTTTTCAGAAAACGGGCATTGGCCCATTGAAACCGGCCATGTTGGCCGATATAAAAAGCGATGGGGAGCCTCTCTAAAAGGCTTGAAAACGTATTATCCATATTGCCTAATGTCATTATCCCTTTCATTACCCCCCTGGAGATCGGGACCCCGCCGGATCTATCCCTATGACTGACGACAACTTAAACCCCGATTTTTTTGTATTGTCAAGCCCCGCATGGCGCTTTTTCAAATGGCCGCCGTCACTCGCCGCTTTGGTAAAACGAATTCGATCTTGACCTATCTTGGTCATATCATCTATATAGAAAGGTGAACTGCAGAATGATTTACCGAACTGAAGGAGGAGGCATGAAATATATTGACCAAATCGATCTGAAAGACAAAAAGGTCCTGTTCAGATTCGATTATAATGTTCCCTTGGATGCTTCACAAAATATTACGGATGACAGCCGGATTCGGGCAACCTTGCCGACGATCAACTATGCCCTGGACGAAGGGGCGAAGATTATCATCATGTCCCACTTGGGGCGGCCCAAAGGAAAGGTGAATCCCAAATACAGTCTTGCCCCCGTGGCCAAAAGGCTGTCGCGTCTCATCCAAAAGGAGGTGACGATGATCAAGGACTGTATCGGCGATGAAGTGACAGGTTTTGTCGATGCTATGAAGCCCGGTGATGTCGTGCTCCTGGAAAACCTCCGTTTCTACCCCGAGGAAGAGAAGAACGATGAGGCATTTGCACAAAAACTGGCGTCCTACGCCGATGTCTATATCGACGATGCCTTCGGAAATGCCCACCGTGCCCATGCCTCGAATGTGGCCATTACGAAGTTTGTATCGGTTTGTGCGGGAGGATTCCTCCTGAAGAAAGAGATTAATTATTTCCAGAAATGTCTCGATAAACCATCACGCCCTTATGTTGCCATTATCGGTGGGTCCAAGGTGTCCGGAAAACTGGAGGCCCTCGTGAACCTTATTCGCAAGGTCGACAAGATGATCATCGGCGGCGGCATGGCCTTTACCTTCCTGAAGGCCTTAGGGTACGAAGTCGGGAAATCGCTGGTGGAAGACGATTTGATCCCCAAGGCTGTCGAGGTTATGAACACGGCTAAGGAGTTGGGTGTCAAGTTTTATTTGCCCGTGGACTGTGTCATGGCTGAACAGATGAACGATGAAGCGGAGACAAAGATTATTCCCATCCAGGAAATGAACGCCAATTGGATGGGCCTCGACATTGGTCCCGCAACTATTACGTTGTTTACTGAGGCCTTGAACAACGCCAAAACCATTGTGTGGAACGGCCCAATGGGGGTGTTTGAGATTGATGCCTTTAGTCGCGGAACAGCGGCCTTGGTCCACAGTGTGGCCAATTCTTACGCCATGACGATTGTCGGCGGCGGTGATACGGATGTGGCCGTCCATAAAACCGGTGAGAGCGATAAGATTACCTACATCTCCACCGGTGGCGGCGCTTCTTTGGAACTTCTGGAAGGAAAGGCCCTGCCGGGCATCGTGGCCCTGGAAAACTGTTCCGGTTCTTAACGAATCGGTCCTATTAATTGTTATTGAGAAAGGAGAAGTGGCTCTTCTCCTTTCTCAATTTTAGCATGTATTGTGATGTTATGCGTACCCTGAAGATGGTTATCGAATTTGATGGGACCAACTATCGGGGTTGGCAGCGCCAAAAGAACGGCCTCTCCATACAACAGGTTCTGGAGGAAAAAATTGCCGTTCTGACGGGGGAGGATGTAAAGGTCATCGGATCGGGCAGGACTGATGCCGGTGTCCATGCTATGGGCCAGGTGGCCCATTTCAAGACGAACTCCCAAATGAATCGGGTAAATCTCCATAAAGGCCTTAACAGCTTGTTGCCCCGCGATATTGCCGTCAAGGTGCTGGAAGATGTTGATGACTCATTTCATGCCCGTATCGATGTCAAAACCAAGATTTATCTTTACCGGATCTACAACGGGACGACCCGTTCGCCTCTCTACCGTCAATACGCATGGACCATTTTTCAACCGTTGGACCGGAAGGCCATGACCGAGGCGGCAAAATACCTTATCGGCTATCATGATTTTACATCTTTCAGCACTGTCCATACGGATGTAGCGACCTTTACGCGGACGATTGTCGACATCGGCGTCATGGATGGCGACGGGGGTTTTATTAATATTTTCGTGGAAGCCGACGGGTTTTTGCGGTATATGGTCAGGACCATTGTCGGCACCCTCGTCGAGGTGGGCAAGGGAAAACGATCGCCCCATGACATGCCGGCTATCCTCGATGCGCGCAATCGAAGTATGGCAGGAATGACGGCGCCGGCTAACGGTCTTTTCCTGAAAGAAGTAAAATATTAAGGAT
Organism: uncultured Syntrophaceae bacterium; assembly: GCA_964645835.1. Taxonomy (GTDB): domain Bacteria; phylum Desulfobacterota; class Syntrophia; order Syntrophales; family UBA8958; genus CAZBME01. The sequence goes on from CAZYDG010000085.1 coordinate 18,842, forward strand.
ATGACATGAAAATCCTCCTGTTGGGCCACAAAGGCATGCTGGGCAACGACCTGCTTGCGCGCCTATGGCTCGATCATGACGTGATAGGCAAAGATGTGGAAGATTTTGACCTTGCTTCCGAGGCGTCCTGCCGTCAGGTCGTCGAAGAAACCTGCCCGGAGGCCGTCATCAATGCCGCAGCCTATACGAATGTAGACGGTGCCGAATCGAACCGGGATCTTTCCTATGCCGTAAATGCCGATGGGGTTCGGAATCTTGTCGTTGCATGCCGTGATCGGCGAATCAATATCATTCATTTCAGCACGGACTATGTCTTTGACGGCACCAAGGGGGAACTCTATACGGAAGAGGACGCACCTTGTCCAATCAATGTCTATGGGGCATCCAAATTGGAGGGAGAGAGATTTCTCCGGGAGGGGGGCGGTGAGTTTCTTTTGATCAGGACATCATGGCTTTATGGAAAAAACGGCAATAATTTCGTCAAGACTATTCTCGATAAGGCCAAGATGGACAAAAAATTATCCGTGGTCGATGATCAGATCGGTTCCCCTACCTATACATGGGACCTCGCGGGCGCGGTCAAGATCCTTCTGGAAGGTGGCCATCGAGGCGTTTTTCATGTTACCAACCGGGGTCTCTGCAGCTGGTATGCCTTTGCCGTGAAGATCGTGGATTACGCCGGCCTGCATGATGTCACCATATCTCCGATGAAAACCGAAATCCTGGGCCGTCCTGCGGTCCGCCCGGCGTTCAGCGGGCTCAGTGGAAAGAAATTTGTAGAAACGACAGGGAAAACCCTCCGGGTGTGGCAAATGGCCCTACGCGACTTCATGGATCATCTGGGCCAGCCTCACCGTTGACGCAGGCTTCTGCTTCTGCCTAAAAGGATAGTGAAAAAAATGATATCCGGCATGAATGGTGGGCCCATCAAACACCTTGACATCACGGATGATATCATTATAGTGCTAGTTGGGTGTCACGCTATAGCAATTTAGATTGCTTTAGAATCTATTCTTTTTTTACCAAAATCATAAGGCCAAATATGTGTCGTTATATTTCCAAAAGGTGGACCATGAAACGATCTCTCTGGTGTCTTTGCCTTTTTGTGTTTCTTTTTCTTGCGCCGTACGTCCAGGCCCAGGACCCTATGCGCGCCATCGGCATGGCTACAATCTATAACAACGCTGTCGATGTGGCCAGGGACAAGGCCCTGGAAAACGCCCTGCGCAATGTTGTTGAGGAAAAGGTCGGTGTGATGGTGACGAGTGTTTCCGAAGTGGAAAACTATGAACTGAAATTGGATCAAATTCTATCTGAATCCCGCGGGTTCATCAGCAACTACAAGATCCTTTCCGAGGGAAGGCAGGGCAACACCTATAAGGTCACGATAGAAGCCGAAGTTGAAACGGGCCGCCTGAAAGACCGGATGGCGGCGGTGCAGCTCGTAATGGTCAGAAAATCCAAGCCCCGTCTGATGATTATCCTCAACGGCCATGAAAAGCAGCAGGCCATTGCAGAAGCGGTCATGACCAAGTATTTTCTGTCGAATGGATTTAAAATTGTCGATGTTTCCGCCGCGCAAAAGACCGAAGCCAGTTTTAACGCTTTAAGCAATGACAGCCGCACCCTGTCTTCCGTCGCCCAAAAGTATGGTGCGGAAATCGTCGTTCTTGTCCATGTCGCGGATACGGTAAAGTCGTTCAAAATGGGCGATATCGAGGTCCAGTCCCATGAAGTGACCATCTCGAACAAGGTGCTCAACGGTGATACTGGCGAAATCATCGCCACGGCCAACAAGTCGGAAAAGGGTGAATTCAAGACCGCCGTTGAAGAGGCGGCTGCCAAATCTGCTCGTCAGATGCGGGACGACATCCTGGAGCGATGGTCCTCGGAACTGACCAATACAGTCACGATTAAACTCCTCATCTCCGGGGTTTCCCACTCTGGCCTGTCTGCCTTAAAGGAAACCCTCAAAGAGCAGGTAAAAGGGCTCAAGCAGATCTACCAGCGATCATATGCCCGTGGCGCAGCAGATCTGGATCTGGAGATCAAGGGCAACACCCAGGGGCTTGCCGATGAACTCTCGGCTATTCGCGTTCAGGGCAAGAAGATTCGTATCGTGGAAACTACGCCAAATAGGATCGAAGCCGTCATCGGATCAAAGAAATGAATCCGATTATAAATCAAAGATGATATCAAGGCGGCAAGGAAGAGGCGACGCAGGCGTATACGGAAATACGTCGAGGAGCCGATGACGAAGACAACGAAGATAGAGCTTTAATTTAGAATTGGAAGAATCCGGTTTATGAACGGGTAACGTACATGCTGTACATATGACAAGGTGTGGGAGGATAGACATGAAAGTCAGTAGAGTGCTGATGGGGCTTATCGGAGTGTGCATATTGCTCGGCATCGTTGCCTGCGGTACGAGCGAGGTCTATAAGATCGGGCAAGATATGATGAGACAGAATCGGCCCGATGAGGCCATCGGCTATTTTGAACAGGCCTTGAAGGAAGACCAGGATAATTCGGAATATAAGGCATCTCTCCAGCAGGCGAAACAGGAAGCATCCAAATTGCATTACGCTAAGGCAAAAAAAGCCTTCAGTGCCTCTTCCGATCTGAACATGCCGGCCTTGGACCAGATTGCCAAAGAGGCCGATCTGGCAGTGAAGTTAGATCCCGGAAACGGCGAGGCGGCGGCCTTCAACAAGATGTTGAAAGAAAAGACAAACGCCCTCATGGACAGTGTCAAATCCATGTACGCGCAAGCCGATGCCGATATGGCCAAAGACGATTGGCTGGCCGCCGTTAACAAGCTTCGCCAGGTTAATAAAATATTCCCCAGTTATGAAGATACGGGAAATCGTCTGGCCAAGGCCGAGCAGGAAGGCGTGAAACTTTATTACCAGCAGGGAGTGATGCTGGGCGGTCAGGAGGATTGGAAGATGGCGGCGCAAGCCTTCAAATCCGCCATGGATGTCAATCCGAATTACCTTGACGTGGCCAAGCAATATGAGGATGCCGTAGCCAAAGACAAAGTAACTTATTATGATGCCGAAGGGGCCAAGGCCGTTCAAGCCAAAAACTGGCAGAGGGCGGTCATGCTTCTGGAAAAAGCGATTGAATACCAGCCGGATGACAATGCGCGCCAGAAGAAACTCGATGAACTCAAGAAAACGGTCGCCGGTGTCTATTTCGATGAGGCGACGAACCTGACGGAAGCCGGCCAGCTTTCGGAAGCCACGAAAAAGCTTGACTTCGCAAGGATTTTTCTTCCTTCCCTGCCGAACGATCCAAAGTATAAAAATCTGCAAAAAAACCTGGCGGCGAAACTGATGGAGCGCGCCGAAAAGTTCATGGAAAGAGAACTATGGGGAAACGCCCTGGTATGGCTCCAGAAGGTCGAACTGCTTAGCCCGAATCATCCGGATTTATTCCAGAAGCTCATTGATTCCCGAGACCGTATTAATAAACGGATCCGCAAGTCCATCGCCGTCTTTGATTTCGGCAGCCCCAGCAATGACAAAGATGCCGGTAAGATCGTGGCGGACAAGCTGATCACCTTTTTGCATCGCCACGCCAGCGGAGACATCCGGATCATTGAACGGGAAAACCTCCAATCGATCCTGCGGGAGATGCAACTCAGCCAGACGGGGATTGTGGATATCAAATCGGCCCAGACGGTCGGCAAGATGAGGGGCATCGATACGTTTATCATGGGCAATGTCCTTCATTACTCGGCAAAAATGACGGACAACCCCAGCAGCAGTCAGGTGAAGGTTTTGGTCGATGAAGAGGATGTCCCCAATCCGGAGTATCAGACCTGGGTCATTATCCATCAGAAACCGTCCGAAGAGGATCTGAAGACAATGCCGCCCAGGACCGTTAAAAAACGCAATTATCAATTTGTCACGTACAAGCACGGCGTGGCTAAAATCAACGCCATGATCGAGATTTCATATAAACTGGTCGATACCCTTTCGGGAGAGAACGTCGTAACCAACACGATTCCCGGACGGGCCATCAAGGAGGATAAATATCAGGATGCCGTGCCCATGGCCAATATCGCCCAAAAAACGCTGGAATTGCCCACAGAGGCTGAGGTACTCGACGACCTGACGAACCAGAAGGTCGGCGAGATGGGCCAGAGTGTCCTGAAGAACTTCCAGAGCCTGGAGGATTTGTATTTCAAGGATGCCCAGCAATTCCAGAAGCGCCGTAATTACGAGCAGGCCATTGAAAAATGCACCGATGCCATTTATGACGAGAAGTTGAAAGGCGTCTCTACGCCCATATCTCAGAAGTCTTCGGAGATGATTGAAAAACTGACAAAAAACCTGTAGGCCCATGCGGGAGAAGACGATGTTAAAGAAAGGTTGCCTGCTCGGGATTTTCCTGTTGTGGGCATTGTCGTGGCCAGCCTGCCTGAATGCCCAGTCCAAGGCGCAGGTGAAACTCTGCGTCTTTAACTTCGGCGCCGTTAACATCGAGGCGTCGGGTTATGGTACGACCGTCAGCAATATGCTTATCAATTCCCTGAGCCCCGATGCGACCCTGGCCATTATGGATCGCAAGGAGCTTGAATCATTTCTTAATTTAAACGATCTTCAGCAAAACGATCAGATAGACAATGTCCTCTTAATCGGCTCACGACTTGGCCTGGATGTTGTCGTTGTCGGCACCGTCGAGAAAAAGGGGACGGTCATCAATATCCGGTGCAACGTGGTCCAGATCGATCGCAAGCGTTCGATCCTGAGAACACGGGTCAGTGCAATGGGAGATGCGGGTCTCATGACGGAAGTCAGAAAACTCAGTGACGAAGTCCGCAAGACCGTCGCCGATAATCTTCTCAAACAACGGGATGACGAAAAGGCCGATGTAAAGAGTCCCGTCAATATTCAGAAGCGTTCGGGGAATAACAGGGTTTACCTCTCCTGGGACCCGCAGAACGGGAAGATCGCCGGGTATGAGATCTACCGTGGAACGTCGGAAAAAGGAGCCTATGCGAAGATAGCCCAGATCGCAAAACCGGAATACATGGACGAATCCATCGAACGCAATACCGTATATTATTATAAAATTCGGGCCTTTGACCAAAAAGGGCTTCGTAGCGCTTTCTCCGCGCCTCTGGCCGCTGAAACGGCCCTGACCCCAAATCCCCCTGTGATTCTTTCCGCCGAAAGCCATGTGAAGAGTATCGCCCTGACCTGGTCTCCCGGTCCCGCCAGTGATGATCCCCTCAAACTCAGGGGATACAAACTTTTCCGCGCCAAGGTGGAGGGCGGTCCATATAAGGAAATCGCCAATATCCTGGGTACGGATCTTGGCTTGGGCCTGGACGCAGCCCTCGACAAGCTTTTGAAGGTTCCTTATACCGATCGGGGCCTCGCCGATGGGGAAGATTATTTCTACAAGGCTTCGGCATATAATGAAAAAGGTCTGGAGAGTGAGTTTTCCCGGCCCCTCAAGGGGACAGCTATCCCCGTTGTGGATGGCCTTGCCGCTCGCGGGGAGATGGTGCGGGAGATTGAACTGACCTGGAACCATCTTGATCTCCCCCATGTTCAAGGCTATTATATTTATCGGAGCACGTCCGCCGATGCCAATTTCCTGAAGATTAAGAAAATTCCCGCCGATTCCTCAAAAAGCAGGAAAGTGTCTTATTCGGATACGGAAGGATTGGCCGATAAGACCCGTTATTATTACCGGGTGACAGCCTTGGGAGAGTCCGACATGGAGACGTCAGCATCGGCCACCGTCTCGGCTGTGACAAGGGGAAAACCGGCCGCGCCGGCAGGACTCCAAGCCAAAAGCGGTCTTGTGAAAAAGGTTGAACTGACGTGGACCGCAGGACAGGACAATGATATCGAAGGATACATTGTCTACTGGTCCATGGATAAAAAGTCCAAGTTTCAACTTCTCAAAAAACTCAGCGGCCGCACGACAGACCGATTTACGGATGAATCTAGGGGCTCGAATAAACTCGATGACGGCGGTACCTATTATTATATTGTAACTTCCTACAACAAGGTGGATGTAGAAAGCGAACCGACGGCAGCAGTTTCGGCAACGACTAAAGTTCGGCCCGCCAAACCGTCAGGCCTGAGAAGCGAGGGTGTGAAAGTAAAAGGTGTCGTCTTGAGTTGGACTCCCAATTCGGAACAGGATATTACCGCCTACTCTGTCTATCGGGCAACGGATGGTCGGGGGGGCAATTTTTCAGCCCTGGCCAAGGTTACGGGGCAGACCCGGTTCACCGACCGGGACCTGAAAGACGGTCAATCCTATTGGTACAAAATCCAGGCCGGCGACAAGGACGAATTGCTCAGTGATCTTTCGGACGCCGTTGAGGCCACCACCAAACCGAAGCCTGAACCGCCGCAAAGCCTTAACGCGGCGATGGCCGGTGGCGGTGTGAATGTTCGCTGGCAGTCGAATTCGGAAAAGGATATCGTGTCCTATACGGTCTATGAAAAGGGCTTTTTCAAGCCTGAAAAAATTGCTTCGGATGTGAAACAGACCTCATATCTCGATGCCCGTCCTCTGAAGGCCGGCAAGGAAAGGATTTATGTCGTTACCGCCACGGATAAAGACGGGTTGGAAAGTGAGTTCAGCAAGGAAATGACCGTTATCGGGAAGTGACCGATTGTAAATCAAAATCAAGCCTCATGCTTGTTCATCTTCAGGAGGACCCTTAATGAATAATCGCCGTGCTGCTTTTATTATATGCCTGGCCTTGATTTTGCCTCTCACGGCCCTTTTACAGGGCTGTGTAGTTGCCACGAAAGACACCGTTATCGCTCCGGAGATCCAAAGTCTCTTCAAGGGGACCTATAAAGTTTATCCTTACATGGAAAAACACATCCCCATTCTCGTTGCGGTATTGCCCTTTGTAAACGTATCCGACAGCCAGCAAGGGTCCCAGGAGGTTCGGAAGGGGTTCTACAACCATTTCAGTTCCCTGCCGTTCAAGGACATGGAACTTTATCGGGTGGATAACCTGCTGGCCAAAGCAGGATTGACGGATCCCGTTGTGATCAATAAAAAAACGGCACAGGAACTGGGTAAGATCCTGGGTGTCGATGCCGTTGTGTATGGTGAGATTTCCAACTTCGACAAGCTCTTTGCCGTTCTCTATTCCCAGGTTTCCGTCGGCGCCAAGGTTCGTATGGTCGATACCAAATCGGGGGAGGTCCTCTGGACAGGGGAGCATGTCGTCAGGATTCATGAAGGCGGCCTTTCGACAAACCCCATCGGCATAGTGGCCACCATCGTCGCAACCGCCATGAACGTCCGGGATATTCAACTGCTTCGGGCCTGTGACGATCTCTTCCGGGAGATGGTCAAGACCATTCCCGTTCCGACGCTGGCCGAGGCCCTCCGGCCGCCAGTGATCACTTTGCTTGTTCAGGATATGAAAAACATGCCCAAAAAAGCGGGCGACGAGATCCGTGTCGTCATTCAGGGTACACCGAAGATGCAGGCCTATTTCGATATCGGGGAATTCAAGAAATACATCGATATGCAGGAGCAGGCCGACACGCCGGGTGTCTACCTCGGCGTCTATAAGGTCGTGCCGGGCGATAACGTCCGTAAGGCGGTCATTACGGGCTATCTGAAGGATGATAGGGGCAATGTGGGCCAATGGGTAGATGCCGTGGGGACCGTTACCCTCAAGACGACACCGCCCGACAAACCGGCTTTCCTGAAAGCCGTGGGGCGGAATCAGTTGATCCTTCTGAACTGGGGGAAATCCTCCGATCCCGATCTGGCTTCCTACAGGCTCTACCGCAGCAAGACGCCACTGTCGGGCTATCAGGAGATCGTCAAAACAGAGGTGACGGAGCATCGCGATCAGGGCCTCGTCAATGGGGAAAAGTATTATTATCAGGTATCTGCTGTCGATCTGGCGGGAAATGAAAGCGACCGGACACAAACAACCGGTATCCCTGTCGCTCCCGGTCCGACCTCTGTGTCAGGCGCCATTGAGGCCGACACAGTATGGTATTCCGGCGCCAGCCCTTATGTAATGGAAACTGCCGTTACCGTCCGGGACAAGGCGACCCTGACCATTGAGCCGGGCACGGAGATCCGGTCCAAAGGAGGTGCTCTGATCATAGAGGGCAGCCTTCAGGCCCAGGGAGATGGTGAGCATGTCATTACGTGGGATACGGCCGTTGAAGGAAAACCTTGGGGCGGACTGGTCTTCAACAACGTTAAGGAAAGAAGCAATGTTCTTAAATTTAACAGGATACGGAATGCCCTCTCCGGTATCACCTGCCAGGCGTCATCGCCCCGTATCGAATCCTGTGAGTTGACGGAGAACACGACAGCCGTCAAAGTGATGGGGGCTTTCTCGGCTCCCCGGATCGTGAAAAACGTGATTCAAAAGAATACGACGGCCGCTGTTTTGATTATTGACGGCGCAAGACCGGTCATACAGGAAAACACCATTCAGGATAACACCCGTGAAGGAATCTTGATCCAACGGGCTGCCCCCGTCGTTTCCCGGAACCTGATCACACGAAACCGGGGGATGGGTGTTACCGTCCAGAATAGCCAGGCATTGATCAAAGAAAACAATATTGTTGATAACATCCCTCTCAATATGGCAGGGCAGGTTACGGGAGAGGCCGTCAACGCCCTGGACAACTGGTGGGGAACGGCCAAAGGCTTGGATATCCTATCCACCATCAGGGGAAAAATCAATATCCAGTCAATTCTGAACGGGCCTTATCCGGAAGGCAAGACCCAGACCCTGCCCATTCTTGCATCGACATTGAGCGGCTCGCTCAAGACCGACGGCTATCTGATTCTGGCCAACAGCCCTTACCGCGTTTCGCAGGATGTTATCATCGATGGCGGCGCCACCTTGTATATCGAGCCGGGAGTTGTCGTTCAGTATGACCAAAAGACAGTTATCGTTGTGGAGGACGGAGGAATTATCGCCAAGGGGACAGCAGATGCCCCCATCGTGTTTACCGCTTCGGGTGCGTCGCCCACGCCCGGATTTTATGCCGGTGTGGCGCGATTTATGAAAAATACGAAGGTGAACAGCAACTTTGTCTATTGTATCCTGAAATTTGCCGATATCGCCCTTGATCTCCACCATGGCTCGCCGGAGATCTCCTATTGCCATATTACCCGGAACGCGCAGTCCGGTATCTTCTGCCGTAATGATGCGGCGCCGACCATATCCTACAACACCCTCTCGGGCAACAAGGGAGATGGAGCCATTACGTGCGTGGGAAATGCCCGTCCAAAGATCAATTTCAACAATATACAGGACAATGATATCGCCATCCGGGCCATGTCTTCCATCTATATCGACGCCAGCCAGAACTGGTGGGGAAAGACGCCACCCGACATGGGCATGATCTGGGGGGACACGGAACGTAATATAAATATCAAGCCGCCTCTGACGGCGCCGGAGCCCAAGGCCTATCGGGAGGCTCCTGAGAAAGCCCGTTTTTAGGCAGGGGTTCAAAACAGTTGCGCGCCTCTTAGCCTTTTGTTATGATCGGCGGCGATGTCGAAGGACGCATGCAACGATATATCAATGCATAAAAATTAAAGTATTGCCGATAAAATCCAACATTTTTTTAAGGAGGAACGTATGAAGTCGAAATTGCTAGTTATCATCGGGGCCGTCGTATGTATGACATTCCTCATGGGAGGCTTGGGTTATTGCCAGGATGACTCCAGGGTCAGCATGAAGGATTGGACGAAGATTCTGGAATCCAAGGTGGCCGAACAGGTCGGAGACAAGGGCATTGTCAACTATGAGGATCAGTACCTCGAAGTGGTTTCCATCGGCGCTCCTCCTGAAAAATACTATGGCAAACCCCAGGCGCGCCCCATGTGCCTACGGGCCTCCAAGGTGTTGGCCATGCGGGATATTCTTGAAATTGTAAACGGCGTCCGGATCGATTCGGAGACAATGGTCAAGGATTACGTGGTCGAGTCCGATTCGATCAGGGCCGCGGTGAGCGGTATCGTGAAAAACGTCACCCAGGTGGGAGAGCCGAACTACATGTCCGACGGCACCTGCGAGGTGAAATACCGCATGTCTATGAAGGGTCCCTTCATGAGCACCATTATCCCCAAGGCCATGGCCGACGACAAGAAGACCGATATAGCGCCTCCGCCCGTGAAGGTCAGGGCAACCCCCGCCGGTGGTGAAATATTTACTGGCCTCGTTGTGGATGCCCGTGGCTTAGGTGCCCGGCCGGCCATGTCGCCCAAAGTGTTCGATGAAAACGGCAAGGAAGTATACGGATCTCTCGTGGTCAGCAAGGAGTACGCCGTACAGCAGGGCATCAGCGGGTACGCCCGCGATCTGACGGCCGCCCAGGGTAATCCCCGTGTAACGGCCAATCCCGTTACGGTGAAGGGGCTTTCCGCCGAGGGTCCCGGCAAATCGGACATCAAGATCAGCAACGACGATGCCATGAAACTCCGCATGGTCAAAGAAAATCTGACATTCATGCAAAAGTGCCGGGTTATGATTGTCTTGGATTGATCTCTTCGGAGGATGAATTCTTCAATACCTGTAAAGGCCGTAGCCGTTATAACGGGGCTGCGGCCTTTGTTTTGCTGTAAGAGGGGATGTCAAGCGCCATGGAACGAAAGATACGCATTCTGCCTGTCGAACTGACCTTGAAGATTGCTGCGGGGGAGGTCATCGAAAGACCTGCCTCGATCCTCAAGGAACTCCTGGAAAATGCCCTGGATGCCGGAGCGACGTCCGTCAGGGTAGAGCTGCAAAAAGGCGGATGCGCCGGGATCCGCATCGAGGATAACGGGCGCGGTATGAGCCGGGACGAGGCTCCATTGGCATTTGAACGGTTTGCGACCAGCAAGATTGACGCTTTTGACGATCTCTACCATGTGGCGTCCTATGGGTTCCGAGGCGAGGCCCTGCCCAGTATCGCGGCCATCGCTCATATAGAGATGACGACAAGAACGAGGGATGCCATGTCCGGGACGCGGATCATCGCCGAGGCGGGACGGATACAGGAAATCACCGAGGCAGGCTGCCCTGTCGGGACCACCATATCTGTCACCCGCATCTTCGATAATGTGCCGGTCCGAAAAAAGTTTCTCAAGTCGGAGGCCACGGAACAGGGGTATTGTCTGGATGTCATGCAGTGTGCCGCCCTGGCCGATGAAAAAGTGAAGATCGATGTCGTTGCCGGCGGGCGTAGCCTTTTGGCCATTCCTGCCACGTCGCGACCGGAAGAACGGGTGGCCCTGATCCTGGGCAAGGAGGCCATGGAGCAACTTCTCCCCGTTAAAGGAGAAACGGACAGCGGCCTTTGTCTCCGGGGATTTGTCTCCAAACCGTCGTTGAGCCGCTCCAGTGCAAAGCATATCTATTGTTTTGTCAATCGGCGTTTTGTGAAGGACCATCTGGTCAACCATGCCGTCATGACAGCTTATCGCAACGTCCTGGAGGCCAAGCGCTATCCCGTGGCCGTTTTGCATCTGCAAATCCCTGCAGGGGCCGTAGACGTCAACGTTCATCCGGCCAAAATGGAAGTCCGTTTCCAAAGCCCCCGTGAAATCTATGGGTTGATTGTCGAGGCGGCGCTTCACGGCCTGGCCGGTTCTTCCGCCATACCGGCCTTGACGGAAGTGCCGGGCCAGGCGATGAAATCCCCCAGATATCAGGTCCGTGTGGAAGAGGCCCTGAAACGATACCATCTTCACACGGGCGGGGCGAAACTTACCTTTAAAACGCCGCCACAAACGCCTGCCAGGCCTTTTGTTCCCGTTACGCCTTTCCCTCCGCAGCAAACCGTTTTGCCGGAAATGGGGGCATCCGGCGTGGATAATACTTCTTACGAGACGCCGGAAAAAATCGTGTTTGCCGATCTTGCTTATCTCGGCCAGGCGTCGGGGACTTATCTCGCCTTTGCTGGTCCCGATGGCCTGATTCTCATCGACCAGCATGCCGCACATGAGCGGATCCTTTTTGAAAAACTGAAAGAAAGCGGCAAGGGCAAAGGCATTATCAGCCAACAGCTTCTCATGCCGGAAGTAATGACCCTCGGCGCCCGGGAATGCGATCTCATTACAGAGTTCCTCCCTGTCTTTCGGGAAGTGGGCCTTGACGTTGAGTCATTCGGCGATCATTCATTCATTATCAAAGCCGTCCCCGCCATGATTCCCGACCTGGATCCCGTAGCCATGATCCGGGACATTATCGATGATAGCATGGGGATGGATCGTTCACCCCACCTTAATGAGAAGAAGGACCGGCTTCTTGCCATTCTGTCCTGCCGTGGGGCGGTAAAGGCAAATCACAGCCTGTCGCCCAAGGAAGCCTCCGCCCTGTGCCGCGATATGGACGAGACGCCCTTTTCGGCCACCTGTCCCCATGGAAGGCCGACGTATGTCGCTATTTCCAGGAAGGAACTGGAGAAGATGTTCAAAAGGCGGTGAAATAGGATACGTAATGAATTTATACTGTAGGGTGGATGAAGCGAAGCGCATCCACCGAAAAGTTGAACAGCCAAAACCCCGTCTGATCGTCATCGCCGGCCCGACGGCCGTCGGGAAGACTGCCCTGGCTCTGGAGATGGCCGAATCGTTTGGCGGGGAAATCGTCAATGCCGATTCCATGCAGGTCTATCGCCATATGGATATCGGAACGGCAAAACCATCGGCGGATGAGCGACGCCGCATCACCCATCACCTCCTGGACTTGGTCGATCCCGACGAGTCTTTTAACGCTTCTCTTTTTACCGAGTCGGCTGAACCTGTTATCCGTTCACTTCACCAAAAAGGGATACCCATTTTTGTTGTCGGAGGAACTGGACTCTATATTCGAGCCCTATTGGGAGGGCTTTTCTCAGGACCTGCCGCCGATGAAGAGTTGCGGAAGACCTATCGGGCGCAGTTGGCCATCCACGGCGGAGATTATTTGTACAATCATCTGAAGCTGGTTGACCCCCTGGCTGCCCGGCGGATCGATTTGCATGATACGGCAAGGATAATCAGGGCACTAGAGGTCATAACCCTTACGGGACACTCTATTGTTGAAAAGCAGGCGGAACATGCCTTTTCCGACCGGCATTACGATTATCTCAAGATAGGCCTCACTATGGACAGGAACAACCTCTTTGGCAGGATAGACCGGCGGACCCGCGCTATGGTGGAAGCGGGTCTTGTTGATGAAGTTCGACGATTGCTGCAAATGGGGTATGGGAAGGATATCAAACCCATTCAGTCCATGGGGTACAAACATATTGTTTCCCATCTCAAGGGAGACCTGTCGATTGACGAAGCCATCACCCTGACGGCTCGGGACACGAGACGTTATGCCAAAAGGCAGGAAACATGGTTCCGGTCGGAGCCGGACACAGTATGGTTTTTACCTGGTGATCTCAAGATGATAAAGGAAAACGTCAAGCGGTTCATTCGGGGCGATGATCCGGAAATTGCTTGACTTCATTGATATACAAAGATAATAATGCCTCCCGTAGTGAGGCGATCCGGAGTTAACCGGAATGCGCCCCAGCAGGTTGTTGAAAAGCACGATTTTGTAATACAGGCTGCATCAAAGCTTTTTTCTGAAAGGAGAACGTCATGACTCGTTTTTCAAGGTACCGGCGATATTTTGTCTTCATGGCCCTCATAGCCTCAATGCTGCTGGTTGTCTCCTGCGGCCCGAAGGCGGTTAAACCCGTGTCGGAGATGGATACGCCAGAGCATCATTTTTTCACGGGCATGAAGTTCCTGGATCAGGCTCATTATCCTACAGCGCAGGTGGAATTGAACCGGGCAATCGAACTCGCGCCGAAATTCTCACGGGCCTATACAGGACTTGCCTTGATCAAGGCATACCAGAACGATTTCAAAGAAGCCTTCAAACTCTTGGCGAAGTCTTGGGATTATGCCGAATCCAATGAGGAAAAAGTCTTCGTTCATATCGGAACTATCCGGATCAATACGCTGAGCCAGGCAACCTGTATGAAAATCGGCGTCGAATGCATGGCGGAAAGGGGATGGATGGACGAGGCCAAGGGCGCCTTTGACAAGGCTATCGAAATTGATCCAAAATCTTCTGCCGCCTATTACTATATGGGGCTCGCTTATAAGATGAACCTGGATTTTGTCAAGGCCGGCCGGATGTTCGCCAAGGTCATGGATCTCAAAGGGGACCTCACGAACGAAGCGGATGTGCAGTGGAAAATCGTCCAGGATATTCAACGAGCCATGCCAGGGACCATTACGGGCAAGAAGATTGCTCTCGTTGAAAAGATCACCCGGGCGGACGCGGCAGCCCTGTTTATGGAAGAGCTGAAGATCGATGTCCTTTATAAAAAGCGGACGATCAAGACGTTCGATACATCCTTCAAAGACCCTGACAAAGCGAAGGCTGACGTCAAGACGGCGTCAACAGCCGCCGATATTGCCACTCACCCCCTTAAAGCCGATGTGGAAGGCGTTCTGCAATTGGGGGTCCGGGGGCTTGAGAATCAATCGGACGGAAACTTTCTGCCCAACGACGTTGTCGTTCGCGCCGCGTATGCCATGATGATCGAGGATATTCTGATCAAGGTGACGGGGGACAACAGCCTGGCAACGAAATTCATCGGCAGCACGTCCACATTCCCCGATCTGAGGTCTGACCTGCCTTATTTCAATGCCGCCATGGTTGTCACGTCGCGGGGCATTATGCAGGCCAAGAGCCTGTCGACCGGAGAATTCGCACCTATGGACACAGTTTCCGGCGTCGAGGCCCTCTTGATTATCAAAAAATTCAAGGAAGAACTGAAATTCTAAGTCTTATCTTCCAGAGCCAAATATCTTGCCCCTCCTTAATAAGGGAGGGGCTTAAGTTATGTGAGGAGAGTTAATGTCCAGACCTATGTTAAATAATGCTTTCGATCCGCCCGTTGCCGAAAAGAAATGGTATCAATACTGGATCGACAAAAATCTGTTTCATGCCGAGGATTCGGGATCGAAGAAACCCTTCTGTATTGTCATTCCACCGCCCAATGTGACAGGCATCTTACATATGGGCCACGCCCTCAACAACACCCTTCAGGATATCATGACCCGTTACCGCCGGATGCAGGGCTACAATGCCTTGTGGATGCCCGGCATGGACCATGCGGGCATTGCCACCCAGAATGTTGTCGAGCAGATGCTGGCCAAGGAGGGATTGACCCGCCATGACCTTGGCCGCGAAAAATTTATAGAACGCGTCTGGAAATGGAAGGAAAAATACGGCGGCATAATCATCGAGCAACTCAAGCGCCTCGGTGCATCCTGCGATTGGGAGCGTGAACGTTTCACTATGGATGAAGGGCTATCCCACGCAGTTCGGGAGGTTTTTGTCAGACTGTATAACGACGGTCTGATCTATCAGGGCGACTATATCGTCAACTGGTGTCCCCGCTGCCATACGGCCATCTCCGACCTGGAAGTGGAATTTGAACAGCAGGCAGGCCACCTGTGGCATATTCGTTACCCCTATGTGGATGGGTCCGGGGATATCATCGTTGCGACGACGCGACCCGAAACCATGCTCGGCGACACAGCAGTAGCCGTTCACCCCGACGATCCCCGATACAAGGATAAAGTCGGCAAGATGGTCCTTCTTCCCCTTGTGAACCGCCATATCCCCGTTATCGCCGACGACTATGTCACTATGGACTTCGGGTCGGGTGCTGTAAAGATCACACCCTCCTCCGATCCGGCGGACTTTGCCATGGCGGAGCGTCATAATCTTGAAATTATCAATATCATGGACGGCAGCGCCGTCATCAATGAGAACGGTGGTCCATATCAGGGTCAGGACCGTGATGAGTGCCGGGCCAACGTGGTCCGGGATCTGGAAAAGGGCGGTTATCTCGTCGACATCGAGGACTATGGCCATAACGTCGGGAAATGCTACCGATGTAAGACCATAATCGAACCGGCCATCTCCAAACAGTGGTTCGTCAAGATCGCTCCCCTGGCCAAAGAGGCGACGGCGGCCGTCGTAATGGGTAAGACCCGTATCGTGCCGTCCATGTGGGAGAGCACGTATTATGAATGGATGGGCAATATCCGCGACTGGTGCATCTCACGGCAGATCTGGTGGGGACACCGCATTCCCGTTTGGTATTGTAGCGGCTGCGGCCGCGTGATCGTCCAGACGACAGACCCCAAGGCATGCCCAGGTTGCGGCGGCGAGAATCTGCGTCAGGACGAGGACGTCCTCGATACATGGTTCAGTTCCGCCCTCTGGCCCTTTACGACCCTCGGCTGGCCTGAAGAGACGCCAGCCCTGAAGACCTTCTATCCCACCTCCATCCTCATTACGGGTTTCGACATCCTCTTTTTCTGGGTTGCCCGGATGATGATGATGGGCCTCTACGTCATGAAGGATGTTCCCTTTAAGGACGTTTATCTCCATGCCCTTGTCCGCGATGAACGCGGCGACAAGATGAGCAAGTCAAAGGGCAACAGCATCGACCCCCTGGAAATGATCGATAAGTTCGGCGCCGATGCCTTCCGGTTTACCCTCGCAGCCTTTACGGCCCAGGGCCGGGATGTCCGCATGTCCGAAGACCGCATTGAAGGCTATAAGTTTTTCGTCAACAAGATCTGGAATGCGACGCGCTTTTCCCTCATGAATTTGGAGGATTATACGGCCGGTGCCGCGCCTGCCGCGGCAGTGGACGCCTCACTTCCCGACCGCTGGATACGGTCCCGTCTCAACAGGACCATCAGGGAAGTGACACGCAGTCTCGACGAGTATAAATTCAATGAGGCCGCCGGTGTCATCTACCAGTTTATCTGGCATGAGCTCTGCGATTGGTACCTTGAACTGAGCAAACCGGTCCTCTATGGAAAAGATAGCCCCGCCCGTCGTTTAGCGGCGCAGCAAGCGTTGTATGAAGCTCTGACGACGTCTTTAAAACTCCTGCATCCCTTCATGCCCTTCCTGACGGAAGAGATATGGCAAACCCTCGTGGGTGACGGTAGTTCCATCATGGTAAGCTCTTTCCCAAAAGTGGATGATGCGGCCGAAGCCCCGGAGGCAGAGGAGCAGATGGCCCTCGTCATGAATGTCATCATAAGGATTCGCAATATCCGCGGCGAGATGGGCCTCGCGCCGTCAAAGAAGCTCCGCGTCATTGTTTCCGCCCCGGAGGAAGCCGCCAAAACGGTTGTTAAGTCCGGTTCGGAATATGTGATGAATCTGGCCAACCTGGAATCTCTTGAGATCGAAGGCGATATGGAAGAACCGAAGGGCGCTGCCACAGGCGTTATCGGAAATATCCGTATCTTTGTTCTTCTGGAGGGCGCCATCGATGTGGCGAGTGAAAAGGCGCGCCTGGAAAAGGAACTGGCCAAAGTGGCCAAGGATCTGGCCGGCGTTTCCAAAAAATTGGCCAATTCAGACTTTTTGGCCAAGGCGGCCCCGGAAATCGTCAGCAAGGAAGAGGATAAACATCGGGCGCTCAAGGAAAAGCAGGCAGTCATAGAAAAGGCCCTGAATAAAGTCATGGAACTTATGTAAAGGCAGAGAATTTGACCATGATGCGAGATTATGAAATAAAATCTATTCAGAATCTGATCAACATTGCTTTGGCAGAGGATATCGGCCCGGGCGATGTGACGTCTTCGGCGATCTTGACGGGAAACGAGATTGGCATTGCCCAGGCGATTGCCAAGTCCGATATGGTTGTTGCCGGTCTGGAGGTCTTTCGGGAGGTGTTTCATGCCGTCGATTCCGATCTGACGTTTACGACTATCGTTACCGACGGAGAATATGTTGCCGAAGGGACTTCTCTGGCCCAACTCGGCGGTAAGCTTAAGGCCATTCTCATGGCGGAGCGGGTGGCACTGAATCTCTTTCAGCGCATGTGCGGCATCGCCACGGCTTCCCGGCAATACGTCAAGGCCGTTGAAGGGACAAAGGCGAAGATTCTTGATACGAGAAAAACCTCACCGTGCCTGCGCATCCTCGATAAATACGCCGTCCGCGTCGGGGGGGCCAGTAATCACCGTTTTGCCCTTTATGACGGGGTTCTCATCAAGGACAACCATATTGCGGCGGCAGGCGGCATCTCTGCGGCCATCGGCAGGGCTCGGCAGCGAATTCCCCACACGGTCAAAATCGAGATCGAGGTCAAGAATATCGAAGAGCTGGAGCAGGCCGTGGCAGCCGGTGTGGATGTAATCCTCCTGGACAACATGAGCCTTTCAGATATGAGCAAAGCCGTTGAACTGGTACGGGGGCGCATCCCTCTCGAAGCCTCGGGTGGCGTTTCCCTGTCCACGGTTCGGGCAATTGCCGAAACGGGAGTTGATTTCATCTCCGTCGGGGCCTTGACCCATTCCGTTATGGCTGCCGACATCTCCCTAATGATCCAGTCCTGAACGCCGTGACGAATAACGAACTACATCATCGGATCGGCGGACGTCTCCATCTATTCCCGGTTCTGGATTCGACAAATACCAAAGCGTTTTCATTGGCCATGAAGGGCGCGCCGGAAGGGGACACCGTCGTGGCCGAGGCCCAGTCCAAAGGGCGGGGCCGCCTTGATCGTGTCTGGCAATCGCCGAAGGGGCGAAACATATATCTGTCGGTCATTTTGCGGCCGCCCATTGTTCCGTCCGTGGCGCCCCAAATCACCCTTGTGGCCGGTCTGGCCGTTGCGGAACTCTTATTGCCTTACTGTCCGGGACGGGTCAAAATCAAATGGCCCAATGACATCCTGATCGACGGCAAGAAAATCTGCGGGATCTTAACGGAGATGAAGTCATCGGCTGCGACAGGCATCGATTTTGTAGTGTTGGGGATCGGTATCAACGTCAATATGGTGCGGACGGACTTTGACGATATTCTTAAGGAGACGGCTACATCCCTGAAGATGGAAACGGGGGTCGATGTGGACCGTCTGACCCTTGTCACAAGCCTTTTTGAATTGATCGAAAAATGGTATAGGATTTTCCTCCAGGATGGTTTCGGCGGGATAAAGGATTCTTTCCTGTCCCATACGGATATGCTGGGCAAACGGATTCAAGTGGTATTCAACAGTGAGATACAGACGGGCATCGCTACAGGCATAGACGATGACGGGACGATCATCATGAAGGACGAAAAAGGTGTTATGTCACGGGTGACCGCGGGCGATGTGTCGATCATGAAAGGATAAAAACCAATGCTATTGGTTATCGATGTAGGCAATACAAATACTGTTTTGGGAATATACGAGAAGGATCAACTCGTCCATGACTGGCGGATACGGACGGTCATCGATCATACGGTCGATGAATACGGCATGCTCATCTATAACCTCTACAAAACGAGCAAAATAAGCTCCAAGGTCATTACGGATATTATCATCTCCTGTGTCGTTCCCCCGATGCTGAATATTCTGGAACCTCTTTGCTTTAAATACTTCAACCTTAAACCCCTCATTGTAGGCCCCGGTGTCAAGACGGGGATGCCGATCTATTATGACAATCCCAAGGAAGTCGGCGCCGACCGGATCGTCAACGCCGTGGCCGCGTTTGAAAAGTACAAACAAGATCTGATAGTTGTCGATTTCGGAACGGCTACGACCTTCGATTATGTCTCACCGAAGGGGGAATATATGGGGGGGTGCATCTCTCCCGGGATTATGATTTCCAGTGAGGCCCTTTTCGTCCGGGCGGCGAAACTGCCCAGGGTTGAGCTTTCCAAGCCCAAATCCGTCATTGCCAAGGATACGGTGACCAGTATGCAGGCCGGTATCGTCTACGGATACGCTGGACTGGTCGATGGTTTGGTGGACCGGATCAAGGTGGAGGTGAAGGGCAATCCGAAAGTGGTGGCGACCGGAGGGTTGGCCAAGGTTGTTGCCCCGGAAACCCGTACCATTGAGGTGGTGGACGATATGCTCACCCTCGAGGGATTGCATCTTATCTATAAGCGAAACCGATGCTGAATGTAGGATTGACGGGAGGCATCGCCTCAGGCAAATCTACCGTTGCCTCCATGCTCGTTGAAAAAGGCGCGGTTCACATCGATTTCGATATCCTGGCCCATGAAGTGCAAAGGCCGGGTGAGCCCGCATGGCAGGCCATTGTCGATTGTTTCGGCCGTACTGTTTTAAATGACGACGGGACCGTCAACCGGGAGTGCCTGGGGGCCATCGTCTTTCAGGACCGGGAAAAACTGGACTTCCTGGGCAGGATTGTTCACCCTGCCGTTTTGGAGAACTGGCGCCATCGCCTCGATCAGATCGAACGGAGCCAGCCGGCGGCAATCGTCTTGTCCGATATTCCCCTCCTGATGGAAAGAGGGATGGAGCCCCTTTTTGACCTGGTCGTTCTGGTGTTCATCCCGCCTGCGGAACAAATCCGGCGGCTTATGGCGAGAAACGGCTATAGTGAAGAAGAAGCTTCACTTCGGCTTGCCTCTCAACTGCCGATTGAAGAAAAGATAAGACGTGCCGATCTGACCCTTCGAAACGAAGGCACGCTGGAGGAGACGCGGCTTCTTGTGGATGACCTCTGGCGGGAGTTGGTCTCCCGGGAACAGGCGAAGCGGGGGATGCCTGACGCTTCATAATAGGTCTAGTAAATGGAATTTAAAAACTAATATATTTTGGAGGATTACAGGATGATTGAAAAGAATGTAGCGGCGGATTTTATGTCTCAGGTTTATAATCCCGAGATTGACCCGACAACATATGTACATCCCTTGGCATCGGTAATCGGGCATGTGATCTTGGGAAAACATATTATGGTGTCTCCCTTTGCCTCCATCCGCGGTGATGAAGGACAGCCCCTTTTTGTCGGCGATGACTCCAATGTCCAGGACGGCGTCGTGCTCCATGCCCTGGAAACGGAGATGAACGGGCAGCCCGTTGAAAAGAACCTTTACACCGTCAACGGGAAGAAATACGGTGTTTATGTAGGGAGTCGGGTTTCTTTGGCACACCAAGTCCAGATTCATGGTCCTGCTGTGGTCCTCGACGGCACTTTTGTGGGGATGAAGTCCCTTGTATTTAAAGCGTTTGTAGGGAATAACTGTGTCATTGAGCCCAGCTGTACGGTTATGGGTGTTACGATTGCCGATGGCCGTTACGTGCCCGTCGGGTCCGTCATCAGCACTCAGGAACAGGCCGATCGCCTTCCCGTGATCACGGACGATTACCCTTTCAAGAGTCTAAATAAGGGCGTCATCCACGTTAATACCAACTTGGCCAAAGGCTATCTGGCGGCTGCCCGGTCGTAATCAGGCCTAATCCCTAACCTCCACCAACGAGGGCATGTGCGCTGGTGGAATATGTTGTATTCGTAAAGAACATACCCCATCCCCCTCCTAGCCTCCCCCTTGAAGGGGGAGGGAAAAAAGCTATGCTCCGGTTTTCTCCCTCCCCTTTAAGGGGGAGGGTCGGGGTGGGGATGGGGTATTGCTATGTGCCGGTTCCCTTGGGTACCGGTTTATCCTCGGTCTTTCCGGCCCGGAAAGCGATAAGTTCCGCTACAATGCTTATGGCAATTTCCGCGGGAGTTTTCGCCCCGATAGCAAGCCCGATGGGACTATGGACCCGTGCCAGATCGTCCGGCCGGAAGCCCTCGCTGAGAAGGCTTTCATAAATGAGGTTGCGTTTCGTCTTGCTGGCAATCATGCCGATGTATGGCGCCTCGGTGCGTAGAGATTGAGCCAGAACCGCCCGGTCTGAGGCATGGCCACGAGTCACGATTACGATATGAGAGTCCTTCATTACCGTAAGTCCCTGAAAACAATCCTCCAGAGAAGGTGGGACGCGGATATCGTCCGCCTCGGGGAATCGATCCCGGTTGGCAAAGTCTTGGCGATCATCGATCACGGTGGTCCGGAAGCCCACAAAGGGACAGATGTGGGCGAGGGCCTGCCCGACGTGACCGGCGCCTACGATAATGACTACCGGCAGACATCTCAGGGGTTGCAGAAAAAAACGAATACCGTTTCTTGTCTGCAGGGTCGCTTCTGTCTGGCCGTCTATACGAACCAGATCGGCATCGATGTTTTGATGATCCGGACAGCCGTCTGACTCTTCCAACCGGCCATCCACCCAAAGGCCTCGGCTTACATGAACCGGATAAATCCTGGAAGTCGCCTTCTTATCCGGGTTCCGGTTTAAAAACGTTTCACCTGAATCATCCGCTGGGTTCAGGCTGCGAATGGCCCGTACCAGCAAACACGTTGAACCGCTTTGCTTGCAGGACGATACACGATCCGGAAGGTTCGTCCACAAGGGATCGGCACGATATAAGCATTCAATGAGTATCTCCACCCGTCCGCCGCAGATCATACCGCTTGCGGCCGCATCGGATGATGTTAGGTTCAGCGTCAGGCAAACGTCGTGCCCTTCCCGCATGACCAAACTGGCGGTTGCCAGGGTTTTTGCCTCTAGCCATCCGCCGCCGACGGTGCCCTCCGTTGTGCCGTCTTCACTTACGATCATCGACGCCCCCGGTTCCCTTGGTCCCGATCCCGTCCGCGCAATGACCGTGGCCAGGGCTACACGCTCGTCAACGCCGAGCCTGTCCCGTAAGACTCGATACAAGCTTAGAGTATCTGGTCCTGGGCCGACTTCTCTGTGCAAGGAATTACGTTCCATTTTCTTATAATCATCATCATGCGAAGGCTTGTCAAGCTCCAAGATGACAGCTCGTCCCGTTGCATTTGACAGAATTCTTGGGAAAGTGTAGTTTGCATTATCTTGTGGGTGAGCAGTTTTATTCCCCGAAAATGACGGAGGATTCATATGAAAGCGTTGCAGAGGCATTTGATGTTCATCCTGGCACTGGTTTGTTGGTGCACAGTCGCTGCCGCCCAGGACGGCATCATTGACGTACCGGTGAATACGGGCAAGACGGTAACAACCGCCCTGGGGCTTAAAGGTTTGCCCTCCGGTCTGGGTTCTGCGGATGCCTATATGGCGGTCCTCCGCATCTCGCCCCTTGCGTCTGGAAAGAAATACGAGGCTACGCTGACCTACGACGCAGGGACCGATATCGGTTATGCCCATGCCTGGGTGGACGGCAATCCTTTCGGGAAAGAATGGATATCCTTTGTAGGCATCGGAACAGGGACAGGAACCCGGGAGATGCGGGGCAAACAGGATAAGTTCCTTTTCTCTATTGACCCGAAAAGTACTTCCAATACCTTATACCTGGTTTTGCGAACCAACAAGCCCTTCACGTTCCGCTTTGGCGTGAATGACCAACTTTCAGGCGTGACCCCCAATTCTCAAGACCGGTGGGGGTATTATTTCGTCAGGGATTTCGATGCCGATCGGACGGCGCCGTTTCTTCTTACACGGGGAGGTAGCGCCATTTCTTTAAAGACTGCGGCTCAAGGAGCCTGGATTGATATACCGGTGAATACGGGCAAGACGGTAACAACCGCCCTGGGACTTAAAGGTCTGCCCTCGGGTCTGGGTTCTGCGGATGCCTATATGGCGGTCCTCCGCATCTCACCCCTTGCGTCAGGAAAGAAATACGAGGCTACACTGACCTACGACGCCGGGACCGATATCGGTTATGCCCATGCCTGGGTGGACGGCAATCCTTTTGGGAAAGAATGGATGTCCTTTGTGGGCATCGGAACAGGGACAGGCACCCGTGAGATGCGGGGTAAGCAAGATAAGTTCCTTTTCTCTATTGACAGGAAAAGTATGTCCAATACCTTGTACCTGGTTTTGCGAACCAACAAGCCCTTCACGTTCCGCTTTGGCGTGAATGATCAACTTTCAGGCGTGACCACCAATTCTCAAGACCGGTGGGGGTATTATTTCGTCAGGGATTTCGATGCCGACCGGACGGCGCCCTTCATTTTGATGCGGTAGGTATGATGCTGGACTCTCAGTGAATAGCCCGGGATCGTCCTGCCTGGGTAAAAGCAAGAATTCCAGAGGCAGTTTAAAACCATGTTTTCCGGATCAACCTTTTCCAGTTGATTGTTATTGTCAGCCATATTGCGTGCCGGAAATTCAGCTAAAACATTAGGCCTGAATAAGCGATTTCGAAGACACGAATAACCTTTCCGTGAGACATAATCAATCCTTAATATTTCATTTTTTCATCGTTTCTGAATCTCAAAATACTACCAGCTCCGATTGTAAAACCATCCTCTGTTAAAGTAAATTTTATCCAAATGTTGGCCCTGGTTTGTGGGGGCAAATGGAAGTGGATTGCCGAATTATTGCATGAGAACAGAAACATTAGAAATCGCAGGACTCAATTTTTCAATTGAGAGAACAGAGGGTGAAAAGTATGCTAGAACGTAAATGGTTTTTTGTGAAAATTTTGTTGCTCGCTATGACGGTACTATCGTTTGGAATTGATCATAGCTGGGCCGCGCCGGTTCTAAACCCGGCCGTCAATCTGAACATGCCCAACTATACATACAGCCCACCCTTGAGGAAGTTCGTTGATTCTCTGCCGGGTCTCGGTGTAGCCAACAATCTTAATCAGCAGATCCCCATTGCAACACCGGACAAGTTGACATATCCCGGGTCTGATTATTATGAGATTTCATTGGTTGAGTACCACGAAACGATGCATTCCGACCTTGCTACGCTTAACCCCACCGGTACCAAGTTGCGAGGGTATGTACAGACCAATATGGGCACAAATGGTGCAGGAACTGCCAACAATGTGGCGCCGGCGACCGTCCACTACCTGGGTCCGTTGATCCTGGCGACGAAGAACCGGCCGGTACGGATCAAATTCACCAATGCCCTGCCGGCAACTTCGGCCGGCGGCAACCTCTTTCTTCCCGTAGATACGACGATCATGGGCGCAGGCATGGGCCCACTTACTACTGCTGGTGCATCGTGCGACCCGACCATGCAATCCTGTGCCAAGTATACCCAGAACCGGGCGACCATCCACCTCCATGGCGGCCTGCCGCCCTGGATCAGTGATGGAACTGCCCACCAGTGGATCACGCCCGCCTCGGAAGTGGGGCATACGCCCTATCTCAAAGGGGCCAGCCAGCAGAACGTGCCCGATATGACGGTCCCTCCTGCTGGTTCAGCTACATTTTATTGGCCGAACCAGCAAAGTGGCCGGCTAATGTTCTACCACGATCATGCAATTGGCATCACACGACTCAATGTGTATGCGGGTGAAGCCGCGGGTTACCTGCTGGTCGATCCGGCGGAGGAAAACGCCCTTGCCGCCGCGGGCGTACCCGGAACAATCGGCACGACTCCCGATCTGGCGCATGTCGTTCCCCTGGTCATCCAGGATAAGACCTTCGTGCCCGCCCCTGGCACACTTGCTGCCACAGATCCTCTTTGGGACACGGCAAATTGGGGTGGACAGGGCAGCCTATGGTTTCCCCACGTCTACATGCCGAACCAGGATCCAACCAATCTCACCGGAGCCAATCCCCTTGGCCGCTGGGACTACGGTCCCTGGTTCTGGCCGATCTATACTGTGAAATCGCCTTATCCGCCCACCGTATCCCATGTGCCCGAGGCCTTCATGGACACACCTCTGGTTAACGGCACGGCTTATCCCTACTATAGTGTGCAGCCCGCCAAATACAGACTTCGGATTCTCAACGCC
This sequence comes from uncultured Syntrophaceae bacterium, assembly GCA_964645835.1. GTDB lineage: Bacteria > Desulfobacterota > Syntrophia > Syntrophales > UBA8958 > CAZBME01. The sequence goes on from CAZYDG010000085.1 coordinate 44,411, forward strand.
GCCAATGACCGGATGCTCAACCTCCAGTTGTACCAGGCTGATCCGGCTGGTTACGCAGTCGATGCACTCGGCCATTCCACCGCTCCGGGCTCAGGGTTCGGCACCGAGGTCAAGATGATTCCTGCAACCCCACGGCAGGCATGCGGCACGTCCGGGGCGCCCGCGCAGCCGGCATGTGTCTGCACCGCGTCTGTCACGACCAACTGCTTTCCTGCGTCCTGGACGGCAGAAACGCCCGGTATGACGCCTGACATCCTGGACAGCAGACCATCGGGAATTCCGGACCCAACGCTCCGGGGACCGGCCATGATCCAGATCGGCGCCGAAGGCGGCCTCCTGCCCAAGCCGGCCCTCCTGCTCAACACCCCTGTGGGTTTTGAGCAGAACAAGCGAAATATCGTTGTCCTGAATGTCGTGGAGAAGACTCTGTTCCTGGCTCCGGCGGAGCGTGCCGACGTAATTGTTGATTTCAGCAAGTTCGCGGGCAAGACCGTGATCCTCTATAACGATGCGCCGGCCCCGGTCCCGGCCGGCGATCCCCGGAATGACTTCTATACGGGCAATCCCGATCTTTCCGCAACAGCGAGCGCAGATAATCAGGGTGGCGCGCCCTCCACTGTCGCAGGCTATGGCCCCAATACCCGGACTATATTACAGTTCCGGGTGGCTGCAGGCGCTAATTCAACCGCGCCGGTCGATGACTACGATCCGACTCTTCTTGCCAACCTGAATACAACCCTGCCGGCGATGTTCAAGACCTTCCAGGATATGCCAATTGTTCCGGAATCGGTCTACAATGCCGTCGGGTATGCAGGAGGACAGACCACGGATACCTATGCGCGGATCAACGATCTCACCTTGACCTTCACACCTTATGGCTCGATTATGCCCCTGATTACGACGAACATGAAGAACAAGACCATTCAGGAACTCTTTGACGACTATGGCCGGATGAACGCTACTCTGGGTGTGGAACTGCCCTTCACCAATAGTGGTATCCAGACCACTCTGCCCCTGGGGTTCATAGATCCCGTCACGGAGACCCTCTATCCGGACAAGACGCAGTTCTGGAAGATCACGCACAACGGCGTAGATACTCACGGCATCCACTTTCATCTGGTCAACGTGCAGGTTGTAAATCGGGTCGGCTGGGACGGTGCCATCCGGCCACCGGATGCCAATGAACTGGGATGGAAGGAAACGGTACGGATGAATCCGCTCGAAGACATCATTGTTGCCATGCGTGCCAAAGTGCCCACGTTCCCGTTCAATGTTCCCGAAAGCATACGGACCGCGAATCCGGCCATGCCCGAGGGTTCCACCTTCTCCAGTTTTGACCCGATAACAGGCGGGCCAATTACGGTCGTAAATGCGAAGACAAATTACGGGCATGAATTTACATGGCACTGCCATATCCTGGGGCATGAAGAGAACGACATGATGCGGCCCCTGGTATTGAATACGGACAGCCTGCTCTATATGACCGGTCCAAGCACTGGTATCTGGCAGTGGGAACTGGGTACATGGACGCAGATCAATGCCGCAACTCCGCAAAACATGGTGGCTTCCGCAGGGGTCCTGTATGGGGACTTCGGGACCGATGGCGTCTGGAAATGGGACCTGGGCGAATGGGTCAAGATTAATACCGGCAATCCCACCAGCATGCTGGCTTCGGGAGGGGAGCTGTACGCAACTTACGGAGGGACTCTCTGGCTTTGGAACGGCAGCAACTGGGGACAGATAAACACATCAATCCCCTCTCAAATGGTGGCATCGGGGACGAACCTCTATGCATCCTATACGGGCCAGGGCCTCTGGAAATGGGATGGGGCCGCCTGGACGAAAATCAACCCGGGCGTTCCCCAGGATATGGTTATCTCGGGAGACAATCTGTATACAGACTACGGGTCGGCCGGTCTGTGGCGATGGAACGGCACTGCCTGGAATCAGATAAACTCTGCCAATCCGACCAGGATGTTGGCGGTGGGCTCTCTGTTGTATGCAGATTACAATAATGCCCTCTGGAAATGGGATGGAACGACATGGACGAAGATCAACACGACGACGGCTACAACAATGGTCGGGTCCGGAGTCATGCTGTATGCCACTTTCAGCAGCGGCGGGCTATGGCAATATGACGGCAGCGCCAACACCTGGACGAAGATCAATTCAGCTGCACCCCAGCAGATGGTAGCTATTGGCTCCACTCTGTATACGGACTTCGGGTCATCCGGACTCTGGAAGTGGCATGCCAATGCCTGGACCCAGCTTTCACCGACTGACGCGACACTCATTGTGGCTGGGTTCTAGAATCCGTTTCCTTCACAGAAGAGGCGGTAACGTTACCGCCTCTTCTGTGATATTTTCATCACACGTCATTGTCCTTAAAAAATTACACAATAGCCCTTTCCATTTGACTTCCCCGTCCCTATTTTCTATAATCTGCCGGTCTGGTTAATGATTTTACCTGAATAATCCCATTTGCCATCCAGGAGGTCCTATCCTTGAAATCGTATATCCCGGAAATCGGTCGTGCCATGCCGCGGGCCGATGCCGCCGCGAAGGTCACAGGCGAGGAAAAATTCGCCGTTGACTATTATGGCGATGATCTGGCCTGGGCTGGTGTCAAACGGGCCGGTGTTCCCCACGGCAGGCTGGTAAAGGTTGAAACGGCCGCCGCCCTGGCCTTGCCCGGTGTCCTGGCAGTCCTGACAGGCGCCGATGTCCCCGGAACGAACCGTCAGGGTATAATCCATAAGGATCAACCCGTCCTGGTTACGGACAAGGTCTGCCAATGCGGCGACGCCGTCGCTCTTGTTGTCGCTGCCGACCGGGAAATCCTGAAAAAAGCGATTTCCCTCATTAAGGTTGATATCGACCCCCTTCCAGGGGTGTTCACCATCGACGACGCCCTTCGAGCCGATGCGCCCGTCCTGCATGACGATCACCCATCGGGAAATATACTCCTTGCGGCTACGATCCGGGCGGGAAAGGGCAAGGACGGTCTGGCCGATTGCCCGATTGTTATCGAAGAAACTTTTGAGGTTCCTGTTCAGGCCCATGCCTTTCTGGAGACGGAAAACGGCATCGCCTGGCAGGGAGAAGACGGGAAAATCACCCTCGTCGTTTCCTCTCAGGCGCCATTCCGCGATAAATGGGAGATCGGTCATGCTCTGGGCACGCCGATGGACAAGCTCCGGATCATGGCACCCTATCTAGGCGGGGGGTTCGGAGGCAAAGACGGGGCGACTGTCCAGTGTTTTCTCGTTTTGGCAGCTTGTCATGCCAAAGGGCGGCGGGTCAAGATGTGGTGGGATCGGGAAGAAAGTTTTGTCGCAGGATACAAACGCCACGCGGCGCGGCTTCATTACCGCCTGGGCGCAAACGCCGACGGAAGGCTCCAGGCACTCCATTGCCGCATCTTTTACGATACGGGGGCTTACGCCCATCTGGGCGGCGAGGTGATGGCCCTGGGCATGGAGCACGCGGGCGGCCCATACCGGATTCCCAATACCCTGATCGAAGGGTGGTGCCTTTATACAAATAACCCCATTGCCGGGGCAATGCGCGGTTTCGGTGTTATCCAGGTCAGCTTTGCCTTTGAACGGATGATGGATCTTCTGGCCCGGAAGCTGGCCATGGACCCCCTTGAATTGCGCATAAAGAATGCCCTGCGCCGTGGGGATAAAAACTGCGCCGGTGTGACTATGACGCAATCGACGGGTATCGAGGCCTGCCTGGAACGTATGCGGCAGCACCCTCTCTGGCTTGACCGCGAGACGTACAAGGCCGCCGTGCCCGAACATAAGAAAAGAGGCGTCGGTGTGGCCGCTGTTTTCAATGCCATGGGATATGGTCGCGGCCTCCCGGATTCGGCGCTGGCCAAGGTGGAATTGACGCCCGAGGGACGCATCCTGGTCTACAACGGCGTATCTGATATGGGGCAGGGCAATGCGACGGCCTTTGTGCAGATCGCGGGTCAGATCCTCTGTCAGGAAAACACATCCATCGACCTTGTCCAGCCTGACACGGAGCGGACATTGCCTTCGGGATCGGCGTCGGCCGGACGAACGACATACACCTACGGCAACGCTTTGATCAAGGCCTGCGAGGAACTGCGAAAGCGCCTTATCGGCCGGGCGGCCCTGCTGTTTCTTGCCGATACGCTGGACAGCCTGGAACTCTTGCCCGGTATGGTCCGGGACCTGAAGACGGGCAAGGAGGCTCCCCTGTCCCTGGTGGCGTCGCTGATGACTGACAACGACCGGGTATGCATCAGTCAGTTCCTTATGCCCGTCGTGCGGGATGCCCTGGATACGGGCAAAGAATTCGTCATCGGCTTTCCCCATCTCCTTTATTCCTACGCCGCTCATGTGGCCTGCATCGAGGTGGATGAATTGACGGGGACCATTTCCGTGGATAAATACGCAGCCGCCACCGAAGGGGGCCGTGTCCTGAACCCGCAAACCTATGAACAACAGGTCCAGGGCGCTATTGCCCAGGGGATCGGTTATGCCCTGAGTGAAGAGGTGCAGACCGACCGGGGCGCCGTCATGAATCCCGATCTTGGAACTTACGTGATTCCCGGTTCCCTGGATATTCCCGATTTGACGCCCCTTATGGTCGAAACCTTTGAACCGTCGGGCCCTTACGGTCTGAAAGGCATTGGTGAGGTTGGCATAAACGGCCCCCTTCCAGCCATTGCGGGCGCCCTGGAAGACGCCTGTGGGATTCGACTGACCAAATCGCCACTGACGGCGGAACGGGTCTTGAATGCCCTGAGTCAAAAAGAAGGGATGAAGTGATGAATATCGAATTCAGCCTTAACGGAAACAAAATCGTCATGGATGTGCCGCCGGATCTCCGGGTCGTCGATATCCTCCGGGAAAACCTTGGATGGACGGGAACGAAAGAAGGATGCGGTTCGGGTGAATGCGGGGCCTGTTCAATACTCGTGGACGGCGAGGTCCGCCTGTCTTGCCTGATGCTGGCTGCCCAGCTGGCGGATCGGGAGGTGACGACCATCGAGGGATTAGGAACCGGGGATAATCGTTATCCCCTGCAGGAGGCCTTTATCGAACATGGAGCCGTTCAATGCGGCTTTTGTACCCCCGGCATGATCCTTTCGGCATCGGCCCTGTTGAAAGAAAACACATCGCCGACGCGAGAGGACATTCGGCAAGCAATCAGCGGGAATCTCTGCCGCTGTACGGGATATCACAAAATCGTCGATGCCGTCGAGGCAGCGGCACGGGCCATGGCTGCCGGAGGGAAGAAGCGATGAGTCGGGTCCTTTTGCCGTCCAGTCTGAATGAGATGTGGGATCTTCTCCATCGTGAACCGGAGGCACTAATCTTTGCCGGTGGAACGGACCTGCTGGTCAAGAGACGGGAGGGTATAATCGATGGGACTGTTCTGATCGGCCTCGAACGGATCAGTGAGATCCGTGGCGTCCGGGACGAAGGCGGCCAAATCTGGATCGGCGCTGGATCGACTCATACCCGGCTCCTTAATGAACCGCTGGTGCAGCATCACCTGCCCGTCCTGATCCAGGCCTTGCGGACCCTGGGTTCTCCCCCGATCCGCAACATGGGCACCATCGGCGGGAATATTTGTACGGCCTCCCCGGCGGGTGACACCCTACCTCCCCTTTACGTCCTCGATACCAGTGTGGTCCTGCAATCTGCTGATAACGTCCGCGAGGTACCCATTGGAACCTTTATCACCGGTCCCGGTAAGACGGGCCTGAATAAGGGGGAGATTTTGACGGGCGTCCGTGTGAAGAAGCCTTTGGGCTATACGCTCCATCATTATGAAAAGGTCGGCCAGAGGCGGGCCTTGGCCTGCTGCGTGGCTGGTATGGCCGCTTTGATAAAGGTTTCGCCGTCGGGCATCATCGAGGCGGCAAAGTTGGCCTGGGGTAGTGTCGCTCCGACAGTTGCCGTATTTCCCGATGTCGAGGCGTCCCTTATCGGCCGCCCCCTTTCTCCCACTGTGCTGGAGGAGGCGGCGGTCGTTGTTCGTAAGGCTGTAACCCCAATCGACGATGTCCGGGCAAGCGCCGATTACCGCCGCCTCGTGGCGGGCAACCTCCTGTTGCGTTTGAGTGCCGTGAATCCTTCATCGTGAGACTGTATCGTAATTAGGCTTTCTCCAATCGATTCGACTGTAGCGCAGGACTTCAGTCCTGCTTCTTAACTCATTTATCTAAACCGCAGACCTAAAGGTCTGGACTACAGCAAGTCGGAGTTAGCAAATATTTGAATTACGACATAGTCTCAGGCTGGCAGGGGGTGCGGCACATGGGATATTTCTCCTGCCGATTTCTTGAATTTCAATGCAAAGGGGTCTTGCCGGAAGAAGTCCAGGGCGGCCTCGTAGATTCGCTGCTGATATTCGACAGGGCAAAAGACGTGGCCCCGCCATTTGTATTTTTGATAGAGTTCCGTCCAGTAATTGATGGGAAACAGTTCGCTTACCTTTCGCAGGCCGCTTGACGACGTCAGCACAAAGGTCCGATCCGTCTCGTTGAAAGATGGATCGGACGGTAGATCGAGCCATACATCCCGCACATCCAGTTTTCCGTCAAGACCTGCAGCATGTATGATTTCACGGGCAATCTCCCGTTTTGCCTTATATGTTTCCATGCATCGCTGATTGAGTTTCTTTAATTGCAGGAATCCTTCCGTCCGGCAATCCTCTTCCACTGTATCGTTACTGATGGTCAGGGCCCGGACGAGAAACCGCCGGTACCGGATATCATGGACTTTTTTATGCAGATAGTCGTCGCTCTTTCTGTGGAGGGCCTCAGAAAAGAAGACCTCGTCCGTCATCCAAAGATGGTCCGTGGCCCGGTTAAGATTTAGTTTGCGGCCGGCGACGGTAAAGTTTACGTCATCCGGCCGCGCCTGGGCCTCTTCGATGACCGCTTGGAACATCTTTTCCGCCGCCCGGACCTTTGGGTGTTGGTAAACGATGGAAAAAAGATTCATTTTACTGAACAGGACCTGTTCGAGAGGAGCAATGCTGGCATGATGGAGGGTAAGCGCATGTTCTCCCGAATCCGTTTTCGACACCATGCACGACGACCAGAGGCGGTCCAGGTCGAGGCCGATAGGGATGCCGCTGTAATGGGAGTCGCGGAAGATATAGTCGAGCTTGTCTGCATCGAAGGGACCGTTGATGACTTGTGTTTCGTAGAGATGGGTCTTGTCGTTTTGAACCGGTATTCCCACAATCATATCGGCAGCTTTGTCCAGGTCCAATGAAATTCCGTAATGGGCTTCAATGTCGGCCATATACTGCCTGACGACGCCGGACTTCAGGATCAGCGCGCTTAGAGCCTCGTGGGGATGGCATTTGGGCATCTCACCCGACTGGAAAAAGTCTTCCATGTCGGTGCACGATTCATAGAGGTCCTCGCTTATATGGCTGAAGCAGGAATGGCCGCAATCATGGAAAAGGGCAGCGATCCGAATGTTTCGTATGGTTTCGGGAGTGAATTTCTCATCCCTGGGGGCGTATTGCTTGTTGACGGCATCGATCAGCTTCTGTGCCTGCTGGATGACGCCCATAGTGTGTTCAAAACGTGTATGGCTGCATCCGGGGAAAACGTACGACACGAGGGAGGTCTGATGTATCTGGCGCAGGCGCTGAATAAGAGGGAGGTCCAATAGGGCCACTTCCCATGGTTCGAGTCGTATGGTCCCCCAGAGGGGATCGTGGATGATCTTGGCTTTGGCGGGAAATCTCCCCCGGTAGCGTTCGTTTCCGACAAATTCCCGGACGAATTCCTCAATTCCCGTTTTGAATTCTTTCTGCAACGACACAGCGAATGCCTTCACCTTTCATGGCCGGTTTGAAACACTGATTATCTGATAAGCATGCCGCTTTTCGACTATCCCCGGACTGCCACCGCTTGATCAGATCCGGCTCCCTGATAAAAGGTCTGCTCATGGAGATGTAGTCTGTTACATTTTCCTCCACGAGTCGTTCAGCTGTTTCCAGGGATCGGATGCCGCCTACAAGAATCAGCGGCACTGATAATTGTTTTTTAAAAGCACGAGCCTCATCTCTGAAGTAGGCTTCATCCTCGTTTGACTTTATCCCTGTACGGCTGGGAGATGTGTTTTTACTAGTGAGTAAACCGCCACTCAATTCGATGGCATCAATTCCTGCATCTGCAAACAGTTGGGCTGCACGGAGGGAATCTTGCAAAGTAAGACCACCCTCAACAAAGTCCCGGCAGTTTAACTTCATAAAGACCGGGAAATCTTTTCCCACTTCCTTTCTCACCGCAATCAATACCTCCAGGAACATTCGTGTACGGCCGGCAATATCGCCCCCATATTCGTCCTTCCGGCGGTTATAAGCCGGCGATAGAAACTGGTTAAGTAGATAGCCATGAGCAGCATGAAGCTCTATTCCATCAAATCCCGCCTCTTTTGCCCGTCTTGCTGCATTGGAAAAGGCTGTCTTGATATCTTGAATTTCCGAAAGCGATATTTCCTTCCGCGGTGACTTCATTAACTCTTCAAAATCCGACACCGCAAGCGGGGTCCTTTTGCTGATGGATGCAGCTGCATGGCAGCCGGCATGCGCCAATTGCACCATGATCTTTCCGCCTTCGGCATGGACCGCGCTGCTCATCTCCCTGAGACCTTCCATCAAGTCATCTTTATAAATTCCAAGCTGCCAGGGCGTGGCCTGCCCTTCCGGGCTGACGTATGCATGTGAAGTGATAATCAATCCGACGCCGCCTTTTGCCAGGGCCACAATAGTATCCATCAGCTTCGGAGTAACGGCGCCGTCATCAGTTGCCATGCCTTCCCAGGTAGCTGATCTCACAAAACGGTTCATTAAGACCATTCCGTTTATTGTGCTGCTGGTAAATAATTTACTCATTCGCCTTTCCTCCTTTTTTGGTATATCAGCAGATTAACTAAAAAATTAGATATGTTACAATCTTTTCAAGAAAACTTTAAATGATAATCCCTATCCATCTTCTATCTCAGATGATGATAAATAGTTACCAACACAATCGTTTCGTTGTCAATGGATCTTTCAGAAACCTGTCTTCAGGTGTACGTGGAAGAAAAGAATCGGCGTTTTTCAATGTTTCATTCAAAGAATTTGAACGATCCTTTTAAACATCCGTTCTATTTTCTATAAAATCCATTCTGTCTGCCGGCAATATATCGCGATTATCACTAATAATAATAAATACTTAGAATATTTTGTTCATGGTCGATCTATGTTGGCACACTTTACGCAATATAGTAAGTCAAACGAAATGAACGAAATAATAATAATAAATATAGGAGGATACAGATCATGAAAAAGACATTGGGAACAATGGCAGTAACGGCAGCGGTGGTGCTCTTGACGGCAACCTTCAGCTTTGCAGAGTATGCGGCAGCGGGTGTGGGTAATTTCCCCTACTTCCAGCTTGGCTGTCTGATCATCGGCGGCATGACCATCATCTCGCTGAAGCACAAATATCAAAAGATGTACACCAATGAGGCCGTCGGCGTTTTCGCCCTCTACACGGTTCTGATCGCCCTGTTCACCAATCCGGTGATCGATGTCGTGAAGACCCTGGTCAGCTAAGGCAGTAAGAAATCAGGCGAAGGGGCGGTATCCGATGCCGCCCTGAACGCCGTCCTAACGGAAGGAGGGACAGATCATGACTGCGCAAACAACACGAAAAAATAATCTTCAACAGATGCATCAATTGGGACCGATCCTGATGCTCTCAGCTTGGGGATTCGTAATCGTCGTGACGTCCCTCCTGTTCCTGTACATCGGGCATCTGCTGGATGAATGGCTGGGAACGGCACCCAATTTCATGCTCGGTTTGTTCTTCCTGGCTATTGTAACGACCATCGGCAGGCTATATCAGGAAGCGTGGATTAAACGGAAAATATTCTGAATCAGAATAAAAGTCTTTTTATGATCTGCCAAAGGCCCCTTTTCACGATCGTGTCGTGATCAGGGGCTTTTTATTACTTGAATCAACCTTCCAATAACCACCCTGTATCAGCCCTTCTTGCAAATTACAAAGTCGAGAACGGTTTAAGTCGTTTTGGACTTGATCTGTAATTCACGTTGTTCTATACTCTGCCCGGCAGAAAGAGACCAATCTTACTTTAAAAAAAAGGAAAATGTGATATGGCGGACACGGATGATATAAGGGAGGCCAAGCTGTACTACACGGATAGGCCGCAAAAGACGGAGGGATTTTTTCTCAAAGGATCAAATTCGCTGGATTGGGGAATGAAGAACAGACTTGCCCGGATATTTAATCCTGCGTCGGGCAGGACAGTCATGTTGGCCATTGATCATGGCTATTTTCAGGGACCCACTACCGGTCTGGAACGAGTCGATGTCAACATCCTTCCCCTGGCGCCCTATGCCGATACATTGATGCTGACCAGAGGAATTCTGCGCAGCATCGTTCCGCCATCTTTTTCCAATTCAATTGTTTTGCGGACTTCCGGAGGTTCGAGTATCCTCAAAGAATTGTCCAACGAAGATATTGCCGTGGATATCGAAGATTCTATTCGTTTAAATGTGTGTGCAATGGCAGTCCAGGTTTTCGTGGGCGGAGAATACGAAAGGCAATCGATCATCAACATGACGCGACTGGTCGATATGGGTACCCGTTACGGAATTCCCACTCTGGCCGTGACCGCAGTGGGCAAAGACATGGCCCGGGACGCAAAATACTTCAGGCTGGCCTGTCGGATCTGTGCCGAACTGGGCGCTCACTATATCAAGACCTATTATGTTGAAAAGGATTTCGATACGGTCACTGCGTCCTGCCCTGTGCCGATCGTGATGGCGGGAGGCAAGAAAATACCGGAACTTGAAGCATTGACCATGGCCTACAACGCGGTGCAGCAAGGCGCCGCCGGTGTGGACATGGGGCGCAATATTTTTCAGTCAGACGCACCTGTGGCCATGATCAAGGCCATAAAGGCGGTGGTCCACGAGAATGCCACTCCCGCCGATGCCTTTGATCTGTACAACAGTCTGAAGAATCAGGGTTGACGAAGCCCGCTGACCCTTTTTTTCGAAGGTGAACTGGGCTATCCCCGTCCACTAGTAAAGTCGGCAGAGATCTGACCAAATCGCGAGGAAGCCATAAAAGTCTCATATTGGTACAACAATAAAGATATCCGGATCGAGGAAATACCGACTCCGGCGCCGGGCCCGAAGGAGATGCTGGTCAAGGTGCATTCTTGCGGCATTTGCGGCAGTGATATTGTGGAGTGGTATCGTCTACCCCGCGCCCCGCTCATCCAGGGGCATGAAATAGGCGCTGAGGTTGTGGTAGTCGGCGATTCGCTGTCGGGTTATAGGCCTGGAGATCGGGTATTCATTGCACCTAAGGTTCCCTGCGGGAAATGTTTGTATTGTCTGAACGGCCATTACCCTCAATGTACAGAAATCAAAGAAAGATTGCCGGGCGGATTTGCAGAATACATTTTGGTCCCCGAAGCCCTGATTGAAAAGGGAACGTATTTTCTTCCACAGGCAATAACATACGACCAGAGCACGTTTATTGAACCACTGGCGTGTGTCGCCCGGGCGCAAAGGCTGGCCGGAGTAAAGACAGACAGCATCGTGCTCGTCATCGGCTGCGGAATGTCCGGATTGCTGCATGTGAAGCTTGCCAAAAGAAATGGCTGCCGGGTAACGGCTGTTGATATAAACAGAATGAGACTTGATTTTGCCTCTCGGGTGGGCGCCGATACGGTGATTGATGCACAGAACAACGTCGCCGAAATACTTATCGCCGAAAATGGCAGGAAGGCTGATGTGGTCCTCTTATGTTCCTCTGCAGAACAGGCGGTCGATATGGCATGCAAGTCTGTAGACAAAGGCGGCGTGATAGTGTTCTTTGCCGTTCCGGGACCAGAAAAGAAAGTCGTTATTCCCGTCAACGATTTCTGGATGAAGGAAATCACCATTCTCACTTCTTACTACTGTGGTCCCCCGGACATTATGGAAGCCATGAAGTTGATAGAGTCCGCCGGGGTATTAGTTGAAGACATGATCACCCATCGCCTTCCTCTCGGCGAAATCGCCCACGGGTTCCAACTCGTTGAGGAGGGCCGGGAATCGATCAAAGTTATCATCAAACCGCATCAAAGCTAAGATCTGATTTAAAACAATCACTGCCGTATCGGCGTTCCGTAGTTCTGTTGTATCCATGTTCATTCTTGATGTCATAAAGGATCATTCTAATATGACATATATTCCGCTCAAATTTATCTACATTTAATTTGAGGCAATTCGATGAATCTGTTTTTCGTTGACAGCGTAGGCCTCTTGCCCTATAGCTATCCAAGAAATAATCAATTACTTTCCTGATCATCATGTAAACGTTTTTCAACAAATTGCTAGAAGTATTGCCTTATATAACAGGAGGATGAATCCGATGAAAAGAAGTCTTCGTTTTTTATCAATAATCTTCGGTCTGATTGTGTTTTTCTGCTCCGCATTAATCGGGCTTACGTTTCATGAAGCCCAAGCCTACGGTTCCCCTCAAGTAAGTGGTCGATGGCAAATGATTGCCAATAAAGATTTTCATTTCATGCTGGAAATCTCTCAACAAGGAAATCAAATAACGGGGACGATGACAAGAACAAATGGCACCGAGCCTGTCGACCGTGTATCCGGCAGGGTTCATGATGATGGAACCATCAAATTCACACGTTATCGTGAAGGCGCATGGAAACAGAATTATCATGGGAGAATATTGCAGCAAGGCAATCTGCGCGTAATAGAAGGAAACTTCAACCAGGACGGCAGTGGTAATTACACCTGGTCGGCCCGGCAGGGAGGCGCATCCCGCACAGTGGAAAGTGCGGTCCAGGTTACCGGTCAATGGAGAATGATTGCCAATAGAAATTACCATTTTATTTTGGATATTAATCAGCGGGGGAATCAGATCACAGGGACAATGACCAGAACCAACGGCGCCGAGCCTGTCGATCGTGTCACCGGCAGGGTTCATGACGATGGAACCATCAAATTTACCCGCCATCGTGAAGGCTCGTGGAAACAGTATTACCAGGGAATCGTCAGCAGGCATGGCATGTCGGGGACCTTTATCCTGGACAGTGATCCCAATGCCTATTCATGGTCCGCAAAACGGTAGGAAAAGAGCTTGTGGGGGTAGTGGCTAGTACCATGTAACTTCTTATTTGTCACATCACTGTAGGGTGGATGAAGCGAAAGCGCATCCACCATCCGCTGGTGGAACCGCTTCGCTTGTTCCACCCTGCAAAGAAATAAACGTTACATGGTACCGTCCGGCTATTAAAAAACTCAATTACGGGAAGACCGCCTCTATCCTAAACTTTGGACAAGTTTGCTTTTACGCTCAAACTGCAGGTTGTTAATCCTGATCCTTGGGAGGCTCCCATGTATCGAAGCTTTCACAAACGATTCCAACTCCTTTTACTCATAATATTGCTTGCTGCATGTTCAGGCGGCGGTGGAGGTAATGGTGGTACGTCCCAGGTTGATACGCAACTGCAACAAGCTCTGGACAGCGCGGTTAGTGATGGAGCGCCGGGAGCGGCCGCTTTTGTTGTGCTACCGTCAGGGAGGGAGTTGGCGCGGGCGAGTGGGTATGCAAGCGTGATTCCCTATGTGCCTATGGATCCCGACCGGATATTTCGCATAGCGAGCAATACAAAGACATTTACTGCGGCCGGCGTCATGCTGTTACGGGACGACCGGCTCCTGCCGTCGATAGATGTGCCGATAAGAAATTACGTTCCCGAGTTACGCATCCCAAGAGACGACGTTATTACCATTCGCATGCTCCTCGGGCATACGAGTGGAATGGCGGACCATGAGAATGACCCGACACCTTTTCAGGACCTCAGCGCAAAAGACCGATTCCGCGTCTGGAAGCCGGAGGAACTCGTTCCTTTTGCCATCGGCTATCAGCTTGCACATCCGGAAATCTTCAACTACGCACCGGGAACACAGTACCGTTATTCAAATACTGGATATGTTGTACTGGCAATGATCATCGAGCGAGTCACGGGTAAATCCTATCGTGATTACATAACATCTCGTATCCTTGTTCCTTTCGGGCTGACACATACGTATACGGCGAATGGTCGATATATTCCCGATCCTTATGCCCACGGCTATGCTGTCAATGGCGACGGCACGCTGGAAGACTGGAGTGAGATCGATGAGTCCTGGGATCTGGGGGCCGGCGGGATGATGTCGACCGTCCGGGATCTTGCACGCTGGATGACGCTGCTCGTCGGAGGTTCGGTAGTCAGTGCGGAATCACTGAAAGAAATGATGACAAAGGGACCAAATGGAAGCTACGGGCTGGGTATGGCATATACTACAGGTCTGGGGTGGGGCCACGGGGGTGCCACGTCCGGCTATCGATCCGCCGTCTATTATGACCCGGAAACCCGCTTTGCCTGTTCCGGCTTCACTACAGCGGAACCGCCGTCGAAACCAATGAACACGCTATTAATCGGCCTCCAGTCATTGAAGCGCGACTTTGTCTATTAACCACCGATTGTAAAGTGTCTCAATTTGCGAGGCCTTCCCCATTATTTGTTGCCATTCTCTGTTTGGCATCAGATGGACTCAAAGTACGGCAATGTCATTTCATCTTCACGATGTAACTTGGTATTATCATCGCGGCATGATATGGTATAAGTTAAAACAAACTCAGGATGTTGAATCGTTTTGCCACGTTTCGGCCAAAGGCCGATGAACTAACAGACTGTTGAAAAACTCGATTTTGGGCAGGCTGTTCAAAAGCTTGTCCCGTACCTGATACGGGATGCCCAGATGCAAGGCGCGCAAAAGCTGAGGAATGAGGCGTACATAGAAGTACGTCGATGTAGCCTGCCCCCAGCAAAAGCGGGGGAAGCTTGCGGCGCGACGCAGCAGATGGACGTTTTTCAACAGCATGCTAAAGGAGGAATCCGTTATGAAGGTAAGACAGGTTATGATGGTTTCATTGATTGCCGGCATGATCATCCTGATTGCAGGGATAGCTCACAGCCAGCAGGGCGGTGACGGGAAGGCGGAATGGAAAAAGGTCCTTAAATCGGAAGTTGCGGAATCCGTTGGTGATAAGGGATTGATCAACTATCAGGCCGGTTACATCGAAGCGTTGGGTATCGGCGCTCCACCGGAAAAATATTATGGGAAACCCCAGGCCCGCCCCATGGCGTTACGGGCGGCACAGGTCGATGCCTATCGAAACCTGGTGGAAATCATTCATGGCGTAAAGATTGATTCTGAGACAATGGTTAAGGACTTCGTTGTCGAGAGCGATGCCATCAAGGCCCAGGCATCCGGCCTGGTCAAGGGTGCAAAGACCGTCAAATCGCAATACCTGTCAGATGGAACGGTGGAAGTCGTTGTTAGATTACGCCTTTCGGATGTTACCAGGATGGTCCTTCCCACAGTCATTATAAACGATGAAAAAAAGGATGTGAAAGACCATGAACCCATCCCTTTCTCTCCGCAACCCGAGCCGACCGGCGTGGTTTATACCGGCCTTGTGATTGACGCACGTGGACTCGGCACACGTGCGGCCGTATCACCGAAGGTGTTTGACGAAAACGGTTCGGAGGTTTACGGCACCCTTATTGCGGACAAGGAAATCGCCGCCAAGCAGGGACTGTGCGGGTTTTCAACGGATGTTGAGGCTGCGCAGCGCGATCAAAGGGTGACTAACAACCCCCTGACCGTAAAGGCCATCAGGGCGGAAGGGGCCAGGATGTCCGAACTGCGGATCAGCAGCGAAGACGCCCGGATGATTCGTTCTTCCAAAGACAACCTTGGGTTTCTTCAGAAATGTCGTGTTATGATCGTCATCGAACCGCGGGATGAGGGCTGCGTTCCGGAAGGCACCGGCGTGACCCTGGCGGATGGCTCCCGGAAAGCCATTGAGGGGCTGAAGGTAAATGACGTGATTGTGGCGTACAATGTCAAAGAGGGAAAAGTAGCCGAGGCCAGGATCGAAAAAATCCTGAGGCATAACAGCACGAAATATGTTCTTCATGAGGTGAAGACGAGCGGGAACCATGACCTCCTGGTGACGGGCAATCATCCCGTTCTGACCAAGGCGGATGGCTGGAAAGAGGTCGATCGACTAAATCCGGGCGATGTCATTTATATCGTCAACGGCCAGACCCGGAAAATGGAAGAAACGACCATTGCAGCTATTATTCGTGATAAGGGAGAAAAGAACGTAGTTTATAATTTGAAGACATCTCAGGGAAACTATCTCGCCAATGACATTGTCGTCCATAACAAGTGCCTGAAATCGGGTGCCCCGATCGATACGCCATCAGGGATCCGGCCCATTGAGACAATTGCGGTGGGGGATATGGTATGGGGACAGCGGGACGGCATCAAAACGCCGGTTCGGGTGACGAATGTGTACACAAAACGCACCGTCCTTTCGTCTCTGCCGGGAAAACAACTTTCCCCTACTGTTGCCGTGACAGACAACCATGTGATTTTCTCGGATGGGAAATTCATCCCGGCAGCCAGGAGCAGCTACCCTTCCACGGTGATCGCAGGCAGTGTTTACGACCTACGGACGGAGGATGGTAACTACATGAGCGGGGGGTTCCTCATGAAGACCGGAGATTAGCCGGAAATTAGAATGACGCTTCCGCTGTGTAATTCAGAGGAATGGTAGTGACGAGGCTTGTCCTGAGCGAATGTGAAGGAACTTAAAGATTCCTTGCATTCGCTCGGAATGACAATTAGCTATCTCCGTCATTATCCGGCTTGACCGGATAATCCAGCGGCATTGATGATTATTTCAAGCGGTCTTTGAAGAAAACATTCGGATCGATGCAATATTTATCCAGCGCCGCTTTTGACATAGAAGTGAAGCTCGCCCGTCCCATATCCTCCATATTTTTCCGAATTTCGAGATGAAGATGGGGAAAAGAAAAACGGGCCCGTTTTCGCTCCACTTCGTTGAATAGCCTTCCGATTACCGTATTCCTGTCGACCGGATCACCTGGGTTCACTCGAATATCCACGATGTGCGTATAAACAGAATAAATCTTCTCCCCGTCTGGCAATTGATGCAAGACAACCACGGTTTCATTCGGAAATGGCCAATAGCGGTATGCAACCCGGCCATTGCCCACGGCATGGACAGCTTCACCCGCCTTTCCTTTCATGTCCACGCCGGCGTGCCTGTGACCGGCTACCCTTGTCCGGCGGTAATCTCCATAGTAACCAACGCATCGTTTCCGGAAGGTCGAATACGCATCTCTGGCGTCATCCTGGAAGGGAACGAAAAAGGACGTGCTTGGCTCCAGACCTTCGGCATGGATCTGTGCACCGGGAATGCAGATGCTTACAAACAAGAAAAGAAGCAGCATGGGAGCGATTTTCAGGGGTGTGTTTCTCTTCCTGCTTTGCATATCAAACCTCGGCTTTTCCATTACAACGGATAAATTATTCTGAGCGACATACATATAATTGCGCATACCGTCATTCCAGCGTATGCGGGAATCAAGAAAATCACTGGATGCCGGATCAAATCCAGCATTACAGACTGGTTTGCATTCATGGCGCTGTGTATAATGTTCCCTGTCCGGCCTTCAATATCCTTGATCATTTCCGGCGGATTTGCTACTTCCATCCCCAAAGTAATTTTTGTCCGGCCACAAAAAGCCGGGAAGGGATTTGTTTATTGTGTCTTTGATCAATAAGATTGTCAATGCTGTTGTACGCGGTGAATTTTCGCAAGCCATGCGCTTCGACGAGGGAGGCGTCCCCCATGTCCCGCCTGCCGCTGTGGCCAAGCCGCGCCTGCTGTATATGCATATACCTTTTTGTGAACGCCTTTGCCCCTATTGTTCCTTCAACCGCGTCGTATTCGAACGGCCGATTGGAAAGGCATACTTCGCGGCCTTGAAGCAGGAACTCCTCCTTTACAAGGCCAAAGGGTACGACTTTTCCGGTGTCTATGTGGGCGGCGGAACCCCGACGGTTATGGTGGACGAATTGGCCGATCTGCTGGCCAAAGCGAAGGAGACCTTTGCCATCCGGGAAATCTCCGTTGAAACCAACCCTAATCATTTGACGGACGAAAACCTTGCCATCCTGAAATCGGCCGGTGTCAACCGCCTTTCCGTCGGTGTCCAGAGCTTCAATGACGACCTTCTTCGAAAGATGGACCGTTATGACAAGTACGGCAGCGGCGAGGCCATCGCTGAACGGCTCTCGGCAATCGGCGGACGGTTTGATACGATTAATGCGGATATGATCTTTAATTTTCCAACCCAGACCCTGGAAACCCTGGATGCTGACCTCAATGTCCTAGACCGGATCGGCGTGGATCAAATCACCTATTACCCCCTCATGATCTCCGATTCGACCCGCCGGACTGTCGAGCGCACTCTGGGACGCGTGAATTACGGCGATGAGGAACAGTTTTATCACCGTATTGTAAAACGTCTGCTGCCGTCTTACCGGCATTCTTCGGCCTGGTGTTTTTCACGAAAGGCGAATATGATCGATGAATACATCGTCGATTATGATGAATATGCGGGTCTGGGAAGCGGCTCCATCGGTTTTCTGAGCGGCGCCTGCTATGCGAACACCTTCCACATCCCTGAATACATAAGGCAGGTTACGGAGGGACAGATGCCCCTAATGGCCGCCAAGACCTTCTCCACGAAAGAGATGATGCGCTATGATTTCTTGATGAAGCTCTTCGGCACGCGTCTCGACCTGACCGACCTGAAGAAGAAATACGGCGTCAGTCCCTGGCCGTATCTGTGGCTCGACATCCTCGCCTTTTCCCTGACGGGCCGCGTCTCGTATCGGGCGCCGTCGCTCCAGCTGACGGAAAAGGGCTGCTATGCCTGGGTCATCATGATGCGGGAATTCTTCATTGCCGTTAACAATTTCCGGGATTTCTGCCGGCAGAAAGGATAATCCCATGAACGATCAACGTAATGCATTGCTGCGACAATTGCCCAAGATCGACGAACTGATGCTCTTGTTGGAAAAGCGTGGGGATCTCGAACAAATATTGCCCCATGTTGCCAAGTCCCTCTGCCGGGCCGAAGTGGAAAGACTCCGCGCAGCCATTCTGGCTCTCAAGGGGCCGTGGGATGGTCCGCCTCCGGCAGTTGATCTCGTGGCGGATCGGGTAGCCGCGAAGGTACGGGCTCTCCATAGGTATCGCCTGCGTCGTGTGATCAACGCCACGGGTGTGATCCTCCATACAAACCTGGGCCGGGCGCCCCTGTGCCCGGAGGCCGTGGCGAGGGTCGTTGCGGTCAGCCGGGGTTATTCGAATCTCGAGTATGATCTGGTCAGGGGTGAACGGGGTCTCCGCTATGACCATATCCGCGAGCTCTTGTGCCTACTCACGGGCGCCGAGGATGCCCTGGTCGTGAACAACAATGCCGCAGCGGTCTTCCTCGTTCTGAATACCCTGGCCCAGGGAAAAGAAGCCATTGTATCCCGTGGCGAGCTGATTGAAATCGGCGGTGAATTTCGTATCCCGGATGTGATGGAAAGAAGCGGTGGCCGCTTGCGGGAGGTGGGGACAACGAACCGGACCCGTCTCAAGGATTACGAGGGGGCCATCGGTCCCGAGACGGCCCTGATCATGAAGGTCCATACAAGCAATTTCCGCGTCATCGGCTTCATGGAAGAGACGGGTCTGGCCGAACTTGCGGTTCTGGGGAAGAAACACGGGATTCCCGTCATGGATGATTTGGGGAGTGGCTGTTTCATCGATCTATCGCCCTACGGCCTCTCCAGGGAACCGACCGTGACGGAAGTCCTGGCTGCCGGCGCCGATGTCGTCACCTTCAGTGGTGACAAACTTCTGGGTGGCCCCCAGGCGGGCCTGATCCTTGGGACGGCGGAGATCCTGGCAAAGCTCAAAAAGAATCCTCTGACCAGGGCCTTCCGGATCGATAAACTGACCCTGGCAGCTTTGGAAGGGACACTTGTGCAGTACCTTCATCCTCAACCTGTGGGACAGACACTCCAAACCGTTAAGGCCCTTACGGAACCGGTCGAGGACGTGAAGAAGCGGGCTCGGAGCTTGATGGCCCTCTTGCGCAGGCTTTCCAATCGCCGTCTGCACCTTTCTTTGACCGATGGGAATTCCACCGCCGGTGGTGGTTCCCTCCCCGGCGAAAAAATTCCCACGATGCTTCTGAGTCTCAAGGTGGACGGCCTGTCAGCCCCGGCCTTGGAGACCCGGCTGCGATCCCTGGAACCGCCGATTATTGCCCGCATCGAAGACGACCAGGTCTATCTGGATGCCCGGACCCTGCTTGACGAAGAGTTGCCCATGGTCCGCGACGGCCTGATGCAGATCCTGAATCAAGGATGATTTCATAGCGCAAGGTTTTTTATATGACGGAAAACGGCGACGCTTCGTCACCAATTATATCCCGCCACACGGTCTGTCAACAGGACGCAGACATGCGTCTCGATCTGTTTTTGTCCCGTGAGCATGCCCCCATGTCCCGCTCCCAGATCCAGAAACTCGTTGAACAATGCCGGGTTCTGGTGAATGGCCGTTCAACAAAAACGGGCTATAAACTAAAGCGGAACGATATAATCGAGATGCATGTTCCAGCGCCGGTTCCCAGTCAAATCGTGCCCGAGGCCATGGATCTGAATATCCTCTACGAAGACGCCTTCCTCCTCGTTCTGGACAAGCCGGCCGGGGTGGTGGTTCATCCTGCGGCGGGTCATCATGACGGCACCCTCGTTCATGGCCTTCTCGATCATTGCAGTGATCTTTCCGGTATCGGCGGCGTCCTCAGGCCGGGCATCGTCCACCGTCTCGACAAGGATACTTCTGGTCTTATGGTCGTGGCCAAAACGGACTTCGTCCATCGGGCGCTTTCCGATCAGTTCAAGGCGCGGCAGGTGAAAAAGACCTACCAGGCCTTTGTCTATGGTGATATCGCCAATGAAAGCGGAGTCATCGATCTGCCTATCGGCAGGCATCCCGTGGCGCGGCAGATGATGTCCACAAAGGGCCGCCGCGGCAAAGCGGCCTTGTCACGTTGGGAGGTCCGGGAACGATTTGGTGTGGCAACCCTCCTTGACGTCTCGATCGAGACGGGCCGAACCCATCAGATCCGTGTCCATTTAAACGCCATCGGTCATCCTGTCATCGGCGATCCCATCTATGGGAAGGGGAGGGGGTTTAAGGCTGACCGGACTCCGGGCTGGAAAGAGCAGTTGAAGAAGATGAACCGCCAGGCCCTCCATGCCCGTGTGTTAAACTTCCTGCACCCCGTCCGGCAGATTGAACTTGAATTCGTCTCTCCCCTGCCTGCCGATATGGCCTGCCTTCTTGATTATTTAAGAGAAATCGGAGGATAGCCTAATGTACACATTGACACAGCGAGGTGATATCACATGCCTGACGGCTCCTTCCCTGAGTGAACTTGATTTCTTAAGCCACGCCTTTTGCACCCGTGTCGGCGGTGTGAGCAAAGGACCGTTCGCAGGTTTGAACATCAGCCCCCTCGAAGGCGATGAACCCGAAAACGTCTGTGAGAACTGGCGCCTCCTGTCCCAGGCCTTCGGCATCGCGAAGGATCATTTTTTTCTCCTCCGTCAAGTTCATGGGGACGGCATCCTCGTCCTGGACCGGCCCTTGCCGATGGCCCCGGCTGCGGCGGACCTTTGCGAACCGCCACCCTATGATGCCGTGATCACCGATCAACCCGGTCTGGCCCTATGCATCAAGACTGCCGATTGTGTTCCCATTTTTCTCGTCGATCCTGTTAATCGTGTCATTGCCAATGTGCATGCCGGTTGGAAGGGAACTGCCCTTGGTATCGCAAGGAGGGTCGTTACGGCCATGACGGAGCGGTTTGGGAGTAAGCCGGGGCTGATCCTGGCCGCCATCGGCCCGGCTATCGGCCCTTGCTGTTACGAGGTTGACGAACCCGTCATACGTGCCATGGGACAGGGAATGGGTTGCCGGCCATCTTTGACGCATGACCGCTGGATGCTCGATTTACCCCTGATAAACCGGCATCTGCTTTGCGAGGCCGGTTTGGCCGGAGAGCACATCTCATCGGTCAATCTCTGCACATCATGCCGGAAAGACCTCTTTTTTTCCCATCGCAGAGACAGGGGAAGAACAGGGAGGCAGGTTCACTTTCTGATGCTGAACGAACAGGTTCCCATTCAAGCTGGAATAAAAACACCAAACTAAAAAAAACTTGACATCGGCCAATGCATACGGTAAAAAAAAGCAAATCTAAAAAGGCGTAAGCAAGTCCTTCCTTTTGGAGTGTTTTCAGGCATTCAGATGAACAACCCTTTTGCAATCCGTTCTTCCAACACCGCGCGTCAATGATGAATGGCCGCGATTAATTATTGAGAAAAAGGGATCGTATATATTCGCCGCATTTGCTCGCCATCAGGTGGATTCTTTTTGTGCAATCAAAAAAAGATATAAGGGATTAGGTCTATGAACATCGAAGATATTAAAAGGCTACCGATCAGCGAACTGGCCAATCTGGCCAAAGATCTCAATGTGGGTGGCGCAAGCGGTATGAGGCGTCAGGACCTCATTTTTGCCATCCTCCAATCTCAGGGCGAAAAGAACGGCGTAATTTCCGGCTCCGGAGTCCTGGAAATCCTCCCCGACGGTTTCGGCTTTTTGCGGGCCGTGGATTA
Organism: uncultured Syntrophaceae bacterium; assembly: GCA_964645835.1. GTDB lineage: Bacteria > Desulfobacterota > Syntrophia > Syntrophales > UBA8958 > CAZBME01. Next base: position 67,127 of record CAZYDG010000085.1, read on the forward strand.
CAATTACCTTCCCAGTCCCGATGATATCTACATTTCACCGTCCCAAATCCGGCGTTTCAACCTGCGGACCGGCGATACCGTCTCAGGAGAGGTTAGGCCCCCAAAAGAAGGGGAAAAATATTTCGCCCTCCTGAAGGTCGATTCGGTGAACTTTGAATCTCCTGAAATTGCCCGCGATAAGATACTCTTCGATAACCTGACACCCCTTTATCCCGATGAAAAAATCAACCTCGAATCGGATCCCGAAAATCTGTCGACACGGATCATGGATCTCTTTACACCCATCGGCAAGGGTCAGCGCGGGCTCATCGTGTCTCCGCCCCGTGCCGGTAAGACCGTCCTTCTCCAGGATATTGCCCACAGCATCGCCACCAACCACCCGGAAATCACCCTCATCGTTCTGCTCATCGACGAACGTCCCGAAGAGGTGACGGACATGCAGCGCAGCGTCAAGGGAGAAGTTGTTTCCTCCACTTTCGATGAACCGGCCACACGCCACGTCCAGGTTGCCGAGATGGTCATTGAAAAGGCCAAGCGCCTTGTCGAACACAAAAGGGACGTCGTGATCCTTCTGGACAGCATCACCCGTTTGGCACGGGCCTATAACACGGTCGTGCCGCCAAGCGGCAAGGTCCTGTCCGGCGGTGTCGATTCCAATGCCCTTCACAAACCGAAACGGTTTTTCGGCGCCGCCCGGAATATTGAATTCGGCGGGTCCCTGACGATTATTTCCACGGCCTTGATCGATACGGGTAGCCGTATGGACGAAGTTATCTTCGAGGAGTTCAAAGGCACGGGCAACATGGAACTCCACCTGGATCGCAGGATCGCCGACCGTCGCGTTTTCCCGGCCTTCGACCTCATTCGCTCCGGCACGAGAAAGGAAGAACTCCTTACCCCCAAGAACATTCTCAACCGGGTCTGGATTTTGAGACGGCTCCTCCAGGAAATGAATCCCGTCGATGCCATGGAGTTCATTATGGATAAAACGCGAAAGACAGAAACGAATCTGTTGTTCCTCGAGTCCATGCATCAGTGACAGACTAAAATAGGTGGAAGAAATAATTTTTATTAATTTCCCTTGAAATTATTCTAAAGATGCATATAATACGCCCCTTGACTTTGCAGAAAATGAATCATGTCGGGTAGATGTAAATCATTACCAAGAAGGAGTACGTAACACCATGAAAAAAGGAATTCACCCTGAATACAAAGAAACGACCATTACCTGCGTATGCGGCAATACAATCGAGACCCGCTCGACCAAACCGGGCATTAAAGTGGAAATTTGTTCCCAGTGCCATCCCTTCATGACGGGTAAGCAGAAGATCATGGATACGGAAGGCCGCGTCGAGCGTTTCAAGAAGAAATATGCCGGCCAGACGAAATAATAGGCGTTCAGTTGATTTTTGTGTGACAAAAAAAGAGGTCTTTTGCCCATGACCATTAACCGGGATGGTTCGTTATCGGTAAGTTCCCCCCTGCCGGCTTGCCATGTCCGCACCATGCCGTCTGCATTCGCCGTGATTCACGGCGATCCGTATCATTACCGTCTAGAACTTTAGTGTGGCAATTCCATCCAGCGCTCGTCCGCCCTGTACTATGTGTCCATTAGGAAGCGGCGGTTCGAAGCGTTGTATCTTGAATTATTGACAGGTTCGCAATCTATGTTTAAACGATTAAAGGATATCGAACATCGTTATCTGGAGCTGGAAAGCCTGCTGAGCGATCCCGATGTGGTCGGCAAGCAGGCCCTCTACCAGAAATATGCCAAGGAACATGCCGATCTCCAGGAACTGGTGGAGACCTATCGTTGTTATGAGCAGATAGTCGCCGATCTCGAAGAGGGTCAAAGCATCCTCCAAGGGGGTGATGAGGAGCTGAAGACCCTTGTCAGGGAGGAGATGCCCGAACTTAAGGAACGGCTGGCCGCCGTCGAAGAGCAATTAAAAATCCTCCTCATGCCCAAGGATCCCAATGATGACCGGAATGTCCTTCTGGAAATCAGGGCAGGGACGGGGGGAGATGAAGCAGGGCTATTCGTCGGCGATCTTTTCCGCATGTATGCGCGATACGCCGAAACCCGTGGCTGGCGCGTCGAGATTATCAGCAGCTCCCCTGCCGGCGGGATGGGCGGTTTTAAGGAAATCATCGCCCTGATCGAGGGAAAAGGGGCTTACCGGAGTATGAAGTACGAAAGCGGCACTCATCGGGTGCAGCGGGTTCCCGTAACGGAATCTCAGGGGCGGATTCACACATCAGCTGTGACTGTGGCCATCATGCCCGAGGCGGAGGAGGTGGAGGTTAATATAGATCCCAACGAACTCCGTATCGATGTCTACCATTCCAGCGGTCATGGCGGCCAGAGCGTCAATACGACCGATTCCGCCGTACGTATTCTCCACATACCGACAGGATTGATCGTAACCTGCCAGGATGAAAAATCCCAGATCAAGAACAAGGCCAAGGCCATGAAGGTTCTCAGGGCCAGGCTTTTAGACCGTATGCAACAGAAACAGGACGAAGAGATCTACCAGCAGCGCAAACTCCAGGTCGGCAGCGGAGACCGCAGCGAGCGAATCCGGACCTATAATTTCCCCCAGGGAAGGATGACTGATCATCGCATCGGCGTGACATTATATAATCTGGAAACATTCCTTGACGGCGATATCCAGAGTGTCATCGATGCCCTGAGCACCCACTATCAGACGCAAGCCCTTAAAGACGCAGCCAACGGCGGAAAGGCCTGATGATCGGCTTCGCGCTAAGCGTTTTATGGCCATGACAATCCGGGAGACACTCCATGAGGCAGTGCAGGTCTTAACCCAGGCAGGCCTGGTGAGCCCGCGCCTCGATGCTGAGGTCTTGCTCGCTCACAGTCTTGGGCAATCCCGCGTTTTTTTGTTTGCCCATCCCGAACAGGAATTGATGGAAGGGCAGGTCCAAGCGTATCGCCATAACGTGTCGCGCCGCGTATTAAAAGAGCCCGTTGCCTATATAGTCGGATGCAAAGAGTTTTGGTCTCTGCCGCTGAATGTGGATAAACGGGTCCTCATCCCCCGGCCCGAGACGGAGATTCTGGTCGAAGAAGCCTTGAAGATCGCCGCCGGTTTTGATAACGTAGCGGCCAGGATTTTGGATGTCGGTGTCGGCTCCGGGGCCATCAGTCTGGCCCTGGCGTCGGAATTGAAGCATGCTCATATCGTCGCCATAGACGTTTCGCCGGAGGCGATTACGGTGGCGGAAAGCAATGCGCGTAAGCTGGGTTTGGAACACAGGGTGTCGTTCGTCGTAGGAGACCTGACCAGGCCGCTTACCGGCGCTTTTGATATGATAGTGTCTAACCCGCCGTATATTGCCGCCCCGGACATGGCCGATCTGCCCGAGGGCGTCAAAGGATTCGAACCTCATGGCGCCTTGGATGGCGGCCCGGACGGCCTCTTCTTTTACAAGGGCCTCGTCTGTGAGGGCGAAAATCGGCTGAAAAAAGGGGGATGGCTCCTCATGGAAATAGGAGCGGGTCAGAAAGACCCGCTGGAAGAGATATTACGGGAATCTTGCCTGTATGATGAGATAAGGTTTTGTGAGGATTACGCCGGTTTTGACCGGGTGGTTCTGGCAAGGAGGTGGTGGTAGATGGATAAGATGATTATTCGGGGTGGTAACCGGCTCAGCGGAGAGGTCCGGAACAGCGGAGCCAAAAATGCCGCATTGCCCATATTGACAGCCGCGCTTTTGACCAAGGGCTGGAATACCTTTGACAATGTCCCTGATCTTGTTGACATACAGACGATCAAGAAACTCCTGAACAGCTTCGGTGTTCTTATCGAGGGAGATAAACAGGTTGTAAGGCTCAATGCCGACGCTATTACTTCCGTCGAGGCATCCTACGACCTGGTGAGGACCATGCGGGCATCCATCCTGGTCCTGGGTCCCCTTGTCGCCCGGATGGGCGAGGCCAGGGTATCCCTTCCCGGCGGGTGCGCCATCGGCGCGCGGCCTGTGAACCTACATATCCGGGCTCTTCAGGATATGGGAGCGGAGGTCGAATTAAAGGAGGGCTATGTGGAGGCCAAGGCATCCCGTCTGAAGGGGGCCACTATCTATTTTGACATATCGACCGTGACGGGGACGGAGAATATTATGATGGCGGCGGCCCTGGCCGATGGGACGACGCTCCTTAAGAATGCGGCGCGAGAGCCCGAAGTCGTGAATCTGGCGGATGTATTGAACCGCATGGGGGCCAGGATTTCCGGGGCGGGTACCGACGTGATTCGCATCGACGGCGTCAGTGAGTTGCACCCGGTAGAGGCATCCATTATTCCCGATCGGATCGAGGCGGGAACCTTTATGATCGCTGCGGGTATGACGAAAGGGGATATCAGTATCCTCGACTGCAATCCTGCCCACCATGACGCCCTTATCAAGAAATTGCTGGATACGGGGATGAAAATTGACGTGTCCGGCACAACGATCCGCGCCGTAGGCGGCGAGACCATCCGAAGCATCGATCTGAAGACGCTTCCCTATCCGGGATTCGCCACGGACCTTCAGGCCCAGATCATGACCCTCATGACCGTTGGGACAGGTCTCAGCGTGATTACCGAAACGGTTTTTGAGAACCGCTTTATGCATGTGAGCGAGTTGATCCGCATGGGGGCCGACATCGTCGTTCAGGGCCACAGTGCTATCGTTCGCGGCGCACCGGGCCTGCGGGGGGCGCCGGTTATGGCGACGGATCTGCGGGCTTCGGCCTCGTTGATTCTCGCGGGTCTTGCGGCGGAAGGATCAACCGTTCTGTCGCGGGTATACCACCTGGATCGGGGATACGAAAAGATCGAAAAAAAATTCGCAGCCCTTGGTGCGGATATGGAACGGGTGAAAATGTGATGATGAAGACGATCAGGACATCGGATTCCCGTTTTGATGACCTTTTCAACGGCATCATGAACCGTGGCGGCGCCACCGATGAGGCCTTGCAACATTCCGTTGAACGCATTGTGGCCGATGTGGCGGCCAGGGGCGATGAAGCCCTTTTTGAATACACCCGGACATTCGATGGCTATGACTTGACGACCCTGACAGTCGCTGTGACGGAGAAGGAAATGGCCGATGCACTTTCCCGCGTGGAGGAAAGAGATCTGCAAATGATCCGGTTGGCGGCGGAACGGATTGAAAGGTTTCACAGGCGCCAGATTCAAGAAGACTGGATGGATGAGTCGGAAGGCGGCGTTCGGTTAGGCCAGCGTCTCGTTCCCCTTGAGAGGGCCGGGATTTATGTTCCCGGCGGTTTGGCCGCCTACCCGTCGACGGTTCTCATGGCCGCCATTCCCGCGAGAATTGCCGGGGTTGAAGAGATCGTCATCGTTTCTCCCCTGCGGGAGGGGACGGTTCATCCTCTTGTTGCGGCGGCGGCCCATTTGAGTGGTGTTTCGCGGTTGTTCAAGATTGGCGGAGCCCAGGCGATAGCGGCCCTGGCCTATGGAACAGCATCGATTCCCCGGGTTGACAAGATAGTCGGACCCGGCAACGCCTATGTAGCGGCGGCGAAAAAACTAGTCTACGGTCAGGTGGCCATTGATATGATCGCCGGACCGAGCGAGATTTTGGTCATTGCTGACGGAAAGACACCGGCTTCATTTGTTGCAGCAGACCTGCTGGCCCAGGCGGAGCATGATGAGATGGCAAGCGCCGTCCTGCTGACGCCTGACGAGTCCTATGCCCGAGCCGTCTCGGCGGAGGTATTCCGACAGGTGGAGCAGTTGAAAAGAAAAGCAATTGCCGTCCGGTCTCTGAATCGTTACGGGGCAGCAATTGTTACGAAGGACATGAGCGAAGCCGTGACCCTGGCAAACCGGTTTGCCCCGGAACATCTTGAACTGGCCGTTTCCGATCCCGATGAACTCCTGCCTCTGATACGGCATGCGGGGGCCATATTTATGGGCTCCTATACGCCGGAAACGCTGGGCGATTATCTTGCCGGCCCTAACCATATCCTGCCGACGTCGGGGACAGCCCGGTTTTCGTCTGCCCTGGGGGTCTATGATTTCGTAAAGCGCATCAGCGTTCTTTCTTTTTCGCCGGGATCGTTTCGCAAATACGGTCGCGACGCGGCCCGCTTTGCCGATCTGGAAGGGTTGGAGGGTCATGGAAATGCCATCCGGGTAAGGCTGTAGCGATAAAAAAACCTTGACAAAAGCTGTGCGTTGATTAACATTGCCGCCTGAAGTTTTTCGGATGCGGGCGTAATTCAGCGGTAGAATGTCAGCTTCCCAAGCTGGACGTCGTGGGTTCGAGTCCCATCGCCCGCTCCATTTTTACTTAAAGCAGTGCCATCTCCTTGGAAAAAGGTTTTTTTTCTTGCAATTGTGTCGCATTTGTGTTAGCGATACCTCGAAAACCATCGTTGAGTTCTGATGAGTGGGCTGTTGCCCACTTTTTTTTTCTTATGAAGCAGCGTCCGGTTTGGTTGGTATGGAAACTTATTCCGGTGCGGCATAGCATTGTATTCCGAAAATGATCGCCTATGATCGGCGCGAAACGTCAATACGAAGATAGAATCCGAGAACTGGTTGAACCGGCGATTGAGGCTGAAGGGATGGAGCTGATACTCGCGGAATGCCTGATGATGGAAGGCCGATGGATTATTCGGCTTTACATCGACAAGCCGGAGGGTGTGACCATTGATGACTGTTCGACCGTCAGCTACCTGGCCGGTGATATTCTCGATGTCCATGATGTGCTTCCTGTGTCCTATACCCTGGAGGTGTCATCGCCGGGATTGAATCGCCTCTTGGCAAGGGACAAAGACTTTTTGACCTATCGGGGGCGGAATGTAGTCGTAAAAACGGATGTCAAAATAGACGGAGTCAGAAATTTTAAAGGTATTCTTACGGATTATGTCGATGAGGCGGGTAAGAAGTTATTAATAATGGAAGTAAGGGGGAAAAGCTATAGCATCCCCCGCGAGGCGGTTATCAGCGCCCACCTTGAATACGATTTTAAATAATACAAACAGGCTTATTTTTATAGGATGCGGAGGATAATTGGATGTTTCCAGAACTCAAACGTCTAATCGAACAAATGGGCAAGGACCGGGGGATTGATAAGAGTATCATCATTGATGCCCTGGAGGCGGCCATGCTGAATGCGGCGAGGAAGAAGCTGGGATCAAGGGTGGAGATCGAGGCCCACTACAATGAAGATGCGGGAGAGATCGAAGTCTTCCAGTTTAAGACCGTTGAAGAAAAAGTGACGGATCCGGAGATGCAGATCTCCCTTGAAGAAGCCAGGCGGACCCTTGACGAAGAAGCCGAACCGGGAGACAGCCTTGGCATGAAGATCGATACGAGCACGCTGGGCAGGATCGCCGTTCAGACGGCCAAACAGATCATTATCCAGAGAGTGAAGGATGCCGAACGGGATAATGTTTATGAGGAATACCGGGATCGTAAAGGAGATCTCATCAACGGGTTTGTTCAGCGGTTTGAAGGAGGAAACATCATCGTCAATCTCGGCCGGGCGGAAGGTGTTATTCCGACGTCCGAACAGATCCTTCGTGAGACCTACAAACGTGGAGAACGGATTCGGGCTTATATTTTCGATGTTAAAAAGATTTCCAAGGGACCTCAGATCATCTTGTCCAGAACCCATCCCGGTTTCCTGAAGGCCTTGTTCGAAGTGGAAGTGCCGGAAATATCGGAAGGGTTGATTGAAATCGTCAATGTTGCCCGCGAACCCGGTAAAAGGGCCAAGATTGCTGTCCGCAGCAAGGACAAGGATATCGATCCCGTCGGCGCATGTGTCGGTATGCGGGGGTCTCGCGTGCAGAGCGTGGTTCAGGAATTGCGCGGTGAAAAGATCGATATTGTGGCTTATAATGACGATCAGGCCAAGTTCGTTTGCGCTGCCCTCTCTCCGGCCAAGGTGGATCGCGTCTTGATTGACGAAGCAAATCGGGCCATGGAGGTCATTGTGCCGGATGACCAACTCTCCCTGGCGATTGGAAAGAGTGGCCAGAATGTCAGGTTGGCAGTGAAGATCACGGGGTGGAAGATCGATGTGAAGAGCGAGTCATCGACAAAACAACCCGAGGAAGGCTATAAGGCCCTGATGAATATTCCGGGCATGATGGAAGATATGGCCGCCCGTCTTGTGGCGGATGGTATCAAGAGTATCGCTATGGTAGCTGCGACGGAACCGGAGATGCTGATGGAGATTGCAGGGGCCGATGAAAAGCATGCCTTGGCGCTGATCCAGGCCGCAGGAAAGATCCTCGAGGATACAGTAACCACGGATAAAACGGCAGGACGGACGAAGTAACGTATCTGATACAGTCGGGGGATTCAAGTATGTCAAAAAAGAGGGTATACGAATTAGCCAAGGAGTTGGGCATTGAGAACAAGGACCTGATTTCGCGATTGGAAAAACTGGGTGTTAGTGGAAAATCCCATTCCAGCGCTCTTGAAGACAGCGATATCGAAAGGGTCCATCGGGATTTTTTTGCCGGTGAAAATCAGGAAATCGAGGAGAAGCGGATCAAATCAACCGTGATCCGCCGACGAGCCGTGCGTGCCGCTCACGAGGAAGAAACCCCGGTGCCTAAAGAGCCGGAGCCGGTGGTGCAGGAAGCGGTGGCCCCTGTCCGAGAGGTCCCCGTACCGGCCACTCCCGTTGTAGAAGAAGTTGTACCGGAACGGAAACCCGAACCGCCTGCAAAACCAGAAATACCCCCTGAAACGGCAAAGCCCGTGATGGAGACGCCTCCTCCGGAGATGCCGGTATCGCCGCCGAAGCCACAGCCACAGCCACAGCCACAGCCACAACCACAGCCGGTTATGCCTGACGTTGTACCCCCCGTCATGGAGGACCGGGGAAAAGCCGTGAAGGCCCCCGAACCGGTGAAGGTGCCTGCTCCGCCAGTGGGCGAGCGGGTCCCAATTCCTGAGAAGCGATTTGTACCGGAAAAGAAACCCGTTTCTCCCCCTCCCCCGCCGAAGACGATTCTGCCTGCGACGCCTCATAAGGAGAGGGAACGAGTGGCGCCTGGCGCCAGAACGGTTGAGCCGCCGGTAACCATGCCCAAACATGGTGCCCCGAGGCGTCCCGATGTGGCCGGTGCGAAAGAAACTTCGGCCCCTTCGGCCAAGAAACCCGCCAAATGGGAATTGGAGCGGGATAAAAAGAAGGGTAAACAAACCGTCGAGGTGATTATCGGCCCCGATCAGATTCCATCCAGAAAAAAGGCGCTGATCAAGAGTGCCGTAGATCGGAAATCGAAGATCATCGATTATGATCAGGATGAACGGCCCGGGAAATGGCGGGAAGATAGGCGGCAGGTCGCTTCCAAATTGAAAAAGACCGAGATTACGGTTCCCAAGGCCATCAAAAGACGGATCAAGGTGGCAGATGTCATCACCGTGGGTGATCTTGCGAAGAAAATGGGCGTTAAAGTGGCAGAGGTCATTAACAAGCTGATGGGATTGGGCATTATGGCGACGATCAATCAGTCTGTCGATTTCGATACGGCCACCCTTTTGGCCTCAGAGTTTTCCTATCAGGTGGAACCGGCGTCGATTGAATATGAAGAGAATGTTGAGCCTTTGGACACGGCCCCCAGAAACCTCAAACCCCGTTCCCCCGTCGTCACGATCATGGGGCACGTCGATCACGGCAAGACATCCCTCCTTGACGCCATTCGTCAGACGAACGTTATCGGTGGGGAAGCCGGCGGAATTACCCAGGCCATCGGTGCCTATCACGTCAATATCAAAGATCGGGATATTGTTTTCCTTGATACCCCGGGTCACGAGGCCTTTACGGCGATGCGGGCTCGCGGAGCCCAGGTCACGGATATCGTGGTCCTTGTTGTAGCGGCCGATGACGGCGTGATGGATCAAACCATTGAGGCGATCAACCATTCCCGCGCAGCAGGCGTGCCGATCATGGTGGCCATCAACAAGATTGACAAACCGAATGCCGATCCCGAAAAGATCAAGCAGGCCCTGACGGAATACAACCTCGTGTCGGAGGAGTGGGGCGGCGATACGATCTTTTGTGAGGTATCGGCCAAACAAAAGATCAATATCGAAGAGCTTCTGGAGCTCATCCTTCTTCAGGCGGACGTTATGGAACTCCAGGCGGATCCGGACCGGCCGGCCCGGGGCGTTGTCATCGAGGCCAGGTTGGACAAGGGACGCGGCCCTATCGCCACGGTTTTGATCCAGGAAGGGACCCTGAGAGAAGGCGATAATTTTGTTTGCAGGGCTGAATACGGAAGGGTCCGGGCCATGAATAACGACCAGGGAGTACGGGTGAAGGAAGCGGGACCTTCCATGCCTGTCGAGGTTATCGGTTTTTCGCGGGTTCCCCAGGTGAGTGCCGAATTCCTTTGTGTGGAGGATGAGAAAAAGGCACGGAGTATTGCTGACTATTGGCTCAGGAAAGAGCGCGAAAGAGAACTTTCAGCCACTTCGAAGATAACGCTGGAGCAACTTTACGAAAAGATCAAGGAAGGGGTCAAGGACCTGAACGTCATCGTCAAGGGCGATGTCCAGGGCTCCGTTGAGGCCCTGGCGGAATCTCTCAATAAACTAAGCACCTCCGATATCAAGCTGCGTATTATACATAGCTCGACAGGGGCGATTACGGAAACGGACGTCATGCTGGCCTCATCGGCCAATGCCGTGATCATCGGGTTTAATGTGAGACCGGACGGCCGTGTGGAAGAAATCGCCGAGCAGGAAGGCGTGGAGATCAAACTTTATGATATCATTTATAATGTCATTGCCGATGTCAAAGCGGCCATGGAAGGTCTCCTCGAGCCGATCTTTAAGGAGGTTGTCATCGGGCGGGCCGAAGTGCGACAATTGTTTAAGGTACCTAAAGTTGGCACTATTGCCGGCTGTTATGTTTTGGATGGTAAGATTACGAGGAATGCCAGCGTTAAACTGGTTCGAAACGGTGTTGTGATGTATGACGGCCGGGTCGGTTCATTGAAACGTCTCAAGGATGATGCGAGAGAGGTACTTGCCGGCTATGAATGCGGTATCGGTATAGAGAACTATAATGATCTTCGCGAAGGTGATGTCATCGAAGCCTACGTGAATGAAAGAGTCGAAAGAAAATTATAGGCAGATATGGTTGTTGGCTCAGGCTTTGTTAAATTGTGGATTCCCGAGGTAAGGTCGCTGAAGGAAAAGCGGAGTATTTTGACGAAGCTGATCAAGAAGACCCAGAATTCGTTCAACATATCCATCGCCGAAGTCGGCGATCAGGATGACTGGAAACGATCTACCATCGGCTTTAGCCTTGTCGGGAATGATCGTCGCCTGATCGATGCAAAGGTGGACCATGTCCTTTCATTTATCGAGGGACTCCACTTGGCGGAGGTGATCGGTTCTCAGATTGAGATTGTCAGTTTGTCTCAATCGCCGGATGCCTTCCCTCCTTATGGAGATGAAAAATATGGCGACATTTAAGCGGGCCCAACGGGTTGCGGATAGGATCATGGAGGAGGTCTCAAGTATTCTCCGCCGTGAAATCAGTGATCCCAGGATGGCTATGATTACTCTAACAGGGGTGAAGGTCAGCGACGATCTGCGAGTTGCGAGGATCTACTTTGTGGAGATGGGTCACGAGACCTGTCGGGACGAGACGAAGGAGGCCCTCCAGAAGGCCTGGGGTTTCCTGCGAAGAGAATTGGGCAAGAGATTGCAATTGAGGTACGTGCCGGAAATAATATTTACGGTGGATGAGTCTTTTGCTTATGGTACCCGTATCGATAGGTTGATCGATGAAGTGCACAGATCGGGAGAGGTGGATGATTCCAAGGATAGTTGAAATCATAAGACGCAACAATAAATTCCTCATTACTGCCCATGTGAGGCTTGACGGCGACGCCCTGGGCTCTGAATTGGCTCTTTTCAGAATCCTTACGGATATGGGTAAAACTGTTACCGTTTATAACCAGGACCCAACACCGGCCAATTATCTTTTCCTCCCTGGAGGGGATCAGATCATTCATACCTTGGAAGAGACGGACAGCTATGATGCCGTCTTTGTCCTCGATTGCAGCGAACTTGAGCGTGTCGGCAGCGCGGCGGAAATCATTGGAGCCATGAGGCAAATCGTCAACATCGATCACCATGTTTCCAACGCTGGTTTTAGTGATGTCAAATTGATCGATCCTCATGCAAGTTCAACAGGGGAGCTGATTTTCCGTGTAATCAGTCAGATGGATGTCCCCATAGCGGCGGATGTGGCCACGAATCTATATACGGCGATCCTGACGGATACGGGAGGTTTCCGTTACGGCAATACAACGAAGGACGCCTTGACGATAGCGGGGTGCCTCGTGGAGTATGGCGCAAAGCCCCAGTCAATTTCCCAGTATGTATATGAAAATAATCCACCGGCCAAAATCCTGTTGCTGTCCCGCGTCCTACAGACCCTGACCTTTGATCTGGATGGAAAAGTCGGCTCTTTGGTAGTTTATCAGCGGGATCTCGATGAGACGGGAGCTCTTCACGACCATACGGAAGGCTTTATTGATATTCCCCGGACCGTTGAGGGAACGATGATTTCCATCCTTTATTCGCAAATCTCCGAGAATCGCTTTAAGGTCAGTTTACGATCAAAGGATAATGTAGATATCGAACGTGTAGCCTGGGCATTTGGCGGTGGCGGCCATATTAATGCAGCGGCCTGTCGTGTTGACGGGGATATTGAAACGATCAAGAGACGAATATTGGAGGAGATCCGGGCTGACCGGTCCGTATGAACGGCTTGGTTATCGTGGACAAACCGGCCGGCATGACCTCCCATGATGTCGTTTCAATTGTTAAAAAGACACTGGGTGTCAAGAAGGCCGGTCATACGGGGACCTTAGACCCCTTGGCTACGGGGGTGCTGCCTATTTGTTTGAACGAGGCGACCAAACTTGCCCAGTTTTTGACTTCTGATACAAAAGAGTACCGGGCGACAATGTTTTTGGGCGTCGAGACGGATACGCTTGATATAGAAGGCCAGGTTTTAAGCCGGAAAACGCCCAATAGCGATGCAGGCCATATTGAGAGGGTTCTGGCGGGATTTATCGGGAAGACCGTACAGAGGCCTCCAGCTTATTCGGCGGTGAAATATAAAGGTAAGGCCCTGTATAAATGGGCGAGGAAGGGTGTGGTCGTCGATTCTCCTTCACGGCATGTTGAGATTTTTCGTCTCGATGTGGAGGACGTGTCGTTGCCCTATGTGACATTTACCATTTCCTGTTCGGCAGGGACTTATATCCGTTCCATCTGTGACGATGCAGGCCGTGTGTTGGGATGCGGCGCATGCTTAGCTGCACTCAGGCGGTTGCGCAGCGGCGATTTTCATATCGACAAGGCTGTGCCGCCCAGAGATGCCGAGGCATTACGAAATGGAATGATCACCATGACCGGGGCCGTATCACACCTGTCGGGTTTAACGATCAGCGGGCATTGGGCCAAAAGATTGAAGGACGGCGTTAAACCCGCTGGAGATTTTTTTCGTGATTATGATATTTCTTTTCTTGTATCGGGAGATATGGTAACGTTAATTTCTGAAGAAGGACGGCTTGTTGCCATTGCTTCAGTTGATTCGTCGCCGGAGGGGAACGGACCTTTGGTCAAAGGATTCCCGTGCATGAGGATATTGAGAATTTTTCACGATCAATAGCAGACTGAAAGACTATTTGAAACAAAAGCTCAAATATTAAAAACAAAAAAATTTAATAAAAACATATTGAAATGAATTAGGGAGGAAAAAGAGCGGTGTTAGATGCTGAAAAGAGAAAAGGGATCATATCGGGTTACCAGTTGCATGAGACGGATACGGGCTCTCCTGAAGTACAAATTGCACTTCTGAGCGGACGAATCGAATATCTGACAGAACATTTCAGGATGCACAAGAAAGATCACCATTCGCGCAGGGGTCTGCTGAAGCTGGTCGGGCAGCGTCGCCGGCTGCTGGATTATGTGAAGCGGAAGGATGTCGAACGGTATCGATCCATTATCCAGCGATTGGGCATCAGAAAGTAAACGCAGGACCCAAAACGAGAGGTTAGGTATATAAAGAATATGAATAATATATTTTCATGCGATTTTGCCGGTAGGAATATATCGATAAAGACCAATTATATGGCTGCGCAGGCAGACGGTGCGGTGCTGGTCACATATGGGGATACGGTAGTTCTCGTCACGGTGGTTTCGTTGAAAAGCGGCAGGGAAGGGCTTGATTTTCTACCATTGACTGTGGATTACCAGGAATTAACGTATGCCGCGGGGAAGATTCCCGGCGGATTTTTCAAGCGGGAAGGCCGTCCCAATGAACGGGAAATCCTGACATCGCGGTTGATCGACCGATCGATCCGTCCGTTGATACCCAAAGGATATTTTTTTGAAACACAGCTTGTGGCCAATGTATTTTCTTCCGATAATGAAAACGATTCGGGCGTTGCGGCCATGCTCGGCGCTTCTGCTGCCCTGGTTATATCCGATGTCCCCTTCAAAGGGCCCATCGCGGGTGTTCGTGTTGCCAGGATTGACGGCCAGCTTATCTGTAATCCGCCCTACGAGCGTTTGGCGCAAAGCGATATCAACCTCTTTATGACCGGGCGGAAGATTGTACCCGGTACGGAAGGCAGGGATTTTGACGTAAACCTGGTCATGCTGGAAGGTGACGCCCAGGAAATTCCCGAGGATGATATCCTGGAGGCGATCAATTTCGGCCTCGAATCCATCAGGGGTATCATCGAACTTCAGGACCGCATGCGTGAGGCTATCGGCAAGGAAAAAAGGCCTGTACCGGAAGCCGTTGTGAATGAGGATCTGATTGCGAAGGTTAAAGACCTGGCCCTCGAAGGCCTCAAGGCAGCCTATGCGATGCCTCGTAAACTCGAACGCTATGGCATGCTCGATGATGTGCGCCGTGCTACGATTAAAGCTATCACCGCTGAAGATCCATCACTGGGTCAGGAAGTTGCCCACATCCTGGAAGGCCTGGAACGAAAAATCCTGCGGGATATGATTATTGTCGACAAGAAGAGGATCGATGGGAGGTCCAACACGGAGATCCGGCCTATTAGTTCCGAAGTCGGCATTCTGCCGCGGGCTCATGGTTCGGCCCTGTTTAACCGGGGAGAAACGCAGGCTATGGTGGCTCTGACCTTGGGAACATCCGGCGATGAACAGCGTCTCGATTTTATCTCCGGCGAGGAAATGCGCTCCTTCCTGCTACATTACAATTTCCCGCCCTATAGCGTTGGAGAAGCGAAACCTTTAAGAAGTCCCGGACGCCGGGAGATCGGTCACGGCAATCTTGCCCGTCGCGCGATTCAGCCCGTTTTGCCGTCGAAGGAAGCCTTTCCCTACACGATCCGCTTAGTCTCTGAAATCCTGTCATCGAACGGTTCTTCATCGATGGCCACGGTTTGCGGCGGTATTCTCTCCCTGATGGACGGTGGTGTTCCAATCAAAGACATGGTCGCCGGTATTGCCATGGGTCTTCTGAAAGAAGGAAAAGAGGTTGTCATTCTTTCCGATATTTTGGGGGATGAGGATCATGCAGGCGATATGGACTTTAAGGTTTGCGGTACCAAAAAGGGCATCACCGCCATGCAGATGGACATTAAGATTGACGAACTGACTCGTGAGATACTCAAGGCAGCCTTGGCTCAGGCCCGTGACGGACGTGTGTTCATTATCGACAAACTTCGGGAAACCATGACAGCATCCCGTGGTGAAATTTCTCTTTATGCACCGAGGATCACGACGGTCAAGGTTCGTCCGGAGAAGGTAAGGGATGTCATTGGTTCGGGAGGAAAGAATATCCGTCAGATTGTCAGCGAAACGGGTGTGACAATCGATGTGGAGGATGACGGGACTGTAACGATTGCCTCCAATGATGCCGATGCCGCTTCCAGAGCCGTGGCCATGGTGAAATGGTTGACGGAGGATGCGGAGATCGGGAAGATTTATCATGGTACGGTAAAGAAGGTTGTGGATTTCGGCGCCTTTGTCGAGATCCTGCCCGGAACGGAAGGCTTGGTCCACATTTCACATTTGGCTAAAGAGCGGGTGGCTAAAGTGACGGATATCGTCAAAGAGGGCGATGAGATCACTGTGAAGGTTCTGGAAATTGATAAACAGGGTAAGATCCGCCTGAGTCGCAAGGAAGCGCTGGGCGACAATGTATAACAAGACGATTCTGGAAAACGGAATCCGCGTCATTTCTGAAGAGATTGAGCATGTGCGTTCCATCTCGATCGGTGTATGGGTGGCGTGCGGGTCGCGGCATGAAAATCTGGCGACCAACGGCGCCGCCCACTTCATCGAGCACATGCTTTTCAAGGGCACCAAGGAGCGATCGGCTTTTGACATCGCTTCGGCCATAGACTCCGTCGGCGGTGTCATGAATGCCTATACCAGTAAGGAATTAACCTCGTTCTACATCAAGATACCCGATTATCACCTGCCCATGGCCATCGATCTTCTGGCCGATATATTGAGATATTCCTCGTTCGATGAAGCAGAGATGGAGAAGGAAAAATCCGTTATCCTCCAGGAGATTCACATGCTGGAAGATTCTCCGGATGATTATATTCACGATTTTTTTGAGGCCCAGTATTGGAATGGCCATTGCCTTGGCTTACCCATCCTCGGCACGAAAGAAGGGGTTGAGAACTTCACGCGGGACGGATTGGTGGATTTCTTCAACAACCACTACCGGGGCAGTAATCTTTTAGTGACGGCGGCGGGACATTTAAATCATTCGGCCTTTGTAGATATGGTCCGTCAGGCTTTTGGACCTATCGACAGTTTTGCAGTTAAGGATACCTGCACAGTTCCCCAAATTTCTTCGAAGGTTGCTGTTATTGAAAAAGATCTGGAACAGATCCATATGATGATAGGGTCACCGGCGCCGACGGCCGTCAGCGATGATCGTTACGCAAGCTTCCTGTTGAACGCCGTTCTCGGCGGCAGCATGAGCTCACGCCTCTTCCAGGAAATTCGGGAAAAAAGAGGATTAGCCTATGCAATCCATTCTTATCTGACGCCCTATATCGACACGGGCATGATTAATATCTACGCAGGAACAGGACCTAAAGATATTCGCGAGGTAATTGGGCTCGTGATGGATGAGTTGATCCGTATTTCCAGTATCCCATTGACGGAAAAGGAGCTGTATGGAGCCAAGGAACTCATTAAAGGAAATTATTTGCTCAGCATGGAGAGTACGGATACTCGGATGACCCGGCTTGCGAAAAACGAATTCTGCTTTGGGCGAAACATCCCGCAAGAGGACGTCGTGGCCGGTATCGACGCTGTAACCGGCGAAGAGATATTGTCTCTTGCAAGGAATATGTTTAATCCCGATATGATGACGGTGGCAGCCATCGGCCCCATCTCCGAAAAGGACTTGACTCTGCATATCATAAGAGGCTAGGCGTACGGTAAGAATTCGATACGGCAAAGGAGCAATGTGCCCGCAAACGGTAACATAGTCGCCATGTTTCAAGTGATGTCATAATCATGAACGAATTGCCGCCGGTTAATTCACCGGAAACAACCCATGTGTCCATAAAAATCGAACCGGGCGGAGAGGATATTCCTCTTCCCCGCTACATGAGCGCGGCGGCGGCGGGAATGGATATCCATGCCCTAGTCGATGGCGAACTCATAATTCCGCCAGGGGAAAGGGTGCTTGTATCCACCGGGATCGCCATTGCCCTGCCTGAAGGATTTGAGGCGCAGATCCGTCCGAGAAGCGGTCTTGCGATTAAACACGGTGTTACTATTCTTAATGCTCCGGGAACGATTGATTCGGACTATCGCGGTGAAATAAAAATCATTATGATCAACCATGGCCGTGAACCCTTTACGATCCGTAGGGGAGATCGCATTGCCCAGATGGTTGTTCATCGAGTAGAAAGAGTCTCCTGGGTTCTTCGTGAAGGTCTCGACGAAACGGCAAGAGGCGAAGGCGGATTTGGCCATACCAGTTTATAGGGGATTTAAATGAAAAAATACAAAGTGATTAAGACCTATCAGGAAATCAACGACAAAATTCGGCAGGGCAAGGCCGTTGTCGTTACGGCGGAAGAGATGATCGATATTGTAGAACGTCATGGGGATGTCGATGCGGCACATCGTGTCGATGTCGTGACGACGGGAACATTCGGTCCCATGTGTTCTTCAGGCGCCTTTCTTAATTTTGGCCATACATCCCCAAAAATCAAGGCATCCAAGGTCTGGCTCAATGATGTTCCTGCCTATGGTGGAATTGCAGCAGTGGATTGTTTTATCGGGGCGACAGAGGTTGTTGAAGGTGATCCTCTCAATAGTGTTTACCCGGGCGAGTTCAATTACGGCGGAGGCCATGTCATCGAAGATCTCGTGGCCGGCAATGTCATCAGACTCCGTGCCGAAGGCTACGGCACGGATTGTTATCCGGCGAGAAAGTATGAGAAGAATGTAACAATCCATGATATGCGTGATGGCATCCTGTTCAATCCCCGCAACGCTTATCAGAATTACAATTGTGCCGTTAATATGTCAGATAAGACAATCTATACGTACATGGGGATGCTTCGTCCACGCATGGCCAATGCCAATTATGCGACGTCGGGTCAATTAAGCCCTCTGTTCAACGATCCTTATTACAAAACGATTGGTGTCGGAACGAAGATATTTCTGGGCGGCGCCCAGGGATTTGTCGCCTGGCCTGGTACTCAGCATAATCCCGACGTTGAAAGAGGGAAAAACGGTGTTCCCAAGGCAGGATCGGGAACCATTGCCGTTGTTGGTGATTTGAAGCAAATGTCGCCCCAGTGGCTGGTTGGGGCCAGCATGTTGGGATATGGCGTATCTCTTTATGTGGGTATCGGTATCCCGATTCCGATCCTGAACGAGGAAATGGCCCGTTATACAGGGGTCAAAGATCAGGATATCTATACTCAGATATATGACTACAGCATGGACTATCCAAAGGGTGTGAACAAAAGTCTGGGAGAAGTCAGTTATAAACAACTGAGGAGCGGGGAAATATTTCTCAATAATAAAAAAATTACTACGGCGCCTCTTTCCAGTTACTATAAGGCGAGAGAGATAGCCAATACTCTTAAAGAATGGATAGATCAAGGGGATTTTGTCCTGGGTGAACCACAGATGCTTCTGCCTATGACGAACGGTTGAAATAGATATTATATTGGTTAATTATGGCGTTTACTCATTGCATAACATATACAAATATGCTACAAGTTTATCCTATGAGTGATTACTTCATAGCTAACGATTGTTTAGATATAACACTGGTATAATTTTATGATAATATTTGTTGCCTGAGTGGTGTTTTCAGGATGAAGATCGGTAGATGCCTGCTCATATTGATTATAGCCATGGGGATGGTTATTGTATTTGGAAACAGAGGGATACGCGATAACTATGTCATGAGGGAAAGATTACTGGCCTTGAAGAAGTCAAATCAATCTCTCGTGAAGGAAAATAAGGAATTATACAGGATAACCCAACTCCTGCGTGATGATTTACCTTATATTGAGCAAGTTGCTCGTAATGAGCTCGGCATGGTTAAAAAGGGGGACCTAGTGTACCGGATCGCTAAGTAGCGCACCTCAGGACAAATATGGCGAATATTAAAGACCTATTTTCAAGAACATCAAAAACATCGGGAGATGGTCCTGCATCTCCGCTTGAGCCTAAGAAGGGCTTGCCTTCAGCTTTCGAATCTATCTTAAAAAAAATTGATTTAAACTTTTTTAAACACCTGGATTTGAAGGAGTTGATCTCCGGAAAAAAGCAGGTTGTCGGTCTGGATATAGGTTCCAGTTCGCTCAAGCTAATGGAGATTATAGAATCCGGGGGTGGCTTTCTTATGAACCGGTTCATTCAACTCCCATTGGAGCGAGGTGTCATTGTCGATGGTGCCATCGTTGAGTTAGGAAAACTCGTCGATGCGCTGAAGGCCTTGTTCAAGAATTCAGGCTGCCAACGCAAAGGGATTGTTACCTCTCTGTCCGGTCATTCCGTTATCGTCAAGAAAGCGACTTTTCCCAACATGGAAGATCAGGAATTAAGGGATATGATCCATGATGAGGCCGGAAAATATCTGCCATTCGACAGCATGGATGACGTCAACTTCGACTTTCAGATCCTGGGCCAGAATGAGTATAACCCCAACCATCTGGATGTCATTATCGTCGCCGCAAAAAAAGAAAATATCGAGACCTATGTGGAGGCAATCGAGATGGCGGGTCTCTCCGCAGTGATCCTCGATGTCGATTCCTTTGCCCTGGAAACCATGTATGAGAAGAATTATGATTACGATGAAAAGGATATTGCTGTTATTGTCAATATCGGCGCGAGCATAACAAACATCAACGTCGTAAAAAATGCCACATCCATATTTACCCGTGATTTTACAGTGGGGTCCAATTCCATTACAGAGGCTATTCAGGCTCAATACGGGGGGTCTTTTGATGATGCGGAACGTTTGAAAATAGAAGGTCCCCAGGAAGATTCACTAGCGAGACGTGATTTCCAATCGGCACTGCTTTCTTTTGCCGATCCCATTTTATCTGAAATTGAGCGTTCCGTTGATTATTTCCGATCAACTTACGGTGATGAAGATATCCGCCAGGTGCTTATTGCCGGCGGTGGTGCTTTTATTCCCGGTATAGCTCAAGATCTGAGCCAGCGCCTTAATATTTCTGCAGAAATTATTCAGCCGTTTCGTAAAATCGGCGTTAATAAAAAGATAATGTCACAAGAGGATGTTGAACGAATTGGTCCCGTTGCCGCTGTGGCCGTGGGCCTTGCGTTAAGGAGGATCGGCGATAAATGATCAGAATCAACCTCCTCCCTTATCGCGAAATAGCAAAAAAAGAAACGCAATCGAGGCAGATCTTCATCCTGATCGGCTCTTTTGTTCTTTATTTGTTGATTCTCGGGGCCGTCCAGCTCTTTATGTGGCGTGATGTCAGCACCATAGAACAGAATTTGAAGGTCAAACAGGACCGGCTCGATGTTTTGAACAAAATCATTGGTGAAGTTGATCAGTATAAGAAGGAGAAGCGTGTTCTTGAGAAAAAACTTGCCGTCATCGGCGACCTTGAGAAAAACCGTTCCTATCCCATACGAATGTTGGCTGATATCGCTTCTCAGGTACCTATCAAGGATCTCTGGCTGGATAAACTGTCTGAAAACGGTGTGTCTCTTATGCTGGAAGGCAAGGCGCGGGATAACTTTGCCATTGTCAGGTTTATGAGGAGCCTTGAAGGGTCCATGTATATTCAATCCGTTGAGTTGGTTTCGTCAAAACAGATCGAGGTCTCGGGAATCAAGTTGCAGCAGTTCAGTTTGACGTGCGTTCTGAGAAAAGGTGTCTAACGCTATGGCGCTTGCTGATGATCTAAAAAAACTGTCCCCGAAGATGAAAGCCCTTCTCATCGGCGTGGCATTTCTATTAATAGGCGTTGCTTATTGGCTGTACCTTCTTCAGCCAAGTCTGGAGCAGCGAAGCGCCCTGAAAACAAAATTAACGGAAGTTGAGAACACTGTTGCGGAAAAGGAGCGTATTGCCGCCCAGAAAGATCGCTTTATCAAGGAAATAAAATTATTGAAAGAGGCCTTCAACCTGGCTCTGACCAAACTTCCCGATCAGCGGGAGATTCCCGGATTATTTAATGCCGTATCCGTATCCGGAAGGGACGCCGGAATGGACTTCCTCCTTTTTGAACCCACCGCTCCGGAAAAACCTAAAGTGGAGGAAAAGAAACCTGATACCAAGGCCAATCTAAAGCCATCCGATCAGCGGGCTGAACAAAAACCGGGCGATGATAAGGCGGCGAAGGCGCCTCCCGCAGGTCAGGACAAATTCTATGATGAGATCCCCGTTAAGGTTACGGTAAATGGCGGTTTCAACAACACACTATTTTTCTTTGATAAGGTTTCGAAACTACCTCGGATCATTAATATCGAACAGATCTCGATGGGAGAAGGAAAAGATGCGGCAGGTAAAGTACGCGTCATTAACACATCCTGCATTATAAAGACTTATATGTTTTTAGAAAAGAAGAGTGATTCGGCAGGAAAGACCGATGAAAAGACAAAGTAGAGCGCTGTCGATCATAATACTTATTTCGGGTGTGATATTTTTCACATTCGGGACAAGTTTTGCCGCGATTACACGGGCGGTTAAAGCGCCGTCCCTGCTTAAAAATGTTGCCTCACCCACTCGTGCGACTAATCAGCAAGCAGCCCCACAACCTGCCGCGCAAACTGCCGCAAAGCCGGCAACCCCATCAACAACGCAGCCCGCGGCACAACCGGCAACGTCGTCCCCTCTCATCTTCAATTTTGACCCCCATGGGAAGCCCGATCCCTTCAAGCCTTTTGTCGATGCGGAAATTGCTTTAAAAAAGAAGCAACTGGAAGAGCAGCTTAAAAAGCAGAAAAAAAAGCAAGCAGTTTTGCCCTTATCCCCGTTGCAGCGCGCTGGTATTGAACAATTCAAGCTAGTTGGCATCGCGGGAAACAATATCAGCAGAAAAGCAATTATCCAGGATATGAACGGCAAATTCTATCCCATTGCGATAGGAATGTTGATCGGTCTTAACCGCGCCAAAGTTGTCGAGATTCGAGAAAGTAGCGTCTTATTGGAAGAGCCGCTCGCCGGTGGTTCGAAAACACCCAAGAAAAAATTTATCGAGATGAAGCTTCGTAAAGAAGGAGATGAGGGAAAACCATGAAAAGCAAAGCATCCTGGCTAAGATGGGGCCTATTGCTATTTTTACTGATGTTTTTTGCAATCGGGTCGGTCATATCGGCGGATACGGCGCCATCGAGCCCTCAACCACAGGGAAAAGGGGATGTTGGGATATCGGCTAATACTGGATATTTCGAAGATATCCTCTTTGAAAAACTAGGGAATAAAGAAAGAGTATCTTTTCCTATCTCAAAAAAATCCGTCGTGCATGTCGAAAACACATCAACATCATCAGTTACCGTAACTCTGGATAACCTTTTTATTCCCACCGATCTGAAAAATTCGCAGGGAGAAGGTAAGCTCACGAATGTTGTTCGTGTTCTTTCTCTTCAGAAGATGGACAAAGGAAGCCCCGTTGCCGTTTTAACGATAGAATTGCAAAAGATGGTTCCCTATCGTGTTATTGAAAAGGACCGGCAGCTCGTACTCGATTTTGATGTATCATCCCTGCAGACTAAGAATAGTGATTTAAGCATGTCGCCCATGAGCGCCCTTCCCGGTGCCGGGACTGCTACCACACCGATTGTTTCACAGAAAGCGCAAAAAGCGGCCGCGTTTGCCGGCAGTTCGGAAAAAACAGCGAAAAGCCTCCTGAGCCAGAAAATTACCCTGGATTTTCAGGAAGCGAACATCAAATCCGTCCTTCGTCTCATGTCGGAGCAGGGCAGTGTGAATATTGTTTCCGGGGATGATGTTAAAGGCAATGTTACCCTTTACATTAAAGACGTTCCCTGGCAGCAGGCCCTTGATACCATTTTGGAGATTACGGGGCTGATCAAGGAAGAAAGCGGCGACATTGTAATTGTGAGGACGCCGGCGGCAAAGAATGCGGAAGATACAGTTCGGTCAACCTTACAGGCATCCAAACGGAAACTGGAAGATGACCTGAACACTGAAAAATCCCGGAAGGGATTGTTGCAGCAGGTCATGATCGAGGCCAAGATCGTCGAGATAACGGATACCTTTTCAAGGAATCTTGGCATTCAGTGGGGATACGGTTCTTCCACTACAGTAGGCAGCGGAAATTATCCTTTCGGTATCTTGGCCGGGACCAATCCGCCATCCCAGACGGGTGGCCTGACCAGTTTGACCACAGGCGTTGCCTTGACCCCATCGGCTCTGGCCGTTAATTTCCCCGCAGCCATTGCACCGTCGATCGGGATCGTGGCCGGGTCCGCCTATTCGCTCATTACCGCGCAATTATCAGCTCTTGAACAAACCTCAAATGCCCGGATTATTTCAACACCCCGTGTTCTGACCATGGAAGATAAAAAGGCAATTCTGCGACAGGGATCGGAAATCCCTGTCGTGACGCCCGCCACGTCCACCTCGCCGGCAACCACAACCTACAAACCGGCCGAGCTTCGCCTGGAAGTCCAACCCAAGATAACGGCGGATGGCCGCATCTCCATGATTATCACGGCGAATAACGATCGACCCGATACGGCCAATAAAGATCTTGCCACAGGGAATATGCCGGTCTTGACCAATAAGATCGATTCCAACGTTGTTGTCAATAACGGCGATACGGTTGTCATCGGCGGAATTATTCAGACCCAGGACACGATACAGGAAACCGGTGTTCCCTGGCTGGCAAAGATTCCCGTCCTGGGTTGGCTTTTTAAACAAGAAAGCATAACAAAAATCAAAAAGGAATTGCTCATCTTTGTAACTCCGCGTATCATCAAAGACGCCAGTTCACAGGACCAGGCAAGAGCGCTGTAAACCGCAATGAAAGTTTCTTTTTTCCATGCTATCAGGACTAAGGAATCTCGAAGTGAATAAGGAGACGGTAATGAAACGGGTGATGAAAATTGTGCCCCTCGGTATCATTTCAGTGGTTTTGATAACCTTCCTCGTAAGTGGATGCGGGAGCGGGGGGCCAAGTGCGCCGTCTGCGCCCGTGCAGGCAGCCTTGGGATCCGGTCCCGTTGTCCTTATGTCCAGCAGCCCCCAACTGAATTCCGATGGAGCGACAACGGTAACTCTGACGGCTTTGGTTCGGGACAGCAGTAACCGGGCTATGGCCAATCAAACCGTTGCCTTTTCTGCCTCTTCTGGTAATTTAGTCGTTACAAGCTCTACGACGGATACGAATGGTCAGGCGACAGCAACCTTGGGAACTGGTTTCGATCCCACGAACAGAGATATTTCGGTAAGTGCAACATCGGGGTCATACAGTGCGGCGACGATCGTCAGCGTCGTCAATACAAATATTGACATCAGCGGCCTTTCATCGCTCTCTTTGAATGATTCCGTGCCGTTGATCATTACATTGAAAGATTCGTCAGGCAAAGGCATCGCAGGGAAGACCGTCACTGTAACGTCAAGATACGGTAATCCTCTGTCGGCTTCATCCTTTGTGACCAACAGCAGCGGTCAGATTACAGTAAACGTCACGGCGGCCAAGCAGGCCATGTTTATCAGTCTGGCCTCAGACAATAAGGTCTCTACATTATCCTCAAGGTACCAAAAGGATTATGTGGCCCTGGTAACGGATGTGACCGGGGCGCCCATTGTCGGGGCGACCATCACACCGAAGGTGAAGCCCGTGTATTATCGGAAAGGCTACTATCAGTGGTCGACAGCCGCATCGATGTGGAGCCTTGTGCCAACCCTCGTGGCGGCGTCGAGCACACTGCCGGCGATTCCTGCCTGTGCCAATGAGGATAGCATTACCCATAATCCCCTTTACGATTATAACGGCGTTTTGGATCCCGGCGAGGATGTAAATAACAATGGCCGTCTGGATCCGGGGAATGTTGCATCCGTCACGGCGACAACGACGGATAGTACTGGCCATAGCGTCGTAAGTGTTGTCTATGCAAGAGACTATGCCTCTTGGGTGAATGTCAAGCTGGAGGCCTGGGCGAGCCTCAATGGCAGTACGACCAGCGCTTCGGCTACTTTCACGCTCCCCGGGGTGAACGGGGATTATCTCGATCAGACAGTTATTCCTCCGGGATATACGAGCCCCTTCGGGGCATCATCTACTTGTTATGCGGACTTGTTCCTCGTCCCCGTTTCTCTTACGGAGATCGATCTGAACTGGTTGGCAACTTCCCAGGCGATCAATTATCGTGTTTACCGAAACGCGGTCTTAAGGGCTACAGTGACGACGAATTCATTTGCGGACATTGGGCTGACAACCAATCAGACCTATTGTTACAATGTCAATTATGTTGATGCCTTGGGGATTGAACGGAAACTGGCCGATCAGGTCTGCGGGACAACCCTTGTTCCTGTTACGGTACCGCCTGCGGCGCCGACCGGTCTGGTGGCAACAGCGGCTTCGTCATCGCAGATTAATCTTGTCTGGAATAACACGCTCAATGCAGCAGGGTACAAGGTTTACCGTGGAGTAACCTATGTCAAGTCCATCACCACAAACGGTACGACCGATACGGGATTGTCATCCAATACGCAGTATTGTTATGCCGTGACAAGTTACGATTCAACCGGAACGGAATCGGCAAAATCTACAACATCCTGTGCAACAACGAATGTTACAACACCTGCCGTACCATCCGGCATCGTGGCAACACCAATCTCCCAGACGCAGATCAACCTGACATGGATAGCCTCTGCCGGCGCTGCCGGATATAATCTTTACAGGACCGGTGGAGGAGCGACGGTAACTCTCTCTACGACCGCAGCAAACATCTCCGATGTGTCGTGTACGAAGCAAACGCAATACTGTTACAGTATCAGCGCCTTCGACGTCTCGGGGAATGAATCCGCCAAGTCCAGTCCCGTCTGTACGGCGACGCAGTAAGCCGATCGTGACCTGCCGTATCCGATGCATCTCTTATTACAATTAAGGGATGCATCGGGCAGTTAGCAGGCTGTTGAAAAATGCCCATCTGCTGCGTTGCGCTGCAAGCCTCCCCCGCTTTCGCGAGGGCAGGCTACATCAACGTACTTCGTATGTACGCCATTCCAATTCTAAATCAAAGCTCTATCATCGTTGTCTTCGTCATCGGCTCCTCGACGTATTTCTTTATACGTCTGCGTCGTCTCTTCCTCGCCGCCTTGATATCATCTTTGATTTAGAACCGGAATCATTCCTTGACTTTTGCGCGCCTTGCATCTCGACATTTTTGAACTGCCTGCCTAAAATCGAGCTTTTCAACAATATAGATCAATAGTTTCTTTCCTCTGTAGCTGCTTTTTATGAAATAATTCACGCTGAATTCGCCACTATTGTATTCGCCGGTCCCGCCAGAATAGCATGTTGGTTCGTGTGGATATGGTTGCCGGATCCAGATTTACTCGAGTGGTGGCGCCGCCCACGGTAATATAAAGATCCGGAGGCATCGAGTTTCCCGGCTTCAATGAAATGACTGGCGGGGAGGCGATGCCACTTCCGATGCTCATGCTCCTGTCTCCAGCGGAGTTGGCGGCGCCAGCACCCGTCGCAGCATTGATGACGTAGAGCTTGGCATCCCCTGCGACATTGCATCCTGTACCAGCGCCCGGCGTATAGGTCGTGAAGTAGATGTTGCCGCCGAAAACTATGGGTTCCCCGAGGATCTTTTCTGACTGGCCGGTGAGGTTGATATAGTAGCCATTCTTCGTCGCCGTCTCTGTGTAGGTCGAGCCGTTTGACGACAGGTTGTCGAAAGCTGTCCGGCTGCATGGAGCTGAGGAACATTGATCAACTTTAACAGCCCAGAAGCAGCCTGCCAGGGTGCTTCCCGTGGGATCGACCTTGTCGCCTGTTCCCCAGTAGACCCATAGCTTTCCACTTATGTCTCTGCTGACGGTGGCAGCGCCGTAGATGGGCTGCTTCCTGGATTGTGCCTCGCCTCCAACCTTGGTCAAGAGCAGCCTTCCCTTCCAATTGTCGTAGGAGCAAGTTGACGGGCTCGACGCATCACAAAACTTGAACTGCCACATATTGCCCCCCATGTCTCCCACAAAAACCTTGTCCACAAATCCGTCCATGTCTGTGTCAACGGCGATAGGCGCGGCTGGAATGCTGTATTCCATATCGGCATCATCTCGATTTGTATAGCTCCAAATAATTCCTCCCGTGCTCAGATCAATGACGAAGAAACCCTTCCCCGGCTTGCCGGTATCGGGACATGTGTTACCTGTACATTCCCCGGCATTGTAACCGCCACCGATGAACCCAACCCATTTTTCATTTCCGTTCACTTTTACACGTCCGATGGCCATTTTGCTCCAGGGCTCGCCGAGGTAAGGCGCCTGAGTTGCATTGGCGTGCATGCGCCATTTGAAAGCGGGAAAGTTGTCGGTTACATTTGTAAAATCAAAGGCCCAGTAGCCGCAGTAATAGGGTGTGGCAGTGCTGAATGTATCACTGAGACCCGCGTCGCAGGATGTGACGGAACTCCAGTACTTGGTGGCTGAGGCAGCCGGAGTCCCTGTCGTGTAGTCCCTGTCGTTGCGCCCGACGCTGAAGACGACAAGGGTGCGCCATTCGGTATCGTGTTTGGTTGTGCCGCTGCCGCTGCCCAGCCAGATATCGGCTGCGACTACGGGGCCGTCGACGAAGTATTGATGGGTCTTTCCGGAGCGAGCTGCAGGTGTATCTGCCGTGTGACTGGCATACTTTAATTTGCTGAGCAGGTTCGGTGGGATGAAACTCCAAAATTCCGCTCCGTCTGCGGTCTTGAAGGCATGAAACTGTCCGTCGTTGGCCCCGGCGATAACAATGCGGCGCTGGTTGGCGGTGGTCCGCTCATGAGCTTCCCGGAAGTTTTTGAAAGCATTTGTGCTCCCCGCATCGACATGGTCATAGAAGTATGGTGATGGTGTGCCAATGGTAACTGGATTGGAATGGAAAATATCTCCCAGTTTCCAATTGTCGGGATTATAAGTGGCCTCGCCGCGGAAGTAGCCCACGATATTGTCCCTTGCTTTGCCGTCAACTACACCTAGTTGGTCTGCTGTGACGGCGGTGGCCACACAATAGCCAGAACAGAAAGGGGCGCTGAACGTCTCCGTTGAAAAGCGTGTTATCCCCGAGGCTGAATATGTATATATGTGGCGTGCAGAAGCGGTGGTATTCTTCAGAACCTCGCCTGCGTCCCAGACTGGGGCGCCTATGGCGCCGTCTGTCGTATTGATATTGTATTTTTTGAGGGAGCCTTTCCAAAATGGGTCATTGCCGGACGGTTGCAGAGATGCTTCATAAAGGTAATTTTCATCTACCGTACGGGATGAGGAAACGGAGGCTGATGAAAAGGAGTGGGCCCTTTCTATGATCGTGGAAAACATCGTGCCCAAATTGGAGACGAGGCCGGCTGCGTCATCGGCAAAATAGGCCTCGCCATTTATGTCGGTTCCTCCATGAATGGCCATGCTGTTCAGTGCCGGCCGGCTTTCTGCCGTAAGTGCCATGCCCAAAACATAGGTTTTAATATCGAATATATAGGTATTGTTGCCGATGTTTTTGGTAATGGTGCGCAGGGCATCAATCCGTGAGAGCAGGCCGGGCAAGAGATTGCTTGCCGAATCCTTTCCTCCTGTTTCGTTGACGCTCGGCAGGCCATCCGTGACATATACGACGAAGTTCTGCTGGCACCAGTCCAGGATGGGGCTAGTATAATTGGCGTTGCTCTGGTAGTCTCTTTCACCCTTGAAATAATTGGCAGCGGACCGGAAAGTTCCCGCTGCAGGCGTCAGACCCGCGTTGATTACATAGGCGCAGGTATTGGGATTACCGGTGCTGTTGCAACTCATGTAACCCGGCTCGTCATTTTCCTTGGTGGCCAATTTTGTCAGGAGAGCGGTTTTCTGGTCATCACTGCCGGTGTTGTTGTCGTCGACGGTGACATGGAGATAACCGCCGCCGGGCGAATTTCCAGCAAGCCAAGTTTGCCCCGCAGCGTACCAGTATAGACGTCGTCCGAGATTATTAAAGCCCTGGGCAGTATCTTCGTCAGTGGGGTTGAATGTGCTTCCGAATGAATAGCTGCTGTAATTGCCGCTGTCATCGTTGGTCCCCGTTTTGGATCCAAAACAACTGTAATTGTTGTATACGTTGTCATTATTGCTGTAGTCGGCGGCATAGCAGAAGCGGGTCCCGGTGTTGCCGCCATTATAAAAGGCACCCGGAATTTTGTAATAAATATACCGGCTCACATCCACTGGGTTTGCCATACGGTTCTTCTTTGGGTAGATCAGGTTGCAATAGCGCGTGCGTTGTTCACTCCCGGCTATGTAATTCGTGATGATTTCATCGCGATAAGTTGCATCAAAAGCAGTATTCTGACCTCCACAGCCGCTTTGACAGGCCGCCTGAGCTGTCGCATCGCTGGTCCGGCAGTAAGTATCGCATGCAGCCGGGGGGTCAGGACAGTAGGATTTGGGGTCATAGGAAACAAAATAGGGGGCGTTGTGGAGGTAGTACTTGCTGGAAGCTGCCAATTTGTAAGACATGAGGCCGATGCGCATCCTATCGGCATAGGTGTTGACGATGCTGATCAGGGCTTTTCGGCCCTCGACGGAACGGCTTCCCGCAGCCCAGGAGGATATGGAATTTCCCTGGAAGTCCTTGTCCATACTGTTGGAATTGTCGAGAACAAGAAGGACGTTCGGCTTTACGTTGTTGGTGATGTTGAAAAGGTCCTCTTCGTCGGCTCCGGCATTTTGTGGGCCTGCCAATAGACAGACAATGCAGGCTAGGATAAAAATTGATATGAGGCTATCAATATTAAGTTCATCGCACATTTCTGATCACGACATCCTTGAGCTTGTTATCGACAAACGTCATTTCTGCTAACTTCGAGTCCTTCCCTATACCGCCGAAATCGGATACCTGTACGTTTTGCAGATCATATTTCTTGCCATTTTTAAGATACAGTGTACGGCTGTCGAATGATCGGACAATATAGGTGATGCGCTTGATTTTGTGGACGGGTACTGCATGTGGTTGTCGGGTGGGCAGGTTTGTAATGGTATGAACGGTAGCGGCAGAGGCCTCTGCTCCCCACAATAGAAATATGCCGCTGATCGTAATGCAGAAATTTTTTATTAATAATTGCGACAATGACATAATTACTTCCTCTTTACTGGTAGCTCGTACCCACCGGAACGGGGGCATAACCCACACCGACATCAAGCTGAGCGCGAGTGTTATAAGATGTATTTTCCCCTGTAATGGTTACGGTATAGGGTGCCATACCATACCCCTTGCCAGCCTCCATAGAGTATCCCGGCAAGGCCAGGAGGGCACGCCTCAGAGCCACCGGCTGTGTTATCCGGTAACGGCAGGCGGGATCGGCGTCCACCTGTGTCCAATTGTCATATAGGTCCGGCGGCGCTGCTGACGCAGGATCGAATCTTTGTATCAACCGACTGAGTCCTGTTTCTGCGGACATGAGGGCCTTTTTTGCGCCTACGCTTCTGGCGCTGATCTGCAGATCTGACGTTGAGATGTGAATGACCAGCATGGCCAGAGCAAAAAGAATCACACAGACGATAATTGCGCCAATGATGGCAAAACCTCTGTTGCAGAGCTGTTTGCGGTTATTGCATGACGGGAATGACATGGTTCCTCGGGATAACACTGGTGGAGTAGATAAGCCGTCTTTTTCGCTTTGTATTGGGATCGACGTCTTGCGTCTCTACTGCCAGGGTGATTTGGATCCGCCGGATGTCAGGAATGGCGGCGGGCAATTGTGTTGCTCCGCTGCCATAGGTCATGGGTTGTCCTGAGGCGTCAAAATACCGGAAGACGGGGATAGCGGGATTCAGAAGGCCATTGATCACTCGGATGGCACGATTATTATCTGATGATGCCCCGAGGAATGGTTGTTTGCCACCACTGCAACTGGTTTCACGGCCAATGTGATCATTGTCCACATATTCGTAATGAATGATTTCGTTTTCTGCTCCCAGGTTACCGTCACTTGCGCCTGCTGTGCCTCCTGCGATGTCCATCTCGATCGTGATGGAATTGTCTGTTGCCTCCTGGATGCCCCGGTATTCCTGTTTCGACGACAGGTCCGTGCAGTTGTCAAAGTCGGTACAGCTGCTTATCCCTTTGCAGGTTCGCCACATATTCGAAGCAAAGGTAGGATTATATGAGGCCATGCCTATTTCCATGGCCATTATGTCCAGGGCGGGCTTGACGTCCTGTTTGGCCGCCACCTTTCTTTCCAGGGCGGAAGAAATCCTTTGGACCGAATTGGCGGTGGAATAGACAACGACCATCAGGACCATAAAAATGCTCATGGCCACCATAATTTCCGCCAGCGTATATCCGTTATTCCCTGTGAGCCTCATGGACACCCTTTCCGGAATGTCTCTTGCTGAATAGCGAGGAGACTTCCCCTGATGCCGTTTGCGTTGCCTGCCCAGGTCACTTGAATCATGACGAGCCATGAATTGGTTGTCGCCCCGGGATTGATCGTTGTTGCGACGGTAAAAACAGCGTCTCCGGGTGGTTCTATTGAGGTATTGTTGCCGCTTACATTGACCGTGCTTGTCGTTGTGCCGAGTGATGGTGCTGCATTGCATGGATTTGCGAGTTGTTCCTGCTGTTTCTGCAATTCCTGGTAAAGGATACCCGCCGCACGGCCCATGTAGTCCGACCTGGCTGATGCCTTCCAGGCCATGGGCTGTATGGAGAGGATGGCCAGGAGAGCTACAGTGGTCAGGAAAATGGCAATAACCGCTTCCAGAAGGCTGAACCCCCGATTATCGCATGGCGAACTGTACATCGGCCCTCCCGGTTATATTTATTGTAATCTTTGCCGTGGAACCAACACTGTTTTTGATATTTATAGTGCCAGTGGACACCGTGCCACGGGTTCGGAAATCTAATTGTTTGTTATTGGTAGGAATATACAATCCGGAGCCAAAAATATTGAGATCTTTTGTCTCCATTGAGATGAAAGGTGATTGCGAGATGGTGTATGTGCTTGTATTTTTTGTAATGTTGATTCGGTATGGTGTTCCCTCCGCCATGGCCCGCTGCTTGCACGATGCAATATCCGCCATCATGCCCCTGGCGGCTGCCCTCAAGTTTGTATTGTCCCGCTGATGTTGCCATGCGTAAGAAGACATGCTGCCTAATATACCGATGACAGCGATGACAATGATCAGTTCAATTAAAGAAAATCCCTTTCGATGTTCCATGACCTATGGTTCTTATAATTGATAATTGCAATGTATAATAATTGTGGCCTATATGAAATTAATTACGATAAATCAAGATAATATTTATTGATAAATGTAAATAATTTTTAAATAACTTTATTTGATGAAATATGCTCTTGGCTGATTGTTATTACTCATTTCTCTTGATTTTTGCGCCAGAGTTTTAATTTTGTTAGCCTCTATCGATCTTTAAGGGACAGCTTTTCAAAATAAAACTGTTTACAGGAGATTTTTCGTGATATGCAATCTCCTTACGGTATTTTATGAAACCGTGATCGGATTGCATAAGATCCGGTCACGAT
Source organism: uncultured Syntrophaceae bacterium (assembly GCA_964645835.1). GTDB lineage: Bacteria > Desulfobacterota > Syntrophia > Syntrophales > UBA8958 > CAZBME01. Next base: position 100,363 of record CAZYDG010000085.1, read on the forward strand.
AAATCTGTATCTGTAGAGGATAAGCATGGATCAACTGATTGCTGAACTGAAGATAAAGATAATCGAAACCTTGAATCTCATAGATGTGACAACTGACGATATCGATGCGGATGCCCAACTCATCGGGGGCGATCTTGGTCTTGATTCCATCGATGTCCTGGAACTGGTGATGATGCTTGAGAAAGATTATGGCGTGGAGATCGACAGCAGGGAACTTGGTGTCAAGGTTTTTGCTTCCGTATCTGCTCTGGCGGAATACGTCTATGAGCACAGAACTGACACGTGTGCCGGAAAGTAGCACCGGGAACCGTAATCCAACGCAAAATTTCAGTCAAATTGAGTGGAGAGTAGTGGGGCATTGGCCGCCTTCCGGCCCAGGGGACTTTTCCCATCTTTAACTTATAGATGAAAGGGATGCCATGATGAAATCAGGGATGATGCCGGGTCATGCCCTCATTATCGGATCCGGTATCGGTGGCCTCACTGCTGGCATTATCCTGTCGAAACTTCATATACCCGTCACGGTTGTAGAAAAAAACGCGCTTCCCGGGGGGCTGATGCGTAGTTATCGCAAATCCGGCATCGATTGTCCTGTCGGGGTTCATTACATGGGAGCCCTTGATGCAGGTCAACCGCTGCGAAGGATTTGGGATGACCTTGGCGTCACTTCGGCAATTCCCCTGGATCGTATGGGAACGGAAGGCATTGTCGATCGCTATGTGTTTGACGATTTCATCTTCGACCTCCCCACGGGACTCGATGCCTTCGAGGAGAGCCTGAACCGGACATTCCCGGATGAACCCCGTCAAATTTCCATGATCATGGCTGATCTGCGAAAGATGTCCAGCCTGCTGAACTCTCTCGATATGGTCCTGTCTCCGGATATGGCCTTTCTATTACCCGAGAGCTTGGAGCCTATGGGAGAACGTCTCCACCTGATGGCCTGTTCCCGGCGACTAACGAGTGTCCTGGCTGTCCCGTCAACGTTGATCGGCGTTCCTCTTCACGACTGTCCGGTTTTTTATTATTACATGACCCTGGCCTCCTACCTGATGTCTTCCTGGCGCCTTGCCTGCAGCGGCGCCCATATGGCGGAGGCTTTTGTGTCGCGCCTTCAGGCCCTTGGCGGCCGCCTTGTAACTGGGGATGGTGTTGTATCCATCAAGGTCGATTCAGGGCAGGTGGAGGGCGTCTTGCTGGACTCCGGCACGTTTATTCCGGCGGATACCGTAATTGCCGCCCTTCACCCGAAGAAGCTATTATCTCTCCTGCCGCTTGCCGAGGTACGGCCTTCTTACAGCCAGCGTGTTTCCCAACTTACTGACACAAAGGGGATATTCGGCATTCACCTTGCCTTGAACGCCGAAGTTAATAAACCCCTTCCTTATAATATCTATCGCCTGCGGCCCGAACCGGACGGCTCCCTGATACGCGGCGTATTTTATCAACTCCGGCAAAGCGGGCGACCAGACACGAATCTCTTGTCCATTATCACGGCAAGCGGAATCGAAGAGTGGAGGCTTTGGGAACATACACAGACCGGGCATCGCGGAGGAGATTATCAGGCGGCAAAGGAACAGAAAGCCATCCCCTTTATTCAAGAAGCGTCCGAATTATTCGGTCCGCTTTCGGAGATGAAGATTATTGATATTTATACACCATTGAGCCTGCGAGACTGGGTGGGAAGTCCCGACGGCTCGCCTTACGGCATTCTGCGTTCAGCAGGGCAACTCATGAAGACCGCATCCCTGAATCGCCCGTCTGTCAAAGGCCTGTATCCGGCGGGGCAGAATCGCTTGTGTCCGGGCATCATGGGGACAATGCTGGGCTCCTTTCAGGCCGTCAGGCAGATCATCGGCAGGGAAGCCTTTGACATGGATGTTCTGGGCGGTCTCATATGAAGGTGTTGCTCGTATCGGCCAATACGATGATCCAGCCTTATCCGGCCTATCCCATCGGACTGGATTATGTACGTAACGCCATTTCACCGCCTCATGACGTGAAGAACGTCGATATGAACGAACTCAAAGACGACGTGACCCTGGCCGCCGTCCTGGACGATTACAACCCCGATGTGGTCGGCATTTCGATCAGGAACATTGATAATGCCGATGATACCCATACGGAATCTTTCGTCGCAAAGATAAGGACCATTATCGGTGTTGTCCGTCGTCATTCAACTGGCCGGATTGTTCTGGGAGGGAGCGGCTTTACCATTCTTCCCGGCGAATTCATGGCAAGGCTTGATGCCGATTTTGGTGTTATCGGAGAAGGGGAGCGGTTCCTGCAGATTCTTGCCGCCCTGGAACGGGGAGAGCCCGTGTCCGGTCTTCCGGGAGTGGTCGTCGGGAGGGAGCAGGCGATCTTCCCGGAGCCCTTGGCCATTCCCATCAGTCGCGGCGTCATCCCGGATCAATCCTACCGGTCTTTCTACCTCAGACGAGGCGGAATGTTGAATCTACAAACGAAACGCGGTTGTCCCTTCTCGTGCATCTACTGCACCTATCCCCACATTGAAGGGAGCCGTTTCCGTTTCGTACCTCCGGATGACGTGGCCCGGACGGCGAGAATACTTCAGGATGGCGGGGCTAAGTATCTTTATATTACCGATTCGTCCTTCAACGGCAGCTACGACCATAGCACGGCAGTGGCCCTGGCTTTCAGAAATGCCGGCGTGTCCATTCCCTGGGGCGGTTTCTTCACGCCGACGGCACCGCCGCCCGATTATTACAAACGGCTTGCCGATGTAGGACTCATGCATGTTGAATTCGGCACGGAGGCCCTTTCCGACGCCATGCTCTGCGCCTACCGGAAACCCTTCCGTAAGGAGGATGTCTATAAGTCTCATTGTCTCGTGGTTGAGGCCGGCATCCACGTCGCCCATTATCTAATGATCGGTGGACCGGGCGAAGACAACCAGACACTGGATGAAACCCTGGCCAATGCAGAGAGTCTGGATAAGGCGGTGTTTTTTGTCTTCAGTGGTGTACGGATTTATCCCCATACGGCACTGTTTGATCTGGCCATGAAGGAAGGCCGGATTGGAACAGGGACCGACCTTCTGGACCCGGTGTTTTACTGGTCTCCCGCTTTGCAGCGGGATCTGGTGATGAGACGCATGGAAGATCATGCCAAAGGACGTGGAAACTGGGTGGTCGGTTCAGGACCGCCCGGCATGAACAGGGTTATTGCACGGCTCCATAGTCGTGGATATGTGGGCCCCTTATGGGAGCATCTGGTGCAATGAAACGAGGAGCCGCCATGGTAATGTCCTCCGCTTGCGCCCATGGCTCCCCGGCTCTGAAGGTGGGTTTTGCGGCTTTCCTCGGCGCTTTGATCCTCTCCATAATCAGACTTGAGTGGGCGGCCTTGCCCCTGATTGTCTTTGTATTGACATGCCTGGGCGCTCCCTTGTTTCCCACTGCCGGTTTTTTCCTCCCCATAATCAGCCGGGGTTGCACGGGAAGGCCTGCGTATCCTTAACCTTTGACGACGGTCCCGATCCCGATGTGACGGTGCCCCTCCTGGGGCTTTTGGCGCGCTACCGGGTGAAGGCGACCTTCTTCGTCACGGGCCGAAAGGCTGAGCAATATGGTAATCTACTGTCGGAGATTCTGAGACAGGGCCATACTTTGGGTAATCATTCCTATGGCCACGATCCGTTTTTGATGTTCCGGTCATCCACCGCCCTTGACCGAGAGATCAGCGATGCACAGGCCGTTTTACGGCGATTCGGAGTTTTGCCCCTTGCCTTCAGGCCCCCCGTTGGGGTGACAAACCCGAAATTGGCGGGTGTGCTTAGCCGTAATGGGATGTATTGCCTGAACTTCTCCTGCCGTGCCGTTGACTTCGGGAATCGTCATGTTGCGGGTCTTTCCGGCAGAATCTTGAAAAAAGTTAAACCCGACGATATCATCCTTCTTCACGATGTCCAGCCGCCGCAGGGGATGGGCGTAGAAACCTGGCTTCATGAAGTGGAGCTCATCCTTTGCGGCCTGAGTGATGCGGGATTAAAAATCATTCCGCTGGCCGATCTGATCGGCAGGCCTGTTATGATTTCAACCAAATCGATTGGAGAGTAGCGAGGCATTGGCCTTGCGGCTCAGGGAATTTTTTCCTTCTTTCATCCAAAGATGGCTTTACTGATACGAGTTGGGAAAAATCCTATTCACCTCCAGACCAATACCCCACTACTATTGGTCAGACTAAATCAAAATCTTAGGATTTTGGTGGTGGATTTGGGGATCACAAAAATATTGATAAGCTATTTGATCAATGATAAGAATTCACGTTTAAATTATCGATTCAATGGAGTGAATTCGTATAATACCGTTAAAGAGATTATCCGGCGTTTATGCAAGATGAAGGGCAGTGGCATAGCCTTACGTATTTAAGAGATACATCGGGGAATGCCCCGGGAGCATTACTTTCAGCGGCGGCATGCCTTGAGGCCTCCTCATTGTGGTTTTCCGGCCATTTCCCTCAGGAGCCCATCCTGCCGGGCATTGCCGTCCTGTCCATGGTAGCTGATTTTATCCGGCGGGATGCCCTTGAGATGGGGGAACGCGTGAGGATTACGGGTATCCGGCGGGTACGGTTCCGGGTCCCCATCAGGCCCGGCGACTCTTTGTCCATATCGCTTTTGCCGTTTCCCGGTGGGAATGACGGGTGCCGCCAATTTAAGGTGACAGTCGGCGGCGAGACGGCCTGTTCGGGCATGATGAATGTAGTATCCTGTGGATAAAGCATTTGCGATGCCCCGTATGCTGTCCAGCTCTGTTTTGCGATTGTTGTTACTGTGTAAGGAGGAATGTGTATGTCTGTAGGTGTCGATATCGATGCGTTGATCATCCGGATCGCGGAGATCATCATCTTTGAGCTTAAGCTGGAGGATATCACGCCGGAAACGTTTGCGCCGGACCTTGATCTGGTCGATGAGCTCGGCGTGGACAGTATGGATTTGGCGACGGTAGTCCTTGTCCTTCAGGATGAATACGAAATTACCATCGATGAAGATGATTACCCCAGGCTCGGCTCTATTCGTAAGATTGCCGATTATATCCAGCAGAAGCTGGCCCAACAATAAATGACCGGCGCCTGATATCGCTATGGAAAAAGCCAATGCACATGCAGCAACGCGATGCGATGATAATACAAAGAAATGGAAATTTTCCGAGATCCTGGCTGATCCGGAGGTTCATGCTCGTTGGGAGAAGGTGCGGAAGTATTTTTTTCTTCGCGAATCAACGTACGATGTGACCACGCGCTGCAATATCAGGTGCGACGGCTGTTATTATTATGAGGGGCAGAAGCAATTCGCCACTCCAAACGAAGACAGTGAGGCCTGGCGGGTCCTAATGAAGGCGGAAAAGGAGCGGGGTATTACCTTTGTCGTCCTGGCCGGCGCCGAACCCTCCCTGGTCCCTCAAATCCTCGAAGCCTGTTACGGGGAAATCCCACTGGGATGCATCGCGACTAACGGCGTCAAACGCATTCCCGATTCTGTAGGCTACAACATTCATATTTCCGTGTGGGGCAACGATGAAACCAGCAGGCGCATCCGAAAAGCCAAAAACCTTCTTACGAAGCAACTCGATAATTACCGGGATGATCCACGGGCCATGTTCGTCTATACGTTTACGCGGGATAATATCGATGAGGCCTACGAGGTCATGGATATCATCGCAGGCCAAAACGGCAGGATGACCTTCAATATGTTTTCCGCTCCCGTCGGCTATGAAAACAATCTCCGCCATAATGCGTCTTCCCTGGACCGGACCCGCCGGGTAATGGTCGATCTCATGTCCCAATACCCGCAGCATGTTGTTTATTCTCATTATAATGCTGTGGCCCATACCCATGAACTTGGTCTCCATGAACTTTACGGCTGTGCCTATCCGCGGATGAACCCCTCGAAGGATATTGGCCTGGGCCGGTCGTTCAGGCAATACCGGGCCGATTTGTCCTGGGATCGGGAGGTTGCCTGTTGTGTCCCCGATACGGATTGCTCCGACTGCCGTCATTACGCCTCGGGCAGCGCCGTCGTAACGGCCCGTCTCTATCGTCATGTGACGGACCCCGATACGTTCCGGGCATGGCTGGATTATGTCGATACGTATCTGGCCGTCTGGGTGACGGGTTATGAAAAAGGTGAGAATCTCTGCCGGAAGTGGGTGAATCCCCCCGAACGGCCATCATGACGGGCAGGCAGTCGATATGCCGGTCTGTTGCTTCTTGGCGGTAAAGTAAATGTTGTTGAAAAGAGAAGGTGAATGAAAACTGTCAGTTCATTGCTCGACCCGGCTTGGCATGAGCGATACCGGGCCATATCAGCCCTCAATATCCGCAGTTCCATCTATGACGTAACCAACCGTTGCAATTTGCGATGCAAAGGCTGTTTCTTTTTCTCCTCCAACGAGCATAAAGCGGCGGCAGAGGAAATGGACCTGGGAAACTGGTACGACTTTGTCCAAAAAGAAAAGGAACGGGGCGTCAATCTGGCCATCTTGATCGGTGGTGAACCGACGTTGTACCTGGATCGTGTTGAGGCATTTTATCGCACCATGCCGTCCTATTGTGCGACAAACGGGCAGATCAAGATTTCCCGGGACCGTTTTCCGGACATGATGGTCGGCATCTCTCTGTGGGGCGATGAAGAAGATGAAAAAACTCTTCGCGGCAAGGACACCTTTTCCGTATCCAGCAGGAATTATGCAGGCGATCCTTATACCTATTATCTATATACGATTACGCCGAAACAGGTAGGCCGTACAGAACGAATCATCCGTAAGATTGCCGATGTGGGCCTCAAGGTCCATCTCCAGCTCCTGACAAACGATGAAAAAGTTGACGGTTTTTATTGGACGGAAGAAAATCTCCGGGATATCCGTGCCGAAATGGACGACCTCCTCGACCGTTATCCCGAGACGGTGATATCAGCAAAGTACTACCATGAAATTATTACGACCGGGAAAATGCTGGGGCGGACCTTTGGATGGAGCGAGTGTCCGTCCGTTACGGAACAGCTTGACGACCGGGTGCCGCAACCCAAAAGGCTCATACGGTTTGTCAGGTGGGCCTCGGATCTCAAAACCGTTCACCGCTGCTGCACGTCCGCGACACGGGATTGTTCGACTTGTAAGGACGGAGCGGCCCATATGAGCTGGGTCATGGTCAACAAAAGGGATCATCTGGCTTCGACGAAAGACCTTCAGAACTGGATCGAGGTTTATGAAATGTTCGCCAAACTCTACCGGTTCATTCCTTGGTAGCCTTCATGAACAAACAGCGACCGGTTATTTTGGGTTATGACGCCGTTTCTTCCCTCGGAATAGAGATGGATGTCCAGTGGAAACGGGCCGCCATGGGCGAAAGCGGCGTCGGCGCCCTGACCCGATTCCCCCTGACAGATTCTTTTCCCGTCCGGATTGCCGGACAGGTGGCTGACATAGACGCGAAGGCCTACCCTTTTCTGGCGGCCAGAGACATGGCCTTGTGGACGTCGCCGATTTTCCGGTATGCCATGCTGGTCGTTCACCGGGCATTGGAAAAGAGCGGCATTGTCATCACACCCGATCTGGCGCCGCGGGTGGCTGTTACCTTCAGTTCCGCCGTCGGCGGCCAGGATGCCGTCATCCGCGCGGACCGGCTTTGGGTGGCCGATGGGAAACTTCCCCATCCCTTTACGAATCCGAATTCGTGTATCAATATGGTCGGGGGCAAGGTATCCATCCTGACAGGGGCTACGGGTCCCATCACATCCACGATTACTGCCTGCGCCTCGGGATCGACATCCATGATAATAGGCGCCATGTTTATCGCCCTGGATATGGCCGATGTCGTCATTTGCGGGGCTGTGGATTTTCCCCTCGTCGAACCCATCGTGGGAGGTTTTGCGACCATGAATGGTGCTTACCGGCCCAAGGAGGGCCAGGCGGATGAGCTGCCCGAAGCGGCAAGCCGCCCTTTTTCCGCCAACCGGCGGGGTTTTGTCGTCTCCGAGGGGGCCGGTTGTGTAATCATTGGCTCACGGGAATTTGCTCATGCCCATGGCTTATCGCCCCGGTTGGAAATGGCCGGGTGGTCCATGACATCCGACGCCCATCACTTTGTCGCTCCGAATCTGGTGACGGTAAAACGGTGTATTGCCGACTCCATCGCCCACGCCGGCTTGCAGCCTGGCGATGTGGCGGCTGTCAATGCCCATGGGACATCGACCAAGATCGGCGACAAGATCGAAGCCGATGCCTTGACGGAGATTTTTGGCGGCGCGGTCCCGCCCGTCTCGGCCAACAAGTCCCAACTGGGCCACGCCATGGGGGCATCGAGCGCCATCGAGGTGATCCTGGCCCTGGAAGGCATGATGCGCGGCACCCTCCTGCCGACGGTCAATTACCGCCCCGATCCGGAGATTGTCCTCGATTGTGTCCCTGAGGGGGCGAGGGGCCTCTCACAAGAATTTGTCTTGAAGAACGCCTTTGGCTTCGGCGGCTGCAACGCCTGCATGGTGCTTCGCCGAACCGGATAGATAAAGGATTGATGTTATGAAGGCCCCAAAAAACAGAAGAGTTTTCGTGATCGGCTACGGTGCGGCTACACCCCTGGGGAAGACTTTTTCCCTGACCTGGGAGCGGGCCGTCCGGGGAGAAGCGGGGTTTCGGAAGGTGACCCGTTGCCGGGTCGATTCGCCGTGCAATATCGTGGGAGAGATCCCGGATTGGGACCCCCGTTCCTTCGATTTTTCCGGAGAAAAAGAGGTATACAACTGGAATGCCTCCTTCGTGATTCTCACCATGGCCGTCGTGCAGGAAGCCATGGAACATGCTGGTCTCCGCATGGATAAGGAGACAGGGCCGAGGACGGCCTGTCTTATCGGTTCCGCCATCAACGGAACTGATGCTTTCCGTGTAGCCATGGACAACATGCGAGACTACGGTCCACTTAAGGTTTCACCATATCTTCTTCCCAACCTCTGCGCCAATCTCCCTTCGGGAAAAGCAGGAATGCTGATGGGATTTACGGGCCCCGTCTTTTCGCCCCAAGGGGCCTGCGCCTCCGGCAACCATGCCATCGGCATCGGATCACGCATGATCCGGGATGGCGATTGCGATTTTGTCCTGGCGGGCGGTGTGGATATGCCCATTATGCCCGAAATCATCCATGGCTTTGCCAATATGAATGCCACTATCAAAGTAGGCGCCCATGACCGGGCTCATGACGACCCCAGCCAGGCGTCTCGTCCCTTCAGTGTTGACCGTAAGGGGTTCGTTTTCTCGGAAGGGGGCGGTGTCGTAGTTCTGGCCGCCGAGGACGCCATCGCTCGATACGGCCTTAAGTCCAGGGCGGAGGTCCCGGGCGTCGGCTGGACGTCGGATGCCTATCACTTTACGCGACCCAATGAGAAGACGATTGTCCGGGCGATTCGGGAGGCTATTGATGACGCCGGATTGACGGCCCGGGATGTTCGGTATATCAATGCCCATGGGACATCGACGGCCAAAGGCGATGCGACTGAAGTGGCTTGTCTGCGGACTGTTTTCGGCGATGGTCTTTATTCTATTCCCGTTTCGTCGAACAAATCCCAGATCGGCCATACCCTGGGCGGGGCTGCGGCTATTGAAGACGCCCTGGCCATTGAGGGGATGCAGCAGGGCATCATCTTGCCGACGATCAATTATATTCCTGACCCCCATTTTGATGGTTTGGACTTTGTGCCCCATGTAGCCCGGAAGGTCCAGCATGAGATCGTTCTGTCAAATGCTTTCGGCTTTGGGGGGACCAATTGCTGTATCATATTCAGGGGGGTGTGAAATGAGGCCGAAACCTTTCCAGCCCGAAGCCTTTGACGGCGGATCCTCTTTTGTACGGGACCGCCAAACGGGACTTTGCTGGCATCGATGTACGAACCGGATCCTCTATGCCGATACGGATCGGTCGGCCGTCGTGTATCATGCCAATTATTTGCGCTATTTTGAGTTCGGAAGGGCGTCCCTGATGCGGGATGCGGCCTATCCATACAAGGAAATCGAAGACAGCGGCTATGTGTATCCCATCTTCGACCTGGGTGTCCAATTCTTTGAACCTCTGTATTACGATGACCCCATGGCTATCTATACGCGACCCGGCGAACTTGAACGGGTGAAACTCCGTTTCGACTATGTTATTACCCATGGCGAGTCAGGAGCCCTTGTTTGCAAAGGATTTACGAAACACTGCGCCCTCGGCGCGTCGGGAAAGCCCGTAGCGGTGGACCCCAAAACGGTTCATTTATGGAAGACCTTTCCCGAGTAATAGTTTATAACGAATGGAGTATCGATGGCCCAACTGACCAGAGAAGCAATTAAAGAAACGATCATTCTTTTTTTCCGGAAGGAATTTGAGATAGAGAATCCGGGGCTGGATGACAATTTGCGGGAGGTCCACGGGTTTGATAGTATCGATGCCATTGAGCTTCTCCTGGAGATTGAAAACCTCCTGGGTTCGGAGTTGACTCAGGAAGAAAAGAAGGGGGCTATGGATATAAGGACGCTCAATGACGTGTTGGATTATGTCGAGTTGTTGGCCAGAGTTCGATCTTTCGCTTAACAGGCTGTTGAAAAACGACCATTTGCTGCGTTGCGCCGCAAGCATCCCCCGCTTTCGCGGGGGCAGGCTACATCGACGTACTTCTATGTACGCTGTCCCCCGCTGGCGGGGGTGCAGGGGTAGTTGCCTCAGCTTTTGCGTGCCTTGCATCTGGACATTTTTGAACAGCCTGCACAAAATTGAGTCTTTAAACAACCTGTAGGGACTGAGTATCATATGGAAAGAAGAGTGGTCATAACAGCCTGTTCGGCTATTACGCCGATCGGCCGGTCCAAAGCGGAGATCCTCCATAGCCTGACCCATGGAATTTCAGGGGTAAAGGTTTTGCGCGAGGACGAGGTGCTGACTGCCCATATCCATTCCAAGGTCTTCGGGACCGTGGATTATCCCATTGAGTACGATTTCAAGCGCCAACACCGCAAGACAATGGGGCCTGTAGCCTATTACGCCTGTCAGGTGACGAAGGAGGCCCTGGAGGCCTCGGGCCTGGACGAGGCCTTTATCACCTCCGGGCGCCTGGGCGTTGCCTTTGGCTCAACCCACGGAAGTCCCACGGTCCAGAGGAGTATCTACAAGACCTTGTTCAGCAGGTCCGGAGATGGTTTATCATCCATCAGCGCCGTCGATTACCTGAAATCCATGGTCCACACGACAGCGGTCAACATCACCAAGATGTTCGGTATTACGGGACGAGTCATATCCTCTTCCACAGCCTGCACAACGAGCAGCCAATCCATCGGTTACGGTTATGAAATGATCAAGTTCGGAATGCAGGATGCCATGATCTGTGGCGGCGCCGATGAATACGACGCTACGACAGTTGCCGTCTTCGACAACCTCCTGGCCTGCTCCACCGCTTACAACAAGACCCCGAACCTTACTCCCCGTCCCTTCGATGAGAAGCGGGACGGTCTGGTCGTGGCCGAGGGGGCCGCGGCCGTTCTTCTGGAGTCTTACGATCACGCACAAGCGCGGGGAGCTACAATCCTGGCCGAGGTGATCGGTTTTTCCTGCAATAACAACGGTGGTGACCTGATCCTGCCCAATATCAACGGCATAAAGGAGACCATCCGCCTCGCCCTGGCGGACGCAAGGATCGCCGCTGAAGCGGTTGACATTGTTTGCGCTCATGCGACGGGGACCAAGATGGGTGACGTGATCGAAGCCCAGGCCATTCATCACCATTACGGGAATAGCACCGCCGTTGTGGCGCTAAAGAGCTACATGGGCCATACGATGGGTTCCTGCGGGGCCATTGAGACCATCATTATGATCCATCTTATGGCCGAGGGGCTTGTTGTGCCGACCTTAAACCTTGATGAAGTTGATGAACGATGCGCCATGATCCGTCATGTCCGGGCCGTTGAGGACATCCCGATCCGCATTGCCTCCATCCAGAACTTTGCCTTTGGTGGTGTAAACACGAATTTGCTTATAAAGAAATGGCCGGGCTATTGACGAAATCCGTTTTAAATGCCCCAATCACCCTAACCCTTTGGGTCTATTACATCATGGGCTACCTTTTGTATTATGCGCCCTTCTATGGGTACGCAGCCCTGTTTTCTCCCCTGAAGGAACAGGCTTTTCAGCGATTGAACCACCTGCTCCACCGCCGCTTTTTCACCCTTGTCCGGTGCCTTATCCCCAGGACGAAATGGCGTATTGCCCCCGAGGTCCGGGCCATCCGCTCTTCCGTGATCATTGCCAACCACCTTTCTTTTCTGGACCCGATCCTGTTTGTTTCACTCTTCGAGAAACAAAAGACTATCGTTAAATGGGACTATTTCGACTATCCCGTCTTCGGCTGGATCTTGCGGATGTCGGGGTACATGCCCGCCATGTCGGCGGCTGGGCCCGTGGACGGCATGATGGACCAGATCAAGAGAATGAAGGATTACCTGGCGTCCGGCGGGAACCTCTTCATCTTTCCCGAGGGGACGAGGAGTCGCGACGGTCGGATCGGTCCCTTCGACAAGGGGGGATTCCGAATCGCCAAGCTCTGCCGCGCCCCGATCCAGGTCGTCCGGATTCGTAATACGGACAAGCTCTATCCCCCCGACGGCCTGTGGTTCAACACCCGCGACGCTCATTGCATAGAGATGGAACTAGCGGGAACCCTGACACCAGATTATGACAGCGATGCCTTTTCGCAGGCGGCGCTTATGGCGGAGGCGCGGGCCATCATGGAACGGGGGAGGCAGACATGAAGGTGGTTCTTATCTCCATGCCCGACGTGGTCCCCATCGTAATCCACGAAATGGCCATTCACATGCCCAACCACGGGATCGCCTGCGTCGGCGGCAATGTCGATGCCGGTCACGATGTCTTCCTCATCGATCTGGTTCGAAAAAGGGGCAATATCGCCCGTTATCTGAAGAAGACACTGAAAAAAATCCATCCCGATCTTGTCGGCCTGTCGGCCATGACATGGCAGTACACAACCGCCCTGGCTATTATCGGCCTCATCCGGAAGATCCTTCCCGACGTGAAGATCGTTCTTGGCGGCTATCATACCACCCTCATGAGCCGGGAAATGGCTGACTCGGGCGAGGCCCATGCCGTCGATTTCATGATCAGGGGCGAAGGAGAAGAAACCTTCCGGCGTCTGGTCAATGCCTTGGACGTGAAAAATCATCATGATGAAAAAGAGGATCTGGCGTCAATTCCCGGCCTGTCGTTCAAGTCCGATGGACAGTGGCTCCATAACGAAACAGCGCCGCTGTGTGATCTGTCGCATTTGAAGCTTCCCATCCGGGACGGTCGTCGTTTGACCTGGGGTTATCATTTCATGTATTCCAGGATCGAAGTCATGGAAACCTCCCGAGGCTGCACGCGGAACTGCAATTTTTGCAGCATACGTCACATGTATGGTCGCTCTTATCGGACATATCCCATCGAACGCATACTGGCCGATCTCGATGACATCTATTATCGCAAAAAGACACGGCTGGTCTTTGTAGCCGACGACAATATGGTCCTGAACCCAAAATGGGTGACAGAGGTCTGTGACGCCATCATTAGCCGGGGCTACCGCAATCTGCGCCTCGTCGTACAAGCTGACTGCATATCCATGGCAAAAAACGAGGCTATGGTGGCCAAAATGGCCCAGGCGGGATTTCAGGCCGTTTTTCTGGGGATTGAGAACGCTTCCCGGCGGAATCTCCAGGCCATGGAAAAGGGCGATCTGGTCGATGCAGCGAGGCAGGCTGTCGGCCATTGCCACCGCCACGGGATTATGGTCATGGGAGGACTTATCTTCGGCCTGCCCGATGATGATGAAAGAAGCATTGAGCAAAACTACTTGTTCTTGAAGGATCTGGGAGTCGACGGGGCCTATTGCCAGATGATCTCGCCTTTTCCCAAGACGGTTATGAGGGACCAATTGTTGGAGGCGGGCCTCATCACGAATTATGATGGCTACTATCGCTACAATGGCCTATGGGCTAATGTGAAGACAAAAAAATTATCGGCGGAGAAATTGCAATACGCCTTCTGGTATTACCGGCAGACAGCCCTGGGCTGGTGGACGCCATCGGAGTTTGCGAAGAGCCAGGGCCGCCTCTGGACTGCCGCGTGGACCCATCTGGTGATGCCCGTCATGAAATTCTTTATCGACCGCAAGATCCGCCGGGAGGGATGGGAAGGCCGGTACCGGCGGGACATGGCACGCCTTGAGGCGATGAACCGCTTCGATGATCTGGTTCCTAATAGTGTTCCGCAAAGCATGACCAGTCTTAAAGGGCTTGGAGAACCGCCCCATGACCGTCCCTGAGTACTCATTTGCCCAGGGGGGGGACACGATCCGTCAACCCCTGACCATTCCCATCGTGCCCTATCTCCGGGACCACCGCTTTGCCGGGAAAATTATTCTCCCCGCTGTCGAGATACTCCAGCGGCTGGCCGCATCCGTGAGGGGCCAACTGCCCGGTGCCCCTGTTTATACCATGCGTAATGCCTCCTTCGACCGTTTCTTGCCCATCGACAATGAAATGGCCGTCGTGGAGGCCTGCCATGAACTCGTGTGTGGAGAGGACGGGCTCTTGACCTCACGCTTGCTGACAACAGGTCCCATTCCGGGGACGACTGTGAAGCGGACGAAGGTCCATGCTGTCGTTGAATTTGCCATTACCGGCGAGGATCGTCCCAACGTGCCCATGGATATGGTGTCTGCCCTGGAAGGTGTCTGTTTTGAGATCCCTGCACAGCGGGTGTACGAGGACCTTGTTCCCTTCGGCCCCGCCTACCGGAATCTTGCGGAAAATCTTTTTCTTTCCCCGGCGGGCGCCGTGGCCTATGTCGATGCCACGCATCAGGATGCGCCCGTAGCGCCTTTAGGATCGCCCTTTCCCTTCGACGCGGCTCTACACGCCGCCTGTGCCTGGGGACAGCGTTACTACCAAGTCGTGGCTTTTCCTGTAGGCTTTGACGAGCGCGTCATCGTTATGCCTACGGTCCCCGGCGAGCGTTATCATTGCCGCGTCTTCCCCCGCTCGGCCTCAGGGGGTGTCCTGCAGCTCGACTTGTCGATCCACGATAAGGAGGGACGTCTTCGGGAGATGGCCCGGGGGGTCCGGATGAAGGATGTTTCCGGCGGCCGTCTGTCGCCACCTTCCTGGGTTCAGGCAAATGTTGATGACCCGATCCCGATGATCCTAAACCATTGCCGCGCCATTTCCGTTGTTGAGATACGAACTGTAGCGGCGATTGCTGCCCAGGCCCTGTCGCCTTTTGAGGGGAAGCGCTTCGAGAAGATGGGCGACCGGCGACAGTCAAACTTTCTTGCCGGCCGCCTGGCCCTTAAATATCTGGCGCGAACCCTGGCGGGTGGTGACGAAACCACGCCTGCCGACGCCATCCACACGATGATGGCCGACGGGGTGCGGCCTGCCTGTTTCCTGCCGAATGGAGATCCCGTCTTCTGTTCTCTCTCCCATGATGTCCGTTTTGCCTTTGCCGCGGCGGATGACGGTCCCATTGGTGTCGATGTGGAAAGGCTCTCCGACAGGGTCCTCAAAGGACAGCGCTTCTACATGAGCGAAGACGAACAGACGCGGACGAAAGCCTCCTCTCTGGGGACCGTCACGGCTGCCACCCGTATCTGGTCAATCAAAGAAGGCGTGTCAAAGGCGACGAATCAACCTCTCCCGGACATCTGGAAAACCGCAACCGTTGAAACCATAGGCACCCATGAAAGCCGCCTCACCGTCGACGGCACCCCCTACATCGCCTTCCACGATGAAGTCAACGACCATCTCTTTACACTGGTGAAAAAAGTCTGATACAGTAATTGCATTATATATGAGTCATTATTGTCTTGACTAATCATTTTGCATTTCATATAATGCATCCATGCTTTTCGAAATCGGTAAACAAATAAAGAAGGCCCGCAAGGCACTCCGAATGACTCAAAGCGATGTTGCGGGGGCGTTGGGGATGAGCCGGACGACCATCGGGCAGATCGAGAACGGAACCATCCAGGAGATTGGTGTGCGCAAGCTGGTTCGCGTTCTTGAATTCCTTGGGCTTGAATTGCGTGTGCGGCAGGCCGGCAATCGCCCTACACTTGATGAACTCCGTGAGGAGGATCGTTGATGGCCGGGACTGCTGATTTGTTGGTATGGGTAGCTGATATCCCGGCGGGTCGTCTGGCCAGACAGGAACGACAGCGTTATGTATTTGCCTACAGTTCGGATGATGCTGAAACAGCGGTTTCCCTCACTATGCCGGTGCGTCTGGAAAGCTGGGTGACCCCTGAGCTGCACCCCATCTTCCAGATGAATCTGCCGGAGGGTGCCCTGTTGGAAGCGATCCGCCGGGTGATTGCCAAAATCATCGGTGACGACGATCTTTCCCTCCTCCGGGTGACCGGCGGAAATCAGGTGGGACGGAATCGATTTTCCCTTCCGGGAACAGAGGCGCCCGGTCTCGTTGAGACTGTGGAATCCCTCGATGAGTTGTTGACGTACCCCGATACGGTGGAGCTGTTTAACGAACTGGTTTCCCGTTATGCCCTGAGATCCGGCATCTCCGGTGTGCAGCCCAAGGTCATGCTCGATGCCGCCCAGCGGGGGACCATTGTCTCCGCCGGTTATATCGTCAAGACCTGGGGGGCGGATTACCCGCAGCTTGCGGCGAACGAATTCTTCTGTATGACGGCAGCCAAATTTGCCGGTTTGCCAGTGCCGGAGTTTCACCTGTCGGATAACGGTGGTTTGTTCGTTATGAAACGATTCGATGTGAACCCATCGAATAGCCGTCCTTTAGGATTCGAAGACATGTGCGCCCTCCAGGGAGTGGGCACTTCCCGGAAATACGGCAGCACCTATGAAAGGGTGGCGCGGAGCATCAGGGATTTTGTTTCAGACCGGCATCTGATGCCGGCCAGGGAACAATTCTTTGCCATGCTGGTGTTATCGGCTATGGTGCGAAACGGTGATGCCCATCTGAAGAACTTCGGCGTCCTCTATCCGTCCCCGTCAGGACCGGTGACTCTGGCCCCGGTCTATGACGTGGTGACAACTACTGTTTATATCCGGCAGGATGTCCCCGCCCTTTCTCTGGCCGGCGCCAAGAAATGGTGGCCCCGAAAGCAGATGGAGCAGTTTGCCGTTACCCATCTGTCATTACCTGTTAAGAGCGTGGCGCGAATCATCGACCAGGTTAGCGACGCGGTTATAAAAGCTAGGGAGATGATTCCGGCCTATGTTCACGATCATCCCGAATTCCGCGATGTCGGCGAACGGATGATGGCGATCTGGGAAGAAGGCGTCAATGGCCTGCGACGGCCTTGAAAAATAGGAAACAGGAAAACCCCACGCTGGGGCCAAACAGAGAGGACAGTAGTGGGGCATCGGTCTTCCGGTTCAGGGGATTTTTCCCGACTTTCATTTACAGATGACATCACTGATGCGCGTTGGGAAAAATCCTATTCACCTACAGACCAATACCCCACTACTCTTGGGTTAGATGTGAATAAACGTCTTCGGATTTTGGTGGTGTATTATGGATATGCTGAACTGATATGATAGATCAATGACCGTGGTTGAAGGTTCATCTATTGTTTGCATATGGCTAAACTACATTGTATCGTGACCACCAAAATAAAAAAGAAAACTGAATCCGAATATTTAACTGTTTGATGGTTCAATAAACCGGAGGTACCAATGGGTTTTGACAAGACACCAGCAGAACAACTCCTTGTCGATTGTGGCCGATGTTGCTGGCGCTGGTTGCTTACGTCTGGAGCCGTGTTTTCCCCGGCATGTATCGTTACCCTGTAAATTGGTCTGAAAAATCACCTCATTCAATTTTGGAGAATTGCTGGAAAGGCTATTGTTTAGAAAACGAGCAGGGGCATTCAAAGGCAAAATGGGCTGCCGCGTTCGATAGTTGTGCCCGTCCGGCACCGCAGAAAGGACAACAGAAATGAAGATACCTATTTATCAAGTTGATGCGTTTACATCCGAAGTTTTCTCGGGAAATCCGGCAGCTGTTTGTTTGCTGGATACATGGATCGACGACAACCGGCTTCAAGCGATTGCCGCGGAGAACAATTTATCGGAAACCGCGTTCCTCATCCGGAATGAAGCTGGATTCGACCTTAGATGGTTTACGCCAACGACGGAAGTAGCGCTTTGCGGACATGCAACCCTGGCGAGCGCTTTTGTACTGTTCGAGTGTCATAAGTGGCCGGGGGAAATTGTCCGTTTTCAGACTCGCAAGAGTGGACAGCTGGTTGTTGCTAAGCGCGATAGTCTCCTTGAAATGGATTTTCCCTCAAGGCCTGTTTTTGCCGAAACACCCCCGCCGGACTTGCAGATGCGCTGAGGATAGTACCGAAAGAAGTATTCAGTTCAGCGGAAGATCTGCTTGTGCTCCTGGATAGCGAAAAGTCCGTTTTGGACGTACACCCCAATTTTGGCGCGCTTGAGCGGATTGATTGCCGTGGCATCATTATTACGGCAAGAGGGGATCGGAGTGATTTCGTTTCACGATTCTTCGCGCCACGGGTGGGCGTGCCGGAGGACCCCGTGACGGGGTCCTCCCACTGTGTTTTGATTCCTTATTGGGCAAACGTGCTTCGAAAAAATGATCTGCACGCATTTCAGGTCTCGAGGCGCGGCGGTGAGCTTTTCTGCACTCATGCCGGTGACCGCGTGAAGATTTCAGGCAAGGCAGCCCTGTATATGGAAGGAACGATAACGGTATGATCCATATTTCTAACCCCATCCCCACCCTAGCCCTCCCCTTGAAGGGGAGGGAAGAGGCGTTGGCTTGGCCCTCTCTTGAAGGATAGGGGAATGGTTGCGGTTTGGTCCTTGCCTTGAATGGAGGGAAAATCACTTGATTGGTCAATGGCTTGAAGAAAAACCCGAAAAGAGGCATGGTTAAGGGAATTCTTTATTTATGAAGATCATTTTTGTTCTTGCCGCGGCCTATCTGGCCGGGTCGGTCAACTTTTCCATTTGCCTTTTTTGGCTTTTGGGACGCGATGACCCACGGCTTCGTTTCAGCGGGAATGCAGGGGTGACGAATGTCCGGAGGCAGGCCGGCCTTTTCTGGGCGTCTGTTGTTCTTCTCCTCGATCTTACCCGGGCTGCAGCTGTTGCTGTCATGGCTGTCAATAGCCTGGAGACGGCCATGGTTCCCTGGGTGGGGTTGGCCCTGGTCACTGGTAACCGGTTTCCCTGCTTTCATCAGTTTCAGGGTGGCAAGGGTGTTGCAGGGTATCTGGGTTTCACGGTTTTTACGGCGCCATTTGCCGCGGCCCTGTCCTGCCTGGCTTGGGTGGTTGTATATGCGGTTGTCCGCATCCCATTTGTAGCCTCCTTTTTTATGATAATCTGCCTTGCGGCGGGGACCGCCATCGCCTGTGGATATGAGGTAGTCGCGACGATGGGGGCGTCGGCACACGGTTTTATTCATTATCTATAATCACAAAAAGAACATCGCAGGCCTCCTTCGCCATCGGGCGTGATACAGTAAATTCCAAAATATCATTGACATAAACATTCGGTTTTCGTATAGATTTAGCTTTTCGTGCGGGGGTGTTCTGACGGATTTATGAAAATAATACGGGTCATCTATTATACGCAGACAGGACAGTTGAAGCAGATCCTCGATTCCATGCTTTCACCCTTGGCAGGAAACCCCGATTTCGGTATCGACTTTCTGGAGATCAAGCCGGTCCGCCCCTTTCCTTTTCCGTGGACACGGCGGAATTTTCTCGATGCCTTTCCCGAAACCCGCATGGAGACACCCATTGCCCTTCAACCCATTTCCTGCACCAACCATGGACCCTGCGATCTGGTAATCTTGGCTTTCCAGCCCTGGTATCTGTCCCCATCACCGCCGATTGCCTCCTTTCTTAAGGGTCCGGATGCGGGAGTCATCTTGAAGGATGTCCCGGTGCTGACTGTCATCGGGTCGCGTAATATGTGGCAGGGCGCATTGGTGCGAGTTCAGGAGATGGTGTTGGCCTGTGGTGGGCGCCTCTGCGGAAATATCGCCTTCAACGACCGCGCACCTAATCTTGTCAGCGCCGTTACCATTGTCTATTGGATGTTCACGGGCAGGAAAGACCGGCTGCTCGGCCTGTTTCCGCGACCCGGCATTTCGGATGCCGATATTGCCGCCGCCTCCGGGTTCAGTCAGATGATCGCCTCGGCCCTTTCGGGCAATCGTTTGGATCAACTGGCACATGCCCTCGAAAAAATGGGTGCTGCGGAAATAAATGAGTCATTGGCGAGGCTCGAGAATCGTGCTAGAAAGATATTCGGTTTGTGGGCCAAATTCATTATAAACCATCCCAACCAAAGGTCCCGGTTGCTGAATGTTTTTTTTGTGGAGTTGCTGTTGGCCCTGGTCTTTGTCTCACCCATGAATTCCCTGCTCGGCAGGATTATGAAATTGGTTAAGAAATGACCGCAAGGAGTATGAATGTCCGATAAGGCCTATATCACAAGAACGGCATCGTTCATGCCCAATGAACCGGTTGTAAACGATGATATGGAAGGCATCCTCGGCACGATCAATGGAAAACCGTCGCGGGGCCGCCGGATCGTTTTGAAAAGTAACGGGATCAAAACCAGACACTATGCCACAACCGATGGCGAGACGTTTACCCATACGAATGCTGAACTGGCGGCCAATGCCGTACGGGGTATCCTGAATTCCGCCTTCGGCCTTGATAATATGGAGCTCCTGTGCTGCGGTACCTCAATCCCCGATCAGCTCTTGCCGTCCCATGCGGCCATGGTCCATGGTTGTCTCGGCGGACCCGTCATGGAGATCATATCACCGGCCGGTGTTTGCTGCTCCGGCATGCATGCCATGAAGTACGGCATGTTGTCCGTGATGAGCGGCAATACGTCAAACGCTGTCTGCTCCGGATCGGAGTTGGCATCCCCCCATCTGCTGGCCCGCAATTTTGAGAGCGAAATGGCAAATCTGAGCACCTTGGAAAGCCGCCCCATTCTGGCCTTCGAGAAGGATTTCCTGCGGTGGATGCTCTCCGACGGCGCCGGGGCGGCCCTTCTTCAGGCCCAACCGAACGGCCCGGACGCCATTTCACTGCGCATCGACTGGATCGATACGTATTCTTTTGCCGGGCAGATCGAGACGTGCATGTATGCCGGCGCCGACCGTAACGGAGATGGCGCTATGAGGGGCTGGACGACGTACCGTCCGCAGGAGTGGCTTGAAAAATCCATCTTTGCCATCAAGCAGGATGTGGGGCTTCTGGACCAGCATGTCGTCCGGTTCGGCGCAGAAAAGATCGCCGAATCCCTCTGTAAACGAGGTATTCCGGCCTCCGATGTGGATTACTTCCTGCCGCATATCTCTTCGGAATATTTCCGCATGCCTCTCCACAATGAAATGAGAGACCGGGGCGCCGAAATCCCGCAGGACCGGTGGTTCACCAATCTGTCACGGGTGGGAAATGTAGGAAGCGCATCCATCTATCTGATGCTCGATGAATTGTTCCATTCCGGGAAGCTTGATCATGGGATGAAAGTCTATGTGTTTGTTCCCGAAAGTGCACGTTTTAACTATGCCCTGATGATGCTGACGGTTTGCTGAAGATGAAGCGCGATGAGGTCCCGCAAGACGACGCCAATCTGATGGAAGGACGTTCACGGGAGGTCTGCTATGCCGTCGATGAGAACGGCAATTATGTCCAGGTCCTGAGCATCGGCTGGGAACCCAAGAACACGGCCCTTCTCCAGGCCTGGGAACAGATCGATGAGCAGGTGAAAGAGGCCATGAACCTGGTCAGGGAAGGCAAGGCAAGCCCGTTGGCCTTTTTCATGGCCAAGTGCATGTTCGATGTCAAACTCCTTTCCGACTATACTGATATCCCGAAAAGAAAGATCAAATCGCATCTCACACCCGAAGGCTTCCAGGGGCTTGATGGCCCGATGCTCGGAAAATACGCCGACGCATTCAACATCACTGTTGATGAGTTGCTGAACGGTCCTGGGAAAGCTTTCAAACAGGATGATCAATGAGCATTGCCTTTAGACACGGCCAGTCCGCCCACTGCGAAAACGGAGTGACGTCCAACCTCCTCCGGCATTACGGCATCGACGTCAGCGAGGCCATGGTCTTCGGGATCGGTTCGGGCCTGTTTTTCGCCTACATGCCTTTTGTAAAGCTAAACGGACTGCCGGCCAGCTCTTTCCGCCCCTTGCCGGGGACGATCTTCAAACGGACAGCGCAGCGCCTGGGTGTCCCCATCTACCGGAAAAAATTCCGGGACCCCGAGGCTGCCATGAAGGCCCTTGATTCTGCCCTTGAACAGGATATTCCAGCAGGTCTCCAGGTCGGCGTCTTTCACCTGACTTATTTCCCGAGGCCCTACCGTTTTCACTTCAATGCCCATAATCTTGTGGCCTTCGGCAAGGAAAACGGACGCTACCTCATCAGCGACCCTGTCATGGAACAGCCCGAATCCCTTTCTTATGACGAGTTGAAGAGGGTCCGCTTTGCAAAGGGGGCCTTTGCACCTAAAGGACAGATGTTTTATCCCGTTTGCATCCCGGACAATATTGATCTGGCCAAGGCCTGCGTTAAGGGTATCCGTAAGAATTGCCGGGACATGCTTACGATTCCCGTGCCGTTTTTCGGCGTCAAGGGTATCCGCCTCGTTTCCCGTGCCGTAAAGAAATGGCCGGACGCCCTGGGCGACAAGATGGCGTCTCTCTATCTGGGGCAATTCATCCGCATGCAGGAAGAGATCGGGACAGGGGGCGCCGGTTTCCGGTTCATCTATGCCGCCTTTCTTCAGGAGGCTGCATTGGTTCTTCATAACCCGCGCCTCAGGGAGCTGTCGCAGGAGATGACCGCCTGTGGTGATAGATGGCGCGATTTCGCCACCATGGCAGGCCGGATCATCAAAGGACGCCATAGCGAAGGGGAGTCCTATCCGGCTCTGTCGGCCATCCTTTCTGAAATTGCCGATCGGGAACAGATCATCTTCTCCGCATTGAAAAAAGCCGTCCCATGACCGCAATGCCCATCATAGAGGCCTCGGAGCTGACGAAAATCTATCGGGGCGCAACTACACCAGCTGTGGACCATCTGGGATTTGCCGTCTCCGAAGGGGAGATCTTCGGTCTCCTCGGACCCAACGGGGCGGGAAAATCTACGACAATTATGATGCTATGCGGCCTTCTCAAGATCGACGGCGGTTCCATCTCCGTTTTCGGCCTTGATGTGGCACGAAACGGCGCGCAGATCAGGAAGCGGATCGGAGTCGCTCCCCAGGACATTGCCCTGTTCCCGAGCCTGACGGCCTATGAAAACCTCGTCTATTTCAGTCGCATGTATGGCTTGCCTGGTGCGGAGATCGGCCCTACCGTCCATCAATTACTGGAGATTTTCGGCCTGGAAGATAAGGCCCATCGGCGGGTCATGCATTTTTCGGGGGGTATGAAGCGGCGCCTGAATCTCATAGCTGCCCTCTTGCACCGTCCGCGCCTCCTCGTCCTTGATGAACCGACATCGGGCGTCGATGTCCAGTCCCGCACTCTGATCCTCGATTATATGCGCAGACTCAAGGCTGAAGGGGTGACTATCATCTACTCGTCGCACCTGCTGGATGAGGCGGAAAAGATCTGTTCACGATTTGCCATCATCGATGAAGGACGTCTGGTTGCCGAAGGGACCCTGGCCGCTATTCTTTCGGCCAACGGCGGCGCCCAAAACCTGGAACAGCTGTTTTTGCACTTGACGGGCAGGGGGATACGCGATTGAAGGTCCTGGCGACGATATACAAGGAAGGGCTTTTGCTGACGCGCGACCTGGGAGGGCTCGCCCTGATATTTCTCATGCCCCTGGTCCTCGTTGTGGTAATGGCCTTGATCCAGGACAATACGTTTCGCGAAATCCAGGAGACGAGGCTGGAGATTCTCTTTGTCGATGAAGAGCAGGGGGCGCTCAGTGCTGCCTTGGAACAGACATTCCAGACCTCACCCAACATCCGTGTCATCAAGACATGGGGAGCAGAACCCCTGACAGAGGGAATCGCCAGGCAGTTGGTGCTTTCCGGTAAATACCGGGCGGCCATCATCATTCCTCCCAACGTGGGAGTGGCTTTGCGGGAGAAAACGAAGGGGTTTGTAACGAAGCTTCTGACCCATTACGGCCTTTCCGATCAAAAGACTGCGGTAAAAAAAGAAGTCCCAGCCGGTGAACTCAGGATTCTCTATGATCCGGCCATCAAGGCCAATTACCGGCAGGTCGTGACGGGGGCTGTTGAAAAAATGGCAGCCCGCATCCAGGCGGAGTGGCTCATGGAAGAAGTACAGGCCTATTTGAGCGAGGTAACGAAAAAGAAGAAAATCCCCATGGGTTATTCGCAGATGATCGCCGTCCGGGAGCAGACAGCCACGGCGGCCGACCGTCCGGCCATGGCTCCCAATGCGGTGCAGCACAATGTGCCCGCCTGGGCCATGTTTGCCATGTTTTTTATCCTCTTTCCTCTGGCCGGAAATTTTATCAAGGAACGTGAAGAGGGCAGCATGTTGCGGTTGCGCCTGATTTCCGGCTCCCAGCTTCCTGTGATTGCGGGCAAGTTCGTATTCTATCTTTTTGTCTGCCTCCTCCAACTGCTGTTGATGATTGGCGCCGGCCTCTATGTGATGCCCCTGGTCGGCCTGACCAAACTCGTTTTGGGGACCAATTATGCAGGTGTCTTGCTGACGGGGTTTTCCGTCGCCATGGCGGCTACGGGTTATGGACTTTTGATTGCAGTATACTTCAAGACGCCTCAGCAGGCCCTGTCCTTCGGGTCTATATCCGTGGTCATCCTGGCCGCCGTCGGCGGCGTCTGGATTCCCGTGTTCATCATGCCCGAGGCCATGCAGCAGATCAGTTCCTATTCGCCGCTCCACTGGGGACTTTCGGCCTTCAACAATCTGTTCTTGCGCAATGCCCCGACATCGGCTATCTTGCCCGACGCGGCAAAATTACTGTGTTTTTCCTTCATTACCCTGGCGGCCAGTGTCTTGATCTCCAAATCAAGAACCGTAACTTAAACCTGAATAGCCCTGAACACGAATGATGAACCCGAAAAAAGTCAAAGATGCTGTCACCCCGG
The DNA here is from genome assembly GCA_964645835.1 of uncultured Syntrophaceae bacterium. Classification (GTDB taxonomy): domain Bacteria; phylum Desulfobacterota; class Syntrophia; order Syntrophales; family UBA8958; genus CAZBME01. Next base: position 125,549 of record CAZYDG010000085.1, read on the forward strand.
CGCAGGCCGGGGCCCAGAACTTATCAGGAATACTGGATTCCGGCCTGCGCCGGAATGGTCAATTGAGACTAAATCCGATTTTTTGCGAGACCATCACGATTATCTTGGACAAAAAATATCCATGACACAATTGATAGACGAATTGACGAAGCAGTTGAAACAGCAGATTATAGATTGCCTCCATATGGACGGTGTCGTCCCGGAAGATCTCGACGAAGACATGCCGTTATTCGGTGACCTGACGGGCCTCGATTCCATCGACGCCCTGGAACTGGTCGTCCTCCTCGATAAGAAATACGGTATTAAGATCAACGATTCCAAGGCAGCCAGGAAGGTTATGATCAATATCCGAACCATTGCCGAATACGTAATGCTGCACCGGAAAAAATGAGCCGACCCGTTTTTATCACAGGCTACGGTGTTATCACGGCCGTCGGCGACAATGCCGCAGAAAATCATTCGTCCCTATTGCGGCTGCGGAGCGGGTTCGGCCCCCTGGATATACTTGATACGGTCCACCGGTCAGATATTTACGCATGCGAAATCAAAAGGACCGATGCCGATTTGTGTAAACTGGCGGGCGTTCGTTCCGGATTCGGCCATACGCGGACAGCTCTTCTTGCTATGATTGCTGCAAGAGAAGCCATCGACAGGGCTGCTCTGCCCGATAAGGATCTTGCCGTGGCAGGCCTCGTCTCAGCGACGACAGCCGGAGGCATCCGGGAGCTGGAACGATATTTTTACGCTTTCCAGGACCCCCATCAAGCAGGAGTAGCTCTGTCCTATCTCGATACGGCTGATCCGGGGGACCATACGGAACGCATGGCTGACCATTTCGGTATGCGGAGCTTCCTCGGCACGGTCAGCACCGCCTGTACGTCCGCAACGAACGCCATTATCCTGGGGGCCCGGCTCATTGCTCACGGCGTTCTTTCGACGGTTATCTGCGGCGGCGCCGAGGCCTTGAGCAAAGTGACCATTAACGGGTTCAACACCCTCATGATTCTTGACCGTAATTCTTGCCGCCCCTTCGATGAAAATCGCAGCGGCCTCAATCTCGGGGAGGGCGCCGCCTATCTTGTCCTAGAAGCGGAAGAGGCTTTGCAACGTTCGGGTCGAACGGTCATTGCCCGCCTTTCGGGTTATGCCAATGTCAACGACGCCTTTCATCAGACGGCCTCGTCGCCAGATGGCACAGGGGCTTTTCAGGCCATGGAGAAGACCCTTGCCTGGGCCGGATTAAGGCCCTGCGATATCGACTACATCAACGCCCACGGCACGGGTACGGAAAACAATGATCTCTCCGAGGGGCTGGCCATTCAAGCCCTCTTCGGCGAAAATCCCCCGTCCTTCAGTTCGACCAAACCTTATACGGGGCACACCACTTCGGCAGCCGGTGGCGTCGAGGCGGCTTATTGCCTGATGGCCTTTGAGGAGGGCATGATCTTTCCGAATCTCAATTTCCGTGAGCCCATGAAGGAACTGGCCATTCGTCCCTTGACGGAGTTAGTCCGCCTCGGCGGTGTGAAACATATCCTTTCCAACTCTTTGGGGTTCGGCGGCAGTGCCGCAACGCTCCTGTTTTCAAAGTGCCTATGAACGAAACCCGTCCAGGCTGTTATATCCGGGGTATCGGCGCCATCTCGCCCCAGCGGACCTATGACAATGAGGTGTTTTTGCCGGATTCCTTCACCTATGGCGATAATTGCCTGACCGCCGTCCTGCCGGATTTCAAGGACTACATCAATCCCTTTCAGATGCGCCGCCTAAGCCGCATGTTGCGGATGGGCCTGGCAACGGCGGTGATGAGCCTGCGCGACGCCGGCCTGACGTCGCCCGACGCGGTCATTACGGCGACAGGCTACGGCTTCCAGGACGATACCGGAAAATTCTTGACGGAGATCCTGGAGCAGGGCGAAGAACAACTGACGCCGACCTATTTCATGCAAAGCACATATAATGCCCTGTCCGGTCTCATCGCCCTTGTCGTCAAATGCCGCGGTTACAACACTACCTATGCGGGGAGGGGATTCGCTTTTGAAACGGCCTTGAACGATGCCATGATGCTCCTCTCGGAGAAAGAAGCCGGAGATGTCCTGGTGGGATCTTTCGACGAGGTGTCGCCCGTGCAGCATGCGGAGTACGTCAGGCTGGGTTTTTTCAAGCGGGAGAAGGTATCGAACCGGTACCTTCTGAAAAGCGAGACAACCGGAACGATCCAGGGTGAAGGGACGGCTTTTTTCCTGCTGTCGGGGATGCCTTCAACCCGGAATCTTTGCCGCCTGACGGCGATGCGCATGCTTTATAAGCCTGTCGATGAGACGGCCCTTATTGAAGCGATGAAGGATTTTCTGCGGAAAAATGGACTGACTCCAGGCGATATTGACGTCTTCGTAAACGGCATCAGCGGCGATGCATGCCGGGACACCTGGAATCTGGCCCTGGAGCGGGCATATTTCGGGCATGCCGTTCCTGTACACTTCAAACATCTGACGGGAGAATATGCCACGGCCTCATCCTTTGCCCTTTGGCTTTCCGCGATGATCTTTCGGCATGGGTTTATACCGGCAGCCGTCCGGGAAGAAGGCAGGGGAGCCTTATCCCACCGTGCGGAAAGGGTCCTCATCTGTAACCATTTTCTGGCGCGAAACTATGCATTTATGCTCCTCGACCGACATGTGTGCTAACTTAAGCAAACGTCTTGTTTCTCTCCCTCCCTTTCAAGGGGAGGGAGAGGGCGGGAATGGGGTAGATTGTCTGCAAGCCCGAAAATCAACCCCATCCCCATCCTAACCTTCCCCTTGAAGGGGAAGGAACTAAAAGTTCAAAGTTAGCGCTTATACCCTCGACCGGGGATACTGTTGAGGCGATCCGTCCGTAACCCAGTTCCCGTTTTCGGAAAAATGTTTGACAACCGCCTGAATCATCAGTAGATTGATCACATATCATTCCTTGAGAGAGCATTCATGAGTCGTTGCCGTATCTTGCTTATCCTTCTTTTCTTAACCCTTGTGACATTGCAGGCCTATGCCGCCACGGCGCCGACACCGCTCAGCCGGTGGGTGACCCTGCGGTCCGACGGCAAGGAGGCGGTAAGGGACATCATTTTATCGGAAGTCAATAAACGGGAAGGCTTTTCTTCTTCTCAGGAGGAAGGGGCCAATCTTTCCGCCGTGGAAAAAGAGAAGGAAAGGGACGACGGGGCCTACAAGAACGCCGTTGCAACAGCCAACCGGGAGTTTGTCCGGGCCAAGAAGCGCCGGGACGACCTGACCTCCCAATATCAGGCCGTATCTACGGATCTTGAAGAGCAGCAAAAGAACATCAAGACTCTTACGGTGGGCATCGCAAACCTGGACAGCCAGATTGCCCGTTACAACCTGGACATCAAGGCCCAGCAGGACGCCCTGAAGAAATGGCTCCAAACGGAGAAGCAGGGAGAGGTATTCGTCGCCGTCATCTTTACACAAGGCTTCAAGGACAAGGCCCATGTCCTTGAGTCTATCGCAGATCAGGCTTCAGCACCCCTTATGGCCCAGCATATGGGGGCCTATGTCCAGTCATTCACAAAGGTGGCGAACGCTGCCGTCCTGGTCGATTTTATCCGTACCATAGAAGAGGGAACAGCTAAATGGAGCAATGAAGAACCCATTCGGATCGTTCTGGACAAAAACAACAAAGGGACGACCTTTCTGCGCCTGAAGCGCTACGAACTTTATCCCTTCCAGGAGTCCCAGCGAAAAAAGGTCAAGCCCTCGACCACAAAAAATATCCATGCCGCCGTGATTACATCCCGGAAAGCCCTGGATCAATTTCTTTCCCAGAACGGCTATAATCCGGCCAACTTCGATCTGGACAGGGCAGACCGCACTATCAAGGAAACGGTCCAGGGAAATGCCATGGCGGGCGAGGGTCTCCAGGAACAGGTCCGTTCCTTTCAGGATCGCATCAATTCACTTCAGGAAAAAGTGGCTTCCGCCCAGGCAGAGAAGGATGCGAATCTCCTCGTCCTGAACAAAAAGGAGCTTCAGGGCAAAAAGGTTGTCCAGGAGACGGCCCTCGTTCAGAGCCGGAAAGAAGAGGCGGACCGGAATTTTCAAGCGGCTCAGAAGGCGCTCCATGAAGTACGGCGCGTCCATGAGTCCATTATCGTCAAGACCGCCCTCGCGGCAGCCAGAGGATCGCAGAGCCCGGCCGAGGTTTCCGCCGAAGCCATTATCGACAAGCTGGCGGAAGTCAAGAACGACGCCAAGGTCCAGCATTCCAGTTCCACGACGGAGGTGACCGATTTTCAACTCTCTCGTGAAGCAACATCCCAGGCCGTCACGGAGGCCCGCATCACGGCCGTTCGCCTAATTTCCTTCATCAACGAGGGGGACAGCGTGCGTGTGAAGATGGCCTTTCGTGTCCGGACCGTTTTGGACGAATCTAAGGAGGAGGCGCCTCGCGATCGCGGCGATCAGGACACGGCTGCGCAAAAGCCCGTGACGAAAGAGCCGGACAGTTCAAAACCGTCCTGGATGACGGCGCTTTTCTCGAAACACGACGACGCAAAAGACAAAAAACCTGAAGGCGAGCAGCCGGTGACGAAACCAGCCGAGCCCGTTATGCAGCCGATCAAGCGAAACCCTAAGGCGCTGGGTTCGGGTGAGGTCAATGCCGTCCTGTTCGAAGTAATGAGCGCCAGGTACTCGGGTCGGGATCTCTCCATCTATGTGGACATTACTTGCGGTGCGGCCGATGTGAGCCGTTATGTGGCCATCTATGACGAAAATTACCGATGGGCGAAATCGATATTCACTGATGCCGGGGGGAAGGAGTACCCGGTCTCTCAGGTGCTGTTCTGGCGAGGGCAGCAGAAAACGTCCATGTACGATTCGGGAACCCACGGTACGGCCATGGAGGCCAATACGAAGCTGACGGCCCAGCTCATCTTCAAGAATGTGCCGTCGAACCTTAAAACCGTTCCCAAATTAATCCTTCATCCCTTCGTCTATCAGCGGGTCCTGTTCTGGACATGGCAGGAGCAAGACCTTGTTTTCCAGCGTCTCCGTGTAAGCCGATAGATTCATGACGAGTAACGGAATATGTCTCCAGACCGTCCGATGCCGTCAGCGCCTGTGCCCATGATGAGAAAACTGGCCGAACGCCTTGCGGAAACATCCTACGTCCGAAGAGCCCTGAAGGAAGAGATCGATTTTGCAGGGTTCCGAAGGAAACCTACGCCCCGGATGATTGCAGGGCTAATTCTCATCGGAATAAGTTATCTCATAGGATGGCCGGCAGTGGCCGCTTTCGGGTTTCTTGCGGTTTATCTTGAAGAGCCAATGATTGTCGTCATCGGCGGACCCGCTACTTATGCCTTCTCCTATGTAGTCTTTTTTGCCGGTGCCTGGCTGGCCGGCGCCGAATATGCGAAGATGCTGGCCCGGTACGGGACCCGGAAACTCTTCCAAAAACTCCTGAAGAATTAATCCTGAAAGTTCTCGATAGTCCGTAATTAGCGGATTGTTACTAGTCCGGAAATTGCGGACCAGCCCCCTGTTTTGGGTCCCCTCGTTCTCCTCATTTTTGCCTTTTTATCCCTTGAATTGTATAACATGTTGTAATTTTGCGATATTTTTAAGTGATGACCGATATCGTTCTTTCGGCATGCTTTTTGATACGGGTCTTAAAGTAAGTAACCAAAGAACCAGCTTCTTGAATGTATGATTGAGACAAAAGGAGATGAAATTATGCATAGCGAGACAATGGGCCATCTGGAGAAGATCGAAAATACAATGGTACAGGAATCCGTCCTTGGTTTTAATCCGTCGATCCTCTTCATCCTGGACGACGTTGAGGTGGGCAAGAAGGAAATTGAGGACATGAAACCCAAGCTGGGACCGGAAATGTTTGCATATCTCTTCAAAATCGCCAATTCCGCATATCATGGCAGCGTGAAAATGAGTCCGGTCACGAATTTTTTCGGTGTCGTCAACCGGCTTGGTATGCAACACACCAAGGTATTGATTTTACTGTTTGCCATGCACCGCCTGGCTAAAGGCAGCCTGGAAGCGGAAACTATCTATGAAAAAAGTTTCTGCGCTTCCGCAATGGGCAAAATCATGTCCATGGAGTTCGGTCTTCGTGATGATAGAATGCGGCAGGTAGAGCTTGCCTGTCTTTTATCAAGCATCGGCTTAATGATGATGACGGTATATCGTAACAAGTATCATGACGGCAGCTTTGATTTATCGGCGGATTTCATCGAGAAAAATCACTTACGCTTCACAGAAAGAATCATCCGCAGATTTCAGTTTCCCGACTATCTCCATGGAATGCTCATGTCGGATTGTTTTAGCCTTGAGCGCATGGGTATCGGCCTTGGGACAGTGGTAAAGCTGGCCATCAGCGCAGTGGAATATTCATTTAAATCCATGGGGAACAAGCTTGTGTTCAGTTCTCCATCTATTCGCGCCAACGAGGATAGATTTGCCTCGTCCCTTGCCGGAATGATTGAAGAGCATTTTAAGGCTGCCGGCTTGAGCAAATGCCTCGTAATGACGACCGTCTGATTTAAAGAATGATAGAGAGGAGAAGAACAATGAATAATTTGCTCGCAAACCTCAGGATTTTTCACAAGATGATGATCGGTCCCACTTTAGTCATTGTGTTTATGGTGTTCATGGCCCTGGCGGCATACTGGGGATTCTCGACGCAAAAAGGCTCCCTGGATAATATCTTCAACGAGCGCTTCGACGGGTACAAGAAAAGCGCTAAAATTCTTAAAGATGTTGATATTATCTATGCCGATATCTATCGAGTGGTCAGTTGGACACATTCCAAATATGACCAGCAAAAGATTGATAACCTTAGCAATAAGCAGGTTCCCGCCATCGACAGCGTAATAGGCACGGTACAGAATATTCTCCAGTCACCCAAGCTCCTGCCGGAGGAAAAGAAACTCTATCAGGCGGCCTTGGGGCAGCTTGCTCAGTTCAAGCAGCCCGTCGCCGGATTGACGGATCTCATCAAGATGGACGTTTTTGCCGCAACCATGTTTCTGGACACCGGCGATGACGCCTATCAGGAGTTGCATAAGACCCTCCAGGCCTTGATGGTCATCGAGGATAAGCTTAGTAAAGAAGATTATGACCAGTCGACAAAGAAATATTTCCAGGTGCTGACAATATTCGCAGCTATTTTGGCGGTCGCAGTGGTGCTCTCGTTGATTGTGAGTTTAATGATGGCCAGGTTGATTACCGCCCCTCTTCACAAATCCATGGACATCATCGCGGATATTTCAACGGGAGATCTCACACAGGAACTTCATGTGGAGTCGAGCGACGAGATCGGTGAGTTGGCCCAAGCCGTCGATACAATGCGGATAAAAATATCTGAAGCGGTAGGCCAGTCCCTTGCTTTATCCCATGTTTTATCCGATGCCGCATCCGAACAGGCGGCGGCCCTCGAGGAGACCTCGGTGTCTCTTGACGAAATGGCCTCTATGACCATGCGCAATGCAAGCAACACCTCCGAAGCCAATAACCTTATGAATACCGTTAATCAAGCCATTCAGAAAGCAAATGCCTCCATGACGGATCTTACGGCATCGATGAAGCAGATCGCCTCGTCGAGTGAGCAGACACAAAAAATTGTGAAGAGTATCGACGAGATTGCCTTTCAGACCAATCTGCTGGCCCTGAATGCTGCCGTAGAAGCGGCCCGTGCCGGTGAAGCCGGTTCCGGATTTGCAGTGGTTGCGGACGAGGTCAGGAATCTGGCGATGCGGGCCACCGAGGCGGCCCGGAATACGTCGCAGCTGATTGACAACATCGCCGGCAAGATCAAAGACGGGGATAGCCTGGTAATGATTACCAATGGGGCCTTCCAACAGGTGACGACAAGTTCAGCAAAGGTTGTTGACCTGATGGCGGAGATTGCTGCCGCCTCTCAAGAACAGTCTCAAGGTATTGACCAAATCAACCGCGCCATGGCGGAGATTAACCAGGTCACCCAGCAAAATGCCGCCAGCGCCGAGGAAATGGCCGCAATAATGTCGATGTTCAAGACAAATTATGAGGATGGGCATACGGCTGAAACGACAAAGATGAAGCGATTGGCTTCCTCTGCGACCCGGCACGCTTCCAGTGCGGTATTTTTCAAAAGAGTTGCTCCCATAACTGCAGAAAGTTTTTAGAGAAAGAGGCTGTTTGAATTTTTTTGAGGCAATACGAATGATATCTAATCAAGATATAATGGATAAACTTTATATGGGCGTTGTCATTCTCGACACGGATCTATGCGTCCGATACTGGAACAACTGGATGTCCATGCACACAACTATCGATAAGGAGAAGATTATCGGCGCCAAGATCACGGAAGTCTTCCCTAACCTTAACAATCCCAAGTTTCTGCGAAGCATGAAATCGGTCATGACTTTCGGCAATTATTATTTCATCTCGCAAAGGCTTCACCGGTATTTGATCCCCATGAAACCTACCGGTGCTTTTCCGACAATGATACTTATGGCCATCAATGCAGAGATTTCATCCTCAAGTCAATGAGCCAGACAATTTCTGCTATGTTACGGAAGGTTGATATGTTCGTGCGTTTCGGTGATGAAGAATTCTGCTGCCTTCTTCCCGAGACGGATCTCCAGTCGGCCCTGATCCTGGCAGAGCGTGTACAGAAAATCCACCCAGTCCTCCTTTGTCAGAGGAAGAATTCTTCCGGTCCCCCCTTTGGAGGAGAGGATGTGTCGTAACCCAGTTTTGTCATTGCGAGTTCTCGCAAGGAACGCGGTAATCTTTCTTTTCAATCAACTGCGAGATTGCTTCGGTCGGCAATGCTCCCTCCTAAGAAACTTCGCCTTTTTGTCACTGCGAGGAGGCCATTGGCCGACGTGGCAGTCTTGGAGATTGCCACGACGCCTGTGCTTCGTCTCGCAATGACAGAAAGTATCTTCCATAAATAACACCGGAATCTATTCAGGGTTAGTTGCTTGCAATGACGTAATTTGTAAATCATTGTAGGGTGGAACAAGCGAAGCGGTTCCACCGTTAGATGGTGGATGCGCTTCACTTCATCCATCCTACAGTTGTGAGTCCGGAAAAGGTGGATTATTGTGAGTCCGGAAATTCCGGATTATTATGGTTTCAAGGTTCGCTTATCTTACCTACTTTATCTTCCCGTCGTTTCTTTATAGCATTTAACATATTGTAATATATAAAGAAATAGAGACGAGCCCTCGATCACATGATTTTGGCATGCTTCTTGATATATCCGATTCGAATTACGATATCAGAAGCACTTGGTCGCACCAACAGCGCTTCTGGTTGGATGAGCAGAATATTGGACCATATAAATATTTTAGGAGGAGAAATGAAAAATCAGTCAGGGAATTCGCGGGGGGATTTGCTTAAAAACGCCGGGAAAAAAAGTAAGATTAATGAAAATTCGCAGTTGCCACGTGCGGATATTCAACCAACCGAAACTAATCTGGATATTGCGCCTGTGCCTGAAAATTTAAACATTCAGGCCGGGTTGGCAGCAAAGGAAGTTGCTTCCACTCAGGCGGTATTTACCGGGAACACCGCTGAAGTATTCAGTGCGGATTCAGTTCATGCGCCAGAAGCACCCGTCTTGTATTCAGGCTATGTTCAGTTAGCGGATGCTTCCGGTGCGGTTGCCGATTATATTCACTTGGCTGATGCTTCAGCCGGTTCGGCAACTGATGTACTGATGACTGCGCCGGGCCCAGGTTCCGCCGATACGGGTTCTGCCGGCACAGGATCTGCCGTTGGGGGATCTGCCCCTGAAGAAACAAGTTCCATATGGCCTTGGGTTGCCGGACTTGCCGTAGTGGGTGTTGGCGCCGGCCTGGCGGCTGGAGGCAATCATGGCGGCGGCGATTCGAGCAGCAGCGGGTCATCAACTCCTGTCCCAACCCCCACCGTAAGCACGCCGACGGCCGCCCTTGCCACGGATAGCGGCAGGAGCAGTACCGACGGCATTACCAATGTTAAAACTGTGAACGTGGACGGTCTGCAAAATGGAGCGACCTGGGAATATCAGGTAGATGAAGGCGCATGGACAAAAGGCAGCGGCAACACTTTCGATCTGACGTCGGGCCAGCACAATTACTATGTGCGCCAGACAGATTCTGCAGGTCATGTAAGTGAAATCTCAACTTATACATATTACTATATTCCTTCATTTAATGAAGACCCCACCATCCTTCATGGCCCCCTTTCCTTGGAAAGCAGCGGCGGTCATAACGGCATTACCAATGTTTCAACGGTGACCGTGAAAGGTCTGGACACTGGAGCGACCTGGGAATATCAGGTGGACGGCGGCGCATGGACGCAGGGCAGCGGTACAACTTTCGATTTGACAACGGGCCAGCACAGTTATGAAGTTCGCGAGACAGACCTTGCCGGGAATGTAAGCTCTCCCTCATCATCCTTTACATTTACCTATGATGCAACCCCCCCGGTTGCGCCGACAATGGTCCTTACCGTGGACAGCGGCACCCCAGGCGACGGCATTACCAATGTCGCCGCGGTGAATGTGACCGGTCTGGAGACTGGAGCGACCTGGCAGTATCAGGTTGACGGCGGATCATGGACGGCAGGCAGCGGCACGAGTTTCAATCTGACATCGGGTGCGCACGACTATGCAGTGCGCCAGATAGATGAGGCGGGCAATGTAAGTGGTTTATTATCCAATACATTTACTCTGGACACAACCCCTCCGGTTGCGCCGACAATGGCCCTCGCCGTGGACAGCGGCACTCCAGGCGACGGCATTACCAATGTCGCCACGGTGAACGTGGCCGGTATGGAGGCCGGAGCGACCTGGCAGTATCAGGTGGACGGCGGATCATGGACGGCAGGCAGCGGCGCGAGTTTCAATCTGACAGAGGGTGCCCACAATTACAGTGCACGACAGACGGATGCGGTGGGCAATGTAAGTGGTGTATCATCCAATACATTTACGCTGGAGACGACTCCTCCCCCTGTTCCACCCCCTCCCTCGGACACAACCCCCCCCCCGGTTGCGCCGACAATGGCCCTCGCCGTGGACAGTGGTACGCCGGGCGATGGCATTACCAATGTCGCCCCGGTGGACGTGGCCAATCTGGAGGCCGGTGCGACCTGGCAGTATCAGGTTGACGGCGGCTCGTGGACGGCAGGCAGCGGCACGAGTTTCAATCTGACAGAGGGTGCGCACAACGACAGTGTACGACAGATGGATGCGGCGGGCAATGTAAGTGGTGTATCATCAAATGCATTTACCTTGGACACAACCTTCCCTGGTACACCCTTAATTACGGGCATAACTGGCGATTCAGGCACAGTGGGCGATCATATAACCAATGATAATACGCTGGTGATATCGGGAACCGCTGATGCCGGCGCGACGGTACAGGTGAATGTTGACGGCGTGCTCAAGGGCACGGCGCTGGCGGATGGATCCGGCAACTGGACGTTCGATTACAGAGGGACCACTCTCGCTGATAACACATATCATATAGCGGCAAAGGTCACTGACGTTGCCGGAAATCCCGCCACATCGGCAGATTATGCGGTAAAGGTCGACACAACTCCCCCGACGGTGGCCATCAGTACTGATGACATGAATTTGGCCCTCAATCAAGCGGCGAACATTACGTTTACATTTAGCGAAGATCCGGGGACGAGTTTCGTCCAGTCCGATGTTACAGTTTCCGGAGGCACGCTTGGCGTGATCAGCGGCACGGGTCTCAGCCGCACCGCCGTCTTTACGCCTGCTGACGGCAGCACCACAAATAGTGTCATCAGCGTCGGGAGCAATGCATTTACAGATGCAGCCGGCAATGCCAACGCCGATGGCGCTGATGCCGACAATACCCTTACCATGACAGTGCGAACCATGCATCCGTCGAATTTGACGTTGTCCTCCATTGCGGCCGGCACCGGCGGCTTCGTCATTAACGGTGCAGGGGTAAGTGATAAGAGCGGATACAGCGTCTCATCGGCGGGCGATGTAAACGGCGACGGCCTGGGAGATCTCATCGTGGGGGCGCCGGCGATAAGTGCAGCAGGTAAGAGCGGAAACAGCTACGTAGTTTTCGGCAAGGCGGATACGGGTGAGGTGGACCTGAGCGCCGTCACAGCCGGCACCGGCGGCTTCGTCATTGGCGGATTACCGTCAGGCAGCATGACCGGATGCAGTGTCTCATCGGCGGGCGACGTCAACGGCGATGGTTATGCCGACCTCATCGTGGGGGCAAAGGGTACGGGGACAGGCGGCATACTAGACGGCGGCAGCTACGTGGTCTTCGGCAAGGCTGGTATGGAATCAGTGACTCTGAGCACCACCTCCGCTCCTTCCTACGTTGATTCTCATGGCGCTACCGTATCGGACGGCTTCGCTTTAGCCAAGGTCCATATTGGTATTAACTCGAACGTCGGGTACAGTGTCTCGGGTGCGGGTGACTTCAATGGCGACGGACTGGCCGACCTCATCGTCGGTTCGGATGGCAACGGCTCAAATCGAGCTTTTCTGGTATACGGGAAGACGAGTTCTGAAACTGTTAATCTGGACCTGGTCGGTATGACATACGTTGATGCCGGCGGAGCAACAAAGACGGGCGGCGTTGTCATATCAGACCTGGGAAATAGTATTGCAGTCTCCACGGCGGGCGATGTCAACGGCGACGGCCTGGGAGATTTAATTGTGAGTAATCCTTACTGGAACACTAACGGGAACAGTTACGTAGTTTTCGGTACAACGGATACAAGCAATATTGATATGATTAACATTGCCAGTTATGAGATTGGCGGCTTCAGCATAGAAGGTCCTTCAGGGGATAGATATGACGGGTGGAGTGTATCAGGCGCGGGCGACGTCAACGGAGACGGCCTGGCCGACCTCATTGTCGGGTCCAATGCACCAACTAGTTCCTATGGGAAAAGCTATGTGGTCTTCGGCAAGACGGATACGAGTGAAGTTCACCTGGGCGTCGTTGCAGCCGGCACGGGCGGGTTCCTGATCAACAATGGAACAGGGGCAGCTGATATGTCCGGGTATAACGTTTCCTCGGCGGGTGATGTCAACGGCGATGGTCTGGCCGACCTCATCGTGGGGGCGTATAAGGCAGACCCGAACGGCATCGCTGATTCCGGCGCCAGCTACGTGGTCTATGGCAAAACAGGCACGGAACAGGTCACCCTGAACGCCTCCGGTCCAACATACGTTGATGCCGGCGGCACGACAAGAATTGCCGGATATGTCATTAACGGCAGCGGGGCATCCGACTACAGCGGATATAGCGTGTCCGCGGCGGGCGACGTCAACGGCGACGGCCTGGCCGACCTCATCGTGGGAGCGTATCAGGCAGACCCGAAGGGTCTCAGCAATGCCGGCGCCAGCTATGTTATTTTCGGAGGAATGCAACAGGCTACAGCGGTTGATTACTTGGGTACAAGCGGCGATGACACCTACACCGGCAGCAAATACTCCGAAACCATTGTCACCGGCGCCGGCAACGATACCATCACCGGCAACGGCGGGTCCGATGTCATGTACGGCGCCAGCGGGAACGACACATTCATTATTAATGCTGATAATGTCGCGAAACTCTCTGCCGGCGTAACCGGCAACAATTATGCCCGCATCGACGGCGGCAGCGGCATTGACACCATCAAGCTCGACGGCAGCGGGGTCATGTTCGACCTCACCGCTATCGCCGATCAGGGCGCAGCAAATCCCGACGGCGGTTCACGGATATCTTCCATCGAAAAGATCGACATAAGCGGTTCGGGCAACAATACTCTGAGAGTAGCGCCGTCCGACGTGATTGGCATGTCGGAAATGAACGTGTTCAACGCGGGCAATGGCTGGACAGGCCTAGGCACACAAGTTGACAAGCATCAACTTGTCATAGACGGCAATGCCGGCGACATCGTGCAATTGGCAAAGGATCCAAACTTGGCCGGCTGGACGTATTCGGGAAGTGATGCAACCTATGGTGCTCAACATTATCGCATTTATAATGCAACGGACGGCACTCATGCCCAGTTGCTCATCAACACGGATATCACAGTTCAGCACAGCCTCTCTGTAAAAATGAGCGACACCGCTCTCATTTATAACGACACGGCGGTAGAGACCGCAACCGTTACCTTTACCTTCTCGGACACCCCGACAAGCTTCGGTATGGGCAACATTAGTTATGATCAGAATAGTGGCACGCTTACAAACCTGGCGGCAACCGGCAATCCCAGGGTCTGGACCGCAACCTTTACACCGAAGGAAAACACTTATGATGCGGCCAATGCAATCACCGTCCATGACTACGTCGATGCAGCGGGTAATGTGGGAGAAACTGTGACCGGTCCGAATTATACAATTGATACGAAGAATGTCTATGTGTCCGCTTTAGGCTCGCGCGGCTTCGTCATTAACGGGACATCGCACGGTGATGGTGGCGCAACGCGTGTCAGCTATGGAGGCGACATTAACGGCGACGGCCTGGACGACTTGATCGTGTCGGTGCCTTTTAGAGCCCCGAACAGCATCCCGAGCGCGGGCGAAACCTATGTGGTTTTCGGCAAGACGGATTCGAATCCGGTGAATCTTACCTCCCTAATGTCCACCAACCCGGCAATCAACCCTAATAAAGGTTTTGTCATGAACGGCATTTCCAGTGGGGATTATTTAGGAATTGACAGCGTCTCCGCGGCCGGCGACGTCAACGGGGACGGGCTGGCCGATATCTTAGTGAATGCTCAAAAGCCTAACAACGGCACCAGTTTCCTGGTTTTCGGCAAGACGGATACGGGTACGCTGAACCTGAGTACTGTCGCAGCCGGCAGCGGCGGCTTCGTCATCAACGGCGTGGGGGAAAGTGATTGGGCCGGACATGGCCTGTCTGCGGGGGGCGACGTCAACGGTGACGGTCTGGCCGACCTCCTCGTGGGTGCGTATGGGGCAGATCCGAACGGTGTTTCTAGCGCCGGGAGCAGCTATGTGATCTTTGGCAAACAGGATACGGGTGCGGTGAACCTGAGTGCCATCGCAGCCGGCAGCGGCGGCTTCATCATTAATGGCAGTGCGACATCCGATTACAGCGGATACAGCCTTTCCGGGGCGGGTGACGTCAACGGGGACGGATTGGCCGACATCATCGTGGGGGCGCATAAGACTGCTACCAACGGCACCGAGTCAGGCAGCGCCTATGTCGTATTTGGCCAGACAGGCAACAATACCGTGAATCTGGGCTCTTCCGCCGTTACCTTTGCCGGCAGCGGCGCCGCGAACGGGTTCGTGATTAACGACGTGCTTTCTGGTCAAAGGTTCGGATACGACGTCTCCGGCGCGGGGGACATCAACGGCGACGGTCTGGCCGACTTAGTCGTAGGGGCGCCTTATGCAAACTCCTACACTGGCGGCAGCTATGTTATCTTTGGTAAAACTAGTTCGGAAGCAGTCAGTGTCGGGGGGAGCTCTGCTCCAACATACATTGATGCCAATGGCGCTACCATAGCGTGCGGCTTCGCCATTGTGAACGGCAGCGGCTTAACCAATCAAAGCGGAATCAGTATTTCCGGTGTAGGTGACGTCAACGGCGACGGGTTGGCCGACTTCCTTGTGGGAGATTCCGAGGCTCATCCAGTCCTGCCCACAGCCTTCATGGTCTACGGCAAAACCGGTACTGAAACAGTTACCCTGAACGCCTCCGGTCCGACATACGTTGATGCCGGCGGCAATACGGTGGAGTGCGGCTACAACATCGTCGGCGCTATGTCAGGAGATTTAACCGGCAAAGAAGTCTCCGCGGCAGGCGACGTCAACGGTGACGGCTTCGCTGACCTCATCGTGGGGGCGCCATATGCGGATACGATTGGGTATGTCAATAACGGCGCCGCCTACGTCATCTTCGGGGGGGCAAAGCCCACCACCACGGCAGTGGATATATTGGGTACAAGCGGCACCCCGACATTGACTGGTACTACGGCCTCCGAGACCATAATTGCCGGCGGTCCAGTTGCTCATACCATCACCGGCAACGGCGGGGCCGACATTATCTACGGCGGCGCGGGCAATGACACAATCGTCATTAACGCCGACAATGTGGCCAAGCTCTCATCCGGCGTAACCGATGGTAATTACGCCCGCATCGACGGCGGCAATGGTATCGATACCATCAATCTCTATGGAAGCGGTATTGTCTTCGATCTCAGCAAGATTGCCAATCAGAGCGCATCTAATCCGGGTGATTTTTCCCGGATTGAATCCATCGAAAGGATTAACCTTAATGGGTCAAGCAATAGCCTGAACATCTCAATAAACGATGTTCTCGACATGTCTGAAATGAACGTGTTCCATAACGGCACGTTTGGCACAACTGAGCTTGGCGCGAGCGTCGATCGCTATCAGGTAGTAGTGGACGGCGTTGCAGGCAATTCGGTTACTCTGACAGGTGACTGGAACCATACATCTGTAAAAACGGTTACTGATAGCGGACATGCATATTCAGTTTATGATGCTACAGCAAGCCATGCCGAAATATTGATCGACCAACACGTCAGCGTTGCTTTTGCGTAACAAACGGGACGGTTCTCTTTACTGACAATCATCATAAGAAAGTAAAGAGAACCGTCCCAACCAATCCCTGCTTGCGGTGTCTGCCGGGGATTGCTCAATCCAATTTTATACACAGCAACATAAACACAAAACTGTTTATCATGCTGGATCCCCGATCAAGTCGAGGACAGGCTTGATCCGGCATCCAGTTTTTTTCTGGATTCCCGCTTTCGTGGGAATGACGGAATAAACTTATTTCATTGTAGGGTGGAACAAGCGAAGCGGTTCCACCGGAAGATGGTGGATGCGCTCAGCTTCATCCACCCTGCAGCCAGCCCAAAACGAGTTTCTCAAGAACTTGCGCCATGCCCCACCGTTATTGAGAATCCGGAATTGGCGGATTGTTATAAGTCCGGAAATTATGGACTGGCACATATATAAGGTTCTTCATCCATCCCGCCATGTTCTCCTCCTACTACTTCAGTGTCACATAACATTCTATAATCATTAGTTATATTAAGAAAGAGTCCAAACTCATTTTCGTGGCATGCTTCTTGATAAGCACTTATCTGTGTAACGATATTAGAAGTGCGGGCAAGGGGGTTATATGCTTCGAAGGACAATATCAGTTTTATTTGCAGTACTACTTTTTCTCTCTTTTATAGGCGAACCATCAGCTGCAACATGGTCATTTGACCAGATTATAAAAGAGGCGTGTACTACTTATCCATCTGTTTTATCTAAAGAGTCTGCAAGAAGTGCAGCCGGAGAGGATTTAAAAACGGCCAAATGGCAGCGTTTTCCCAACCCGAGCGTTGAAACAGGTTGCAACAAGGGTGGGAATAACTACTTAACAGGGCGTGTGGATCAGATACTTTGGGCAGGCGGCAGAATATCCTCCGGAATAGATGCGGCAAAATCGACTTATGATGCTGCCGATAAAGCGATTTTAGAAGACAAATATAGTGTCGCTTTTAAGGTTATTGAAGCTTACGTCGATGCGTTGCGTCAACAGGGGCGAAGAACCATTAGCCAGACTAATGTCAAACAACACGAACTGCTGGACGATACGATAAAAAGGCGTGTGGATGCCGAAGTCAGCCCGGAAGTCGATCGACGGCTCTCTCGGGCAAGACTTGCCCAGGCAAGCAATGAACTTTCAACTTTCCTTCAGGCCCTCGCTAAGAGTCTTACCCAACTGTCACAACTGTCCGGGAAGGATGTTACGGAAGTTGCGACAATAGATTTTAGCTCGATCAAATTGCCGGATAACAAGACAGCGGCCATCAAACAGGCAGTATCCGTATCCCCGACTTTATCGAGGATCGCATTTGAAGAGAGTGCTGCAGAATCGCAGATAAAGCAAAGAAAATCGGCATTTTGGCCCAGTATTTCCCTGCGCTACGAGAAGAGTTATTATAATTATGGAGATCAAAGTTATCCCTATAACAATTACTCTAATGAACAGTTCTTGATTGTCCTTCAAGCCCAGCCGGGTGCGGGCCTGTCGGCATATTCCGGCATGCAGTCAGCCGTTGCCCGTAAGAAAACTGTCCAGGAACAGCGAAAGGCCTCTTTGCGGGAATTGACACAGGCAGTATCCGATGCGTGGGATGAAATGACGGCGGCGAAGGGGCGTCTTGAAGATTCTATTTTGGCAAAATCAAGCTCCATCGATGTATTTGAATCTTATAAAAAGCAATTTATTACCGGCCGCAAGTCATGGCTCGATGTCATGAATGCGGTACGTGAAGCAACTCAGTCAGAAATCAATGTAGTAGACGTGGAGGCCCAGGTTGAGATTGCTGCACTCAGGCTTGCACTCTTGACCGGGAACTTGAACCTCGGGACTCCATGATAGAGTTTTGTAACTTTGCGGGGTGCGAAGCCGCGGCTTGGCTGTTTTGCATCGGAAATAATAATCATAGCGGCACCGGGATGCTGCATTAAAAGATTGGGGTAAAATTTATGTCTACAACGTTAATTCCTGTAATTGAACATGCGGCCATGCTTGTCGGCCAGGCAATTCCTCGCGCCTGTGTCGATAATATTTTACGAGAAGCTGGCACATCGGAAGACGACGATGCCGTTGCGATCTTCGACAGGGCATGGCAGGCAGGCAGACTGGAGGGAACTCCGGAGAAGATATCTCAACCGGAACCTCAGGACTGTCCATTCGTATCCAGGGACCAGAAGCATGGCTGGGTGGTCGTTATAGCGCAATTGGCGGATGGGGGCTGGCTTGTCCAGCCGGCATCCGGCGGCATGACGCGGATCGGCGGCTTACAGGAGTGTGTTTCGATTCCCCGCAGAAAAATCAACTATGGCGTGTTTGGGAAGACATTTAAAATTATCCTGCAATGCATTAAAAAGCACCGGACCGTTTTTGTCGAAACGGCACTGGCAACGATCCTGGTAAATCTGCTGGCCCTGGTGACTTCAATTTACAGTCTGCAGATTTATGACCGGGTTGTGCCGCAAAAGGGATACAGCACATTGATTGTGCTTTCAGTGGGGGTGGTATTTGCCATAATCTTTAACTTCGTCCTTTCTCTTGTGCGTAGCGTGATCGTAGACAGAACGTCAACGATGATCGATCTGGAACTATCCCAGTGGTTTTATGAACGCGTCATGTCGATTTATATGGATGCGCGGCCCAAAGCCGTCGGAACCCTGGCCTCTCAGCTCAGGGGGTTGGAATGGGTTCGCGGGGTCATGAGTTCCTCTTCGTTATTTTTGTTTGCGGATATCCCATTCACCGTCTTTTTCATGTTTGTAATATATCTGCTCGGGGGTTGGGTAGCGATTGTCCCACCGATTTTCTTTGTGATCTCTCTTGTCTTGGGGGTGATATTCTTCTTTGATGTCAAAAGATATACCAAAATTAATCAGGGCCAGATCAATAGAAAAATCGGATTACTCGTCGAGTCCATCGAAAACGTCGAGGTCATAAAGGCCAACAATGCGGAGTGGGAGATGCAGTATCGATGGAATGAGTTGTCCAAAGAGGCTGCAGGTGTAGAAGACAAGCTGAAACAATACTTCTCTTTGCCTAATTATATTACCAATACCGTATCGCAGCTCGGTTATGTCGCGTTGATCGGCTTCGGCGCGTATCTGATCACCAAGAATCAAATGACCATGGGCAGCCTGATTGCGTGCAGCATACTCAGCAGCAGGGTATTAAATCCGGTAATGCAACTGCCGGCGCTCATGATCAAATGGGGGCATGCACGGGCTGCCATTGGAGAACTGGATGACCTGCTGGCGCGTGCCAACGAAATAGATGATCGCGCCGATATGATGATTCCGGGTGTTGTCGAAGGATATATTCGTCTTGAGGACGTCCGCTTCTTTTACGGAACCAAAGAGGTTATGTCCCTCGATGTACCCAGGCTTGAAATAAGGCCGGGGGAGACGGTCGGCCTTGTAGGCTCCATCGGATCGGGGAAAAGCACCTTGCTGAAGCTCTTGTCGGGACTTTATCGTCCAACTTCGGGAAGAATCTATCTGGACGGGTTGGATATGACGACAATAGCCCCCAGATTTATGAGAGAGCATTTATATTATCTGCCGCAATTTGGCGGTTTGATCAGCGGTACACTGCGCCAAAATTTATTGCTGGGTTTACCGGATCCCGGCGATGAAGCCGTGCTTGATGCGGCCAAAAGAACCGGGCTCTTCGATCTGATCGGGAATCACCCCAGGGGGCTTAACCTGCCGATCACAGAGGGGGGTGCGGGAGTCTCGGGTGGGCAGCGCCAGGCCATTGGCCTGACCAGGATGATTCTGGCAAAACCGAAGATCGTTCTACTGGATGAGCCGACAGCCTCAATGGATTCAACATCCGAGGCCAATATCGTTGCCATCCTGAATCAGCTCTCTGATGAGGGCGTGACACTTATTGTCGCCACTCATAAGAGTTCCGTTTTGCCAGCCATCAAAAGGCTTTTAGTCATGCATAAGGGAAAGCTTGTCATGGAGGGACCGCGCGATCTCGTCCTGGCCAGGCTGTCGGGTAATGTTCAGGAAGTTCCTATTAGAGCTGTTGCAGGAGGTAATTGAACGATGTGGTCAAGAAAAAGCTATAGCAGAATAATCTTCATATCATCCGCTCTCGTAATGATCGGCTCGCTGGCCTGGTCGGCCTGGGCTGAAATTGACGTGATCGTTCGTGCGCCGGGTCAAGTTATAGCCAGTTCGCACAATCAGGTCATCCAGTCGGCGGACGGTGGGACAATAAAGGACATCTTCGTCAAGGAGGGCGATCACGTAAAAACAGGGCAGACTCTCATTATATTTGAACAGGTTAAGCCTGAGGCTTCCTACCTTGTGAGTATGGCTAAAGCTGCGGCGCTGAAGGCCGCAATCGCCCGCCTGCGAGCTGAGATATTGGGGGGGGAACCAAAATTCCCCGATGAACTCATGCAATATCCCGAGATTATTGCCAATCACAGATCGCTCTTCTCAAAGCGCCAGCACGCAATAAAAAGCGATATAGCCTCATTGAGGGAATCGCGCAGTCTTGCGCAGAATGAGCTGGACATGAAATTACCTTTATTGAAGTCGGGTGATGTCAGCAAGGCTGATATTTTAAGACTTCAAAGACAGGTTGTTGATATCGATTCAAAGATCACTACCATCAGGAACAAATATTTTCAGGACTGCCAGACCGAGCTGGCAAAAAATCAGGAGGATCTGGAAACCAATAAACAGGTGCTGGCCCAGCGAAAAGAACAGTTTGTCAATACTGTAATTAAAGCGCCCATGGATGGGGTTGTGCGAAATGTGCGAATCACCACGCGGGGTGGAGTGGCGAAACAGGGTGAAGAAATAATGCAGATTGTCCCTGCCGATGACGATCTCATAATAGAAGCCAAGGTGCAGACATCGGATATAGCATTTATTCGACCGGGTTTGCCTGCGTGTGTCAAGATGGACGCTTATGATTACTCGATTTACGGATCGCTGTCCGGCGTGGTTACGTATATCAGCTCGGATACACTGAATAAAGAGGAAGAAGTGCGCAACGTAAATGAGAAGCCTTATTTCAAAGTTCAGGTGAAAGTAATCGGGAAGAATTATGTCGGTAACGCTGCGGAAAAAATCAAAATACAGCCCGGCATGACAGCGAATGTGGAAATCAGGACAGCAAGTCATACTGTCTGGAATTATCTGACGAAGCCGATCACCAAGACCATCTCTGAATCCATGGGGGAAAGATAGCGTTATGGAAAAGAATACAGGAGTTAATCCATCAGCTTTTTCACCTTTGTCAAAAGATGATAGCAGGATTGAAACTGCTCTGCAATGGAAGGTACTGCGGAAGTCTCCCACGCAATCCGGTGCATGGCTTGCTTTGGCAAAAGAGTATGAGCGCCGGGGCATGCCTTGGCAAGCTGGTTACGCGGCTCGTCAGGCATTTCGTTGCGATAATAATTTGCTCGAATCGCTGCGGGAATTGAGGATAGGTAATTGGCAGGATATTAAGGCAGGTGATGCGATGCTGGGCTTCGCCACGCTGCCGGAGGCTGAAGCCCTGGCAGACAGGTTTGAAATGTTTGTTGCGGAATGCCCGGATGATTGGCTGACCTGGCTCTATCTTCTGCGCCTGTATGACATGCTGACAAATTCTGAAAAACAAAAACGGGCTCTTCTTGAAACACAGTTCAGGGAAATCATTCCCGGTGAATCCTTGCATTGGCTTGGTGTATGGCGTCTGAATGCCGGTGATACACTGGGTGCAGTGGCGGCGTTTTCCGGTCTGCTCAATGTCCAACCGCTGCGTTGCGGGTCCATGATGTATCTGGGTGAAGCTTTATTGCGAGTGGGTAACATCGCTGCCGCGGAGAAAGCGTTTCAAAGAGCATCTGCCTCTAAGAACCCTGATTTCCTGTTGACTCTTGCGATACGGGTGTTTGAGCAGAATTATTGTCATGAAGCCATAGAAATCCTGCGCAAAGCCCTGCAGCTACGTCCGGACAGCCTTGAGGGTTGGTTACGATTATCCAAAATCCAGTGGGAGACTTATGATTTGTCCGATGCGGAATACAGCTGCCGCCGTATTTTGGAATTGGACCCGGGCAATAAAGACGCAGCTTTCATGCTTGCCGCCCTGCCGGGCCGCATGGGAGATGCCAAAGGACATATGGCGGCGGTGCAGGCCGAATACGAAAATGGCGGCGATCCCCTCTCCAGGCTGGGATCAGGTTACGCGATGGTTTCACTGTATTTGGACGACATTTCTCCCTCAGAAATAGCATCCCTGCATCGCCGCATCTGTAAACCGATAGAAGCCGTCTACACGGTTAAGAAAGATTTTACAAATACACGTGTCGCCAATCGTCGCCTTCGCGTAGGTTATCTGACAGGCGATCTTCACCGCCAGCATCCCGTGAATATTTTCATGCTGCCGGTTTTGCAACATCATGACCACGAGCGTTTTGAAATCTTCGTTTACCATACGGGCGCCATGCATGATTTATATACCCAAAAAGCCAAAGACTGCTCCGATTGCTGGCGGGAAGCGGCCAAAATGGATGATAACGCCTTGCGCAGCATGATGATTGACGATGGCATTGACGTGCTTGTTGATCTGGCCGGGCACACGAGCAGCCATCGATTGGGGATATTGGCTATGCGCGCCGCTCCTGTCCAGGTAACTTTCCTCGGCTACCCGCATTCAACGGGGTTATCCACTATCGATTGCATCATCGGCGATCCAATGGTCACACCTGCTGAACACGCAGAGTTGTATAGCGAAGGTATTGCACAATTGCCGAACAGCGTATTTTGCTGGGCGTCGGTAGACAATTATCCCCTGCCTCAACCGAGAGTCGCCGGTTTGCCCCCGGTGTTCGGATCATTTAACAATGTTATGAAAATTTCCCCGCGGACTGTCGCGTTGTGGGCCCGGGTGTTGAAGGCCGTGCCGGAATCCCAGTTGTTGCTCAAAGCGCCTTCCCTTAAGGATTCGGCGGTAATGGCCCGCTTTGAAGATTTGTTTGCCCAAAGCGGGATCGCCCGCGAGCGTCTCATTATGCGCGGTCCCACCGGCCTGGCGGATATGATGCAGGAGTATGGCGATATTGATATTGCGCTTGATACTTGGCCTTACAATGGTGGGACCACAAGCTTGCAGGCGTTGTGGATGGGCGTGCCGCTGGTAAGCCTGGCCGGCGGTAACTTTGTGAGCCGCATGGGCGCAAGCTTTTTAAAATCCATGGGGCGTGCCGAATGGGCAACTTATAGTGAAGATGGATATGTAAAAAAAGCGGCAGAACTTGCTGAAAATTGCGATGAACTGCGAAAAAGCCGCCAATTTTTTCGCAGTGCGATGGAGACCTCTCCGTTGTGCGATATCCGGACTTATACCTCCGACCTGGAAATCTTGTTCAAGCAAATGTGGTCGGTTTATTGCTCCGGACAAACTTCGCGCTTCTTATCGATAAACCAAGCAGGTTGTTGAAAAACTCGATTTTGTGCAGGCTGTTCAAAAGCTTGTCCCGTACTTGATACGGGATCTCCAGATGCAAGGCGCGCAAATGCTGAGGAATGATTCGTACATAGAAGTACGTCGATGTAACCTGCCCCGGCGAAGGCCGGGGCAGCTTGCGGCGCAACGCAGCAGATGGATGTTTTTCAACAGCATGCAAAGCTATCATCATTGAGTTTCAATGATAGTCCGGAATTTGTGGATAATACCAATCCGGAAAATTCGGACAATGCCCTGATCGATAACACGAATTACTTTATTTGCGCCCCCACTTTTTCTTAACCAGTTGTAATTTCTGCATAAGTTAAGGGCCGGCCTTTCCCTGTGCCATGGCATGATTATTGAAATACCTTAAATCAGATATAACCAACAATGGAAAGGAGCTGCAGAGAGCGCCACATGACTGATACAGCCAGAAATAAAATCCGGTCCGATGTCTTCGCTATTCGCCCACACCATCGTCTCTTGTTCATTACAAATCAGGAACTGCTTCAAGAGAACGCCGCCTTGAAGAAAAGGATCCTTGAACTGGAGCTATCGGAAGCAACGCTCAAACGGATTGAGGCAGCCTTGAGGAGTAATGAGCATTATCTGGAGGAGAAACCAATATGACAGACTCATGGAAATGCAGAAGACAGCACAAGAGATACAATTGCTGTATGGGAATTCAATATACCATCAATAACGAAAAGACATCCCACAAGGGTTTAGTATGGAATTGGGGTGTAGGGAGTGCATTTGTGATGCTTCTTCATAACAACTTGCACGTTGGGGATAAGATATTGATGAGGTTTCAGAACGGCTATGGATGCGTTAGCGGAGTTATTACCAGGGCAGGCATGGATGGCTACGGCATCAAATTCGACGCTGATGAAAATGACGTTGCAAACCTGGAAGTCATGCTCAAAAACATTATCTTGACGGGGGAGAACCCGTATTATTCAAGCCTGTTCAATAATAAAAGCGCCAATCAATTTCGATAACGGAAATCCGGCTTGGAACCGACAACGAAGATAGAGTCTTGATTTAGAATTTGAATAATTTAAACAACGTGGAAACTTTTTAACGAGTTAACCACCCAAATTGGTGTTTCCGGCTGTCTTAAATGTAGAAAGGAAACTGTTTTATGTCAAGAATACCTGTACGGATACTCTGTGTTGATGATGAACCGTTACTCCTCAAGCTGATGGAGGTCCAACTCGCTTCCCGTGGATACGACGTTTTTGTGGCTAATAACAGTACGTCAGCCGTTTGCCTCGTTAAAGAGACCCGCCCTCATATTGTACTGCTTGATATCAAAATGCCGGATAGGGACGGTATCGAGACTCTCAAAGAAATCTCGAAGATCGATCCGAACGTGGGTTTCATCATGGTCACGGCTGTCACGTACCACGAAATTTACCGCGAGTCCATTAAGTTAGGGGCCTTCGATTATGTTACCAAGCCCATCGATTTCGATTACCTGGAAACGGCGATCCTGGTCAAGTACAACAAGCTGATTGGGTGAGGTGGTAATTTACCAGTGGCCATAAAAAAATTTCCAGCTGCCAACAACAGATGGCATGAGCGAAAAATCTATTTTGTTTCCCCTTGACATTACACATCTTGTTGTGTAGTTTAATGTGTGGAGGTGACCTATGGCTACAAACTTAGCAATAGATGACAAACTCATCACAGAGGCTCAAGCTATCGGAGGCGTTAAAACGAAAAAGGCAGTTGTTACTGAGGCACTAACGGAATATATCCAAAGAAGAAAACAGATTCAGATCACGTCGCTATTTGGGAGTGTAGATTACGATCCAGATTACGATTATAAAAAAAACCGGTCGCGGCAATGAAAATACTTATTGACACGTCCATCTGGTCCCTGGCGTTGAGACGATCAGGCACGCTTTCAAGGAAAGACCAATCTCTAGTTCACGAACTTACAGAACTTATTAGCGAAGTTCGCGTCGCAATAATTGGACCCATTCGACAAGAACTATTATCGGGTATTACGATACAGAGTCAGTTTGATGCGCTCAAAGAAAGGCTCTTAGCGTTTGAGGACATACCAATGGCCAGGGAGGATCATGAGCGGGCAGCAGAATTCTACAACACCTGCCGAAAATCCGGCATCCAGGGGTCACAGATCGACTTCTTGATATGCTCAATCGCAGCCAGCAGAGAGATCCCGATATTCACGACTGATAATGATTTCCTCCTTTACGCAAAATACCTGACGATATCCCTTCATCGTCCGGCAAATACAATGTGTTAAGTGTCCGGCTTTATTGTTATATCCATCCACTATTAGGATGGGATGTAACGAGAGGAGCTTACGAGATACGCAAAATTATCCTTTGACTCAACATTTGGAGTACTGGGGATGCGATGAATGACTTCCCGGCTCAGTGAAGCGGAGACCATATATTTCCAAACTTCATGACATACAGGTCAGGATAATTCAGAGCAAACCTTATCTTTTCCGTTTTTCTTTGCCTTGTACATATATTTGTCAACCAGGTTCACGAAATCCTTCATGTCACCATGGGGTTTGTATTGACCGACCCCGACGCTCATCGTCATATGCACTTCTTTCCCCGGCACCGGTGAGAAAATCTCTTTATTGAATTCTGTCCTGATTGTTTCTGCGATGATGGCGGCATTTTTGTTCGTCGTCATGGGCATCAGGATCGTAAATTCCTCTCCGCCATAACGATAGGCGGAATCCGTCATGCGCAGGAATTTTTTTATAACCCGGCCGAGTCGTATCAAAACCTGGTCTCCTTCGACATGACCGTACGTGTCGTTGAATGTCTTGAAATCGTCCAGATCGAGCAGTATGAGGGCCAGTTGCCCACCATACCGATTTATTCTGAATGTCTCTATTTCCAGTCGGTGATAAAAATACCTGGAATTATAAAGCTGAGTAAGTTCATCAATTATACTGAGCTCACGGTATCTTTTTTCACTTTCCCTCAACCGTGCTTCCATTTCCTTCCTTTTGGTAATGTCGCGGCCGACGCCAAATCTGCCGATCACATTTCCCTTGAGGTCGAAAAAATTGGACGCGAGAAACTCGACGGCAATCCTCCTCCCGTCCTTATTAAGTATTTCGGTTTCATAGGGAATCGAAGGAGCGCCCCTGGCGCCTTCTTTAAATTTCCCGATTATGGCGTCCCTTCTTTCCGGGGCAATAATATATGTGAATGGATGCCCTTTGAGATAGGGAAACTCATAGCCGACGGCTTTCTCAAAATTCGGGTTCATATAAGTAAACAGCCCCTTCATGTCCACCATAAAGATCATATCGTGGGTCAATTCGACAAGGGTCCTATATTTAAGTTCGCTATCATGTAAAGCCATCTCCGCCTGCTTGCGATCGGAAATGTCTTCCATAGTTTCGAGGGCGGCAACGATCATTCCCTTTGAGTCACGGATCGGAGCGGCGGTTAAACGCAACCATTTCCCGTCCTTTCCCAGGGCAGGGAAATAATCTGTGACATCATAAACACCTTCAAGCAACGGCGGCTGGATGTACTTGCCATAATACCATTGAGAAACAGCATCAAAGGCCTCATCCACCAGCAAGTCCACTAGGCATGGTCTTTCTTCAGTATAGAAGGCTTGCCATTGCTTTCGGGTGCCTAATATTTCCTCAGACTTGATTCTGCTCATTTCTTCAAGTGCCTTGTTCCAATGGATAACCTGGTGGTCCTTTCCAATTACAAATGCGGGGATAGGGGACCAGTGAATGATGCTCAATAGCTCTTGTTCGCTTTTCTTCAAGGTATCCTCGGCCTGCTTGAATTTTAGTTCCATGGTTTCCATTTTAGATATTCTCTCTTTCAAGGAAACATTCTCTAATAGCAGTTCCTGATTTGTCATAAACAAAAGAGAATTTGGGTTCACGTCGGCGATATCGGAAAGCGTTTTATATTTTGATGAGTCAATCATATGGCATTCTTCGCAGCTCTTTTCTGTTGTTGTCTTTGTTGTTCCCGGTTCTATCTTTACCAGGCTAAGGTCATATATGGGTTTCATTGGTTTGCCTTTGCTTTGTGCAGTTGTTAAAACGCTGATATATCCTGAGGGAAACCCCCATTTATTTCGCATTAATAGACTGTTGAAAAACGCCCATCTGCTGCGTTGCGCCGCAAGCTTCCTCCGCTTTCGCCGGAGCAGGCTACATCGACGTACTTCTATGTACGCCTCCATCCTCAGCTTTTGCATGCCTTGCATCTGGACATCCCGTATCAAGTACGGGACAAGCTTTTGAAGAGTCTGTCCAAAATCGAGTTTTTCAGCAACCTATTAAGGCATAAAAAAACTTTCAAATAATGTGCCAATGAGACAGGATGGATGCGCTATAATATATGGTGATAGATTACAGTAGCTTAAGCGAGTCAAGCGGATAAGGCGCAACTGGTTGAGAAAATGAGGGATAGTAAATTGAACAATTATCCGGAATTTCCGGACAACTCTTAATCCGTTAATTCCGGACAATCGGGGAAACAGAACAGCTCGGTTGGCGTTTGCTATTCGTTACTGACCATGCCGTATTTTTTAAGCAGTTCATACAGTCGGGAACGTGATAGACCGGATATCATGCAGGCCTCCCGGGTATTGTCCGCCGTTGATATCATTAGCTGCTGCACATAGTGGCTTTCAATCTTGTTCAGAGCAGTTTCGCGAAAGTCACGGAATTTTGGTATCTTAAATGGCACAGCAACTTCGGGGACGGGCAGTTCCTCTGCGGCTGGCTCACGGGTCAGGGCTTTCCGGGCGATCTTGACGCGAATGTGGGTCGGCAGATGCCTGGAGAAGAGAACTGGTTGGTCATGGGCGGTTGTTATGGCCCTTTCCAGTGTATTTATCAGTTCCCGTACATTACCCGGCCATTCATATGCGGCCATGGTTTCCAGCAATTCAGGAGAGACATCCTTAATCTCCATATTGTAGCGACGACAGAATTTCTCTGTATAGTGCAAGACGAGATCATTGATATCCGCTATGTGTTCCCGCAAAGGGGGAGTTTCGACGATGAACGACCGAATGCGGAAGAGAAGATCATTGCGGAAGTTCCCCTGGAGAACCATCTGCTCGAGGTCCCGATTGGTCGCGGCGATAAGGCGGAAATTGCTGTTTATTTCCTGTTTGCTGCCTATGGGACGAAACCGGCGTTCCTGAAGGACGCGTAGAAAGGCTTTTTGGATGGATAAAGGGAGTTCGCCAACTTCATCGAGAAAAAGGGTTCCGCCGTCGGCCTGGCGGATTAAACCTTCCGATTGCCGGTCAGCCCCTGTGTATGCCCCCTTTTCGTGTCCGAACAGGATGGACTCGACCAGGGTATCGGTCAGAGCCGCGCAGTCTACCACAACGAAATTTCCTCCCGAACGTGGACTGTTCCGGTGAATCGCCCATGCCATAAGTTCCTTGCCTGTTCCTGTCTCACCGGTAATCAAAACGTTGGCGCCGGAAGTTGCCGCTTCGGCAACAGAATCAAGACATGTCATTATCGGGGCGCTCTTGCCGATAATCCCTTCCCGAATAAGAGTAGCGGAACGCTTTGACGTAGCCTTAACCTGATGATATTGCAACGCCCGGATCAGAGAGAGGGACATCATGTTTGTGGAAGACGGCTTTTCGATATAATCCCAGGCGCCGCTCTTGATGGCCATCTCAGCGCCGTCTGGGTCGCCGGAGCCCGTCATGATAATTACTTCAGGTAATGAGGGGGTCTCCTGGAATTTTACCAGCCACTCCAGTCCGCTTCCATCGGGCATGCCCACATCCAGGAAGATCACATCGTAGCCGCCTTCCATCGCCAGGCGCAGTCCCTCTTCCAGGGTTGACGCCAAAACCGTCTCGTGCATCAGTTCCTTGATTCTCGTGGAGAGCAAGTCAGCGAAGCCATAATCGTCGTCAATGATAAGAATCTTTGCCATCGTCTTTATGCTCTTTCTGTGTTTGATTTATCGCTTTCGAGCACCTGCCGGATGATTTCCGCAAGAGCACTAGTATTTACAGGTTTCATGACGAATTCTCTTATCCCGAGTTGCCCGGCGAGGTCTTTGGAGATGCGTTCGCTGTATCCCGTGCACAGTATGATCGGGATGTCTCTGCGGAGGTCCATAAGCCGCTGCGCCAACCTGTCTCCGGTCATCACCGGCATCGTCATGTCGGTGATAACGAGATCAAATTGATCGGGAGCTTTCTTGAAAATTTCCAATGCCGCAATACTGCTCGTTTCTGCAGTCACCCTATAGCCGAGGTCTTCCAGCATCGTCTTTAACATGCTTACCAGAAGAGGATCATCATCGACAATCAGGATATCCTCAGTCCCTCCGGGTAAGAGCTTTTCAGCGGAAGGTTTCGCTGTCGCCGCATCAGATTCCAACTCGGGAAGATAGATATCGAATGTCGTCCCCACTCCTAATCGGCTCTTACAGACAATCGCCCCCTTGTGGTTTTTTACGATCCCGCTAACGACGGCAAGGCCCAGGCCCGTGCCTTGCCCCATTTCCTTTGTGGTAAAATAGGGGTCAAAGATCCTTTCCATGACCTCCGGTGTCATTCCCTGGCCGGTATCACTTATTGAGATTCGCATATAGGGACCTGCAGTCAGATCCAAATCCCTGGCCGCGGCATTATCAAGAATATTTTCTTTGTCGAGGCGGATCTCCAGGCCCCCCCCCTTTTCATCCATGGCATGAGTCGCATTGATGCAGATGTTCATCAAAACCTGATGGATTTGCGTGTAATTGGACATGACTCGTCCCGATGACATCAGGTTCATCCGGATCTCAATGGTCGTGGGAATTACCGCTCTTAGCATCTTTAGCGTTTCCTTGATGACGGATTCGATGGCGATCGGCGAATAGGCGACCTCAGCACGCCTGCTCAATGTGAGCAGGTGCACCACGAGTTCTTTGGCCCGGTTGCTCGCCTGGAGAACTTTGTCGAGATCGCTTTTTGTTATATCAACGTTGGGCAGGTGTCTGACGGCCATTTCTGAAAAACCGATTATGACGGCAAGGATATTGTTGAAGTCATGGGCGATGCCTCCGGCCAATGTTCCGATGGCCTCCATCTTTTGGGCATGAATGAGCTGGGACCGTAATTTCTCTTGTTCCTTCTGAACCCGGATTCGTTCGGTAATGTCCTGTGCAGTTTGAACAGCGCCTATGACTTCTTTCCGATGATTATATATCCGTGCCGCCTGAATTAACATTATATGCTCTTCCCCGTTGAGCATGATCCGGCCAACACTTTCGAAAGCTCCCGGGAAAACATCGCTCTTGGAAAGCCCTCTGGAACCAAATTTCCGCATAAGCTCTTTGTCTGTCATTTCCAGAATAAGTTTGGCAAGAGGAGGCGGTGCCTTGTCCTTAAAAAAAAGACTTAAGTCCAGTTTTTGCCCCAACATCTCGCTCTTCGCTTTTCCTGTAATTATCTCGCTATTTCTATTCCAGAGAACAATCGTGTTATTCAGATCCGTCATGAATGATGGGATTGGAATGCCGTCCAGAATAGCGGCAAGACGATCATGTTCCGAGGCAAGCGCCGCCTCCATCTTCTTTTGATCCGTAACATCTTTAATCGTTTCGATGGCCCCGGCAATAGCTCCTTTTGTGTCATATAGAGGAGACGCCGTTCCAAGATGGTAGACCGGGTTTCCCCTGAAGTCAGGTATAAATTCTTCCCCGACAAGGGTGCTCTCTTGCCACTTTGTCGAAGTGTACTTTTCCTGTACTTCATCATTCGGCTCTAAGACCAGGTCAATAAGAAGGGGTCTCCTCTCACCGTAAAACGGCAGGGCGTATTCATAATTTCCTTTGTTAAGAATTTCTTCAGACTGGACCCCTGTCATATTTTCAATAGCCTTATTCCATGCGATTACTTGCCCTTCATTATTTATAACCAGCGTGGCATCGGGCAAAAACTCGATGATGTTCGAAAGTCGTCTCTGGCTTTCCTGCAGCGCCTTTTCCGTTTTCTTATGCTCTACAACTTCTTCCTGCAATTCCTTGTTGGCCCGCGCCAACTCCTCAGTCCTCTCTTCAACCCTCTGCTCCAGCAGCTCTTTCTCTTCCCGAAGCCGGGTAGTTAGCTCCCTGATATGAAGATGTACTCCTACGCGAGCCAATACCTCTTCTCGTTGGAAAGGCTTGGTTATATAGTCCACCGCACCCACGGCAAATCCCTTGACCTTATGTTCTGTTTCCGCGAGTGCCGTCATAAAAATCACGGGAATATCCTTGGTGCTTTCCATGGCCTTCAGTTGGCGGCATACCTCATACCCATCCATTTGCGGCATAAGGATATCGAGCAGGATGAGATCCGGTCTTGCATTATGCGCCCTTTCCAGGCCCATTTCAAAATCTTCGGCCACAAGAATCGTGAAACTACTGTCCTCAAGAAAACCCGACATCACGGCCAGGTTATTGGGTTCATCATCGATGATCAGGATGGTTGGTTCCGTCAGCCCGCTATTGCCTTGAGTCTTCATAAATGCACTTATTATCCTTCTTCTATAAGATTTTCTACCAGTTCCAGAATAGCTTTGGTTTTAAAGGCTGAGGCCAAACTATTCAGTTGATTGGCGAAAGGACGGTATCGTTCGTCCTTCTCACCCAACTCGGTAGCCCATAGTTTGATTTTCCGCACATTGCCCATGACGGCTAATTCGCGTAAAGCATTCATCTCTTCCGGAGAAGGGATGACCAAAGGATCTTCCTGCGATTCACATGCAATATCCTGCTTACTCTCTCGATTTATCCATTCTATATGCAGTGTCTTGCCCAAGATAGTCAACAATTCTTTCATTCTGACCGGTTTATGCACAAAAGCATTACATCCCGCCACCATGCTTGCCTTCCGGTCTATGTCAAAAACGCTTGCCGATATAGCAATGATGACAATATTGTCTAACTCGGAAAATTTCCGAATCTCCCTGACGGCTTCATATCCATTCATTACCGGCATCCTGAGGTCCATGAGTATCACGTCAGGTCGAAAAGTTTTTGCCTTTTCTACTGAGTCTCTGCCGTCTTGCGCTTCCAAAATTTGAAAATCAAGGGGCTTTAGCATATCGATCAACACCATCCTGTTGTAATCATTATCATCCACAACCAACACGGTGCGGCGATCTCCTTTATAGGCGACAATGCCCTCTTCCCAGGATGATTCCTCTTTAATTTCGGCGTATGCCTCAGGCAGGGCAACCTCGAAGAAGAAGGAGCTTCCCTTGCCCAAAACGCTCTCAACATGAATGACGCCGCCCATAGCCCCGACAAGGGCCTGGCTTATGGCCAATCCCAACCCTGTCCCTGTCTTGAACTTATCTGCGCCCAACTGAACAAAAGGGGTAAAAAGATTATTGATCTGGTCCGGAGCTATGCCTTCACCCGTATCGGTTACGTCAAAACGGATAGTAAACGTTTCCCGCCCCTCATCCCCCATCTGCCTGTCAACAACCGCCGCAGTAAAGGATACGCTTCCATGTTCGGTAAATTTCACCGCATTGCCCAGAAGATTGAGCAGAACCTGTCTCAGCCTGGTTTCATCGGCCTTTACCGATGAAGGAAGAGCTGCGTTTGCATCATAAATAAAATTAATCCCCCTTTCCTTGGCACGCATATCGATAATTCCGACAATGCTCTTTAAAAAAACAGGCAGGTTGATATCGGTTGGATGCAGCTCCATCCGCCCGGCTTCGATTCTTGATATGTCCAGCACATCGTTTATCAGCATGAGCAGATAATTACCGCTCTTTTCTATTACGTTCAGCCCGTCTTCCTGCAAACTGTTATGCTCCGTGCTCCGTTTGAGAATTTGTGTATAGCCCAGTATTCCATTCAGAGGCGTCCTTAATTCATGGCTCATATTGGCGAGGAACGAGCTTTTCGCTCGATTGGCAACTTCGGCGCGCTCCTTGGCTTCCAGGAGTTCACCCGTCCGTTTGTTCACCAATTCTTCAAGGTGATCGCGGTAGTCCTGCAGTTCATGGATTTTGTTTTTGAGATCGTCGGTGAGGGTTTTTATCGAAAGCCTCATTGAATTCACGCTTTTCGAGAGTACCCCGATCTCATCCTTTCCCGGAACAGCAAGGGAAACGTCTTCAGTGCTGAAATCTCCTCCGGCAATGCGGTTCGCAGCCTGGACAATTTTGCCAAGGGGCCTTGTCAGGTATCCTGAAACGAAGGGGGAAAAAAGGATGATGGCAAGACCAAAAAGGACGGCTATCGCCGTCATCAGATGCTCAAGTTGACTCACCGGTGACAGGGCCTCCGCCTTGTGTATCTCGGAGATCAAAGCCCACTTCGTACCCCAGATGCTAAGCGGTGTGTAAGCCGAGAGAACCGGAGCGCCGTCGTAGTTCAGGGTTATGCCGTGGCCTGTTTTGTTTGACAGGGCTTCCTTGACAACGTAAGTATTCAAACGCCCTTTGTCGAGATTTTCAAAAGATGCTTTCACCGAGAATTTTTTGGGATTTAAAAAGGAATCGGACCTCATGAGATGATCTGAACCAACCAGATAGGTCTCTTCTGTCTTTCCCAGTCCTGACCGTTCCTGCATCACCTTGTTAACGGCGTCATTAAAGAGCTGAAGAGCCACGATCATTTCTATTTTGCCATCATGTATAACCGGTTGGGCGATGAAAGCGGATGGTTTTCCTTCCGAAGGGGCATAGGGCTGAAAGTCGGCGAATCCGAATTTCCCCTCCTTTGTTACATTCCTGACAAGGTTTCCCAAGCCGGAGGCGGCATATCTGCCGTTGAGGATATTCGTCTGATAATCCGCCTTGTGAGCCACGGAATAAAATATTTCTCCGTTGGGATGAATCAGAAAAAGATCGTGGTATCCGTATTGCCTGACGTATTTGGTGAAATAATCTTCTTGTTCCGATTCAAGTTTAGGGGCAATAACTTCCTCAAGACTTACGGAGGTAACCATTGCCCAGTCCAATCCACGAATATTAAGCGGATCATAGGCAATGAGCCGTGCATCTGTTGAACCGAGGGTTTCTACAGTTGTCCCCGATTTCCCTGACAGGGCCTTGTCGATGAAACTGTAAGAAAGAGATGTGCCGAATTTTCCTTTACTTACCTCGCTGTCGTTTCTCTGAGCGGTCTTCCCCTCCGATTTGCCTACAAGATAAGTTTCTCCCGTTTTCCCCATACCTTTTCGGCGCTGGATGATCTTATTGATGGGTTCTTTGTTGAGCTTGAGAACAACGACGCCGGTTGTTTCCCGATTTTGCAGAATCGGGGCGGCAATGAAAGAAATATACTGATTACCGGAAGGAGCATATAAAGAAAAGTCTTCAATAACCGCTTCCTTCAATCCTTTTTTAAAACATCTGACAAGGCCTGTGTTTTTTAATTCACCTCTTAGAACGTTTTGATTCAGATCAGATTCCTTATTCAACGCATAGACGACACGGCCGGCCTTATTAATCAGCAGGATGTCATAAAATCCATATTTTTCCTTGAACTGCCTGAATGAAGAGCCGTATTTCTCCCTGTCGAGAAATCTGTACATGCTCTCATTAAGGTGTCCATCATCTTTTACGGCATCCGAAAAGCTGTCCAGGGCCTCGATAATGGCGGTATTTTTGGAGATGACGCTTATGTCGTTAAGGCGATTCTGAAAATATTCTTCTATCTGCGCCTTTTTGTTCTCTTGCGCAGTTTTCAACTTGTCAAAAGCAGCCTGTCTGAAATTATCCACCGTGACCATAAGAGTTGCCATGTCCGTTTCACGCTCGGCAAAGAAATTCATGATCCGGTTCTTCTTGATCTCCCTAATGCTCACGAGTTTACTGAAGGCCTGGTCGGATAAAGCCTGGTCGGAATTTATGAGAGCGATAATACCTGTGACCATAAAAGGGATAATCCCCATAGCCAGAAGAGTTATAGAGAGTTTTGCACTAAATTTCATTTCTTGCCTTTGTCAGGGTCGAATTTGAAGCATTTGTAAGTGTTCTCAAATATTTCATCACCTTAACCTATCGGTCTATTTTGTCCAAGGCGGCGAAATAATCTTATCGCAGGTCTTTAATTCTTCTGGATAGGTGACACACATTTTTCCACCTTCTTGCCACTGCATCATCATGAACTGACGGTAACCCGTGCCGAATTTCGCATGGTGATCTTTTTCAAACACCCATCTACCCGAAACGCCGTTCACATCTGTCATTTCGAGCGCTTTCACAAGCGCCTCCGGTTCCGTCGTCCCCGCTTTTTCAATTGCAGCTTTTAAAATGTACAGGGCATCGTAAGTGTAAGCGGATGTATATTCCGGGTAGGTGTTGTATCTCTCGCGATAATTTTTGACGAATGATTTCTCCCGATCGACGATCCCCGTTACGCCGGAAAATATGATCGTAGTTGCGCTTAATGATTTGCCGTGCGTCAAGTTCCATGTCTCCGCATACCTGGCCAATATACCGGTGAGCATGGGCCCCCTAGTTTCAGCCCAATCGGATATATATCCTACAGGATCAACATGCGATGATGCCACAAGGACTGCCCCCGCCTTATTCGTTATCATCTCTTGATAGTAAGGTTTAAAATCTTTTGTTGTCCTGTAGAAATATTCAAATACGGGGATTTTTACTCCCTTTGCCTTCAATGCCTTTTCCCATTTTTCAGCAATGGGCCTGGTCCAGACTGCATATTCAATCAATAGGCCGATGCTTTGAATCCGGCGATTTTCTACAAGCTCCTTGATTATATATTCAGTGGTGAAATCAGCCAACTCATATGAATTATGCATAACTCTGAACATGTATTTGTATTTGTCGTATTCTTTTGCGACCTTATCCGCTAAGATAGGACTGGCTGCGCCGGTCGGCAGAAACGGAATCTTGAGGTCGGCCATTGGCTCCATAACCATCAATGCCACATCGCTGGAGCCCGTGCCCACAACGGCAACCGCCTTATCTTCCTTCACCAGGCTCTGATAACCATATATTCCCATAACGGTCTTGTAACGGTCATCCCGATATTTGAGGACCACCTTTTTGCCCAATATGCCGCCTTCTCTATTGATGGCATCCCCGGCCATTTCCGCCGCGCACCTTATTCCCTTTCCGTTGTGGTCATCGAAGCTACCCAGGACTCCGATGATTATAGTGTCCTCCGCTTTCAAAGGTGCAAAGAAAGTGAAAAAAAAGAATAACCCCATACCGATGATTCTGATGACTTTCAATCCTCGGTTTTTCATGACTTTGTCTCCTTTGCCTGGGTAGGATAATCATGATTCAAGAGCTTAATGACAACGGGCGATCCATCTGCATCACGCATCGCTCGATAGATGACCGAATGATCGCTTCTGAAATATTTTTTCCAAGATCCTGCATCCGGGTACTGAAATCAAATATATAGCCAAACCTCCGCGAAAGTATTTACTAAATTTTTTTTATGACATTGTAAAGAAGAATACGAATTGCCTCAAATTAAATGTTACCGAAGGAGGTGAATAAAAAGGATCGTTGACTCATAATTCGATATTACCGAATACCGCCATTTCTATGGAGGTTGAATATGAGTCCGCAATCGAAAAAAGAATACACCGAAGCCAC
>CAZYDG010000086.1:0-51594 GCA_964645835.1 uncultured Syntrophaceae bacterium
CTCCACGACAAGAACCACGAACGAGGAAAGCGAACATCCGCCGCTCACCTCCTGCTCTTAAATGACCCTCCATTCAAGAACAGTAAAAGCGGACAAGTCATTTGCTACAAAACCGGACAAGTCTATTTACTCTCGACAGCAAGGAAAATAATACTTGATAAAAATAATATATTCCATTACCATCGCCGCCAACTATCTCGAATCGGCAAGAAGGGGAAAGCAGCAATGAATGCGATCAATCCGGATTTTGACAAGACGGGAGGTCTCATCCCTGTGATCGTTCAGGATCACGCAACGGGCGACGTCTTGATGTTGGCATATATGAACCGGGAATCCTGGGAGATGACATTGAAAACGGGGAAGGCCACTTTCTGGAGCCGTTCCCGGAAAGCCCTGTGGCTCAAGGGCGAGACGTCGGGTCACGTCCAGATCGTGCATGATATATTCATCGATTGCGATGACGACACAATCCTTCTCAAAGTGGAGCAAATCGGAGGCGCAGCCTGTCACACTGGCCATCGTTCATGTTTTTACCGCAGATTGTCGAACGGAACGCTGGTCACGATGGGTGAGCCCCTTTTCAATCCCAAGGATGTATACAAATGAACGGCAATGTCTTGAGGCTTGGCATCCCGAAAGGTAGCCTGGAACAGAGCACTGTGGACCTGTTCAAGCTTGCTGGTTGGCGGATTGTATATGACAGCCGCAGCTATTTCCCAGATATTGATGACGATGAGATCGCCGGCATGCTTGTCCGTGCTCAGGAGATGTCCCGATATGTAGAAGACGGTACCCTCGATTTAGGATTGACGGGCCGGGATTGGATTATGGAAAATGAATCGGATGTGGTTGTTGTCCAGGATCTGATCTATTCCAAGGTATCCAAGCGAAAAGCCAGGTGGGTCCTTGTCGTGCGTCAGGATTCGGATATCAAGTGCCTTGAGGACCTTGCCGGTAAGCGCGTATCGACGGAACTGGTCAATTTCACGAAGCGGTACTTTGCGGAGCGTAATATCCCTGTCCACATCGAATTTTCCTGGGGGGCGACGGAGGCCAAGGTCGTCGAAGGACTTGTGGATGCCATCGTGGAGGTTACGGAAACGGGGTCGACGATTCGGGCCAACAAACTGAATATCATCCATGAGTTAATGGAGACCAACACGCAACTCATCGCCAATGCCAATGCCTGGAATGATCCCTGGAAGCGGCAGAAAATTGAGCAAATCCGCATGCTTTTGAACGGATCCCTTCAGGCGATGGGTAAAGTGGGCCTGAAGCTAAATGTCTCGAAGGACAATTTGGGGCGCGTAATCCTTTTGCTGCCTTCCCTGAAGGCGCCGACGATTTCTTCTCTCTATCAGCAGGAGTGGTTTGCCGTTGAAACTGTGGTGGACAGCAATGTCGTTCGCGATCTGATTCCTTTGCTGCGGGAAGCCGGAGCGGAAGGTTTTATTGAGTACGCTTTGAACAAGGTCATATAGTGCAGGCTGTTGAAAAACATCCATCCCGCGCTTTCGCGGGGACGGCGTCTGCTGCGTTGCGCCGCAAGCTTCTGTACTGGCCTTTCCGAGGACACGTTCCGATCCCTTCGGGCTTCCGGAACATGTCCCCGATGTTCAGGGGGTGGTAGCCTCAGCTTTTGCGCGCCTTGCATCTTGACATCCCGGATCAGGTCCGGGACAAGCTTTTGAACAGCCTGCACATAATCGAAGGGGGGCATAATGAGATCCGGGAAGATCAGCCGTAAAACGAATGAGACGGATATTTCCGTTGAAATAGACTTGGATGGGTCGGGAAAGTCGCAGACGGATACAACGATTCCTTTCCTGGATCACATGCTGAATCTCTTTGCCCGTCATGGTTTGTTTGATCTCGCCGTCAAAGGACGAGGTGATACGGACATCGACGACCATCATCTTGTCGAGGATCTTGGGATCTGTCTGGGTCAGGCCGTCAAAGACGCCTTGGGAGCCAAGGAAGGCATCGACCGCTACGGCGCCGAAACGGTTCCTATGGATGAGAGTTTGTGCAGTGTCGTCATGGACTTGTCCGGACGGCCTTATCTGGTTTACCATGTCGAATTCGGGTCATTGAGGATCGGTGATTTCGATCCCACCCTGCTTCGGGAATTTTTCAAGTCTTTTTCGGATCATAGCGGAATCACCTTGCATATCAACCTCATCTATGGTAAGAACGGGCATCATATCGCCGAGGCTGTTTTCAAAGCATCGGCACGGGCCTTGAGAAAGGCTTCTACCCGTCATGAACGCATCGATGGTCTCATGTCGACGAAAGGGAGTCTCTAATCACGCACTTAAGGAGGTGGCGTTCGTCTTGTTCGCTTTTTTTCGTTCTACCGGGCGGTTGGTTCGCCTCTCCTCGTTTATAGCTGTCTTGGCTCTGATCGCCGGTTGTCATAACGCCAGCGGCGTTTCGACATCTCTTATTCAGCAGAAAGATAATACATTCAAGCGCATCGCTGTCCTTCCCTTTCAGAACCTTAATCCCGATGAGGCGGCGAAAAACGCCACCGTAATGACGGTGCAGGCGTCGGCTATTAAAACGCAGAACAGCCCGGATTCCCCGGAGCGAATCATTCAGGATCTCTTTTGGGAACGTCTGGCCGCACAACATAAGATGGATCTCGTTTCTCCCGACCGGACAGGGGGGATATTCGAACAGGAGGCGTCAGCGTCTTATAAGATTTCTCTTTCCGAAGCCATTCGAAAAGTGGGGGCCGATCTTGACGCCGACGGCGTAGCCATCGGCTACGTATATCGCTTTCGTGAACGGCGTGGATATGAATATTCCGTGGAGAAACCGGCTTCCGTGTATTTTGAAATCCAGCTTTACCGATGCAGTGACGGTTCCATGGTCTGGAAGGGCATGTTTGATAAGACACAGACTTCGCTCATGGAGAATATGTACAGTGCCTCTTATTTTGTGAAGGATCGGGGACGTTGGATAACGGCAAGGGAACTAGCCAGCCAGGGGATGGAGGATACGCTGAAGAAATTCCCCGGTCTGCAGGGGACGACGGACTGACAAGTTGTTGAAAAACTCTGTTATCCTGAGACCGACAATGCTGATACCGGAATTTCCATAGGAAATTCCGTTCTTTTTTACAGTCAGGATGGGTTGTGATTATAATACCGGCAATTGATTTAAAGGATGGGCAGTGCGTTCGTCTGGCCCAGGGGGATTTCGGCAGAGTTACCGTGTATGGCAACGATCCGGCGGAAGTTGCCGCAAGGTGGCAGACCCAAGGGGCCAAGCGTATCCATGTTGTGGACCTCGACGGTTCTCTGGCGGGATCACCTAAGAACCGCATGGCCGTGGGGGCCATCGTTCGCGCGGTGGATGTTCCCGTCGAATTGGGCGGCGGTATTCGGGATATGGCGACCGTCGAAGCTTATATGAACCTGGGGGTCAAATGGGCCATTCTTGGCACGGCAGCCATTCGCGATGAGTCGTTTGCCCGCGAAGCCTGCCGGACTTTTCCTGGCCGGATTATTCTCGGCATTGACGCCTCAGACGGTCAGGTTGCCATTCAGGGATGGACAGAACAGACAGCCACTTCTGCCGTCGATCTGGCCCGCCGTTTTGAGGATTACGGTGTTTCCGCTATTGTATACACGGATATTAAGCGGGACGGTATGGAAAC
Organism: uncultured Syntrophaceae bacterium; assembly: GCA_964645835.1. GTDB lineage: Bacteria > Desulfobacterota > Syntrophia > Syntrophales > UBA8958 > CAZBME01. The sequence continues at coordinate 3,665 of CAZYDG010000086.1, forward strand.
AGGTGTGAACATCGACGCGACAAAAGCCCTGGCTCAGGCCGTCCGCATACCGGTTATCGCTTCCGGGGGAGTTTCGGGACTCCGTGATATCGAACAACTGCTTAAAGTCGAATCGTTTGGTGTGATCGGCGTCATCGTTGGGCGGTCTTTGTACACAGGGGCATTGTCCCTGGAGGAGGCCATTAAGGCCGCGAATGGAACGCAATAATTAATGAATCAGTGAGCAAACAGTATACGATATTTAAGAGGTTGTTGAATTACGCCTGCATATGACTTTTTTTTGAGACATAAGGAGGTATGAGTATGAGCGATTGCATCTTCTGTAAAATTGTGCGCGGGGAAATTCCCTGTTCAAAGATCTATGAAGACGACCATGTCCTGGCCTTTGATGACATTCATCCCATGGCCCCTGTTCATGTTATTGTGATTCCGAAGGCTCATATACGGACTTTTATGGATATCACCGAAGAAAAGACTGGCATTGTTGACGCCATGGTTAGGGCGGCGCAAGAAGTTGCCCGGACTAAAGGCATCGATCAAAAGGGGTTCCGGATTGTATTCAACTGCAACGAGGAGGGGGGGCAAATTATCTTCCACCTTCATATGCATGTTCTCGGAGGACGGCGGCTTGCAGATAACCTGGGGTGATGGCCGGAAATTTTATTGACATGACCGGCATCGGACTTAAATTACTACATAATTCGATTCCACGGGTGAACATATGAATTACATGGAAAAGATTGAAAAGGAAAGTATTGCGGCGGCCAAGGCGAAGGACAAAATCCGCCTCTCGGCCCTCCGGATGATGAAAACGGCCCTCCATAACAAGGAAATCGATTTGCGGCGGGAATTGACGGAGGCGGAGTTCCTTCAGGTAGTTGCTTCCATGGTTAAGCAGCGCCGCGATTCCATTGAACAGTTTGAAAAGGGCGGGCGGACGGACCTGGTTGAGAAGGAACAGGCCGAACTGGCGGTTGTTCAGGAATTCATGCCTCAACAGATGTCCGTTGAAGATATTCGACAGGCCATCGAGAAGGCCGTCTCCGAGTTGGGCGCCACGGGTCCCAAGGACATGGGCAAGGTAATGAAGGCCCTTATGCCGGTCGTCAGTGGAAAGGCCGATGGGAAAGTGGTCAGCGAATTGGTTAAGGCAAGATTGACAGGCGCGTGAGGTCTGCAGGGCGAGTGTGCCGACGAGGCTTTATCCGATGGTGAAAGGACATATCCCGGACGATACGGTCGAGGAAATCCGAAGCAAAACGGATATCGTTTCGCTAATTTCGGGGCATATCAATCTGAAGAAGGCCGGAAGAAATTATTTGGGGCTTTGCCCCTTTCATAAGGAAAAAACACCCTCTTTCACCGTTAGCCCCGATAAGCAGATCTACTACTGTTTCGGTTGTGGTGAAGGGGGTAATGCCGTTTCTTTCGTCATGAAGAGCAGTGGCATGACATTTCCGGAAGCATTGCGCCATTTGGCGGCAAGGGCCGGCGTCGTGATCCCCGAGCGGGCCATATCCCCTTCCGAACGGGAGACGACAAGCGTTCGCGAGCAACTGATTGCATTGAACCGTCAAACGGTGCAGTATTTTACAAAGAATTTGTTTTCGGCCACCGGTAAAAATGCTCAGGAGTATCTGCATCGTCGCGGTCTTTCCGATGAAGCGGTCAAGACCTTCCGTTTGGGCTATGCCTTTGACGGCTGGCGGCATCTGCGGGATTTCCTGCAGCGCGGGAAGGCTTCACTCGTTCTTGCCGAACAGGCGGGATTGCTTATTGCCAAGGAAGACGGCAGTTCTTATGACCGTTTTCGCGGCCGGCTCATTTTCCCCATCGACGATGCTAATGGCCGAACGATTGCCTTCGGCGGCCGGTTGATCGGAGACGGAGAGCCGAAGTATCTGAATTCGCCGGAGTCGCCCGTTTATATAAAGGGAAGGAATCTCTACGGTCTCAACGTTACCAAAGAAGAGATTCGTAAAAAGGGTTTTGCCGTGGTTGTCGAAGGGTATTTCGACCTGATTTCCCTGTGGAACACGGGGGTCAAGAATGTCGTCGCCACATTGGGGACAGCCCTGACACCGGATCATGTTACTCTGCTTCGGCGTTATACTTCCTCGGCGGCCGTTGTTTTCGACCCCGACGAGGCGGGAAAGAAGGCCCTGGCCAGGAGCCTCGCCCTGTTCCTGTCCGGAGGCGTCCATATGAAGGCCGTTGTCCTTCCCGACGGTTATGACCCGGATGATTTCGCGCGGGCCTTCGGAAAGGAAAAGTTCGAGGCCATCGTTGATCAGGCCGGACCGGCCGTGGAATATTATATCGATACGATTCTCGGGACCCGGGGATCTCTTGAACACGAGCGGGAGCGTTTGAAGGAGGCCATTTCCTTTATCGCCCGGATCGACAGCGTTGTGGAAAGGAATCTTTTTGTTAGACGGATTGCGGAGCGGCTGGGGGTTGATGAAGGCCTCCTGAAAAACGAGGTTGCCTCTCAGGCCAAGGTGACGGCAAACCGTGTGTCTGAGGCGCAGGAGATGCCTGTACGGAAAGAAGCGCCGGTCCATATCGATGCCGTCGAATTGAGTCTTATACTGATGATGTTGAGTTATCCCCGCAAAATCGATCAGGTGAAACAATCGAATGTCCTGGCCTATTTTGTGACGGAAAGTCTGAAAACCCTGGGCGAGAATATACAGAAACGATTTGCGGCTGATGGATCGATAGAACCCGCATCCATTATCGATAGTCTGGCTGATGGGGAACTGAGGAAACGGATTTTGGGGCGGCTTGTGGAAGATGGCACCTGGGATGTGGAAACATTGGAGCGCGTGTTTTCCGATACGGTCATTAAGATTAAGAAGAAGTGGTACAAGGAAAAACACCGGCTCCTGAAGATGCATCTTATCAAGGCCCAAGAGGCTGGGGATTTTGAACGGATCAACCAATTGCTGATGGAAAAGGCCCGATTATCGGAAAATGAAAGGGCATGTTTATAATATTAGTATAGAGAGGCGAATATGGCAAAAGAGATACAATCTGATGAATTCAAGAAATTGATCACCCTGGGGGAGGAAAAGGGGTTCCTAACCTATGACGACGTCAATGATATGCTTCCCTCCGAAATCATTTCAGCGGATCAGATTGATGATATCATCATGCTCTTTGGGGAAAAGAATATCGACATTATCGACACCGACAAAGGGGAAAAGCTCGTCGTCAAGAAGACGGCCGATGACCTGACCGGATCGAAGGATGACGATATTCTGGGGTTGGCGCCCGCGACCGGTAAGACGGGGGACCCTGTCAAGATGTACCTCCGGGAGATGGGGATGGTTTCCCTTCTCAGCCGTGAGGGAGAGGTTGAAATCGCCAAGAAAATTGAAGACGGCATTCGCGAGGTGATGGATTCCATCTTCAGTGTATCCATCTGCGTCAAGGACGTCATCGATATCGGGGACAAGCTGCGAACCGGCGAGATTCGCGTTAAGAACGTTGTGTACAACCTTGAAGATGATGACGGTTTCGTCGAGGAAGACCTGCACCGTGACCGTGTCCTGAAGCTGATCGACAAGGTGGCGATCCTGGATAAGAAAAATGACGCATTGAGGGACAAGCAGAAGGCCAAGGGGCTGACGGAGGAGAAAAAAGAAGAGCTCCGCAAAGAGATCGAGAAAAACACCAAGGCCATCGTCAAAAATTGCCGGAAAGTGAAATTCAGCAAAAAACAGATCGATCGCCTCGTTTCCCGGCTGAAACTGTATGTCGATGCCATAGAAGATGCCGATACGCAGATTAGGCGGTGCAAGGAGAAATTGGGGTTGTCCATGACCCAGATGGAGAAGGCATGGAGCCGTATGCGACAGGAACCGGCCGCAGCAAAGCAGATTGCAAAAGAATACGGCGTATCGGTTACGAAGCTCAAAGATGCTGAAGAGATCATCAAGGAAGCCAACAGAACCTTGAAAAAGATTGCCCATGAGACGAACCTTCCCGTCAGCTCCATGAAAAAAGTCGTCACGACGGTGGAAACGGGAGAGACACGGGCCGAAGAGGCCAAGCGGCGCCTTGTGGAAGCCAATCTGCGTTTGGTGGTGAGTATCGCTAAAAAATATACAAACCGTGGTCTTCAGTTTCTTGACCTCATTCAAGAGGGCAACATCGGTTTGATGAAGGCCGTCGACAAATTTGAATATCAGCGGGGATATAAGTTTTCCACTTACGCGACATGGTGGATCCGGCAGGCCATTACGAGGGCTATCGCCGATCAGGCCCGGACGATCAGGATTCCCGTTCACATGATCGAGACGATCAACAAACTGATTCGGACATCCCGTTATCTCGTTCAGGAACTGGGCAGGGAACCGACGCCGGAGGAGATTGCCAACAAAATGGAGTTCCCTCTGGAAAAAGTCCGTAAGGTCCTCAAGATTGCCAAGGAGCCCATTTCCCTGGAAACGCCCATCGGTGAAGAGGAAGACAGCCATTTGGGCGATTTTATTGAAGATAAGAAGATCATGTCGCCTTCCGAAGCAACGATCAGCATGGATTTGGCTGAGCAGACGCGTAAAATTCTGGCGACGCTGACCCCCCGTGAAGAAAAAGTCCTGCGGATGCGTTTCGGGATTAGTGAACGGGTGGATATTATGGCGGAAGATGCTACGGAGGCCCTCGAAATGCCGCAGGAGGCCATTATGCCGGCTGCCGAGGCCAACGGATCTCGTAAATTGAGAAATCCATCGCGGCGCAAGATGCTTAACCCGCCGACGAAGTAAATGTTAAATAATGGGTTGACAAGACAAGGGAATCGTTATAGCAAGACCCGCAGGTCGAAAAGTGGATGGGAAGAATACGTTTCGACTAACTAAGTGATTGGGGCCTATAGCTCAATTGGTAGAGCCACCGGCTCATAACCGGTAGGTCCCTGGTTCGAATCCAGGTGGGCCCACCATAAATATTAAAACGGCAGGGAAATCATTGCGCATTATGCTTGTTTTACCCATGTGTAGAGCAAATGAAAGGCGGGATTCAAATCTCGCATCAAAGGCGGAAAGCCTTATCTGCCGTTAAAAAAATGCACCAGTCAATGGTGCATTTTTTTTACTTAGTCATTGAATGTCACTGCACCATAACAGAGGGAAAGGGGACTGTTCTTGAAAGAAGAGTTGCGATTACTGATTGAGTTGCAAAAGATCGATACGGATATCGGAAAGATCAACCTGAAAAAGAAAGATCTTCCGGCGCAATTGGCCCTGAAGGAAGAGGCCTTTGCCGTTTTTAAAGGGTCCCTCACAGAGGCTCAAATCCGGCTTGACGAGGCGATCAAGCGCCATAAGGAAACAGAGGAAAAGCTGAGGAAGGCCGTGGACAGCCTTCGGAAGGCGAAAGATAAGCTCCATGAGGTGAAAACCAATAAGGAATATCATGCCGCTCTGAAAGAGATCGAGGGTATGGAAAAGAAAAACGGCGAGATTGAAGAGGGGATTCTTGTCTTTCTCGATGAAATCGATTCCGCCCGCGCCGCTTTGAAGATGAAGGAGAAAGAGGTTGCCGAAGAGCAGGCGCGTCATGATGCCGTGTGCAAGGCCCTACAGGTACAGATCGACGCCATTGCATCGGATCTGGACGACCGGATGGAAAGGGGAGAGGCCTTACGAAAAGACATCTCCCAGGATCTCTTGAGGAAATACGATAAGATCAGGGATATCCGAAACGGTGTGGCCGTCGTCTCCGCATGGAAGGAGGTCTGCAACGGTTGTCATATGAATCTGCCTCCCCAGCTGTATAATGAGCTTATTACTGCCACAGATCTAATGATTTGCCCACATTGCAACCGTATTATTTTTTGGGTGGATCAAAACGTAAATGATGCCTGAGCAGAGGCGGTGATCGCTGGTCCGGGTTATTTTCAGCCCCGGTCTGGAGGAAAGTCCGAGCTCCACAGGGCAGGATGGTCGCTAACGGCGACTGGGGGCGACCCTAAGGAAAGTGCCACAGAAAATATACCGCCTGCGAGAGCGGGTAAGGGTGAAAAGGTGAGGTAAGAGCTCACCGCTTCCCTGGCGACAGGGAAGGCATGGTAAACCCCATCCGGAGCAAGACCAAATAGGAGGACCATAAGGGTTGCCCGCCCGGTGTTCTCGGGTTGGTCGCTTGAGGCGGCAGGCAACTGCCGTCCCAGAGGAATGATTGCCGCTGCTTTACGGGAGACCGTAAAGACAGCAACAGAACTCGGCTTACAATCTGGTCGGTCATCATCCAAAAAAAGAAAGGCGGTCAAGTCGAACCGCCTTTCTTTTTTACGTCGGGCTGCTGAAAAACGTCCATCTGAGTTTTAACAACTTGCTAAATCAAGCTCTATCTTTTCTGAACCGCCTTTCTCACTGCCATGACGGATAAGGTTCCGAAAGCGCCCATCAGAAGGGTAGTCCATAAGAAACCGATTTGCAGGGCAAGAGCGGCAAACCCGACGACAGGCAGCAGCAAGATCCGGACAACAGCTTTCAGAAATCCGCTGTCAGCGATAAAGTTGGCCATAGGCGGAGAAACTCTGTAATACCAATCCACAAAGCCTTTTCCCATCTCTGTCGTCAGCAGGAAGACGTCCCGGAAGTTTCGCAGAAGGCCGACATAGGGGTGCAGATACGAGCCGAAGGCGGCCGTTGCGATGAAGCACCGGTCGCTGCTGCTGCCGCCGGCGGTATCGGAGACCAGGACCGTCACCGACGAGGCGTTCTGAACTCCCGCGCTGTTTGTGGCCATCAAGGTGATGACGTGCCTGCCTGCGGGCAGGTTTTGGACCAAAAGTTCGGAACCGTAACCCAGTTCCCCGGCGATATTAGACGTCCATTTCAGCCCATCGTCGGGGAGCCATTCATCCTGCGTATCATAAGCTTCCCCAACCAGGAGGATATCACTGCCGGTTTTATAAACCGTTCCCCATGGCGGATCCTCAAGAAAAATCTGCGGTTTCTTGACGGGGACGATAAATTCGGCGCTTTCTGCTGCGATGGACAGGACGCCGTCTTCGGCAATGACTTGAATCTTGGCATGGGCGCCGCCCGGAAGAAGGCTGAAGTCTTCTCGCCAGGATGAGGCCGTGAGGCCCTCGACGAGGGTCAGCCATGGGGAAGCGGCATTGGTCACGTCCCGATTATATAGTACCGTGTAGATCGGTTTGGTGCCGTCCGCGTCTCCCCCCTGCCAACTGATCGTATAGAGGCCGTCGATGGTAGTTGTCGTCCGCGGCGTGACATTCGTAATGAATGGGGGATTGCCGCTGACGGGGACTTCGGCCAGCACCTGGCCGTTCTGGACGATCTGGAATTTGGCCGTGTCCGGTGGAAATCGGATAACGCCAGAAAATGGGGCCGAATCAAGGGTCCGCGGCGGATGAACCATGAAAAACTGAACCGTGAATGCCGTCGTGGCCAAGACGGCTCCTGCTCTGTTGACGGCTCGTACCATCCGGCTTCCCGCCGTATCGGCGAGGGTTACGGTATCGGTATAGCTTCTCCAAGGGCTGATCTCGACATCGCCGGTCTTGGACAGGGTGCCGGAGAAAGCGATATAACGCTGAGTCGAATCGGACGCCGTTAGTATGTATTTTACTTTGGAGAGCCCTGCCTCCTGTTTGACCAAGCGCCTGAAGAGCCAATCGAAGTTATCTTGGGTGATCCACATCTGACTTTGCAAGGCGCCGCTGGCGCCCATGAAATCAACCATTTCGGGGAGAGCGCCCCGATCGGTGATCTCATAGGGATGAGCAGCTGCAGGGACCTGGGCTGCGCTGATCACAGTTTTCTTGTCGGAGCCGATCAGTGTCGAGGGGAGTCGCCCGGCCGTACAACTGGTGACGGTTTCCATGTTGTTGTCCCAGTCCTTCCCCTTGAATCCATCTGGGGCAGGATTGACGGTGCACCGGATGGAGGAGAGTTTCGCGTCGTCATATGTATCGCCGATACCGAACATGTGGGCGATTTCATGGGCGATCGTTCCCGGGGCATCGTTGTCGCTGGCGACAGCGACAACGGCCTTCGTACCTGGGTAGGCGAATCCGGACAAGATATCGCCGTTTTCCATGATGATGCTGTTGTTGATAATCCCTACGACGAAGTCGTAGCATCCCGCAGCGTCCGGTTTTGTGGCGCAGGAGGCGGGAATCAGGTTGACCAGGGCCTCATTGAGCTTCTTGCATCCGCTCCAGTCCGATTTTTCGAGATTGTACTGCGCCGCTGAGGCGTCGAAGACGGTGGGGTGGACGGTCCACTTGAGGTCCTTTTCCGCCAGGGGGTAGACGTTTTGCATGAACTTTCCCATCTGCTTCCACACGTCACCGGTTACGGAGACGATGCCTTTGCTGCCGTAGTTGGCCTTAACGGCGACGGCGAGAATGCGCAGGGCCTTGCCGGTCGTGAAGGTGTAGGCATTGGTGGCATTGTTGACGTAGGCCGTGCCGTTGACGGTGACCTGGAAATTATAGGTCCCGGCGCTCCAGTTGCCGCAGGCTTGAAGACTATCGCATTGAAAATCGACGGTGGAGACGGGTCCCGTCGTTGTCCTAGGTTTGATGGTAAAGACATACTGTTTGTTTCGCGAAACATTTACCATGGTCTGGGTCGGATCGACCGTCACGACCTCACCAAGGAAGGCACGAACGACCGTGTGTTTCCCCGCGACATAGTTTTGGTTGCCGTCATTTTGCACCCCCAGAACCTGGTTGACTTCAATATTCTTGATCTGTATCTGGGATTGAGCGGGGACGCTCCCGGCGATCAGGAGCAGGCAAAGCAGGCAGAGGGCTGATGCAAAAACTCGGCTTCTATTGAGACGTGCCATTATCTACCTCCATAAAGCATGCTTTATACCCTATCGCCATATCTGTGCCAAGGAGAAAATAAATGAGAAATCAATAGGAAACTGTCGAATAACAGGATCATGTGCCAGCAGCATGGGTAGAGGTGTTCTTGTCGACCTGGAATAATAAATGTATTGTTATTCCAGACTTATTGCGTTATTGGATATGATAATAGATTGTTTGCAGATGGAGCAGGACTGACCATGAGATGGACCGGGAAAAAAGTCGGCCTCGCCCTTGGTGGAGGCGGGGTCCGTGGTTTTACACATATCGGTGTCCTCAAGGTCCTCGAGCGGGAAGCCATTGGGATTGACTTGATTGTCGGGACAAGCGCCGGCGCTCTCATTGGCGCCGCCTATGCCAGTGGCCAGACGCCCCAAGGGATTCAGGCCAAGGTGGATGCCTATATTCATAGCCCCGAATTTTCGGCCTCGACCCTCAAGTCTATCGGCCTTTCCATCAGTCCGGAGCAGAAGGGGCGTTTCCGGAATATTGGGTCATTCCTCAAGACCCGATATTATACCATCCGGTCTTTTTTTCGCAAAGGTTTACTACCCAAAGATGACTTTCAATCCCTCATAGATTATTTCATTCCCGAGATCGATATCAGCCAAACGCGTATTCCCTTTCTGGCCGTGACAACGGATCTGATTACAGGTAAACAGATTGTCTTCTCGGAAGGGCCTCTCCGTCAGGCCGTTCTCGCAAGCAGTGCCGTACCGGGGGCTGTAGAACCCGTCCGCCAGGGGCAATGGCTGCTTACGGACGGCGGCGTCTCAAGCCTTGTCCCCGTCCATGCGGCCCGTAAGGCCGGAGCGGATTTCGTGATTGCCGTTATGGTTGACCGGGGGCTCACGACCGCCGATGCCATGGGCACGGCTCAGGATATTATCTCCCGTGCGGGCGAGATTACCGCCAATAGACTGGTAGAGGCGGAACTGGCCGATGCGGATGTTGTGATCCGGCCCGATGTGGGCGATCTTCACTGGATGGATTTCAGCCATGCGGGTGATCTTGTCCGCAAGGGAGAAGCGGCCGCCTGCATGGCCCTGGGGCAGATCAATTCTTCTATCCCCCTGTATAAACGTCTGGCCCGTTTGGTCGGACGTTTCCTGCCCGGGAAGAAGAGCAGGCCATGACTGTTTCGGTGAACGTAAACGATGATCAACCATTTCTGAAAATCGCACATCGGGGGTATTCGGAAAAGTATCCGGAGAATACGCTGCTTGCCTTTGAGCAGGCCATTCTGGCCGGGGCGGACATGATCGAACTTGATATCCGTTTCTCCCAGGACGGTCAGATCGTCGTCATCCACGACAGCCGCATCAACCGTACATCCGATGGCCGGGGGCGTGTAGCCGATTTGACCCTTGCCCAGTTAAGACGGTATAACTATATAAACGGCATGGTCCAACACGGCGTTATCGCTATACCAACCCTCGAAGAAGTGGTCGATCTTTTCGGCCGGCGTGTCCTGCTCAATGTCGAGATCAAGAAAGGCAGGAACGTCAAGCGCGATATAGAAGGAAAATTGATCGAACTCTTAACGAGAAAGGCCATGATCGACCGGGTAGTGATTTCGTCTTTCAACTGCGCAAGTCTACGCCGGCTCAAGGAGATCAACAGTGACGTGAAGACAGGATTCCTCTACAAAAAGGTCCGGCGGACGTTTTTCGATAATGTCCGATCATTGGGCGTTTCTTCCCTCCATCCATCCCTGGAGGCCATCGATAAGGATCAACTTTTGTGGGCCAAATTACACGGTATTGCGGTCTACACCTGGGTGGCGACGGATCGGGCTACCATCGAACAATGCCGGTCCTCAGGTTTTATCGACGGTGTCATTGTCAACGACCTTGGCCTTTTTAGATAATAGTTGACAGGCCCGTCTTTTTCCATCATAAACCTTCCGAATTTTGAGGTAAAGTGAGGTATACCATGCTTGAATTAAGAGAGCTGTTCTTTTCCGTACCCGTTGACGGGAATGGCAACGACGGGTCACAGCGGCGGATTATCGACGGGTTGAACTTTACCTTCGAAAAGGGAAAGTTCTACGCCATAACGGGTCCAAACGGCAGCGGCAAGACGACACTGGCTAAATTGATTATGGGTATCAATCCTGCCACATCCGGTTCTATCCTTTTCGAGGGGACGGATATCTCTTCCCTCTCAATCACGGAACGAGCGAAGGCCGGAATAGCCTACAGTTTCCAGAATCCCGCCCGCTTTAAAGGCATCACCTTCCGTGACCTTTTGGCCATGGCCTCCGGCACGGACGAGGATGAAAAACTTCTCGCCCTCCTGCGGCGAGTGGGAATCTGCTCCCTGTCTTTTATGGACAAACCTGTCGATGCCAAACTTTCGGGCGGTGAGATCAAAAAGATCGAACTTGCCACGACCATTGCCCGAAACCCGAAAATTGCCATCTATGATGAGCCGGATACGGGCATCGATCTATGGACCATTAATCCTATGGTTCGCCTTCTGAAGCGGGAGCAGGTGGAACACGGAACAACGACCGTTGTCGTCAGCCATAACCGGGCCTTTCTCGATGCGGCGGACATAGTCCTCATGATCGACAAAGGGAAGATCGTCTATACGGGCAAGCTTGACGGCGCCCTGCCCATGCTGAACGATTTGAGCATCTGTAATTACAGGCAATGCATAGGAGAAGAAGATGTTGGATGCTATCGATAAAGATTTGCTCAAGACCGTAGCCGATCTGGAAGGCCTCCCCAAGGGGGCCTACAACATCAGGAAGGACGGGAAACTCCTGGCCAGGGAGACATCGACGAATATCAACATAGAAACATACGAAGGCGGCAAGGGTATCATTGTCACTATCAAGCCGGGAACGGTGAACGAATCGGTCCATATTCCTGTCATTTTGAGCCAGGCAGGTCTCTATGATGTCGTTTACAACAGGTTTATCATCGGTGAGGGTTCCGATGTAACGATTATTGCCGGTTGCGGAATCCATTGCGGCGGCCTGGAGCCAGAAGGCCATGCAGGTGTTCATGATTTCTTCGTCGGCAAAAAAGCCAGGATGAAATACGTGGAGAAGCACTACGCAACAGGCCCGGGGAGGGGGAAGCGGAGCCTGAACCCGACGACGAAGGTCTTTCTCGAAGACGGCGCCATGGCGGAGATGGAGTTGAGCCAAATCAGCGGCGTCGATGAGGCCCACCGCCTCAACGAAGTGACTCTGGGACCGAACAGTGTGGTTCAGATTATGGAACGGGTTCTCACAGAGAGCAACCAGACAGCGGAATCGAGAAATCAGATCATCCTGTCCGGTAAAGGCAGCCGGGCCAACATGATCTCCCGTTCCGTAATCAAGGGGGAATCGACCCAGAATTTCTACGCCACCATGGAGGCCCTGGCACCCTGTTTCGGCCATATCGAGTGCGACGCCATCATTATGGATAACGGTAAGAACGAAACCATCCCGTCCTTGAAGGCCTTCCATCCCGATGCGGAGCTCACCCACGAGGCATCCATCGGCAAGATCGCAAGCGATCAGCTCATGAAGCTCATGAGCCTGGGCCTGACCTATGACGATGCGGTGAACCGGATTATACAGGGATTTCTCAAATAAAAGAGATTGCTTCAAAAAGTGCCGATATTACATTTTTAATAGAAAGGAAAGGCAGTGGATATAAAAAACTTGATGGTAACGGGCGGGTGTGGGTTTATCGGCAGCAATTTCATTCGGGTCCTTCTGGCGAGAGACGATTTCCAGGGCCGGATCATCAATGTGGACGCCTTAACCTATGCGGGCAATCTCGAAAATCTCGAAGGCGTGGCCGATGCCTATCCCGGGCGATATGTCTTCCTGCGGGCCGATGTCTGCGACGCACTGCGTGTAAAGGATATCTTTGAAGAATATGACGTTGACGCCGTCTGCCATTTCGCAGCCGAGTCCCATGTAGATCGTTCCATCGTCCGGCCGGACAGCTTCATCATGACCAACATCATCGGGACCTTTAACCTGTTGGAGATCGCCCGGAAGCGAAAAGACACCTTTCAAATATTTCACCATATCAGTACCGACGAGGTCTACGGGAGCCTCGGCGCCGAGGGCCTTTTTACGGAAGATATGCCTTACCGTCCCAACAGCCCCTATTCGGCATCGAAGGCCTCCTCGGATCACCTGGTCCGGGCCTATCACGAAACCTACGGCCTGCCGACGACCCTTTCCAACTGTTCCAACAACTACGGCCCCTATCAGTTTCCTGAAAAACTCATCCCCCTCGTGATCATGAATGCCATGGAAGGCAAACCCCTGCCGGTCTATGGCGACGGTAAAAACGTCCGTGATTGGCTCTACGTGACGGACCATTGCGAAGCCATCTGGACGATCATGAACAAAGGCACACGGGGAGAGACGTACAATGTAGGAGGAAAATGGGAGATGGAGAATATCGCCATTGTCCGGATGATCTGCGATATTCTCGATGAGAAGTTTCCCGGGGCTGCAGGCGCCAGTCGCCAGAACTTGATTACCTTCGTGAAAGATCGCCCCGGCCATGACCGCAGATATGCCATCGACTTTTCAAAACTCCGGAACGCCCTCGGCTGGCAGCCCAGGGAATCATTTGCTTCGGGTTTGCGGAAGACTATCGACTGGTACATCGCCAACGTTCCCTGGACGGATCGGATCAAGAGCGGCGAGTATCAGAATTGGGTAAAGGAACAGTACGGGGAGTAGGTGTCACAAAAGTTGTGAAGTTCTCTTACTCGTGGTCAATTATTGTTCGGTTATTGCTTTTCGTGATGATCACTATCAGGGGGATATTCATTTAAATAGCCGGGGTTTTTCAACCCCGGTGTTTTTGCAGGTCCGGTATTGGAAAGTCCCGGCTGTCGGGGAAATATTAAATTTATTTTCTCCGTGTAATTTCCTTGGCCAGTGCGAGATAATCCTGGGCACCGTAACTTTTGGGGGCATACTCGAAGATGGTTTGACCGTAGCCGGGGGCCTCGGCGAGACTGATATTTTCCCGGATGAGCGTCTTGAAAAGTTTCTTCCCGAAGCGTTCCGTGATCGTATCGACGATGCCCTTGTTGAGTTTTTTCCGTGCATCGAAGCGTGTCGCGATGATACCGGAAATGACGAGATCTTTATTCAGCCTTTTCTTGACGGCCTCGATCGTTTCCAGAAGTTTGCTCATGCCTTTCAGGGCAAGAAACTCCGTTTGCAGTGGGATATAGATCTCCCGGGCCGCCGTGAGGGCATTCAGGGTCAGCAGCCCCAGGGATGGGGGGCAATCGATGAGGATGTAATCGAACCCTTCATTCTTTTCCAGAAGTTCCTTCAGAAGGAATTCCCGCCCTGGGATACCGGCCATCTCCATTTCGATTCCCGCAAGCTCCAGGGATGAAGGGATGACGGACAGTCCGTTTCGTTTGAGGATGACATCATGCAAGGCGGCGCCGGACTTGAAGACGTCGTAGATCGTTCTGTCAAGTTCGTGAGCAGCGATCCCCAGGCTGTAGGTCAAATGGGCTTGAGGATCGAGATCGATCAGCAGTACTTTTTTCCCGGCCTGCTCCAGGCCGGCCCCGATGTTCAGGACACAGGTGGTCTTGCCGACACCGCCTTTCTGGTTGCATAAGGAAATAATCTTTGTCATGTCTTCCCCCTCTTATTTTATTTACATAGAACTACCGTAGCGGAGGGCATTTTTCTCTATTACGATGCCCATTTTTTCATGGGTCAGCTCCCGGCTTCCAATGATGAAGGGCTGAAAAACGAGGAGCGACTCCTTCAAAACGATGTGAATATCAGGTAAGGCCTTGAAAAAAGCCCTTTTATCCGTCATCGTATGACCCAGGATGACGAGGATATTTTCCAGGGCCTCTTCCACGGGCAGGGTGACCGGATACGTTCCGCACGCCGGCAGTCCGGCCGGTAGATCATCTTCGGGCTGAAGGGTGGTCATCTGACGGGACCACCGCAAGAACAAGGCCGGGTTTACCTTGAAGGCAGGAGACCAGAATCGTAGCGGCTGATCTTCCATGGCGGCAGTTACGATTCGGGGCAGGTTTGCCAGGTGGACAAAATCGGCATACGATGATGCCTTTATACCGGTGATATGGGCGGTGATCTTCCAGAAGGGAAGATAAGCCAATGAATCGGATGCCCCTTTCACAACCGTAAAGGGGGCCTGATGGAATCCCCCGTCCTTACACATCCATGCCGTTTGGCAATTACTGCACATAAGTACCAAAGCTTCGCTTTCCCCTTTCAGATCCCATCCGCACTGAGGGCAGAGTGTGGGAATAAACCGGATCTCCATCCCGGCCGTTTCATATTCCCATGGGTTTTGCGCGTCCATGAAGCATTTGGCAACTGGCCTCTGCAGGACGGCATCATAAAGGGTGTCTTGACTGATTGTCATGGGCGCATAGATAATACTGACGGTCTCTCCGATGAATAAGGTGTGATGGTTTACAATAGCGGAGCGGTCTGTTTCGGGCATGACGTCGTAAAGCGTACGCTGGGGCTTTAGAAATTGCCCTTCCGCTTCCGGTATGGCATATTTGAGCCTCATGGCCTGGGGCCGAAGCCCTGTAGACGGCGGTATGCCATTCGCGGCCATGGCGCTTAGATTTGTATCGATGTAACGGTTGGTCATGGCAAGGGGCTCAAAGGCGTAGGTCAAGCCCCTGATCCGCCAATACGGCATGAAAAGGACATTTTCGGATAAGTGGCGAGATAATGACTTACACGGCGGGATAAAGTAACGGAAATGCCGGGGCGCGTCGATGTAGAGACTTGTTCTGCAAAATGTGCAAGTTAAAAGGTGATCAGTTTCCTCCAGGTCAACAGGCCCCCCGCATTGAGGGCAAGGATGTTCAATGATCCAGTTTTGTCCGTTCATCGATTCGCCGTATTTGATGAAAATTGGTGGCCATAAGAAACGCCATACACGGAACTATTGCGGTTTTCGCTTGAAAATAACTTTACCTTGTTTTATTGTATTTTACAATATTAATACCTCTATAAATACTTATTGATATTGAACGTGAAATTCGTTAATTATGGAATATGTCATGTTAATGAATTATGTCTTTTATCGCTTAACAACTACGTGTCCCGTGCTTTTTCGGGAATGAGGAGAAGGTATGTCCGCTTTCTTTAAGAAATTCCTAAAGAAGTTGTCCACACCGTCAAATACGGTCAAAGAAGACGTAGTTGGGAAGAAGCAGCCCATGAGTGGCCATGGGTCCATGACTTACCCCGGCGGCATGAAATACGAAGGTGACTGGAAAGAGGGACGCTGGGAAGGCCAGGGCACCCTCAGTTATCCCGGCGGTATGACCTATACGGGAGAATGGAAAAACAACAAGATGGAAGGTCACGGAACGGTCGTCTTTCCCGACGGTGCTCAATATATAGGGCAGTTCCGTAACGGCGAATATTGCGGCCATGGCACCATGGTTTTTTCCAATGGCAAGAAATACGTTGGTGAATGGAAAGAAGGGGAACAGCACGGTCAGGGAAGTATGACCTTTCCGGACGGTACAAAATACATCGGCCAATTCTCCCATAATCGTTTCAATGGCCAGGGAACCATGTCTTTTCCCGATGGGCGCACCTATGTGGGGCAGTTCAAGAATGGCCTGTTCCACGGCCAGGGGACCATGGCGGATCGCGATGGTTTGAATTACGTTGGGGAATGGAAGGAAAATCTCATGGACGGCAATGGCGTCCTGACATATGCCGATGGCATTACCTATACGGGCCAATTCAAGGAGAACCAATTCAGCGGCCAGGGGACCCTCACGGAGAAAGACGGCAGGAAATTTTCGGGACAATTCCGGGACGGCAAGAAAAATGGTCGCGGCACAATGACGTATCCCGATGGAACACAGTTTGTCGGAGAATGGAAAATCAACATCATGAGTGGCCAGGGGACTGCCAATTTTGCCGATGGCCGTGTTTATTCGGGTCAATTTCAGGACGACGGTCTCAATGGCCAGGGGACCATGTCATTCCCCGACGGACGGAAGTATACGGGCCAGTTCCGTGACGGTATGATGGAAGGACAAAGCTCGGCAATATTCCCCAACGGCAAGGAATATACGGGGCAGTGGAAGAATAATGCCTTTGATGGCCAAGGTACCATGACCTATCCCGATGGGGGAAAGTATGTAGGACAATTCGAGAACGGCATGCTCCATGGGCAGGGAACGATGACCCGCCCCGATGGACAGTATATCGGCCAATTCAAGCTGGGGAAAAAACATGGCCACGGAACGGTCATGTTTTCCAATGGCTCCAAGTATGTCGGGCAGTTCCGAGATAACGAATATCACGGCCAGGGAACGATGATCAACCCCAACGGAGAGAAGTTCGTCGGCGAATGGCAGGATGGTAAATTCGTAGAGGTCATTTCAGACGGGACATATCCCGAACTCAAGAGCAACACCCCACCCGAGGAAGACATTAAGCTGGCAAGCATTCGCCGCTGAATTAACAGACCGTTGAAAAACGCCCATCCCACGCTTTCGCTGGGAACCTCCCCCTGAACCCATCCAGAGGGGGGACACGATGCTGCGTTGCACTGCGACCTTGCTCATTTCATTGTAGTAGTGTGGAACAAGCGAAGCGGTTCCACCTGCCGATGGTGGATGCGCTTCGCTTCATCCACCCTACATTTTTTCTATGCGCGTCTTGCGTCTGGACATCCCGGATAAGGTCCGGGACAAGCTTTTGAACTGCCTGTCCAAAATCGAATTCTTCAACAATTTGTCAATGGGATATTGTTATTCTCGTGCCTTATGGTAGCCGGCGGCAAGGGCTTCCTTTTCCGATTGAAAAACCACTCGATGGTGCGCTTTGATCTTGTCGTGGAACTTCATGCCCGGCAGATGGTATCGTTTCGTGTCACTATTGCCCACGATTTTTCCGTTTGCACCGGCGGAAGACTTTCTTTCCTGGGAAGCATGGGATCTGTTAACACCCCCTTGCTGCGGTGGTGCTTCAATTTGCACTATCGTACTTGCCTTTTCTTCTATAGGAGGAGTGGGCGGAGGAGTTGGAAGGGGCCGACTGATCTCCTGAACGGGTCTTTTTTCGACGTTTGCAAATCGCGGATCCTCCGGGGGCGGGGCCTTCTGCTTCGACAGAGGGAGGTCGATCAACAAAAAAAGCCCGATCAACGAGATAACAAAGAGGATAGGCCACTGAAATTTTATTTTCGGCATTTTCGCTATTTTGGGTAAGGATGGCATGGTGGGCATCTTCGGCAGTTGCCAATTCTTGCTTGATTTTGCCCTTGCGGGAGCAGCCTTCATTCCCTTTGACGAGTCATTGTCTTCAAAAGATGATAGTTTCGGGAAACCCTTTCTGCTGGTATGTTCTTTCCATTGGATGTCAAACCGATGCAGTGCTTCAGATTCGTTTATCTTCAGATAAGCGGCATATTGCTTGACCAGGGCCTGTGTTTGGGATCGTTCTTTAAACGCATCATAATCATTCCCCTCAAGAGCCTCAATAAGGGATTTGCTGCTGTTTAACGCCGACGCGATTTCCTGCAGGGGAATAAGAAGGGCTTCCCGATGGGTTTTTAGAAAAAATCCTAGCGTATCTTGGTCTTTTTCTGTCATCCTAACCCCAGCACAGTCTAACAGGCTGTTAAAAAACGTCCATCTGCTGCGTTGCGCTACATGCTTCCCCCGCTTTCGCGGGGGCAGGCTACATCAACGTACTTCTATGTACGACTCATTCCTCAGCTTTTGCGCGCCTTGCGTCTAGACGTTTTTGAACAGCCTGTCCAAAATGATATTTTCAATAACTTGCTATAGTTCACAAGTGTATCCATATTTAGCCTGTTTTGTTGTTTTTTACAACGATTTTGAGTATGAGTATCTGCAGAATCGTGGTATAATGAAACCAAAGGTCGTCGAGTTTTTTTATCCGATGGTGCCGGTTGCAAGGATCATAGCGGTAAGGTGGTGGGAAACGAATATGGCATCGGAAATACATACATCTCAATTATTTAATGCTTGCCATGTACTCTTCGGTCAGGAGATCGATGTTTCTCTCGATTTTATCCGTTATCTCCAGATGTCGGGCTTAAAGGCAGCTTTCCGCAAAAAGGCCCTAGAAACCCATCCGGACCGTGCCGTAGCCCTGTCCATTCAGACCATTGATCTGGAAAAGCAGTTCAAAGAGGTTAATGCCGCTTATCGCGATCTTCTTGTCTATGTGGAAAACCCCATGCAGTTTAGATTGATCGATGACTCATTGCGTAAGGAGCATTATGGGCATCCACCGGCGGCCCATGCATGGCCGCAGCATCGACCAAAACAGTATAATTGGGGATTCGAGAAACCACGACGTCCTTCCCAGAAAGAGCACCAGAAAGAGAATGTGCCACAACGGACCTTCCTGTTCGGACGGTATCTGTTTTATCACGATCTTATCTCTTACAAGCAGCTTATTGATGCCATTATCTGGCAAAAGGTGCAGCGTCCGATGATCGGGAACCTTGCCCAGAAATGGAATTGGCTGAAGCCGGAGGAGATCGGCGACATTTTGCGACAGCGGCAATTGGGAGAAAGATTCGGTGAGTGCGCCTTGCGAAGGCATTACCTAACGTCATACGAACTCAGCGTGCTGTTGGGCAGGCAACGCCTTCTGCAGCCACGTATCGGGCAATATTTTGTAAATATGCGGATTCTAAAAGCTATTGAAGTTGAACGGATGGCGGAAAGTTTGCGGCGGCATAACTGGAAATGCCGAGCCCGCTAGCATTGCGTAACACTTTTTTTCTTTTATCAATCCAATCCATCATATTACCTTACCTTGCCGGCCCCTTTTGCGGCGCTGATCAATTTATCCGTTTAAAAGCAGAAGGAGGGTAACTGAAATCATGACCGCTTATGAAAAAATTGATGCCCTTTACCGGAACAGGGGTAGACGAGCTAAAGAACTCCGCGGGGAGGGCAAGAAAATCATCGGCTATTTTTGCTGTTTTGTCCCTGATGAGATCATAACCGCTTTTGACATGATCCCTTACCGGATCCAGGGCACTCAGAGCGAACCTATCGATCATGCCGATGCCTTCCTCGAGCCCATGACCTGTCCATTTGTGCGTAGTTGCTTCAATATGGCTCTGAAAGGGAGATACGATTTTATTGATGGTTTTGTCGCGCCTCATAGCTGCGATACGGTCGAGCGTATGTATCATATCTGGCATCATCACAAACCGTCGTCATTCAACCATTTTATCAATGTCCCCCATATGATGGGACCGAGTTCCGAAGAATTTTACAAGAATGAACTGCGCTATTTCATTAAGAAGCTGGAAGAATGGTCCGGCCAAAAGCTGGATATTGAAAAGCTTCGGTCATCAGTCCGGATGTACAACCGCCGCCGTGCTGCTCTGCGAGAGCTTTACGAGCTGAGAAAGGCCGATCCGTCTCCCGTATCTGGTTCGGAAATCACGAAAGTCCTTGTGGCGGGTATGGGTATGCCCGGGGAGGAGCATCTGGATCTGGTCCGTCAATTCATCGACGAAGTCAAGGGCAGGCCGAAGGTGTCGTCGCCTACGCTCCCACGAATTTTTATCTGGGGAAACGAGATCGATGATGCGGCCTTCGTCGAGCTAGTTGAGGAGTGCGGCGCCCAGGTTGTCATGGACGATCTCTGCACGGGAACCCGTTTCTTCTGGGAAGATGTGCCCGAAACGGAAGATCCCCTGGATGGAATCGCCCGGCGTTACCTCTGCATCCATTGTCCTAGAAGCAATACGCCCCAGACACTGACTCGCGAAGGGGACCTGGAAAACCGCTACGGCTACATCCGGCAATTTGTCGGACAGTGGGGTGTGAATGGCGTCATCTTTTATATCGTCCGCTACTGCGATACTTGTGAACTTGAAGGGCCCGATCTGCGGGAATATTTAAACGCCATAAAGCGGCCGGTCCTCATGATCGAAGACGACTATTCCACATCCACTATCGGACAGCTTCGCACACGAATCCAGGCATTCCTGGAAATGATCGGATAAGGGAGAAGCCCCATGGAAGAAAGGGAACAAACGAAAACAACGGCCGTCAAAGGCACCGATACGGCCCGCTTGATCAGAGGGCTCGTCAAGAACATCTACAAATCCGCCCATGAGGCCAAGGCCGCGGGAAAAAAAGTGGCCTACTTTATGGTGGCTTCCCAATACGATGAAATTGTTCGCGCCATGGATATAGTTCCCCTGCCGACGGAGAATTACGCCGGACTGTGCGCGGCAAAACGCGACATGGACCGCTTCCTGCTCAAGGCGGAAGAGGACGGCTATTCGCAGGTGTTGTGCAGTTATGCCCGGATTGGCTTGGGGTTTGACAGCCTGAGAAAGGAGTTGGGACGTATACCCGACAATTCCCCCGACGGCGGCATGCCCGTGCCGGACATGATGCTGGGCAGCAGTGCCGTCTGCGATCCCCGGTTTAAGTGGTTCCAGGCGGCGGGGCGCTACCTCCAAGTCCCCACGTTCAGCATCGACATTGTGGCGCCCCCGTATGACGCTGATCTCGACGAGGTCCGCCCCTACTACATCCGGTATCAAAAAGAGCAGTTTGAAGGACTTATTGCGTTTCTGGAGCAGCAGACGGGCAGGAAAATGGACAAGGAACGTCTCTGGGAAACTATCCGTTTGAGCGACAAGGCATGGCAGCTCTGGTACGATATCGACCGCCTCCGCACTGCTGTCCCCTGCCCGATGCCGGCACAGGATCATTTCAGCATTATGGTGGCCGGACATTACTATTCGGGCACCGCCGTGGCTGTTGATTTCTATCAGGGACTCTACGACGAGGTTAAATACAAGGTGGCAAACAAGATCGGCGCCATTGCCGATGAAAAATACCGCATCCTCTACGGCGGCGGTCTTCCTCCATGGCATACCCTCTGGATATTCAACTATTTCGAAAGTTTCGGCGCCGTGTTCGTTATCGAGAACGTCTATCGCATCTATGATCCTGTCGAAGTGCCGAGCCATGTTAAAGACCCGGTCGAATATCTGGCTTGGAGGACCTTTCTGCGACACACCCAGCGCCATGCAAAGGCGCAGGCCCATAGCGGCAACCCCGTCGTAGAGAGGCTCCTGGAAATGATCGGTGACTACCGGATTGACGGCGTTGTCTTTCACGCCTGCCGTTCCTGCCGTGCGACGACGATCGGGCAGGTCCATCTCAAGGACCTCTTAGGTCATTATACGGATATTCCCATGATGCAACTTGTCTCCGATATGGTTGATCTACGGGACTATTCGGAGGCCCAGTGGAAGTCCCAGATAGGCGCCTTTATTGAGGCCCTTGCGGCACGGGCAAAGTAATTACGACGGAGACGCGCAAAAGTCCGTCATTATCCGGCTTGACCGGATAATCCAGCATCACTTCGGAATGCATTCTAAAACCTCTGGATTCCCGTTTTCACGGGAATGACGGGGGAGCAAGCAATGCCGAATATGAACGTTTTCAGACTGTAGGGTGGATGAAGCGAAGCGCATCCACCATTCGCCGGTGGAACCGCTTCGCTTGTTCCACCCTACAAAGATTCTATTTTCGTAGTAATGACAGGGGAGCAAGCAATGCTGGGTATGAACGTTTTTCAGCAACCTGTTAAGAAAGGAAGATTGTAAATATGCCCTTTGCCGGCATTGATATCGGCTCTACCATGACCAAGGCGGTCATTCTGGATGATAAAGAAAAGATCCTTGCATCCGTTATAGGCCCCACCGGCGTCAAGCACCGCCACCTCGCCCTGGAGGTCATGAAGGAGGCCTGCGGGAAAGCTGGTTCTACCATGGATGCCCTGGATTATGTGCTGGCGACAGGATATGGACGCATCAACGTTCCCTTTGCGGATAAACAGATGACGGAGATTACCTGCCATGGTCAGGGAATTTTCGCTATTTTCCCGACTGCCCGCATTATTATAGATATCGGCGGACAGGACTCCAAAGGCATCAGGCTCGATGACGCAGGGAAGGTGGCAAACTTCGTGATGAACGACAAATGCGCCGCCGGGACGGGCCGTTTTCTGGAGGTCATTGCCGAAACCCTTGGTGTCGAACTGGCAGATTTGGGTAATATCTCTCTTGCAGCCAAGGGGATCGTTAAAATCTCCAACATGTGCACCGTTTTTGCAGAACATGAGGTGACATCACGTCTTTCGGAAGGCGCTGCCGTTCCGGATATCGTCGCGGGGCTCCATGAGGCCATTGCAGGTCGCATCGTCAACATGGTCCGTCATTTGGGCATTCAGAAGGATGTTATCATAACCGGCGGAGGCGCCAAGAATATCGGCCTGGTCAAAGCCATTGAAGACAAAATCGGCTTCCCCGCCCTGGTGCCGCCGGAACCCTTGATCACAGGCGCCTTGGGGGCGGCTCTTCTCGGTAAGGTGCTGGCGGCCCGCGGTGTTGTCCGGGATCATAAACGGAATATGGAAGAGGTTACTTTCTTCAAATGACAAAACGATTGAGATATTTTGCCGGGGTGGACATCGGCTCCGTCTCCATCAAAGCGGCCCTTGTCGCCTCGCAAGAGCTTGTAGCTGCAGAGTTCATCCCGTCCAGAGGCAATTACAGGGAAGGTGCCCGTCAGGTTCTAAATGGCGTCCTGTCCAAGGTGGACCTTAACATAGATGACCTTGCGGGTATCGTCGTCACAGGTCTGGGTATGGAGAACATTCCCATTGTCGCCCGCCAGGTATCCGATATTTCTTGCCAGATCATGGGTTGCCGCCGTCTTTTTCCATCCGCCCGGACCGTCATCGATATCGGCGGCCAATTTACAAAGGTAGCCCGGATGGCACCCCAAGGCCATATGGAGGATTTTCTGATAAGTGAAAAGTGCGCCGCCGGTTCGGGACGTTTTTTACAGGTCATCGCCCGCATTCTCCAGGTGGACCTTGAGGACATGGGTTCCCTATCTCTGAAATCGGAAACCCCCGTGGAGTTCTCCACAAACTGCGCTGTTTTTGCCGAATCGGAAACCATCTCTCGTATTGCCGAAGGGGCCCGTGCCGAAGATATTCTGGCAGGCGTTCACCGTGCAATGGCTGCAAAAGTAACTATGCTGGTGAAACGGATCAAGATGGAGCCCGATGTGGTACTCACGGGTGGCGGAGGCGAAGATGCCGGTCTGATAAAGGCTATAGGAGATGCCCTGAGCATGAAGATTCTGGTCCCGGAAAATCCTCGCCTTACAGCCGCTTTCGGTGCTGCCTGCCTGGCAGAAGTCGATTCAGCAGGTTGCTGAAAAATGTCCATCCCAGCTTTCGCAGGGACGGCGTTTGCTGCGTTGCGCCGCAAGCTTTGTCAATCGACGTAATTCTATGTACGCTGTCCCCCGCTGGCGGGGGCGCAGGGGGTGGTAGCCTCAGGTTTGCTCGCCTTGCATATGGGTGTCCCGTATCAGGTACGGGACAAGCTTTTGAACAGCCTGCAAAAATCGATAATTCGACAACCTGCTGGCAGTTGTTGAAAATCTGAATAAGACAATATCGGGATGAGAAAAAGATGAACGGTGTTGAGTTGCTGGAAAAACGAACGGTCAGCAAAGTGTTTTGGCGATTGATGCCATTTTTAGGACTTTTATATATTATTTCTTTTTTAGACCGCGTCAACATAGGCTATGCCGCTTTATCAATGAACAAGGACCTTGCATTCAGCAATGCAATCTATGGACTGGGTGCGGGCATATTTTTCATTGGATACTTTATCATGGAGATTCCCGGCAACTTGATTATGGCCAAAGTCGGTGCCAGAATATGGATTGCCAGGATTCTTATCACTTGGGGAATTGTTTCAGGTATGACTGCCTGGATTTCGACGCCAATGGAGTTTTATCTGGTGCGATTTTTCCTTGGAGTGGCCGAGGCCAGCTTTTTCCCTGGAATCATTTACTACCTGGGAACATGGTGCCGTGCCAAAGACCAGGCTAAAGCGGTAGCTATTTTCATGATGTCTCTTCCTGTCTGTAATGTTTTGGGGGCTCCGATTTCTACCTATTTGCTGGGAATAACGTGGCTGGATATGGCCGGATGGAAGTGGCTGTTTATTTTCGAGGCGATCCCTGCAGTGGTGTTAGGGGTCATTACGCCGTTTTATCTGACGAATCGTCCATCGGATGCGAAATGGTTGTCGGATGATGAACGGAACTGGCTGATAAGTACACTGGAAGAAGAAAGCAAGTATAAGATCGAGAAAAGGAAGTATACCTTGTTGCAGGCTTTTTCCGATCTCGATGTCATCAAACTTTCGGCCATTTATTTCTTTTGGATCTGCGGGTTTTATGGTGTCGGACTTTTCCTCCCAATATTGGTCAAGGCCTTGTCGGCTTCAATAAGCAATCAAATGGCCGGCTTCCTTGTCGCAGTGCCCTATATATTTGCCTTCATAACAATGTTTTTGGTCGGAAAAAGCTCGGACCGGACTGGAGAGCGCCGCTGGCATGCAGTCTTTGGCATGGTCACGGGTGCCGTTGGCTTGGGGTGCAGCGTGTTCTTTGCCGATATCAGTATTTTCGTATCGATGGTTTTTTTCTCGATTTCCGTTATGGGTATTTATGCCTCCTTCGGGCCGTTTTGGGCAATTCCTCATTCTTTTCTGACTACCACTGTAGCGGCCGGGGCCATCGCCATGATAAACAGCATCGGCAATCTTGGCGGTTTTGTCGGCCCGTATGCAATGGGCTATATCCGGGATGCCACCGGGTCGTTCAATGGAGGCCTGCTATTTTTGGTCGGCTGTTTATTGACGGCGGCAATATTATTAATCTCCTTGCGCAAGTCGGGAGGGAACACAAAATAGAATTAGTTCCGGAATAAAAGAGTGCAGTTAATCATGGACGGGCATCCATAAGTGATAAGGGTTTGGTGAAACAGTATCTGGCAGGCGGTTGAAAAACACGATTTTGGACAGCCTGCTAGTGGAGATGTGCGGTACCATAGGCCTTGATCGGCAAGAGAGATTCGCTCAGCTTGACGATGTAGCCGAAGAGAAAATCCTTCTCGACGTTCTCCTGGATGAAGCCTTTTCGCATGGCCAGGAACTGACGCAAGTCATTGTCTGGACACAGGGCCCTGAAAGCAATGCTGTAATAAAAGATGGTCTTTTCGATGCTCTGTCCGAGTATGCTTTGGAACCATTCATCATGCAGGTCTTTTTCCTCAAGCAGGTAACGGACATAATTTTCGTTTATCCTCAGCGCAAGGCAGAAAAGGACGCGCCAGTCGATCTCGTCCTCCGGATTCAGTTCCCGGAAACAGCTTTCATTGTACCCAGTCTCCCCGGAGATAAAATATGATACCAGGGCTTCCGTTTCAGCCACTGTGAGCCCGCCAGATTTCACGTCGCCTGCATGGCAGATGAATTCCTCGACAGACCTGTAGATATAGCCGATCAGTGTGTTCGTCAGCGCCATGGCAAATACGTCCCGGACTTCTTCAGGCCAGTCTTTGTCGTCAGAATTGAATCCGAAAGCATGGGCCTCGTCCCGGAACTCAACCTCGCACCGACGCTGGATCACTCTTTCCGAAATACCCGGCAGGTAGCGCGACCTCCGGCGATTGTCCTGGTTTGCCACCAGATTGTAAAGAGACGTCATCAAATCAAAGAAATTCTCAGGTTTCGCATTTACCGGGTCGAGCGCAATGAAGAGCGGCTCGCCGCATTGCGGGCAATATCTCAGGAAACAATGGACCCATATGCCGCATCCGCCGCACTGCAAGCTCTCATCCATGTCATCCTCCCGGGATCAGGCGTGAAGCTTAATTCTACATTGTTTATGAAGATACGGGTTGTTTCTAAGAGTTGATCTCGTTCCCATTTTCAGCCCTCCAATTATGAGCGGACAGGGAAAAATTTCTTCATTCGGAAATGACTTTGAGGACTGTTTGTTTCAAACAACTTCTTATTATTTTTATTTAACTCAATCAATTTGTTATGTCAAAAAAAATATGGAAGGAAGCAGAGAACAATCATAACGGATCAGGTTCGTGCATCTTTCCGTTAATGCCGTTTTGCATTTGCGACGCAATGTTAGCAAATTGACGTTTTTCATCAGCGTCTTAGCGCGGCAAATTTGCTGTCAGATAATCAAGGGTGATCGGAAGATCCAATTTGAGCTGATGGATGAACTGGATACCAATCTGGATGCGTTCAGTTCGGCATTCATGCAGATGGCCGCCGAACTTGCGGTCAGCTGTAAGAAAATGCAGATGAAATCCTGGAAAATTCAGGGCGCGAATGAATTTTGGCGTGTAAAAACTGGCTAGAACGCCCTCTATATTATCATATTCAAAGACGGGCCGATTCTGCTCGTCCTCTGAAAGTGGTTGATAATTAGGCTGGCTGGCAACGGACCATACCTTCACTTGTTCGAACAACCCGTCAACACGGATGGCATAAAGCATGTTGTCGGAGGGCAGCAGCCGATTCAGCATGGCATTGAACGCATTGAAATCGAGATTTCCCTCAATTTCTTCCACAACAGTTGGACTATAAAAGGTGACACAAGCAAAGTGCGTCTGAACGTGATCCTCCACGGGATAAGTCTTTCCGTCGGCGTGCAATTGATAAATGATACCGTCGAGCATGACCATCTCTCCATTGAGGTTATTAAAAGTGCCCAGACCGAAATCTCCATGTTTTTTCAGGTCACCGAGCATCGTGTTTTCTTCGTAAAAGCCCTTCAGCATGGCATTGACCGGGGCTGAGAGATATACGGAACTTATGCTTTGATCGTCATTCAGGTATTGAATCAAGGCTTTTTCGATGATTTGGGAAACGGAACGGTTTGATTGCCGGGCAATATTCAGAATATCGCCGACCAGCATCCGGGGGATTGATATATCCAGATTTTCGTAGTCCATGCTTTGATCACTCATGGTTCCTCTCCATTTAGCAGGCTGTTGACTCCATGCAGTGAACAATATATGCAATTAAAATGGTGTCAAAAAAATACATTGACAGACGTGACGCCTGACCAACTCTCAATTGAGCTCATGCTCTTTTCAGTGCGGCCCGCCGGCGTTTTTCTGCCAGAATCTTACGGAGGATCTTCACCCGGACGCTCCAGTGTGCGGGTCTTTTTATGCATCCGTTCAAAGCGCTTTCGGCGCGATCCAGGGCATCTTCCAGCAGGGCATCATGAAGCGGTTCGATCAGTATCTTCCACTTGAGCCACGCCTTGAAATCGCAGTCTGCATCGATCACATGGCGAAGGATAGCATAACTGTTCCGGGGAATGATTTCGAAGTAATGCCGTCCGTCAAGGCCTGCCGTCAACCCTGTGCCGTCAAAGCGGAAGATCGCCCTTCGACCGGCTGCATACTCTTCAACTTCATATCTTACCATGCCATGGCCGCCTTTCGCGCCCGGTTGGAGGCCAGTGTCAAAAAGCATGGGCGGCCATGTGTCGCGCGGCCATAGCCGGTCGTCCGGCCTGGACAGCGTATCGAGGATGTTTCCCACCGTATCGGCCTTTGTCTTGAAATACCGTTCATGCCTGTTGTCGATTTTCATTTTTCCCTCCCCATAATGGCTGAATAGGTTTGCCGGATATAACTGTCGACCTCTCCGGGCGGCTTCTTACCTTGCCGGATATACCTGAGGACTGCTGCATAAGGGACATCGATGAGTGCGAAGATAATCCGATGTACGGCATTGCGTCCATCCATGCCGAATGCACGGACGGCATAGCCCCGGATACCATCGTCGAGCCTGCGTTTGATCCGGGCCGCTCTATCTTTAAGGCCGTCCGGCCATTCTCCATCGACCAGTTCCTCCCTTCTGTAGAGGAGGATAATACGAGACCCGGCGGGATGCGTCCTTACCCACCGCGGTGTGTGGAGGGCAGCTTCCAGTCCTTCATCCTTTTCCAGCAGCTCAATAAAAGCTTCCTGAAATTCGGCAATTACTTTCAGCCATGCCTCGGCAAGCAATACATCCCGTGATAAAAAACGGTGATAAACCGACCCGACCGGTGCTCCGACTTCCCCGGCCACGGCAGCAATTGTCACTGCCGCAGGCCCCTGCGCGGCGGCGATTTTCAATGCTGCATCCACGAACTGCTCATTATTGAAGTGTGCCATTCGTCCCATAAGTTGCTTTATATTAGAATATGCATTCTAATATGTCAAGCATTATTCTTGATTAATATGGCGGGTCAGGCCAAAAACAGGCCGATGAGGGATGCAACGAATGTAATCAGTATTGAGATGACAAAAGAGGTCTTGATGACTTTGCTTTCTATGCCGAGGGCATCGATTGTAGCTGCCGCGTTTTGCAGCTTTGCCGGTGAGATGACGCTGGCGAGTCCAGCGCCGATGGCTGTTGCTGCTGTCACGATGAGGGCGTCCACATGGAGAAGCTTTGAAGTCATAAGATGGTATTTGGCGAACATGGCGATGGTCGAGGCCTCGCTGCCGCTCAGGAATCCTCCGAAAAGACCCAGGTATCCACTCACGAAAGGATAAAGGGAGCCGAAGGCGAGTGCCGAGCCTTGTGACAGAACCCAGACCATGTTCTTTGACGGCTCCACGATCTTCCACCCCGCGGCCAGGGCCTCCATACCTGAATTGTTCATAACGAAGGCGATGGCGAAAAAGATGGCCGCTGAAAGGGCTGGCCGGGGGGCCCGTTTAGCCCATTTGGCCAGGGTTGATGCCACAGCCGTTCGTGTTGGCCGGATGAAAAGGGCCGAGACGATGGTGCTGATGAGGACCCATGTATAAGCGTTCCAGAGCATACGCGTCTTAATGGCCTGACCGGGGATGATGGAGACGGCCATGGCGATTTGCCGGTAGAGGAGATCGAACCAGGGCTGATAAAAATTAACCGCAAAAGACGCCGCAATCAGGATAATCCAGGGCGACAGGGCCGTAAAGAGAGACATGTTCTTTTCGATGCTCAGGTCTGCCTCTGTAAGTCGGCTTCTGTCTATGATGGAATGGCCTGTAAGTTTCAGATAAGCGAGCATGACCATCATGGTGGCGAATCCACCCATGACGCCGGTGAGGACGACGCCGGAAGCCAGAAAAGGTATGTGGCTCACTGCCATGGCCACACCGCCGTTAGTAAGGCCCGCCAGAACGCAGGGAATAAATCCTGTCCGCATCAGCTTCCAGCGCCCGACGATCCACAGCATGCCGAAGCCGATCAGGATGGAGATGGCAGGCAGGAATTGAGCGAAGACCTGCGCGGACTTCACCAGGGGTGTCCCCGTGAGGTCCGAATAGACGACGAGGGGAGCCCCAAGAAGGGCGAAGGTGCAAAGGGCGTCAAAGCCGATGGCGGGCAGGGCGACGGCCACAAAACTGGAATAGCCCAGGGCTACGAGGATGGGCGGCAAGATAGACACGGGTGTAGCCCCGACGGCGACAAGAAGTGTCCCTGCACCGACGTTGATGAGCATGATCTGGACAGCCTGATTGGCCGAGGCGAAGGTCTTGACGAAGACAGTAACCCGGCTGAGGGCGCCTGTCGCTTCCATGAAGGAGATCTGGAGGATGGATGTGACAACCATGAGTGAGACGGGGAAAGAGGCAATGATGCCGGCAAGTGAAGACCGAAGGCCGACTTCCGGAGCGGTGTCGAAAAAGAAGATCGTAATGGCCAGGGTTAAAACCCAGCCAATGACGC
Source organism: uncultured Syntrophaceae bacterium (assembly GCA_964645835.1). GTDB lineage: Bacteria > Desulfobacterota > Syntrophia > Syntrophales > UBA8958 > CAZBME01. The sequence continues at coordinate 34,178 of CAZYDG010000086.1, forward strand.
CGCTGGTGTCAGCGGCATACTGTTTCCGGACCATGCAATAGACGATGACGATGATGGGCATTAGAGTCAGGGCGATGGACCATAGCATGGTGGTAAACTCCGGATTTTTGCAGAACCAACCATAAATGCCCCCCGGTGTCAACTTATATGTGATGATCCTCTTTACTTTGTTGGACGAACATGGTTAAAATCCTGCCATGATGAAGAGATTATCATTATCCGAAAGTCTTCATGCTCTCCTGGGCGTCGTTTTTTTGTCCTTGCTCCTGGCTGTTATACCGGCCTGTGCTCAAGAGGCTATGCCCAAACCCAAAGGGGCTATCAACGATTTTGCCGGTGTGATTCCGGCCGAGGCAAAATCGCAGATGGAGAATCTTTCCCGCGAAGTCCTGCAAAAGACCGGGACTGCCATTATCGTGGCCACCGTGTCTACCATTGGTGAAGACGAGATCAACGGCTATGTCAATACGCTGTACTCGACCTGGGGGATCGGCAAGAAGGGTGAAAACAAGGGTGTTCTTATCTTTGTTGCCGTCAAAGAGCGGAAGATGCGGATCGAAACAGGTTACGGCGTTGAAGGCATTCTTCCAGACGGCCTCGTCGGCGAGATCCGGGATAAATATATGATCCCTTACTTCCGCCAGGGTGATTTCGGAAAGGGCCTTTTGAACGGCATGACGGCCATTGCCTCCGTAATTGCCAAGGATGCGAACGTGACCCTGACGGGAAATCCCAAAGTAGAAACCCCGCATGGCCGCAAGAAGGGAAGACAAGGGTTGAGCCCTTTCACCATCGTGGCCTTGATCGTCGTTGTGCTGCTTGTTCTTGGGACGAGGCAGGGACGGGACATGTTACCATTCCTGATCGGATTTATCCTGGGTGGCGGTGGCCGCGGCGGTTCGGGCGGTGGCGGCTTTGATGATTTTGGCGGTGGCGGCTTCGGCGGCTTCGGCGGCGGGGATAGTGGAGGCGGCGGGGCAGGCGGCGACTTTTAACGGGTTGTTGAAGAATCGATTTTAGGCAGGCTGTTCAAAAGCTTGTCCCGTACCTGACACGGGATGTTCAGATGCAAGGTGCGCAAAACCTGAGGCTACCACCCCCTGCACCCCCGCCAGCGGGGGACAGCGTACATAGAAGTACATCGATTAAGCCTGCCCCCAGCGAAAGCGGGGGAAGCTTGCGGCGCAACGCAGCAGACGCCGTCCCCGCAAAAGCGTGGGATGGATGTTTTTCAATAGCCTGTTAAGTGGAGGATAGGCATTATGGCAAAGATCCCGGATAAACCGGAAGACATTTTTGAAGAGCTGACTGCAGATTACCGGCGTGTTTTCGGCGCCGGTCTTGTGTCGATTACTCTTTACGGCAGCGGTGCCGGTGGGGCCTACGTGGCCGGCAAATCTGATCTGAATTTCCTGATCGTCGTCAAGGACGAAGCCATGAACCTTTTGCCGAGGACGCTGGATATAGTCGCCAAATGGAAGAAGCGCCGTGTGGCCGTTCCCCATATCATGACCAGGAAGTATATTCTATCCTCTCTTGATGTGTATCCGATTGAATTTCTTAATATGCAGTTGCAGCATGTCCTTGTTTACGGCGAAGACGTCCTTGGCGACTTGTCCTTCAAAGGCGAGTATCTGCGCCTTCAACTGGAGCGGGAATTCAAGGGGAAGCTCCTCCACCTGCGCCAGGGATTTCTGGAGACAGAGGGAAAGGACAAGGCGATTCGTAACCTCGTCCGTGCCTCCCTGACGGCCTTCCTGTCCGCCTTCAAGGCACTTCTTCGCCTCAAGGACCTTGACATTCCACGCGACCGGGCCTTACTTATCGCAGCTGTCGAGGAGGCCTATGGTATAAACCGGGAGGTCTTCGCCAAGTGCCTGGATATCAGGGAAGGGCGAGACAGTCTTTCTAAAAGCGAGATTGCTGCAACCTTCATGGCCTATGTAGGCGAGATTGCAAGGTTGTGTGATGAGATTGACGAAATTAAAATTTAAATAAAATGTTGGGAGGTTATATTTCATGTCCAAAGGAAAAATGATCCTGATCGGTGTGCTTGTCGCTATTGTATTGCTGGGTGTTTCGCTTTTTGGTTTTTTCAAGGGCACTTATAACGATTTCGTCAATCGCGATGAAGCGGTAAAAAGCGCCTGGGCCCAGGTGGAAAATCAGCTTCAACGCCGCTATGACCTGATTCCGAACCTTGTGGAGACCGTCAAGGGTTATGCCAAACAGGAGAAGGACGTCCTGGTAGAAGTGACCAATGCCCGCGCCAAAGTGGGCGGCGCCGGGAACGTTCCCGACAAGATCAAAGCCAACAATGAGCTTACGGGCGCATTGAGCCGCCTGCTGGTTGTCGTCGAGCGTTATCCCGAGCTCAAGTCCAACCAGAACTTCATCCGTCTGCAAGACGAACTGGCCGGAACGGAAAACCGAATCGCCGTCGAGCGAAAGCGGTACAACGACGCCGTCAAGGTTTACAATGTGGCCATCCGGAGCTTCCCCGCCAATATCCTCGCTGGTATGTTCAACTTCCAGGCGGCGACCTTTTTTGAGGCCCCGGCAGCGGCGAAGGCGGCTCCCCAGGTTAAATTCTAGGATTTGTATTTTGTCGTTTTTATGGATTTCTTATGAAAATTATGATAATAAATTAAGGATATAGATAATCGTTCAATAAACTTTGCCACATATGCGCGTGCCGGAGGAGACATGAACTGGCGGATAAAACCCCGTTTCTTATGATAGAGCGGGGTTTTGTATTTTTTGTCAGGCAGCAGTTCAGTGAGTGAACAACCCCCGTCATATGAGCAAGATTATGTGATGAAATCCCATAGGAGGAATCATGGCCGTGAAACCAAGAGGACAAAGAAGGACAAACAACGATATGGAAGTATTGCGGCAGGAACTGGTCGCCCATTTTCGCGGTGAACGTAATTCCTTGCGTCTGGAATGGGTACATCAAATGACGTCCAAGAAGCTTTTGGAAGGGATGACGGCGCAAGAAACGGAAGTCGAATCTGCAACGATATATGATACATGTGTGGAATGCCTTGAGACGGCGCACTATAATTCTGCTGAGGCCTATGCCAAAAAGATGGCAGAACGTGGCGTTCTGCGCGGTATGACATCAGAGCAAATCCTGGGTGGCATGTTGACCCTGAGAGACGTGTACGGACGCAGTCTTTTTGGAAAATACCGCAAGGATATGGCAAAGCTCACAGCGGCGCTGGATGTGTATGAGCCGGTTGCCAACAATATTCTGGCAGTTGTCGCCATGGCCTTTATCCGGGAACGTGAGAACGTGGTTCGCCAGCAGCAGGAGGCCATCCGAGAGCTTTCCACCCCTGTCCTCCAGGTACGGGAGGGAATGCTGATTCTGCCGATCATCGGGTTGATTGATTCGTTCAGAGCAAAACAACTTACGGAACAGCTACTTCATGCCGTCCGTGCTAACCGGGCCAAAGCAGTGGTTATCGATATCACCGGTGTTCCTGCAGTGGATTCAAAAGTCGCCAACCATCTTCTCCAGACTGTCGATGCGGCCCGGCTCATGGGTGCCAGGGTAATTGTCACAGGCCTTTCCCCGGACGTTGCCCAAGCACTTGTATATGTTGGTGTTGATCTGACGAGATTGAAGACTGTGGGTGATCTGCAAGGGGGGATAGAGGAAGCGGATGCACTGCTTGGTTACCGGACTGTTGCGATTGACGCATCTACAACCTTAAAGAGAGGATAGGACAGGACAGCTATGAGCATTCCTATTCTGAAGCAAGGTCCATACCTGATCGCCTCCATCCAGTCATCCCCTTCCGACTCCGAGTGGCGGGAGATGGGCCAGCAATTGGCTGAGAGGGTAGGTAAGCAGCGAGCGCGCGGGGTGGTGATAGACGTTACCATCCTGGATTTGGTGGATTCCTTTGCGGCTCGTACACTGCGTGAAATCGCGCAGACCGTCAAGCTGCGAGGCGCGGAGCCCGTGATTGTCGGCATCCAACCCGAGGTTGCCTTTTCCATGGTTCAGTTGGGTTTGACGCTTGGGGATATACCGACCGAGTTGGACCTTGAAGAAGGTCTGGCAACTTTGGAGGTCATTCTCAGAGACGGTGGATCCCATGTCTGATGAATTTCATGTGAAGATCCACTCCGAATACGATATTGTAACTGCCCGGCATCAGGTGCGCGAACTGTGTGTCGCTTTAAATTTCTCAAGCGGGGATCAAACACTGGTGGCCACCTGCGTCTCGGAGTTGGCACGCAATATCGTAGAGTATGCGGGTTCGGGTGAAATGATTATGGGTCTGGTAGACAATAACGGCCAGAAGGGCGTTGTCATCGTCGCTCGTGATGAGGGGCCTGGCATTCGGGATATAGAACTGGCAATGAAGGATGGCTACTCCACAAGCAAGGGCCTGGGCATAGGACTTCCCGGTTCCAAGAGAATAATGGACGAGTTTGCAATTTTCTCAAAAATAGGCAAGGGAACAACGGTGACCGTGAAGAAATGGAAGCGATAAAAACCCCTTTCATGGATTGGAGTGTGGCAGCCCTTCCACTTGCCGGACAGGAACGGTCTGGAGATGCCTATGCTGTTAAGGCATGGGATAAGAAAATCATGATCGCCGTCGTCGACGGACTGGGTCATGGTGAGCAGGCCGCAAATGCAGCCCTGATTGCCGTTGACACCTTGATCAAATACGCGCCGGAAATGGACAACGTCATTCCATTAGTGAGGCAATGTCATGAAGCTCTTCTGAGATCCAGGGGGGTTGTTTTAAGCATAGCGTTATTCGATACAGAGAATAACACCATGACCTGGATGGGCATCGGCAATGTTGATGGTTTTCTTTTCCATGCCGATCCGCAAGCGAATCCAGACCGTGTATCAATAGTCTTAAGGGGCGGCGTTGTCGGCTATCAACTCCCATCCCTTCGTTCTTCAACAATCCACGTCACTCGGGGTGACCTGCTGATTTTTTTTACCGACGGTATTCGCAGCGGTTTTGAAAAAGATGTGAATCCCGGAGATCCACCACAGCGAATTGCTGATATGATCATCATGAATTACATAAGGAAAACGGACGACGCTTTGGTTCTGGTTGCGCGCTACATTGGTGGTCTGCTATGAAAGCCAAAATTAGCACTTTTGAAAGGGCATACAAGTGTTATTTACAGGAATGTCTTTCAGGGGCAGGAGAGGTTGCGCTTCAACACGGGTATGAGTTAGGGCGTCAAGCGATACGGGATGGTCTGGGTGTGATGGATATCATATCAACCCAACATAAGGTTCTGCTTGATCTCTTGGCCGATGCTGAAACAGTCTCCGATTGTATTCATGTAGTGAAATCGTCCCAGGATCTTTTCGCGGAGTATCTTGCCCCTTTTGAACTCACTCACCGTGGCTTTCTAGAAATAGAATCCCTCAATAGAAAACTTGAAGTTGCCAATAAAGAATTGGAAAGCTTCAGCTATTCCGTTTCCCACGATCTTCGTGCACCCCTGCGGGCCATTGATGGGTATTCGCGTATGATCCTTAGAAGAGAGGAAAAGAATTTTGATGCGGAGACGCGGCGCCAATTCTCTTTTATAAGAAGCAACGTTGAAGCCATGGACAGTCTCATTGAAGATCTTCTCGCGTTTTCCCGTTTCGGCAAACGGGGGATGACGAGGACAAACCTTAATATGGAAGAAATCATTAGGGATGTCTGGCAGAATCTTCTCACCATCAATCCTGATCGAAATATGACGCTACATATCGAAGGTGTCCGATCAGGGATAGGTGATCGGTCACTAATGCGAGAGGTTTTCAGCAATTTGCTGGGCAATGCGGTTAAGTTTACACGGAATCGGGATATTACGCTGATCGAGATGGGGAGCTGCATCCAGGACAACGAAACTGTCTATCATATTAGGGACAATGGCGTTGGTTTCGATATGAAATTCCACGATAAACTGTTCGGTGTTTTTCAGCGTTTGCATAGATCCGATCAGTATGAGGGGTCCGGTATCGGCTTGGCGCTCGTTCAACGAATTATCCATCGCCACGGCGGCCGGGTATGGGCGGAAGGCCGCGTGGATGAGGGTGCGACATTCTACTTTACACTTCCCTTGGAAGAACATTCATTCAGAGGATGAATAGCCATCCTTCCTATCCGACATTATCGGCCCCTTATTTGTTATTGTCCGATTTGATACGATAATCCGGTAATACTCAACAAGCCTGCATTAAAACCCCTGGATTCCCGTTTTCACGGGAATGAGTGCGCGAGCCCCAAATGTTCCCTCCTTCTCAATGCATTGCTGTTTTGCATTCTAGATGTGAATTCTGATATTTTATTCCCTGATAAAAAGTGAAGATCGGTGACATCGGTGCAAACCAGAACCGGTTCTCCTATGCCGCGGCCAACATGGCGACGACAGTGGAAAACATTACCGTCGCAGACTCCGTGATACGTGACACGGATATGGCTGCGGAAATGACTGCCTTATCGAAGAACCAGATCCTCATTCAGCCGGTACGGCCATGCTGGCCCAGGCCAACACAGCGCCCAAACAGTTATTGTCTCTTTTTTAAATAAAGTGCCTTTTTCAGATGAATCGATGATCAACTCCACCCAATTCGAACATCTCCTTACGTGAGGTGTCCGAATTGGGTAATTCCGATTCTAACAGGCTGTTGAAAAACGCCCATCCCACGCTTTCGCTGGGTCGGCGTCATGTTCTTCCAAAGTGATACTGGATTATCCGGTCAAGCCGGATAATGACGGAGAAGAACGGATTTCATCTTTGTGCGACAAAAGGAACAAGAATCCGTGCTGGGCTGATGCCTTTTACTTTGCCAGGATGCCGCCGTCGTTGACCAGGACATGGCCCGTCATATACGCGGAGGCATCGGAGGCCAAAAAGACGGCAAGGCCCTTCATGTCATCCATATCTCCAATACGGCGCATGGGGATGCCGGAAAGAATTTCATCGTAGGCCTCCTTGAATTCAGGTTTTTCCACATAGGCCATCATATCCGTCCGGAAGAAACCCGGGGCGATGGCATTGACGCGAATTTTGTAGGGTGCGAGTTTGACGGCCAGATTCATGGTCAGAATGTTCACGGCGGCCTTCGTCGAGTTGTAGGCAACGGCAGGATGAGACTCTTCCGTCGATCCCCGGAAACCCATTATAGACGATACATTGATGATGTTTCCGCCGCCCTGGTTCTTCATGATATTGGCGACTTTCTGGGTCATGATCCAGACGCCGCGGACGTTTATGCTGAAAAGCTGATCCCAACGTTCCAGGGGAAACTCCAGTGTCGGGGCGCCCCAGGTGTAACCCGCGTTATTGACGAGGATATCGATGCGTCCGAAACGATCAATAGCCGCTTTGACCACGGCGTCGATTTCTTCGGGTTTTTCAAGATTGCCCGCGATGGGAAATGCCTTGATGCCGTATGCTTCTTCCAATTCGCGGGACGTCGCTTCCAGGTTCTTCATCTTTCGCGATGTGAGGATCAGATTTGCGCCCGCTTCGGCGAGTCCTGTGGCGATGAATTTTCCAATGCCCCGTCCACCGCCTGTGATCAAGGCCACCTTGCCGTTTAGGTTAAACAGATCTTGCAATTTCATGGGCTTCTCCTTCATTATCGGTGATACCGGTTTTATAATCCTCGAATACGGCTAAAGTCAAAGAGATAATACAGCGAGAAAGACTGAATGATCGAAGGCTGAAGGTAGTGATAAACTTCTGCCTTTTCTTTTGGAGTGCGCAACCTGGGTTGCGCTTTGTTGCCGGTGGCTTGACGCCGGCATATGTCGGATTAAGGCAAAAAACAAGACGGAGCCGAGACACCGCACTCCGAAACCAGTGATAAATAGTTTGACTTCCATGTTGTTTCAGCGTTAGGCAACGATGATGAAAATTTAAGAAAGGCTGTGTTAAAAGTGGCGGCGATTCAGCGGGAAACTATGCCCAAGAAATTGGTCCAGTGCCGATGAAACTATTTTTATTTTTATATTTCCTGATCTACGGCAGCATTCATGCTTATGCCTACATGCGTTTCTGCGCCGCTTTTGCCTTACCTTTTCCGGCGAAGGTCGTTACAATCCTCATTCTCGCCTTTATGGTATTGTGTCCCATCTTGATAAGAGTGTCCGAGAATTTCGGCTATACCAAAACAGCCTGCATTCTTTCATATGTTGGTTACCTCTGGATGGGAATCGTCTTTTTGTTTTTTGCATCTTCTTTAGTCTTGGATATATATCGCTTTGTTATCTTTCTTGGCGGGAAGATCAGTCCGACCCCTTTGTCTCATTTTGTTCCTTCATCCCGGTTGCTGTTCCTGCTGCCCCTTGCGGTCTCTTTAGCCGTGAATCTGTACGGGTATTTCGAGGCACTCAATATACGAGCGGAAAGCATTACTATCCGCTCGGCAAAAATTCCTTCCAGTGTCGGCCGCATACGCATTGTCCAGATCTCCGATGTGCATGTAGGTATGATCATTCAAGGAGAGCGTCTGGCCCGGATGATGGCCGCCGCTAAAGCGGCCAAGCCCGATATACTTGTTTCAACGGGCGACCTGGTCGATGGACAGATTGACAGTATCGACCGGTCAATCAATATCCTGCGGGACATACCGGCGACGTACGGCAAGTATGCAGTTACGGGAAATCATGAATTTTACGCAGGATTGGACCAAGCTCTCCAGTTTACACAGGATGCCGGGTTTACTGTTTTACGGGGAGAAGCGGCCTATGTGGCCGGGTTGGTTCGCCTGGTGGGTGTCGATGATCCTACTGCGCGGCAGATGGGAAGGCATGTTGGCATACCGGAAAAGGATCTCCTTGCCCCGGGGATGGCTTCTGCTCTGTTTACAATTCTCCTCAAGCATCAGCCCATCATTCGAGAGGAATCCCTGGGTATCTTCGACCTCCAACTTTCGGGGCATACGCACCGGGGCCAGATATTTCCGTTTAATTTGATAACTGGTTTGTTTTTCCCTCGCCAAGCGGGGTATTATAATCTGCCAAAAGGTTCAGCCCTCTATGTCAGCCGGGGAACGGGGACTTGGGGACCGCCGGTGCGGTTCCTGTCGCCGCCGCAGATTACGGTGATCGATCTTATTCATGAGTAGGGAGGATTTAGTTATCAAGGGTATGGGATGGTAATCAAGGATGTGACAATATTCACGGACGGCGCCTGCCTGGGTAATCCGGGGCCGGGGGGATATGGTGTGGTCTTGATTTATGGGGCAAACCGGAAGGAACTTTCCGGCGGTTACCGGCTGACGACCAATAACCGCATGGAACTGATGGGGACCATCGCAGGCCTGGAGGCCTTGAAAGGCCGTTGCCGGGTAAACCTTTATACGGATTCTCAATATGTTGTCAATGCAATGCAGAAAGGCTGGGCGAAACGTTGGAAGGCGGCGGGCTGGATGCGGACGCGGAAGGACCCGGCTGTCAACGCCGATCTCTGGGAACGGCTCTTAAATGTGTGCGAAAAACACGACGTAACGTTCATATGGATTCGCGGACATGCAGGCCATGACGAAAACGAGCGCTGCGACCAGCTTTCAAAGGCAGCGGCCATGCAGGATGTATTGCCGGAAGATCCGGGGTATACGGGGAAACCCTGAAAGTTGTTGAAAAACTCGATTTTGGGCAGGCTGTTCAAAAGCTTGTCCCGTACCTGATACGGGATGTCCACATGCAAGGCGCGCATAGAAAAACTGTAGGGTGGATGAAGCGAAGCGCATCCACCATCTGCCGGTGGAACCGCTTCGCTTGTTCCACCCTACAATGAAATAAGTGAGGTTTGCATCGCTACACCGCAGACGTGTTCCCTTCTGGAGGAGGGTTCCCCGCGAAGCGTGGGATGGATGTTTTTCAACAGTCTACTAAAAATGTGTCCGCGCTGACTTACCAATGGGGTAAACATTGAATCCCATCTCGAAGCAGCGTTCGTGGTCCAGGATGTTCCGGCCGTCGAAGAGAAAGGCCGGTTTCGTCATGGCATCGTATATCCGTTTGTAATCCAGAGTCCGATAAAGGTCCCATTCCGTCATAATCGCAATGGCGTCGCTATCCCTGGCGGCGCCATAGGGGTCTTCAACAAAATGGATTCGTCCTGTGCCTGAGAGATCATTCAAATCGATTCGGGCATTGGGCAAGGCTTTGGGATCGGAAATGACGACGTCCGCATGTTCTTCCACCAAGCGCCGTGTGATGTTAATGGCCGGGCTTTCCCTCGTGTCTCCTGTATTGGCCTTAAAAGCGAACCCGAACAAACAGATGCGTTTTCCCGCCAGGGTATTGAACATAGCTTTAAGCATGTTGAGGATGAACCGATCCTGCTGATATTCGTTGATCCGGACTACTTTTTCCCAGTAGTCGGCTACCTCGTCAAGGGCATAAGAGCGGCAAAGATAAACGAGATTCAGGATATCCTTTTTAAAGCAGGAGCCACCGAAACCGATGGAGGCGTTGAGGAATTTGGCGCCGACTCGGCTGTCCATGCCGACGGCCCGGGCGACCTCCGCGACATCCGCCTCTGTTTTTTCGCAAAGGGCCGATATGGCGTTAATCGATGAGATACGCTGAGCCAGAAAAGCGTTGGCGACCAGTTTGGACAGTTCGCTGCTCCAGATGTTAGCCGTTAATATTCTTTCACGCGGGACCCAGTTGGCGTATATATCCACGAGTATTTCCCGCGCTTGCCTGCCGCTGTCCGTTTCCCTTGAGCCGATAAGAATCCGGTCCGGATTCTCAAGGTCTTTGATTGCCGAACCTTCAGCGAGAAATTCGGGATTGGACAAGACGTCGAAGCGGATGCCGTTGTCCTTGCTGTTAAGGATTCTTTCCATAGCCAGGGCGGTCCGCACGGGGAGAGTGCTTTTTTCGATGACAATCTTGGACGATGTACTGCCGTCGAGGATCTGGCGTGCGGTTTTTTCCCAGTATTGGAGGTCGGCTGCCATGCCCGCGCCGGCTCCGAAGGTTTTTGTCGGTGTATTGACGCTGACGAAGATGATGTCGCATTCGCGGATGCCCGCCTCGATATCGGTGGTAAAAAAGAGGTTTTTCCCTCGGTTCCGGCGGACCAGTTCGTCGAGGCCCGGCTCGTAGATGGGCAACTCGTCAGAATTCCAGGCATCAATCTTCGCCGGGTTGATGTCCACAACAGTGATGCGGTAGCCGGGACATTTTTCAGCAATCATCGCCATGGTGGGACCGCCGACATAGCCGGCGCCGATGCAGAGGATGTTTTTATTGATAGTCATCTGAAGTCCTTTAGAAAATATTCAAAAAAAGTTACCGTCATTTATGCCTAAATACCCGATGTGTTAAGGAGATTGCAGCAGGCTTCTGACATAGGCGCCAATGGCCAGGCATGACGTAAGGCCGGGGGACTCGATACCGATAAGGTTGACGAGACCGGGGAAGCCTGCGGCGCTTTCTTCCTGGATGACAAAATCCCGCGGTGCTTCACCGGGACCCTGGAGCTTAGGACGGATGCCGCTCATATCGGGATGGAGGGCGTCTAGACTGATCTGAGGCAGATATTTGCGTATCGATTCGTAAAAGCCCTCCCGGAGACCTTCATCCACGGAATAATCGAATCCGGCAATGGTTTCCGATGGGGGGATATGGCGGTTAGTCCTCTTACCAGATATTACGGATGGCAGATACCGGGCGTCGGGACCAAAACGGACGCGGCCCGAAAGATCGAGCGTGGCGTGTATGCCCAGGCCGATATTGTCTTTGACTGGAACGGGATAGATAAGGTGCCGCAGCCGGGGCGAGGGTGATGCGGAAAAGTAATTCCCCTTGCAGAATTTAAGCCTGTATTCCATGCGTTCAATATCTAAGCCCGCCATGGCGGCAATGTGGTCGGCATGGAGCCCGGCGCTGTTGATGAGCACTTTGGTGCGGATACGGTATCGGCCGCCGTTGATGGCCAATGTGTAGATCTTGCCGTCAAAGTCAATCGCCGTAACCTCGGCCCGGCAGATCATGACGGCATCCTTTGCTTCGGCGGCGTAACGGAGGGACATCATGAGACTGTGGGTGTCGATGATGCCCGTATGGGGCGAATAAACGGCGCCCAAAGCGGTTACCTCCGGTTCCATGGTTTTGACCTGGATCCTCCCCAGCAGGGCAAGTCCCGGAACGCCGTTTTCGTCGGCTTGTGCCTTGATCTTTTCGAGGTCTGCCTCTTCCTCTTTTGCCGTCGCCACGATGAGTTTACCGATCCGACGGCAGGGTACGCCTTTTTGTTCGCACCAGGCGAAGAGCATGGAATTGCCGGTCACGCAAAGGCGGCTCTTGAGCAATTCCTTCCGGTAGTAGATACCGGCGTGGATGACCTCGCTGTTTCGGGAACTTGTCTCACGGCCGTGGGTATCGTTTTTTTCCACGATGACGACTTGCCGGTTCTTTGCAGCCAGGGCCTCAGCAATGGCCAGACCGACGACACCAGCGCCGATGATGGTAATATCGACAGGCTCTTCCATTTACAGTGTCTTAAAATAATCTATGGTTCTACAGAGGCCCTCATCAAGGGCGATTTGAGGTTGCCAATCGAGTAGTTGCCGGGCCATGGCGATGTCGGGCTGCCGCTGGGCGGGATCATCTTGTGGCAGAGGGTTATAGACGATCTTCGACGAAGATCCCGTTAACCTGATGACTGCTTCAGCCAGTTCCATAATTGTAAATTCACCGGGATTGCCAAGATTTACGGGGCCGATGACATCGTCCGGTGTGGCCATCATGCGGATCATGCCTTCGATGAGATCATCGACATAGCAGAAGGAGCGGGTCTGGTTCCCCGTTCCGTAGATGGTAATATCTTGACCCCGGAGGGCCTGGACGATGAAGTTGCTCACGACCCGTCCGTCCCCTTCGGCCATTCTCGGGCCATAGGTGTTGAAGATGCGGATGATCTTGATCTTGACTCCGTTTTGCCTGTGGTAGTCCATCATGAGGCACTCGGCGGCCCGTTTGCCCTCGTCGTAGCAACTGCGGATGCCGATGGGATTTACGCGGCCCCAGTAGTCTTCTTTCTGGGGGTGTACATCGGGGTCGCCGTAGACTTCCGAGGTCGAGGCCTGGAGTATTTTCGCCCGAACGCGTTTCGCCATACCCAGAGTATTGATGGCCCCCATAACATTGGTCTTTATCGTTTTGATGGGGTTGAACTGGTAGTGGACCGGCGAGGCCGGACAGGCGAGATTGTATATTTCGTCGACTTCAAGATAGATGGGGTTCGTAATGTCGTGACGGATAAACTCGAAACGGGGATTACCGATGAGATGGCGAATGTTTGCTTTGTCTCCCGTGAACAGGTTGTCGAGACAAATGACCTCATGACCCGAGGCAAGGAGGCGGTCGCACAGATGAGAGCCGAGAAAACCAGCGCCGCCCGTGACGAGGATGTGTTTGGTCATTCAATACCTCAATAAAATTAAGATGCGGGAGGATGTTTACGGGAAACCGTAAAAATCGACGCTACAAATGCCACGAAATACATGAGAGTGCAAGGGAAAATGACAGAATTCGGGTTTGTGGTGGCAATTTGAGATAAACTGCAGTAAAGGACAAAGGAAACTTCCAGCAGGCTGTTGAAAAACGTCCATCCCACGCTTTCGCGGGGACGGCGTCTGCTGAGTTGCGCTGCAAGCCTCGTCACGGCTTTTCCGGGGACACGTTCCGATCCCTTCGGGCTTCCGGAACATGTCCCCGATGCCTCATTCCTCAGCTTTTGCGCGCCTTGCATCTGAACATCCCGGATCAGGTCCGGGACAAACTTTTGAACAGCCTGCACAAAATTGAGTTTTTCAATAACCTGCAAGAGTAACATGAGAGAGAACATGGAAGACGGGGTTTCAAAGAAAGGGAATCTGTATATTGTTGCGACACCCATCGGTAACCTGGAAGACATTACCTTGCGGGCCTTGCGGATATTGAAGACCGTCTCTCTTATTGCCGCAGAGGACACCCGCCATTCTCGTGTTCTTCTCAAGGCTTATGATATACGGACCCCGGTGACAAGTCTTTATGATCATATTGAGGCCCAAAAGAGTGCTTCATTGATAGCCAGAATGCTGGATGGCAACGATGTCGCCTATGTATCCGATGCAGGAACGCCGGGCATCTCCGATCCTGGGTATATCCTGATCAACGAGGCCATTGCCCACGGCATTCCCGTTGTGCCCATTCCTGGCGTTTCAGCCGTCATTACGGCCCTGTGTGCATCGGGATTGCCTATGGGGGCTTTTGCGTTCCAATCCTTTCTGCCGTCAAAGGGATCTCAACGTCGGGAGGTTCTTCGATCACTGGCTGATGAAACCCGCACCCTTATCTTTTACGAATCCCCTAATCGGCTGAAGGCGACGTTGGAAGATTTAAGGGTTATCTTTGGCCGGCGGCGTATTGTCGTGGCGAGGGAACTGACCAAACTCTATGAGGAATTTCTCCGGGGAGACGTAGATGAAATCACAGAAATGTTTCGTGACCGGACAGTCAAGGGAGAGATTACGATCATTATCGCCGGTGCCGATAAACGGGAGCCCCAATATTCCGATGACGATATTCGCCGTCGTTTAGCCGAGCTGGAAACAGCGGGTGATCTTATTCTTCGGAGACGGATAGACCAAGTCGCCTGCGAGACGGGACTTCCCCGGAGGCGAGTGTATCAACTCGCCTTGGAGGGCAAGCGGAGTGACCGGTTAGCATAAATAATGGGTTTCGAAATGCTTAACTGATCGTTTTTCTTGAACTGGGAGAAAAGGTATGGTAACTAGCCTGATAAGAAATACTTTTTGTTGTCAACAAGCTCGAACGCCGAGTAAGTTGTTAAAAACTCGATTTAAGGCAGGCTGTTCAAAAATGCCCAGATGCAAGGCGCGCAAAAGCTGAGGAGTGAGGCGTACATAGACGTACGTCGATTGACGAGGCTTGCAGCGCAACGCAGCAGATGGACGTTTTTCAGCAGCCTGCTGGCGTGAGGCGCATGTTTATTGTTGGCAGTTTACCGTTAACTTGTCTTTGGGGGGGCTATGGCTGATCGCTTGATGAAATCGGGTGAGAAGATATTTGATCTGGTGGATCTGATAGAAGAAGAGGTGGGAGAACAAATTGTCGGCATCGAAAAAAGGCCGAAAGTTGCTGTTGTCAATATGGGGATGCAGGATGAGATTCTCAAGAAAGTTGCTGAAACAGCGGAAAAGGTTGCCCGGGAGATAATTCCCGACATTGCCGAACGCATCATCCGAGAAGAAATCGAAAGACTCAAACAATCATGAAAAAAATAATGATTAATAAATACCGGTATTTGCAGTGCTTGCGGACCATTGCGTTCGTAATGGTTTTAATTCTCGTGGCCGGCACAATGTTCTCGGGGTGCGCCAAGAAAATTCCCCAGGCTGTTGTTCCCGAGTATGAAAAAAGAAACATCCGTCTGGTCGCGGTTCTGCCTGTTTCGGATAAGGCAGGAAATCCTGAGGTAAGCGCCCTCCTTAGACAAAAAATGGTTGAGGCGCTCTATTTTAAAAGCTATCCGAAGATTCAGACTAAGGTCATTGATGAAAAGCTGGCTGCTTTTTTCAAAAGCGCCAAAGGATCGACGCCGGATACCCTTCCGCCCCGCGATGTGGGCGCCGTATTGGGTGTAGATGCCGTGTTGTATGTAACGTTGAGAGATTGCAAGACATCGTTTCTATACCTGTATGCACCGACATCGGTCATGGCCAGCTTTGAAATGTATCATGCCAAAACTGGTGAATTGTTGTGGAAGACAAGTTACACGGAGTCTCAAAAAAATTTCGATATCACACCTGATCGCGTGAAAATGAAATCATGCCAGGTTTTTGAACATGTACTTCAGGACATCGTCAATAAGGCGATGGACACGCTTCCCGAGGGGGCCGGCGCTTGAGGCAGCCGCCCATGCAAAGAAGGAGCACGCTATGAAAAGAACATCGGTCTTGTGTTTGATTATCCTGAGCATGTGCTTGATGTTACCTTCTCTGTCCCAAGCCCAGAAAAGACCCATGGCGATCAAGATCGGCAAAGGGGATGTCCGGGTAAGCTATGTCGAGGGAACAGTTAAGGCCTTACTGAAGGGGAGCCGGGACTGGCGGCAGTTGAAAGTGAATGACGCGCTGCAAGGCGGGGATGAGGTCCGCATTGCCGGGAAATCCCGACTTGAAATCCTCATGCCTGATAAGTCTGTACTCCGCTTTGCCGACGATACTAACTTCAAGATCGTGCAGGCGCCAGACGCTACAGCAAGGGATGTCAAGGTCCATGTGGCTATAGGCCGGGCATGGGCCAATGTCAGCAAAGCCATTGGCGTGAAGCGGAAATTCGAAATCAGTTGCGATAATGCCGTTGCCGGTGTCCGCGGCACCGTATACCGGATGAACGTCAATGACGATCAATCAGCCTTGGTCAGGGTTTATGATGGTGAGGTTGCCGTTTCCGGTGCCACCAAACCCATGGATATGGGGACCCAGGTATTTGGCCAGAAACCGACGAAAATTGATGGTCCCAAGCCGGTGGCCGGGCCTCATAAAATTACCATGGAAGAATGGACCATTTTGTTGAAATCCATGCAGCAGGTAAGCATCAGATCGGACGGAACGGCTGATAAGCCCCGGGAATTCACTGTGCAAGAGGATCGGGACGATTGGGTAGATTGGAATAAGCAAAGAGACGAAGAAGGCAAGTAAACAGGACAAGGCCGATTTATGAACATTCCGAATGCCCTGACGATGATGCGAATTCTTTTTGTTCCGCTGATCATCATCTTTCTCATGCAGGGCGCATTCCTCAAGGCCTTGATCCTTTTTACGGTTTCGGGGATTACGGACGGTCTTGACGGTTTTCTGGCACGGTTTCTCAATCAACAGACCGAGCTAGGCGCCTATCTGGATCCCATTGCCGACAAGGCTCTTATCATAAGCTGTTTTGTGACCTTGTCCGTAAAGCAGATTATTCCCGGATGGCTGACCGTGATCGTCGTCAGCCGTGATTGCATAATTCTGCTTGGGATTGCCGTCCTGACTTTGATGTCTATTGCCTTTCAGGTAAAGCCTTCGGTGGTTAGCAAATTGACCACATTGTTTCAACTTGTTGCTGTATTTGCGGTATTGCTTGTCCGGTCCCTGGCCCTTCCTGTGGGACCTGAGGTACTGTACCTGTTTTTTATGATAACGGCTTTTTTTACAGCGGTATCAGGATTTGACTATCTTATTCGCGGTGTCCGTCTGATGAATAAGGCGACATAAAGTCCCGTTGCCTCAGATTAAAATGTTACCGAAAGTGTAGTGACAAGAGGTAACGTTGCCTCATAAAGAAAGTTACCCCGGTTTGATGTGTGAGAAGATCGTTTTGAGTTTCTTTTCCATAGCCTTTCTTAGCAGGAATGGG
>CAZYDG010000087.1:0-27388 GCA_964645835.1 uncultured Syntrophaceae bacterium
ACTCTCCTCCTGAATCGCTTCGGGAAGATGCCCCCATAATCGGTAAAATTTCAAGTCGAGTACACATGAATATGGCATATTTATTACACTATTATAAATGGTTACAAAGAATTAATAGTCCGTATCCCGGACACTAATGATCAAAGGTATCTAATCACGGGATTTTCCTGGTCCGACATGGTATCAAAGATTTTTCAAATTAACGATGCGCCAACCTGACCAATCGCACTATATTGTCTGTGTAAAAATAAAGTAGAATCACCGTTCATGGGAGGTTCTTTCGGCATTCCGATGAACGATGTGCACAGATTTCTTTTAGAAATTCTTGAAGGGTTCATATGCTTGCTACCAAACAGGTAGCTGGAGCGATCATTCTTAATATGCCTATATTAATGATCAAATGACCGTTTCTCTCGGGTTGTAAGGCTCAGGATTTCAACTTGTTATTCTGCGATGATGCCGAGCCCATGTGCTTCCAGATACAAAGCACCTAGTTTTCATGTTGTAACACGAAACTTTCAAATGATTATTGATATTTAAAAAGAACCTTTCATTTGACAGACAGATATTTATCGGTTACTTTTTAATTAAGTTCAGATCAATAGTTACTTGTTTTTACAAATAAATAAGCATGCTGCATGTTGAGGTATCATATGCAAGAACCAGCAAAGACAATCCAAGACTTAACCGAAGAGATTGCTCGTTTAAAGCAAAGAATCCATGAGCTTGAATTATCGGTATCAGACAGTCCCCGGGCACTCGATGTTCTCCTAGATAAAGAACAACAGTTAAGGGATATTGCAGATAATATTCCGGGGGTTGTCTATCAATATTATGCGAAACCTTCCGGAGAACAAGGCATGAATTATGTCAGCCAACGCTCATGGGAGATATTGGGGATACATAATGATCCCAAATATTTTTTTCAGCGCTTTTCTGCAAGGGTTGCTCCGGAGAGCATTAACCCTTTTAAAGAATCCATTAAAGAAGCGGTCAACAACGTCAAACCTTGGCGCTATGAGGGACAGTTTATTAAGGATAGTGGTGAGTCGATCTGGTTTATTGCACTGTCAAATCCCGTAAGAAAAGAAAATGAAATTATATTCAATGGAGTCTTGCTGGACATTACCGAACGAAAACGGGCCGAATTTGATCGGGAAGAAGCTATTGAGGCGTTAGAAAAAAGTGAATCTCTGATACAAACTGTTTCCGGCGCGGCTCGGGACGCGATTGTGATAGTAGATACTAAAGGATGTATTTCCTTTTGGAATCCAGCAGCAGAACATATCTTCGGATATGCAAACGAGGAAGCTCTTGGTAGAAATCTGCATCAATTACTTGCCCCAGAACGCTTTTTGAAAGACTACTATGCAGCATTTGAAACTTTTCAACAGAATGGTCAAGGCAAGGCAACCGGAAAGACAATCGAACTCCTTGCGTGTCACAAGAGTGGAGAAGAAATTCCAATAGAATTATCTCTGTCTTCCATTCGTTTTAAAGATGGCTGGCGCGCCTTGGGGATCATTCGCGATATTACTGAACGCAAGCAATTTCAGCAAAGGCTCCATGAATCAGAACAGTTTTTTCGATCTATCGTCGATAATTCGTACGCCGGCATTTATGTGGCTGATGACAATTTTAAATTTACGTATGTGAACGATAAGCTTTGCGAGATTACCGGATATACGCGTGAAGAGCTTATGGCTACAGACTTTCGCCGTTTAATTGGCGAAGAAAGTTTGCCGCTTATCACAGATCGATATATACGCAGGCGCTTAGGTGAAAATGTCCCTCTCTTGTATGAATTTGTCGGAATTCATAAGAATGGCGAAAGACATTTGCTTGAATCGAGCGCCACAGTAGCTAAATTTGCTGATGGAAGTGTGAGAACTATAGGACAAATTATGGATATCACGGACCGCAAATGGGCTGAAGAGTCACTTCGCGAAAGCGAGAAAAAATTCCGCGAAATCTCAGAATTGATGCCACAGATCCTCTTTGAGATTGATACAACTGGCAAGTTGATGTTTGTCAATAATGCTGGCTATAGCCTTCTGGGTTTCACGAAGGAGGACATAGAATCAGGATTGAATGTCTTTAATCTAGTGCCCGAGGAAGAAATGCCGCGACTTCTCGAAAATATGGCCAAAGCTGCAGATAAGGGATTAACTGTCGGCAACGAATATTCATTGAAAAAAAAAGACGGGAGTTATTTTACCGCCCTTATTTATTCCAGCGCAATACGTGGCAATGATAATAAACTTGATGGATTCAGAGGTATCGTAGTTGATATAACCGAACGAAGAAAAGCGGAAGTAGCCATTCGAAGTAGTGAAAAGCTGTACCGCAGTGTTATCGAAAATATTCCAGATGTTTTCTACCGATCCGATGACCATGGTCGTCTCCTGATGGTGAGTCCATCTGGAGCTCAACTCTTCGGCTTTGATTGTGTTGAGGACATGATAGGATTGACCCTTGATTCATTTTGGGCAGATCCGAAGGATCATGAAAGACTCACTGCGGAAATCTGCAAAAATGGAAGTGTTAAGGACTTTGAAGGCCTCCTCAAGAAGAAGGATGGAACAGTTTTTTATGCTTCATTCACGACTCATTTTTATCGGAATGAAGATGGGAAAATTTTGGGAACCGAGGGCATTATTCGTGACATTACAGATCGCAAACGGGCAGAGGACGCGCTAAAGGAGAGTGAGGAACGATATAGAATATTGATAGAAACATCTCCAGACCCCATCGTAATGTATGATATAAATGGGAGAATTCTTGCCGCCAATATGCAAGCGGCAAAGAGTTACGGTGTATCAAGCGTAAAAGAATATATAGAAGAGGTTAAAACGATCTTTAGTGTTCTAACTGATGAAGATAAGAAGTTAGCTGCCGCCAATATGCAGATTATTTTAGCTGGTGGGGATTCCCGAAGGAATGAATATCAAATAAAGATCTGGGATGGGCTGATAAGGGATGTTGAGATAAACTCTTCAGTGGTTAGAAATGTCTTCGGAGAACAAGCAGTTTTCATCAGTGTTATACGGGACATAACCGACCGTAAACAATCGGATAAAATGATGATAGCACAGCGGGATATGGCTATCGGATTGGCCAAGGAAACATCACTTCAAGAGTCCTTAGCACTTTGTTTAGATACGGCAATCGATGTAACAGGGTTCGATTCAGGGGGCATTTACCTTCGCGATCACATATCGAGAGGATTGCATCTCTCATGCTACCAGGGAATATCAGAATCATTTGTTAATGCTGTACAACATTATTCTCCAGATTCGTATCGAGGCAAACTGGTTATGGAAGGAAGTCCTATTTATATAGAAGGAACTAATCAATTAATTGAGTATGATGGTTACGACATGATTCAAGAAGGTATTTGTTCTGCTGCCATGATTCCGATTCGAAGCAAGGACGAAGTCATCGGTAATTTAAATGTTGCATCCCATTCATTGGATAACATACCGCAAGGTATTCGCAATGCCTTTGAGACAATTGCCAGCCAGATCGGTATATTGCTAGCGAAGATAAAGGTGGAAGAAGAACTCCGCGAATCGGAGGAGAAATTTCGGGATCTGGCGGAAAAATCTGTGGTTGGCATCTATCTAGTCCAAGATAATCTGTTCAAGTATGTCAATGCAGAATTCGCCGATATTTTGGGATATCGTGCTGAAGAAATCATTGATCGTCTGGGTCCCAAAGATGTCATTTATATCGAAGATCTCCCCAATGTGGAGGAGAACCTTCGCAAGCGGATTACAGGGGAACTGAAGTCCCTACGCTATGGATTTCGAATCCTGACAAAGAACGGTCAGATCAGGTATGCTGAAGTCCACAGTTCAAGAACATTTTATCAAGGAAACCCCGCAGTCATTGGGACCTTATTGGACATTACCGATCGCCAGACAGCGGAAGAGGACCTAAGGCGATTGAGCATTGCTATAGAACAGGCCGCGGAAGATATTATCATCACCGATCCGGAGGGTATTATTCAATATGTTAACCCGTCCTTTGAGAAAATAACGGGATATTCGAAGATTGAAGCGATCGGGAAGAATCCAAGGTTTCTAAAAAGCGGTGTGCATGAACATGCATTTTACCAGCATCTCTGGGAGACGATCAAGAGTGGCAATGTCTGGAGCGGACGCATTACTAACCGGTGTAAAGATGGTCAACTCATTGAGGAAGATGCGACTATTAGCCCTCTCCTCTCCTCACAAGGCAATCTAACGGGTTATGTTGCACTGAAAAGAGATGTCACAGAAACTGTCAAACTCGAAACCCATCTCCGCCAGGCCCAAAAGATGGAGGCCATCGGCACCCTGGCCGGGGGGATTGCCCACGACTTTAACAATATCCTTAGCGCCATCATGGGATATACCGATATGGCTATCAGAATTTCTGACGATAATGATAAGCTCAAATACTATCTTAAACAGGTTTTCAAGGCCGGCGAACGGGCCAGAGATCTTGTGAAGCAGATTCTCACGTTCAGCCGTCAGCGTGAGGAACTGCTGAGTCCTTTGAGTGTCGGTCCCATTATCAAAGAAGTATTGAAATTCCTCAAGGCATCCCTGCCATCGACCATACAAATTCAACATAATATCCACGCCAATCCGGACATGGTCCTTGCCGATCCTACACAAATACACCAGATCTTAATGAATCTTTGCACTAATGCAGCGTATGCGATGCGTGAGAGAACAGGGGTGATGAATATAAGCTTAACCTCTGTAGATATTAATCCCGGAGATGTAATAACCACAAGTGATTTAGTTCCTGGTAAGTACTTGAAACTCACAATTACAGACACGGGGGTCGGGATGGACGCCTTGACAATAGAGCGGATATTTGATCCCTTCTTTACTACAAAGAGGTCTGGCGAAGGAACAGGTCTGGGATTATCAGTAGTGCATGGAATCGTAAAAAGATGGGGCGGTACAATTACCGTCAAGAGTGAGTTGGGAAAAGGTTCTGAATTCGACGTCTACCTGCCGCTCTTTATGGGAACGGAAAGCCATAAAGAAGTAAAAACTGAAGATTCTTCAATTCTTGGCGGCAAAGAATGTATACTCTTTGTGGATGATGAGGAGATGATTGTTGAATTGAGTGAAATTACGCTTATTAGATTGGGTTACGAAGTTGTCGGACTGAGGAGCAGTCTAGAGGCTCTGGAACTGTTTCGCACCCATCCTGAAAGGTTTGATCTTGTTGTGACAGACATAACCATGCCAAAAATGACAGGCATTGAGTTAACTCAGGAGCTGTTACACATTCGCCCCGACTTACCGGTCATTGGCTGCACTGGATTCAGCGAAATGATTGATCCGGAAAAGGCGGTGCAACTGGGAATGAAGGCTTTAATTATGAAACCAATCATACAGAGTCAGCTTGCCGTAGTCGTCCGTCGTACACTGGATCAAAAGCAATAAAGGGTTAGTATGGGTAAAATATTAATCATAGATGATGATAAGTCCAATACCGAGATGCTGTTTGATATGATCAGCAGTATGGGACATGACGTAACCTGTGCCTTCACGGCTGAGGATGGTCTCGGCAAAGCCTCAACACAAGCCTTTGATGTTGTTTTTCTGGATGTGCAGCTTCCGGATGGGAATGGACTGTTGCTGTTGCCAAGCATTAATTCAACTGCTTCCACGCCGGAGGTTATCATTATTACCGGATACGGAAGCCCCGATGGCGCCGAGTTGGCAATAAAAAACGGGGCTTGGGACTTTATTGAAAAACCGTTAGTCAGAACCATGATTGAGCTGCCACTTATGCGTGCCCTTCAGTACAGGGAAGCAAAAAAGGTAAAAAGAGAACCTCTCGTACTACGCCGGGATGGCATTATCGGTAGCAGTGCGATTATGGGTACTTGTATGGAGCTTGTCGCTCAAGCAGCCTCCACGAACGCATCCGTTCTGATCACAGGTGAAACGGGGACCGGCAAGGAACTCTTTGCAAGAGCAATACATGTAAATAGTTTGCGCTCCGGCGAAGTTTTCGTGACCGTTGATTGCGCTTCCCTTCCTCCCACGATTATTGAAAGTGTGCTTTTTGGTCACGAAAAAGGGGCCTTTACGGGAGCGGACAGATCCCGTGAAGGCTTGATCAAGCAGGCCGATGGCGGGACCCTTTTGCTCGATGAAGTCGCAGAACTTACCCCTGATGCACAGCGAGCATTACTGCGGGTATTGCAGGAACAATGTTTCCGCCCTGTAGGCAGCGACAGGGAGATAAATAGTGACTTTCGATTGATAGCCGCAACCAACCGGGACCTCAGCCGCATGGTTCATGATGGCAAGTTCCGAGAAGATCTGTTTTTTCGCCTCCGCGCGCTGAGCATCGAATTGCCGTCGCTGAGAAATCGGTACGGTGACATCAGGGAGTTGAGCTTTCATTATGTAAATAAGATCTGCACACGATACGGCAAAGAGATCAAAGGGTTTTCTCCCGAATTCCTGGATGCCCTTTGCGCTTATGGATGGCCTGGAAATGTTCGGGAGCTGGTCAATACCCTCGAAAGTACTTTGGCGACGGCCAGCTATGAACCCATTTTATTTCCCAAACACCTGCCAACGAACATTCGCGTTCATTTAATCAGGGATTCCATTCAACAGGTAGATAATACAGCATTATCTTATACGATAAAGGGTTCCTTGAAAGATTGCCGGGAGGCTGCTATCGCTTATGAGGAGGCCAAGTATCTCCGGGAACTCATGGCTGCCACTGGAGGTGATATCAGCAAAGCCCGTGAAATATCCGGACTTTCGCGGGTCAGGATGTATGTTCTTCTAAAAAAATACAATATCTCCAGAAAATCCCTACCAATTGTTTCATGAAACGAAACTTGTTTCGCCCCACGAAACAAACTGCAACTAATTTATATTGTTATTAATATTTCCTTAATCCCTTATCAAGTTTCATGACATGAAGCATTTCAACTGGATCATCCAGTCTTCATCATCGACAGAAAATGGATAATCCATTGAATGGATTGACGTAATACCTGATTCATGTGCCTTGGCACACATCTTGATATATCTTGCATAGACATTAGTTAACAATCATATGTAAAATGGAAAGATAAATGGTCATTTTTTATTCAGCAAAAGAGGAAAAAGCCGGTGAAAGGCTTTTGGAAATCGTTAAAATGATCGTGCATGAGGAAGACACAATGATATGTCGGGATATTGATACTCTTTCAAATATCCTCCACCAGACCAGAACCGCTGAGGCAATTGCAATGCTTTACACCTCAAGAAACAGCGAGCTTCAAAACATCCTTTCTCTCCATGAACTGCTGTGGAATATGAAGCTCATTCTTGTTTTGCCGGATGACAACGCAGATACAGTTGCAAAAGGTCATAGTCTTCACCCTAGATTTTTAAGTTATAGTGACAGCAATTTCGATGATATTGCAGCCGTGCTCAAACGAATGCTCCGAAACCTCGATGTTAACCATTAAAGTTTTCAGAAAGAGAAGGATTATGAAAAAAAAGAGTCTAAGATATAAGCTAGTTACCGGTGGAATCATAATAATTTTGATACCGATGCTTGTTGTTGGACTTTTTGCCACCATAAAGGCATCGGAGGCACTTGAAACGGCCGCCAAGGAACGTGCTTTGGGAAACGCGATGAAGCTTGCTGATCTGGTGCAGGAAGTATTGACTGTAGAGCTAAAGGTTGCCGGAGAAATTGCGATCAGCAGTGATGCGCAGAGCGCTGCAACGGGTGCAAATGTGGAAGCCATGGGGAAAAAACTGACCGATGCCATGGCAAAAATCGGTAAAGACTATGAAACAATGATGATAACCGATGTTAACGGGACAATTGTGGCTGACGGTAATAACGGTGAATACAAAGGTCTGTCTTTGTCCGATCGGGCTTACTTCCAGAAGGCAAAAGATGGCAAAGCGAATGTCGGCAGTGTGGTTAAATCGAAAAAAACGGGGAATACCGTCACCACAATCTGTGTACCCATAACGCTGGATGGAAAATTTGTCGGCTCCGTAGTCATAGCCCTTAAAATGGACTATCTTGCAGAAAAAATAACAGCAAAGATGGGTAAGACCGGCTACGGTTTCATGGCGGATCAATCAGGTCTCTGTATCGCTCATCCAGACAAGGCGAATATCTTGGCCTTGAATTTTTCAACTGTAAACGGCATGGAAGAGATCAATAAAAGAATGATCGCAAAAGAGGCAGGGGTTCAAGCGTATGTCTTTAAAAGGACAAAAAAAATAGCCGGGTTTGCACCGATAGCTCTTACAGGATGGAGTATCGTCATTACCCAAAATGAGGATGAATTTCTGGATGTCGCCAATTCAATCCGGAATCTCATTGCTGCCTTCGGCCTTGCCTTTCTTGTTATCACGATCATTGTGATTATTTATTTTGCCCGGAGCATTTCCTCACCAATAAAAAAAGCCGTAGAAGAAATGAGTGAAGGGGCAAACCAAGTAGCGTCGGCATCAAGCCAAGTCGCAGCTGCCAGTCAGTCATTGGCGGAAGGGGCGTCCGAACAGGCCTCAGCCCTGGAAGAAACCTCGTCATCCCTTGAAGAGCTGACCTCCATGACGGCCCAAAACGCCCAGAATGCAAAACAGGCAAGAGTTTTCATGATCGATGAATCCAAGGCTAGTTACTGTCTTATCAGCGATAAGATGGCCACCATGGAAACCGTTGTTCAAGATACAGTCAAATCCAGCGAAGAGACGGCCAAGATAATTAAAACCATTGATGAAATAGCATTCCAAACCAACCTGCTGGCCTTGAATGCCGCTGTTGAGGCCGCCAGGGCCGGTGAAGCAGGAGCGGGATTCGCCGTAGTGGCGGAGGAGGTCAGAAATTTAGCTATGCGTTCGGCAGAAGCGGCCAAAACGACGGAATCCCTTATAGCCAACTCAACGAATAAAATCCATCAAGCTTCAAACCTTTTTGAGGAAATCAACAGTGAGTTATCCAAGAATCGGAAAATCGCCAGAAAGGTTACCACTCTTATAGAAGAAGTTGCTGTCGCTTCACAGGAACAGTCTCAAGGAATAGACCAAATTAATAAGGCTGTGGCAGAAATGGATAAGGTTGTACAATCAACTGCCGCAAGTGCGGAAGAATCAGCCTCAGCCTCTGAAGAGATGAATGCCCAGGCGGAACAAATGAAGCAGGTTGCACACATGCTTACAAGTATTATTGGTGGGTATAATAACGGCACAGGAAGTGGCAAGAGGGAATACGTCCAAGCTAAAAAGGGAATACGAGGGAGGTTGGAAACAGCTATGGAAAGAAGTAGTGATAGTAGAAACGCATCCGGCGGTAAGAACAAAGCAGCTAGAACTGGCTACCGGATGATTCCTCTGGTGGATGATGGATTTAAAGAGTTTTAACAGCAGGTTATAAATGATGGAATGGCTATGGCGAATATAAGATCACGTTAAGAAAAAGGAGGCTGATATTGAAGATACATCGAACTTTGTTTCATGTCTAAATGCTGTGTATATTCTTGGTATGGCAAAGTCATCCGGAAGTGTGAGGATGCTCCTAGATATTGACAGGGATCTCAACGGCAAGTCAATTGTCAATTAAGATATTCCTGAATAAACGGTATAAATGAAGCGCCACAACAATTAACAATACTCATAATCGGGATAGAAAGGAGGATAAATGTTCGAGAGATTATCTTTAATTCATGGAGGATTGAAAAAAAAACTGATGTTTGGTGGTTGTCTTATGGCTATCCTTCCGATTATCATTCTTGGTACGATTGCTGTTTACAATGCCAAAACGAATATTGAAAAGGAAACGGATCAGCAGATATTGATGATCTCTAAGAGTATAGCGGATATGGTAGACGGCGTTATGACCTCGGAATCGAACTCCATTGCCATGCTTGCTCAGAGGGATGCGGTCATACAAGCAACTGCAGAAGCAAACGCCGGCGGAAATTCACAAAAAGTGGATTTTCTACAAAAAGAGTTGGCAAAACTTCAATCCATTGCCCAAGGCCGTTATGACTTTTTTTTTGTGACAGGAAAGAATGGGATCATCTTTACTGACAGCGTCAACGGAGCATCGAAAGGGCTCAATGCATCGGATAGAGATTACTTTAAAAAAACCCAACTGGGACAATCAAGCATGGATTCGGTTGTGATCTCAAAGAAAACCAAAGAGCCGGTCTGTTCAATTGCCTATCCGATCAAGGATGAAAGCGGTCAGGTAATCGGCATGATTGCGGGGCTTATAAGGGTTCCCTTCCTGGCGGCCAAAATCAATGAAATAAAACTGGGCAAGACGGGATATGCCTATATGATCAACAAAGAGGGCATGGTTATCGTTTACCCGGATGCAAAACAGGTCCTGCAGCTCAATCTTTCTATGGAACAGGGCATGGAAGAGGTTATGAAACGGGCTACTGCCGGCGAGATAGCCGTTCAGAAATACAGGTACAAAGGGGTGGATAAATATGCTGGATTAGCCCCGGTAAAGATTAACGGCTGGAGCGTTGTAACAGCTATCCCCATTGATGAAATGTTGCAGTCTGCCTATACAACCAGAAATATCATATTCATTGGGGTTATCTTTTTTGCCCTTCTCGCGGCAGTGGCGGCTTATATGTTCGCTAAAACCATCGCGGTTCCTATCCAGAGAGCATCAGAGAAGCTGAACAACGGTTCCGACCAGATAGCTGCGGCCTCCAGACAAGTGGCAGCGGCCAGTCAGGGACTGGCGGAAGGTACATCCGAACAGGCAGCCGCCATTGAGGAAACATCATCATCGCTAGAGGAGATGTCTTCCATGACGAGACAGAATGCCGATAATGCAGGTACGGCGAATCAGCTCATGGAAGAGGCCAATGCGGTTGTGTCCCGTGCAAACGATTCCATGAAGAACCTTATCTGGTCGATGCAGGAGATAACCAAGGCAAGCGAGGACACATCAAAGATCATCAAGACCATCGACGAAATCGCCTTTCAGACGAACTTGTTGGCTCTGAACGCCTCTGTGGAAGCTGCGAGGGCAGGTGAAGCTGGGGCGGGATTTGCAGTGGTCGCCGATGAAGTCAGAAATCTGGCAATCCGCGCCGCCGATGCGGCAAAAAACACCTCTGGTTTGATCGAGAGCACAATTAAAAAGACCAAGGACGGATCAGATTTGGTTGACAAGACAAACGAAGATTTCTCCCTGGTTGCTCAGAGCGCAGTCAAGGTTTCCGGGCTCATCAGCGAAATAGCTGCCGCATCCAAAGAGCAAGCGCAGGGCATAGGGCAAATCAGCAAAGCCGTGCAGGAAATGGATAAAGTTGTACAGCAAAATGCGGCCAGTGCAGAGGAATCGGCTAGTGCCTCTGAAGAAATGAATGCTCAAGCAGAAGAGATGAAATGGATTGTTTCCGATCTCTCCACAATGGTGGGCGGAAAAATTGTGAAGGTTGCTCTCCCAAAGGAGGCTTATCCAGGAATATCGGGCAATATGAAAACCCTCCCATTCGCCAAAACCAAGAATAGTCATACAGGAGTTGTCACGCCCTCACAAATCATACCGATGGGAGATGATAAATTTAAAGATTTTTAAGTGAAGCACTGTTCGTGCGGGAAGGATAGACGATTCGACCTTCCAATGCAGCATATCATGGAAAGGCGATTCTGATAAGTGAAGACGACTTTCATGGCAGATGATTTTCAAATAATTGGGGGTCCTCCTCTAGAAGGCCTCTGCCTCCTGTAGAGGTTGGTTCTATAATTCCTGAAAGGATAAGCGTATATGAACGATGAACAAGGTGCTTAGAAATCTTTCATACAGAAACAAGCTTTTGTTGTGGATTATGCCTTTGTTGATCCTGGGGCTTTTGATTCTCAGCACGGGAGCATACTGGTATATCAGCAATCTAATCGAAGAAGAACTAACGAAAAGTATGCTGGCAACAACCGGCATGACTGCGGAAAATATCAACACTTGGTTCAAGACGCTTATGCTGGAACCGGAAACAATCGCCTCAACCCCGGCGGCAAAGGCCATTAATAAGGATTTTAGTCTTATCGACAAACAGAATATTTATCGGCACAAATTTCTCCACGACAAGTATCCGGATATTTTTCAGGATATTTATGCCGCCAACAACAAGGGTGAATACCATACCGTGAGATGGAACGGGAATAACTATTACATGTTTGTCGGCGATATAAGTTCACGTCCCTATTTCCAGTCGATTATGGCCGGCGGTACGGCGCAGATTACGCCGCCGCTGGTATCCAGGACCACAGGTATAGTGACTATCTTCATAGCAGCGCCGATAAAGGACGGGAAAGGTCGCCCGCAAGGTCTGATTGGTGTCGGGATTTCCATGAAATATGTTCTACATGTAGCCGAACGATTGAAAGCATTCAAGACA
Organism: uncultured Syntrophaceae bacterium; assembly: GCA_964645835.1. GTDB lineage: Bacteria > Desulfobacterota > Syntrophia > Syntrophales > UBA8958 > CAZBME01. Next base: position 12,410 of record CAZYDG010000087.1, read on the forward strand.
GGGTATGGCATTGTGGTTGCCAGAGACGGAACGCTTGTTTATCATCCGAGGCAGGATTACGTTATGCGCAAAAAGATTACCGAGCTTGATCCTTCAACAGTGGAACTGGGAAAATTGATGATTTCCGGCAAATCGGGAATGTACCGCTATACGCTAGACGGACAGAAGAAAATGGCTTTTTATCAACCTATACCGATTACCGGCTGGTCGGTGGCGACTGTTGTCTCGGAAGCCGAATTGTTTGCTCCCGCTACGCGGATGGTAAAGTCGCTGACGATTATAACCCTGACGATATTGATATTGGCGGCTAGCACCATCTTAATGGCGACTCGCCATTTGACCCGGCCCTTGCATGATCTGGCAGCCTACGCTCAGGAAATAGCCGTCGGCAATTTGGCGGTCGGGACATTAGAAGTGAAGTCTGATGATGAGATTGGACGTTTGGCAGCCAGCTTTAACAATATGACAACTCACTTGGCGAAAAGAGATGCCGAGCTTCACGATGCGTATGGTGAACTGGAAATGCGGATACAGGAAAGAACCGCTGCGTTGGCCAAAGCCAATGAAACTGAAGCGGAGTTGAAGATATACCGTGATCAGCTGGAAGAACTGGTGAAGAAGCGCACCGCGGAGCTCGCCGTTGCCACGGAAAGGGCCGAAGCGGCCAACAAGGCCAAGAGCACCTTTCTGGCGAATATGAGCCATGAATTGCGCACCCCCATGAACGCCATTCTGGGATACTCGCAACTGATGCAGAGAGATCCGTCTCTGGGATCCAAACTTCGGGATTACCTGAACACCATCAATCGTAGCGGCGGGCATCTGTTGACATTGATCAACGACGTGCTCGAAATTGCCCGGATCGAGACAGGACGTATTAGGATAGAACCCGTAGTCTTTGATCTCCACGCCCTGTTTCGCGACATTGAAAACATGTTTCAGCTTAAAATGGATGAGAAGAAGCTACAGTTTGATGTTACCGGCATAGATGAAATTCCGCGCCATGTGATTACCGATGAGAATAAGCTGCGCCAGGTCATGGTCAATTTGCTGGGGAATGCCGTTAAGTATACCGAAGAGGGCGGCATCACCATGCATCTTGCCGTAAGAGACGAGACTCCTGATAAGAAGCGCTTGGTGGTGGAAATCCGTGACACAGGAGTGGGCATAGCCGAGGAAGAACTGGGCAAGGCTTTCCAGTATTTTGAGCAGACGGCAAGCGGCAGAGAGAGCAAGAGCGGTACCGGCCTGGGGCTGGCCATCAGCCGGGAGTATGCTCGCATGATGGGTGGCGACATCACCGTGGCGAGCCGACTTTGTGAAGGAAGCACCTTCCGCCTGGAGATTGGTGTCGAAGTGGGGAGAGAAGCGGATATCAAAGAAAAGATAGAGAAGCGCCATATCGTCGGACTGGAGCCGGATCAGCGCATCCCCCGCGTCTTGGTTGCCGAGGACAGGGAGGAAAGTCGTACCCTGCTGGTGACTCTTCTCGAAGCGGTGGGTTTTGAGGTGCGGGAAGCCGTGAACGGGCAGGAAGCGGTGAAGCTCTTTGAGGAGTGGCAGCCACACTTCATATGGATGGATATCCGCATGCCGATCATGGGTGGTTTGGAGGCGACCCGGCAAATCAAGGCTCTTGAGGCAGGGAACTCGACGATCATAGCGGCGCTTACCGCCAGTGCCTTGATAGAGGAGCGCGGACCGACCCTGGCAGCGGGCTGCGATGATTTTGTGCGGAAGCCTTTCCGCGAGGACGAGATCTTCGGGGTTATGGCAAAACACCTGGGGCTGAAGTATGTATATGAGGATAAAGAAGAGCCGGGCGCAACGCCTGTCGAACAGGAGCACCTCTTAATTCCCGAAGACTTGGCGGCGCTGCCCGCAGACTTGCTCGGAGAGTTGTATAACGCGGTTCTCAGGCTGGATACAGACCGGATTATGGAGATAATCGAGAAAACAGCCGAACGAGATATTGCACTTTGCAAGGCATTGCGGACACTTGCCCGGAACATGGATTACGGTCGTCTGCTTGCGCTGTTAGAGGATACGGAGAGGAGGGAAACATGAACAATAACAGTATAAAAAAGCCAGATCTGCCTCAGATTATGGTTGTTGATGATACTGTGGCCAATCTCAAGCTGCTCTCAGAAATTCTTACACAACAGGGGTATCATGTACGCCAAGCCACCGATGGAACCCTGGCGTTGAGGTCGGTGGCCTTTGAGGCGCCGGACCTCATCCTGCTTGACGTGATGATGCCGGGTATGGACGGTTACGAGGTCTGCCGGTATTTGAAGTCCGACGAACAGAGCCGCAATATCCCGGTGATCTTTATTAGTGCTCTTGACGAGGTCGCCGACAAGATAAAGGGCTTCACGGCAGGGGGTGTGGATTATATCACCAAACCGTTTGAGAAGGCTGAGGTTTTAGCCAGGGTTGAAACACATTTATCTTTGCGGCGCCTGCAAAAGGAACTGGAGGTGCATAACGTTTTACTTGAGCAAGAGATTGCCGAACGCAAGCGGGTGGAAAAGGAACTACAGTTCGCGCACGACCATTTAGACCAGCAGGTGAAAGAGCGCACCGCCGAACTGGCCCGGACAAACACTCACTTGGAGGCGGAAGTTACCGTACGGAAACATGCCGAAGAGGAACTCCGTAAGCTGAACCGAACGTTCAGGATGCTCAGTGCGTGCAACGAAAAGCTTGTACGCACCCGGGATGAGCAGTCGCTTCTTGAGGATATTTGCCGGATCATTGTAGAAATCGGCGGTTATCGCTTGGTATGGGTCGGCTTTGCGCAGCAGGATGAGGGGAAAACCATACGCCCCGCCGCCTGCGCCGGGCAAGAGGATGGCTATCTCAAATCAGTGATGCTCACGTGGGCGGATACCGGACTTGGTTCGAGTCCAACCGGCATGGCTATCAGAACCCGGAAGCCCGTGTTTGAGGAAAACATGTTATCATATCGAGGTGCTAACCACTGGTGCACCGAGGCTGCCAGGCACAACTATCAATCCTCAATTGCGATTCCTTTGACAACTAACGGGCATGTTCTCGGAGCGCTTAGCATGTATACTCACGAAACGAGGAGCTTCGATCCGGAGGAAGTGAATTTGCTGAGTGAACTGGCCAACGATTTGGCTTACGGTATCATGTCGATGCAGACACGCGAGGAACGTAAAAAGGCCGAAGCTGCCCTGGTGGAATCGGAGCGACGTATGTCCAACATCATCGACTTCTTGCCTGATGCAACATTTGCAATTGATTTTGAGGGGAGAATCATTGCGTGGAACAAAGCCACTGAAGAGATGACCGGTGTGCCGGCTGAACAAATGATGGGAAAGGGGAATTATGAGTATTCCTTGCCGTTTTATGGGGTTCGTAGACCGATATTGATTGATTTCGTATTTGGTCAGCATGAAGAGATTCAGAAAGAATATCATTGTATCGAAAAAAAGGGAGATCTTCTCATGTCTGAGGTCGATTTCCATATCGCAGGAAGAGGATCCAGGGTTCTCTGGGGGACAGCCGGGCCTCTATGCGACACCAAGGGGAATGTCGTAGGGGCCATTGAATCACTCCGCGATATCACTGAGCGTAAACAGATGGAACGGAAATTACGGACATCAGAAATCCGGTATCGAACTATTTTTGAAAACACCGGCACCTCCATGATAATCGTGGAAGAAGACATGATCGTTTCTTTGTGCAATGTGGAGTTTGAAAGAATAACCGGCTATTCGAAAGATGAGATACAAGGGAAGATGAAATGGACGGATTTTATCGAGGCGGAAAATCGTGATATAGCGAAAGACTACTATAAGTTGCGGAGTGCAACTATCCATGCCGCTCCCAAGAGTTTTGAAACCACCATCCAGGATAAGGAGGGCAATATCAGACATGTATTTGTCACCGGAACCATCATAATTCCCGAAACAAAACAGACCATCGCCTCTATTATTGACATTACGGACCGCAAGAAACTCCAGGCACAGGTTTATCAAGCCCAGAAGATGGAGGCTATCGGAACCCTTGCCGGAGGGATCGCTCACGATTTTAACAACATCCTCACTGGCATTATGGGCTTTACCGAACTGCTTCTCACGACTTACAAAACGGACGATACTCTACAGAATTATCTCGGGCGGGTTTACCAGGCAGGAGAACGAGCCAGGTCCCTAGTGAAGCAGATTCTTACTATCAGCCGCCGAGTCGAACAGAAGACCCAACCTATGCAGATCGCCCCCATAATAAAAGAAGTTCTCAATCTCATGCGCTCTTCACTACCCACGACCATCGAAATTCGCCAAGACATCGCAATCAGCCAGGGGAAAGGCATTGTTGTTGCTGATCCGACGCAGATCCATCAGGTGTTGATGAATCTCTGCACCAATGCAGCCTATGCAATGCGCACCAAAGGGGGCGTCCTGAGCGTAAGCCTGTCGGAGGTCGAGGTCGATGCCATGATGATTATTTCAAGAGAGTGGAACCTGCAAGCGGGGCCATATGTGAAGCTAACCGTGCGCGATACCGGTCACGGCATGAATGCGGAGGTCAGGGATCGCATCTTCGAACCATACTTCACCACCAAGGAGGTCGGTGAAGGAACCGGATTGGGGCTTGCGGTAGTCCATGGAATCAGCAAGAACTATGGTGGTGCGATCACTGTATCTAGCGAACCGGGCAAGGGGACAACCTTTGAGCTTTTGCTTCCCGCCACCAAACAGGATGTAGAACAAAGAATTGAATCGGCTGAAGCACTACCCGGCGGGAATGAGTGCATACTCTACATCGATGATGAAGAAATTGTGGTTGATTTGGGGAAAAAGATACTGGAGTCTCTTGGCTATACCGTCACTGCAAAGACAAATAGTCTGGAAGCGCTGGAAGCCTTCCGCGCCCAGCCTGACGCCTATGATCTGGTCATCACCGACATGACCATGCCGCACATGACGGGCATAGACCTTGCGAAAGCACTCACGGACACCCGCACGGACATACCGATTATCCTGTGCACGGGGTACGTTGATCTTATCAGCGCAGAGCAGACGAAAGAGGAAGGGATTCATGACTTTATCATGAAACCTTTCGTTATTGCCAAGCTTGCCAAAAGCATTCGTAAGGTGTTGGATCGAAACACATGTTCCGGGGCCGCATTGAGTTAATAGCGAATGACGTACGCACCGACTAATCTCCATGTCCGGCGCGGGCACAACAAAGGATGGAAATATTGATATTGAGATAACGGAATGATCCACGGTAATCCGCTGATAGAAGGTACTCTTCGTCCTGCATCCTCCTTATTGGGGCCCAACGTAAAAGATCTTCATGCCAAGATCGGTCAATTGTCGATGGAGAATGATTTTTTATCAAACGCGTTCGGACGCATAGGACCAGAGGGAGCGAGCGTACAGCAACCTATGGTTTTGATGTAACATCCCGTTCCGCATCAATATATTTCTGGTAACCCTAACATTCGTGTAATGAGGGGCAAATCATTTAATACAGTACGGATGACGATGCATAATCTGGCCGCCCTAAACCCCCTGCTTTACCCCTTATAGTCGATTCGATTTAGATATGGACGCTAGGATTACCATTGAGCAGGCTGCTTGAGCCTGTTTTGTACAGTTGGCGGCTGGTGGTAAAGATTTGGGAGCATCTGAATATAGATTCCGATTTGCGGCTGGTCGTGTGTATATTGAGATTACCACTTTTCGGGTGGGCAGAAATAGCCTTCATTCAGTTCTCCCCTATCTCCACTGTTCTGATGCCTAAATCCTTGTTTTCCTGACCGACTGTGCCTTCTCTGGTTTTATAGATTATCACTAGGACAATACCTGATAATATATATCAGATGTCACCGCATGGCTTTTTTATCCAGGAATTTATATTTTTATAAGTTCAAAAGGTGATTATGAATGTGCAGACTAGAATTGCTATGCCTTTCAGTGGTTGTAGTGTTTGCTTTCACATCACTCGTAAATGTTGTGCCGATAGGCGACAGCTGATGTCGTCGTCAATAAGTGACGTCTTGGTAAGCGCTATGGCGGGCGGTCACGCAGGCCTTTACAGTGCTGATGAGGCCTATGTCTTGCCAGAGGAGGGTAAGATCCTAGAGGTTCGACAATTCAGGCTTGCTCGGAACGTGTGTAAATTTTGACAGGACTCTATAGCAATTCATGGCTTCGAGCACATTTATTGGTCGTGGGTACGACGCCCGTTGGGATTAGCTCACGCTTTCGAGAGTGTTTTATGCGTTGTTGAATCAGTATCATTATGGTGCAACATATTCATTACTATTAGATGATCTGAGCGGACAGATCAAAGTTAGATTCATATCTTCTAGTTCCTCTTCGTACTATTGGGATGCACATGGAAGAAGGCAGGGAACTACGTCCCCCTCGGGATACTACTGGGATGTTCAAGGAATAAAGAGGCAAACAATACCCACCTCGGTATTACGTTGCGATTTTGGGGTAGCCATGGCCTATATGGATATTACTGGTATAAACTATAGCTGGAACTCATGGCCCACCCCTATGTCAGTTCTCAACGCATTCCCTAACCGAAGGTAATCCGCTAATGAAATATGGAATCCCCAAAAATGGAATTCTCCGATATACTATGAGAAACAAGCCAATCGTCTATTTTGTAATCCTTTGCTTGGTTCTGATTATCATATTTGCCCTCGTTCTTCATCGCCCTGTGGACGAAAGCACGGCAATGCAGACCTCAACTGCCGATGTCGACAGTCCATTTTGGGAAATTAAACAACTTCTGAACATTGCAGGTGTAAAATCTTTTGTTACACAGAAAGAAAGGATTGATGATCGGCTTCGTAAGTACCTGGATACGATGGCGGATCATCCGGTGAATCTTTCTGAAATCGATGCACTTTCTAAGGAGTTTTTCAAAGATACCCATCTAAGTCGGCAGCAGAAAATCTCTCTTCTCATCGAAAGACTTTTACAAAATCCTAAAGTTTTCGGACTAGCCGAACAGTATTGCTGCGATTTACTAGATGCGATGCATCCTTTCGAATTTGCGAGAGAGATTATCACTGTCTATGACCAAACATATTCGCCATACGCCAAGACTCGTTTGATTCAAGTCCTCAAAAGTATAAGCTTATCGGATATTCCGCAAGAGGAGATGAACCCGGAATGGCTCAAGGCAATGAAGGATAATTTACCGATTGTGCAGATGTTTTTACATAGGATAATACAAAGAAGTGATCAAGCTGAATTCGCTGATGCTCTCGGTGCATATTGTTCTATCTCTAAACCAGATGAATCCGAAAAGATGACATTGAAGGTCATAAATGAATGGCTTAGGTTGAAACGCACGGGTGAATTTCCAAGTGATAGCGCTCAAAGCACCCGCGTCCTCAGGGAACTTTTAAAGAGTGGCATTGCCACTCCAGTTACACAGGATAATGTCATTCCAAAGGTAGTTACACTGGTCAAAACTTTCTCAAACAAAGAGTTAGAATCGTTTAACGAATTTCTTTATCATGTTGTGCCGAGTTTGGATTTAACCGACAAAGCTCAAACGGAACTAAGACAGTATTTGAAAGATCGAGAGCCACAACCGGCTGCCTCCCCCACATACTTTCAGTGGGCTAATGCCTTCACTCGTGTAAGCGGAGGATCGGATCCGACCGCCCGCTTAGGTATGATTGCCGATCTCATTCGTAATTCCAATGAACCACTGAACATAGCTAGTGTTATCGGATACGGGCCGGTGGAGATCCTTGGACTATTCACTAGTAGCAATTTATCTAGTTTCAGGACTCAACTTGAGGAGGCAGCGCAACGCAAAGATAATGCAAGGCCTTTTATCTACCGAGCTGCAATTGAGGTCATTGATAAATATCAAGCCAGAGCTGCAGCGCAAACTCAATGATTAGTTGAATCCAAGTAGGGAGGAAATATGAAGAAGTTATTTGTTTGCTTATTGATGGCTTATTATTCGGCATTATTGGGTTGCGGAGGTGGAAGCACTTCTACAGGCACTCCTGCTGCCCCTTCTATGACGGTTTCTGGTATAGCTGCTACCGGTGAACCAATAACTGGCACAGTGTATTTGAAAGATTCTTCAGCACAAGAGTTCTCTGTACCAATCGGCACAGATGGCACATATTCCCTTGATGTCACAAACCTTACGGCACCGTTCATTCTTAAAGCAGTAGGAACTGCAAGTGGTGAAAACTGCATCCTCTATTCGCTGGCGAATGAGCCTGGTATCGCCAATATCAATCCGTTGTCACATCTATCCGTTGTCCAGGCTAACTCCGGTTCAGACCCCTCATCGCTCTACGCCAACCTGACAGCCTCTCAATTGCAGGCAATCAACACGGAACTAGCAACTGTAATTCCTCAAATTCAAGCCCTGCTTCAACCAGTTCTTTCTCAATACGGTGTTTCAACGAAGAACTTTATAACCGATCCATATACTATTGACCACACGGGACTTGACCTTTTACATGATACGATTACAATTCATGTAAATGGTGGTAATTTGGTTATGACCAACAAGGCCACTGGTGCAACTATTCTTAACACGTCGCTAAATGGCAAGCCTCTAAGTGGACAAATATCTACTTCTGATATCCCCGCGATATCAACTCAGCCCACTGGGGCTGTGTTCGTGTATCCTGTGAGTTCAACCATTCTCACTGGTGGTACAGTTCCCTTAAAAAGCATTATTAAAGGAACGAACAGCCAAGCTGTCATATGGAGTGTAGTAGATACGAATGGCGGTAGCATTACCAGCACAGGTCTCTTCACTGCTCCATCGAGTGCGGGGACATATCACGTCCTTGCTACCAGCGCAGCAGATTCCACCAAGAGTGCAAGGGCAACGGTCAGGGTCATTCTACCCAACTACATCAATCTTCAGAGCGATTACGGAGACTACATTGGTGGCGGTCGAACCTACAATTATACAAATTCCAATGCGAAGATTGTTGTCAGCGCAAACCGCGGCTATCTCTCCATAAGCATAGATGGCGATGAGAACTGGAATGGTGATTTTCAGTGTCCGAGCTACCTGACCCAACTTCAATCAGGCACCTACAGCAATCTGCAACGCTACCCCATCTATAAACCAGGCCTTAGCTGGTCTGGCGAAGGGCGAGCCAGCAATACACTAACGGGTTGGTTCACTATAGAAAACGTTATTTATGTCAACGGGACTCTTACTGAAGTTGATCTGAACTTCGAGCAGCACAATGAAGGGGGCGTGCCAGCCCTTTACGGCCAGATTCACTGGTCGACGGCAGATAAAACGGCTCCAATGGGTCCGGTCTACCCGGCTCCGGCAGGACTCTGGCAGGCCGCCTCCGGTTCAACCCCATCCAATGGCAATTACGTCTATCTACAGAGTGAGGGTGAGTATGTAGGTGGCGGCCGGACCTATAGTTATACCAATGCCAATGCACAGATTGCCGTAAACGCTACAGGTGGTCACCTTAATGTACGCGTAAATAATAACCAGGACGATTGGTGGGGAGATTTTCAGGCTATGATCAGCCTCAACCAGCTCCAGCCCGGTTATTACGGCAGCCTAATGCGCTACCCATTCCACAATCCTGCAAAAGGCGGCCTCAGCTGGGGTGGTAATGGAAGAGGATGTAATACTCTCACCGGCTGGTTTGTTGTTGACAACGCCACTTATGCTAATGGAATACTCTCTGCAGTTGATCTGCGCTTCGAGCAACACTGCGAGGGCCGTATCTCATCACTTCACGGACAAATCCACTGGAGCCAGTAAAATACAATGATCCTACCAATTGTGCAATTGCTGCAAGCGTCAATCGCGTAGATGATCCCGGCCACCACGTCACGCGGCATGCAGGTTCGCACCGGGCAGTGTGGGTCTGTTTCTCCCATTCAATATGGTAATCGCGATATGCTATCAAATCTCAAATACTTGAATTGAAGGTGGAGACAATTTTCCTCTATTTCCCTATTGAATCCTTTTTCCGGCCAATACGAACTTTGAATCCTCCCGGTTTTGCCACAGGTTTATCTTCCCGTATACCAGGACTGATCAGGAGGCCGAGACAATCTTCATCCTTTGCGAAACCCTGACCGGATGCGTCACTTCCAAATCGGCTTTTCTGCCCCAAGCCAGCCAGTATCCCAAGCCCACCATGCGTTGCCGCGCCCTGAACCAAGACGCCGCCTTGGAATTCGCTTTCGCCTTTATCATCCTGAAGAAACCCTACGCCATAATCGTGCCCCATGCCCTGAGAGACACCAAGGGATGCAAAGTATGTGCTTTTGCCTCCGCGATTGAGTAAGATACCAATGGCTGTGTGGATTCCCGCCCCCTGGGCATAGCGCCCTGCAATATACGTATTGTTTCCTCCCCGGTTATCGAGAATGCCGACCCCATAATAGTAAGCCGCGCCCTGGGCAAAATAATCTGCAATAAAAGTGCTGTCTCCTTTTTCATCGATCAGTACGCCGACCCCGCCGGGCACCCCCATTTTATCCTCCTCCGTTCGCCATCCATATCCGAAACCCTGCCCCATGCTGACCGTCGATTTTTTCGGGTCCCGAAAATCCGGTTGCAGGCCGCCGAGCCGGTAGATATTATGCCCGCCCCTATCGATCAAGATGCCTGCCCCCCCATAAAGGCCCAAAGCCTGCCCTTCATACAAACAAGCATAACTGTCATGACCTTCCGCGCCCAAAAGCATACCAATACCCATTTGGCCTACTCCCTGTGAAATGCTGCGCGCCTGAAAAACGCTGCCCATGCCGCCGTTGTAAAGGAGGCCCATTCCCCAAAAACCTGTGCCTTGACTGCCGTCAAGTGCTACAAAGGTGCTATGACCGCCGAGGTCGACAAGAAAACCTCCGCCGAAAAGCGCAGCCCCCTGGGAGAAATTATCCCGGGCAATGTAGCGGTTATGGCCGCCCCAATCAATCACCATAGCGACAGGGATATCGGGCCGCGTCCCTCCGGCGTTGTTGCGGTACACATTATGGCCGCCGAGATCAAGAATGAGAGCGGCATCCTTGTCATAGACTTTTGGCACGTTTCCACCGACAATGACCAACCCTGCCGATGTTTCAGCCTGATACAGGATAGGAGCTTTTATATTGTTGAATCTCTTCAAGAGGTCCTTATGCAATGTGTCCATATGATCTTTGCGTAAAAAGGATACCAGACGTGATAAGGCCTTGAAAATAGCCCGCCGATCAACTTTGGACGAGAGTTCCAGTATTGTATTCCACTGCGGGTCGTCCCATTGATTCAGCGCCTTTTCTCTCAGAAGCTGCTGCTGTTCGGGTGTGAGGACCCGCATGGCCTCACGGACTTCTTTGGCTGCTTCTTCAAGCGCCTGCAGGAGTGCAGGGAATGTGATTTCCTTTGGCCGGACATAAGCGGGAAGTTCCTCATCGATGAGGGCCGCTGTCTTTCGGAGAACCTCGTCGAGCTTCCAATCGGCTTCCCCGAGCGGTTCGATCAGTCGGCGGGAAATCTCTTGAGCCACAACACCGGAATTAAGCGGATGGCGCAGCAAGTACGTTACCTCTTTTAGTTGCAGAGGATGGAAGGGCATTTCCGATGGTGAATCGAAATTGTGCAGTTGGTTGGATCGCCGGTACAATCCGCGGGCGACGTCGTGAAAAAGCGGGAGCGCGCCATTAGCCGTAAGAGATGACTCCAGCAGCGACGGTGAACCAATGCAGGATGGCGATTCAGGGTGAACAGCCTCCGGCTGGTTGTGGTGGGGCCGCTCAGCCGCTCTTGCCGTCAGGGATAGAATCTTTTCTCCTCGAAGAACTTCCAGCCGGATTTCGCTATCTACCGGCAGCTCCTCGACTGTATTCCTGAAAGCATCTTCCACTCCCCCTGCGTCCCGGCTCGTCGGTTTTCCGTTTATGGACAGGATCAGATCACCCTTTTGCAAACCCGCTTTGGCAGCAGGACTCCCCCTTAGCACGCCGCCAACCGAGATGTATACCGCCTCCCGGTAGGAGGGAAGAGCATTCTTCAATGGCTGGGTTTCAAGATATATTCCAAGGTATGGCTTTGGTGAAAAAGGAAAAGACGGCGCCTGCGAAACGTTGAATATGCCGCAATAAGTAGTGTAGTTATTAAGAGATGCATTCTTTTGAGTTTCAGCCGTCGCGGGTGAATTTGTGAGTATGCCCGTAAATGACATCCATACAAATAAGATTCTGAAAATTGCAGAAAGACGAAATTTCATCCACAAACCGGTTTCTTGACACTAGGGGAGTTGCTGCACATTTTGGCATGGAACCCGCCTTTAATAACGCGTCCCGTTAGCCACAAACTACCACATATTTATTTGCACATACCATATTTTCCGATGGATAACATCCTTCGACAAGTCGATTCCTTTTGTTTTTCCCCCTTCAGAGACCATGTGGCAATTAGGGTTTCTCTAATTGATTCGACTGCAGCGCAGGACTTCAGTCCTGCAAATACTTTGTAATTTTAACCTCTTAAATCAAAACCGCAGACCTGAAGGTCTGGGCTACAGCAAGTCGAATGTAGCAAATATTTGAATTGCAAAACAATCTGTCGCGTTCTGCTTATGAGCGAATCTCGTCCAGGATCCGGCCATCGATGGCAACCTTTACAAAAGTCGTCGGAAACTCCCGGCCCGCTTTGGCTTTGGCCGCCTGGACAATCCGCACCAAACCGCCGCAGCACGGAACCTCCATGAAAGGCACGACCAGGGACCGGACCGGGTTCCTGCTGAACATCTCTGCAAGCTTTTCCACATAATGGGCGGCATCGTCCAGTTTCGGGCAGGCGATAATCAGGACACGGCCCTTCACGAAACGCTTGTGGAAATCCCCGCAGGCACATGGAACGCAATCCGCTGAGATGACCAGATCGGCGTCGGCGAGGTAAGGGGCATTGGTCGGCATCAGCATCAACTGGATCGGCCAGTTTGCCAGTTGTGACGGCATGGAAACGGGGGCATCTTTCATGCCCATGGGTTTTAGCTCCCGAACCAGAGAACCGGAACACCCGCAGGCAAGGGGCTCTTTCTGCACTGCCAGATGAGTTTCCACAGCCTTTTCATCGAAGGCGTCGGCCTCCCTTTCCGTCATGACGATGGCGTCCTGCGGACACTCGCCAAGGCACGCGCCCAAGCCGTCACAGTATGTCTCGCTGATTAGCCGGGCCTTGCCGTCGATGATCTGCAGGGCCCCTTCGGCACAGGCGGTGACGCACAGACCGCAGCCGTTACACTTTTCTTCGTCGATGGTGATGATTTTTCTTTTATGTTTCATTTTTCCCTCTCCATATCTCTATGCTTATTTACCTATTTTATTTGACCCTTTTTCTTTTCCGTCGGGTGTGGTAAAAACTAACATATATATGTGAATATTCCTTGATCTAAGTCAAGAAAGGCCGGTAATTCCCGTGGAAAAAGAATCGTTGCCCCCCATCCCCCTTTTTCAGGGCCTATCGGAAGATCAGAAATCACAATTATATGTCATGGCGGCAAGACGGTCCGTCATGCGGGGTCAGCATGTCTTCTTCGAAGGGGACAAGGCGATTGGATTCTACATCCTTCTTTCCGGGCGGATCAAGATATCCAAGCTATCCTCCGAAGGCAAGGAACAGATACTTCATATTGTCGGCCCCGGCGATCTTTTTGGTGAAGTGCCCATGTTTGCCGGCGGCTTCTTCCCCGCCAATGCCGGCGCCATGGAGGATGTGGAGCTTCTGTTTTATTCGCGTGAAAGATTCATGGACATGATAAGCCGCGTTCCGGCACTGGCCATGAACATGCTTGGCTTCCTTTCCCAGAGGCTCCTGCACCTGACCAGTCTCGTGGAAAATCTCTCTCTCAAGGAAGTCCATGAACGGCTGGCCGCTTATCTCCTCCATATGGCCGATCTCCAGAACAATCAGGAGACCATCCAACTCGATATCAACAAGGGGCAACTGGCCAGCCTACTGGGGACGATTCCGGAGACGCTCTCACGGATACTGACGCGCCTTCACAACGATTCGTTGATCGAAGTTACGGGCCGAAAGATCAAAATTGTAAATCGCCAGGGGCTTCAGATGCTGGCCGACCGGTCGGGTAAGGAATGATTGTACAGTGCAAACAAAACGGCAGACGTCGTTTGCCCGCTTGCCGGATGCTGATAAGGGAGGAACCATGAAGAGAAAAACGATCCTGCTGTCTATCCTTTTTTTGACCCTCATGGCGTCGACGGTTCATGGACAATCGGCCATCGAGGCCGTCAAGGCCTTGAAAAAACTGGAGGCCCGCATCGGCATCGGACTAACTTACAAGGAGTATGCCCTGAACGTTGCCGATGCCAAGGTCGAGGTATCAATGTTTCTTGAGAGCAGCGCCGCAAGACATAACAGGGCACTGGCCGATCAGATCCAAAAGGTCCTGGGGCATTATGAAACGGCACGGTCGGTCTGGCATTTGAAGGTAACCAAGATGGAAGACTTCGGCACGGCCTTCGGACACCTTATGTCCCTCCAGGAAGGAGAAGAGGGCGTAATGGGGCGACAGCTCCTGCAACAATACCCCCAGGCAAACAAATCGGTCGAAAAGGGCGGCGCCCTGACCATGGGGTCTTTCGGAAGCCGCGGCGTCAATGAAATCCTAGTAGATCATATGATAAGCATCATCTGGAAAGAGGCCTCCCGGGAGTTGAAAGAGGCCGTGCGCATGGTTGTGCGTTGACTTATATTTACCTCCAGGCCAATACCTCTCTACTCGCTCCAAGTGACAAAAATTTTGTGGCCTTCCAAGGCATCCGGCTGTGGCCATCCAAGTTAACGCTTTGGCCCGAAATGTATTATATATGTCGAGAGTAAATAGACTTGTCCGGTTTTGTAGCAAATGACTTGTCCGCTTTTACTGTTCTTGAATGGAGGGTCATTTAAGAGCAGGAGGTGAGCGGCGGATGTTCGCTTTCCTCGTTCGTGGTTCTTGTCGTGGAG
>CAZYDG010000088.1:0-14264 GCA_964645835.1 uncultured Syntrophaceae bacterium
GTGGCTTCGGTGTATTCTTTTTTCGATTGCGGACTCATATTCAACCTCCATAGAAATGGCGGTATTCGGTAATATCGAATTATGAGTCAACGATCCTTTTTATTCACCTCCTTCGGTAACATTTAATTTGAGGCAATTCGCCTGATCAATCTTTCCTTGACTTAATAGCGCACATGGCTATGATAAGAAATTGAAGATTGAGAAAGCAAACAGAGCAATTAATTTGGTAATCCATGACGACAGAAACGATTAATCTTCCCGTAACGCAGTGGCGCTACACGGAAGCAGATAAAGACACGAAGGATCAACTATCACGAGAGCTAGGTATTCATCCTGTTGTCTCCCAGATTCTTATGAGTCGCGATATTCTGGATCGTGATCATGCGAAGAAATACCTGAATCCCTTACTCCATGATCTGCCCAGCCCCTTTCTAATGAAGGATATGCAGAAAGGAATTGATCGCATCATAAGAGCCATCATCAATAATGAAAATATCATGATTTACGGAGATTATGATGCAGACGGCATTACGGCTATTGTGGTGTTGATGAAATTTCTGAAAGCGATAACGCCTCATGTTGCCTATTATATTCCCGATCGCATAAACGAAGGTTACGGTCTCAATCGATCGGCCATCGATCATTTAAAAAGCGAGGGTGTTAATCTCATCGTAACCGTCGATTGCGGTGTCTCTGACGTTGATGAGGTAGCCTATGCACGGGCCTGCGGGTTGGATACGATTATTCTGGATCATCATGAGGTTCCCGCCGTCTTGCCTGACGCCTGCGCCGTCATCAATCCGAACCAGTCCGATTGCCGTTTCCCCTTTAAACATCTGGCCGGCGTCGGTATCGCTTTTAATTTTCTCATTGCCCTCAGGGGTGGATTACGGAAAGACGGGTTCTGGAGCGGCAAATATTACCCGAATCTCAAGGAATATCTTGATCTTGTCGCTCTGGGAACAATTGGCGACATATCTCCCTTGATCGGAGAAAACAGGACTTTTACAAAAATAGGACTGGATCTGATCACCGAGAATAAACGTGTGGGCCTTCAGGCCCTTAAAGAGATTTGCGGAATTGAAAACCAGGTCATTGATTCCAACAAGGCATCCTATAATATTATCCCCCGCATCAACGCAGCGGGGAGAATAGGTTCACCCAGGGAAGCCGTCGAATTACTTTTAACAGACGATTATCATGATGCCCTTGAATTGGCCAGAAGTCTGGATGCATATAACAGGAAACGTCAAACCATGGAACGGGCGATTTTGACGGAAATTCTGGATGAAATCAACAAAACCATGGACCCGGCCAAGAAGAGATCCCTTGTTTTTGCTTCTCGTAACTGGCATCCCGGAGTTATCGGTATTGTAGCCTCGCGGCTCGTAGACCGCTTCTGCCGCCCGGCCATTCTCATTAGCCTTCGTGATGGTGTGGGAAAGGGTTCGGGACGAAGCATCTCCGATTTCAATATCTACCAGGGATTGAAAAAGTGCGATTCTCTTTTATTATCATACGGCGGACATCAGTACGCTGCGGGCATTTCCATTAAGGAACAAGATATTGAAGAATTCGCAAAGCTGTTGGACAATATCGTAGAAGAAAACATTCAGCTGGAAAATATGGTGTCGCAGACAGTCATCGACGCCCAATGCCAGCTAAGCGATATCAATCACGATCTTCTTACACAGATTGCTATGCTTGCGCCATTCGGCAGCAGAAACCCGGAGCCGGTACTTTGTGCCAGAAATGTCAGCATTTCCGCTTCAAACATTGTCGGCAACAACCATCTAAAAATGAAGATCAATGGGGACGGCGTCTGGTGCAATTCAATCTGGTTCAGCCGGGGGAACTTCCTTCATTGCGTCAATAAAGCCATGAGTGATATCGTTTTTACCCCGCAGGTCAATTTCTGGAATGGTTCTTCCGAGATACAGTTGAAGATGAAGGATATACTGATCAATTATCAATGATCAATTACAGGCTGTTGAAAAACGACCATCTGCTGCGTTGCGCTGCAAGCTTCGTCAATCGACTTACTCTATGTACGACTCATTCCTCAGCTTTTGCGCTTGTATCTGATTCCAGTTCTAAATCAAAGATGATATCAAGGCGGCAAGGAAGAGGCGACACAGGCGTATATACAAATACGCCGAGGAGCCGATGACGAAGACAACAAAGATAGAGCTTTGATTTAGGATTGGAATGGGCATTTTTGAACTGCCTGCCCTAGATCGAGTATTTCAACAACCTGTTGATACTATAACCAGCGCTTGCGCCGCCGATATGATTTGACATCCGTATATGCCCGTCCGTCGCCGGTTGCGGCAATACCGAGATAAAACTCCTTAATATCCGGGTTTTCGATCAATTCCTTCGCCGCACCTTCCATAACCACCTTCCCATTTTCCATAACGTATCCATAGTGAGCAATTTGCAGGGCCATATTGGCATTTTGCTCTACCAGGATTATCGTTGTTCCCTGTTCTTCGTTGATACGCTTGATGATCTCAAATATTTCCCGTACGACAAGAGGCGCGAGTCCCAGTGATGGTTCATCCAGCATCAGCAACCGGGGATGGGCCATCAATGCGCGCCCCATGACAAGCATCTGCAATTCACCGCCGCTGCAGTAACCGGCCCTGATTTTCCTTCTTTTCACAAGAGCGGGAAAGTAGTGATATACCATCTCCAGGTCTTCCTTGTAGGGTTTGCCGGGACGAATAGCCGTTCCGACGCGCAGGTTCTCCTCGATGGTAAGATATTTGAAAGGCTGCCGACCTTCCAGAACCTGAATGATACCCTTTCGGGTTATTTCTTCGGGTGATTTGTTTTGAATGTTAATATTGTCGAAGATAATTTCGCCATCCGTAACCTTGCCGTTTTCCGGCTTCAATAGCCCGGATATGGCTTTCAGGGTTGTTGTCTTCCCCGATCCGTTACTACCCAGTAGCGATACAATCCGATGTTCATCCACTGTAAGTGAAACACCCTTCAACACCTGAATCACATCGGAATAAACGACGGAAATATTATTGATTTGAAGAATCATCAACCTTAAAAAACCTTTCTTTCCTATTCATCCACCGTTTCAGCCTCAACCAGGAGCTAGTACGAAAACGGCCAAAGTCTGAAATTAGACCGAATAATGCGCCAAACCTCCGCCAATCCACGAGGCTCAAAGAGAATAAACAGGACGATGGCCAACCCGAAGATAAATTCCTTCAATGGTGCCATGTTCAAACCCGCCTCGGAGAAAAATCCTATATTCATGAGGATATCCGTCATCCAGCGGAGTCCTTCATTAAGCAAGGTGATGAAGACGGCTCCAAACACGGCGCCAGCCATGTTTCCCATACCACCGATAATAACCATAGCAATATACTCAACAGAAAGACTGAGATTAAATGGTTCCGTTGTAATACTGACCGTGTAATAGGCCCACAGGGCGCCTGCAATGCCGGCATAAAAAGAACTGATACCGAAGGCCAGCAGTTTATAAGGAAATACGGGAATTCCCATGCCCTCTGCTGCCCGGTCGTTATCGCGGATGGCAATGAAGGCTCTGCCAAAACGGGTTCTCATGAGGTTGACGGCCATCCATAGCATCAGGATTAAAATTATATATATAATATAATAATATGTAAGATCGCCAGTGATTTCAATACCGAACAATGAAGCCTTAGGCAATGTGATGCCCATCGTGCCCATCGTCACCGATTCCCAATGGACAAGAGTATATTCAATGATGAATTGACCGGCCAGCGTGGCGATAGTCAGATAGAGTCCTTTCAGCCGGCTTGATGGTAGCCCGAAGACCATACCAACTACGGCAGTCACGATGCCCGCAGCCGGGACGGCAAGGACGAACGGAACATCAAAACGAGTGGCAAATATGGCCGCTCCATAAGCTCCGACACCAAAAAAGGCCCCGTGTCCGAGGGAAATCTGGCCTGTATATCCGATAAGAATATTGAGGCCGATAGCCGCAATAGCAACAATGCCAATGGTGATAAGGATATATAGACCGTATGTGCTTACAATGAAAGGAATGACGGCAAAAAGAACCAGAGTTCCCATTGCTGTCCACAAACGGCCAAAGTCGGTTTCATATACGGTCAACTCCTGTGCATAGCTTTCGCGATAATTCCCACAGGGACGAAATTGAAATTTTCTCATCACTAGACCCTTTCAATCTCGACCTGTCCGAACAGGCCGTACGGTTTCAACATCAGAATAACAACGAGAGCGATATAGGGAACAACATCCCGAAGGGACGGAGAAATGAATCCGCCAGTCAAAGACTCCAAAAGACCGATGATGAGACCACCGATGATGGCGCCGCCGATACTGTCAAGCCCTCCCAGGATGACAACAGGAAAGACCTTCAGCCCAATTGCGCTTAAATCGTGGACATTAACGCCATTGATAATACCTAAAACCACGCCGCTCATACCTGCGACAAGGGCAGCGATAGCCCAGGACAAGGCAAAAACAAGCTTCACGTGAACACCCAGCGACAGGGCTGCCCGCTGGTTGTCGGCAACAGATCGCATATAAATGCCCTGTGAGGAAAATTTAAAGAACAATCCAAAAAGAATCAAAAATGTACATCCGATCAGCAAGGTCAGGCTGTAAACAGGTTGTACACTTACCGCGCCCCAGGAAAATCCAAGCCATTCAGGCAGGAATTCGGGGTATGTATGAAGATTTCCACCCCAAATCAAGAGGATCAATCCTTTAAACATCGCAGCAAGACCGACGGTCAACATGATTACAAAAATCAAAGGCTCGCCGATGAGTGGCCTTAGGAACACTCTTTCAATAATGAATCCCAGAAAAAAACATCCGATCAATGTGATGAGAAACGCAAGTGGAATCGATAATTGCAGCCATGTGACCAAAGCGAGGAAAAAATAGGCGCCAAAAGCCAGAAGCTCGCCATGAGCAAAATTAAGAATGCTTGACGACTTGAAGATCATGACAAAACCCATGGCCGACATACCATAAAGAAAACCGACACTCAGCCCGTTAACGAGAAGTTGAATCAAAAACTCCATCTAACTGCCTCCCAGATCGACGTCGATGACACGAACTCGCGTCGTGATTTCTCCGATCCGGCCATCACGATACCGGATCTTGCCTTTGACATCCAATTCCTTGATATTTCTATACATGGCTTCTATAAGATTGATATAAACGCCATAAACGAAACGACGCCGGACCTTCCCCGTTCTGGTCAGTTCCTCGTCGTCTGCATCCAGAAGTTTGTAGAGCAATATAAACTTGTGAATTTTCATCACATCCGGCAGTTGCTTGTTTACGTTCTTAATTTCTTCATGGATCATTTGCTCTATGGGTTCCTGCTGGGAGAGGTCCATATAGGTCGTATAAGGGATCAATCGTTCCTCGGCCCAACTGCCGACATTTTCCATATCAATGTTGATTAATGCCGTAATATGAGGTCTACCCTCTCCGAAGATTACAGCCTCTTTGATATAAGGGCTGAACTTCATACGTGTTTCTATAAAATCTGGTGAAAATGCATTGCCTTTCTTGTCTCTGATTATATCTTCCTTACGGCCGATGATTACCAAATGATCGTCTTTATCAATGTATCCGGCATCACCTGTCTTAAGCCAGCTGTCTTCAAAGGCCGATTCGGTTGCCTGATAATCCCGATAGTAACCTGAAAATAGCGCATCGCTCTTTACCAGGACCTCTTGTTCTGAAGATATCCGGACCTGGATACCCGGCAACGGCTTACCGACTGTTTCGACCTTAACTTCCTGATCCGGTTGTGCCTGGAAAATACCGCCTGCCTCTGTGAGGCCGTAGCATTGTTTAAGATTCAAGCCTACAGCATGGAAGAAATGTATAACATAGGGACTGATTGGATGGCCTCCGGTCAAGGCGCATCTCATCCTCGACACCCCGACACGATCCAAAAGGGGTCGATAGATAATATGTGCGGCCAGACGGTGCAGGACATTCCAGTGTATTGCCGGCTTTTGCTCTTTGTCTCTGAGTGCTATTGTTGTCCGTCCTATTTTCTCCGCTACTTGAAAAAGACGTTTCTTGATCATTCCGGCATCGGCGACTTTCACGCGTATGCGGGAAGCCATGTCTTCCCAGAAACGGGAGGATGTTATGGCAATGGATGGTCCAATCTCCCGGAAATCTTCCAGAACGGTTTGATTCGTTTCAGGAAAGTTCATGGTAATCCCACTAACGGGGGCCACGCCAAGCCCCCACATTTGGTCAACAATCCATGCCGGAGGAGACATGGAGAGCCAGTTCTCGCCCGGCTTGATGTCCAGGGCCTCAGTCCAGCAACGCCCCATTGCAACAAGTCCACCATGGCTCAACATGGCAACCTTGGAAACGCCCGTCGTACCTGATGTCTGAATCATAACGGCCGTATCTTTGGCGTTGCCTTTAGCGACTTCTTCATCGAACTTTTTCGGATGGGCCTGCTCCTCTTCCATACCGATTGCAAGCAGGTCTGCATAACTAATCAGCCAGGGATTTGATCGATAGGAATTCATGCCCGTCGGATCGATGTACACAACCCGTTTGACATGAGGAAGCCGGTCCTTGATTTCCAACAGTTTGTCGACCTGTTCCTGATCTTGTACGACAGCACAGGAGGCCTGAATACGATCAATGGAAAATTCCAACTCTTCCGGAATTGATGAGGTAAAAAGGTTTAAGGAGCTACATCCCAAGGCATGTGAAGCCACTTCGGAAAAAAGCCACTCGCCATGATTATCCGTTACAAGAGCAACAGTCTCACGACGTGAAATACCGATAGCGGACATGCCGAGAGCCGTCCTCTTTACATAGTTAAAATAGTCCTCCCAAGTGTAGGCTTGCCAGATTCCATAAGCCTTTTCACGAATGGCAATATGACGGGCCCCAAGGCGTACAGCCTGTTCCTGCAATACCTGGGGAATGGTTAATGCACTATTTCTATCCAAGATAGGCACGAATAACCTCCGGATCCTGCAAAATATCTTCCGGTAGACCCTCGGCGAGTTTCTCCCCGAAATTGAGGACGGTTATGCGATGGGACATGCTCATGACAATCGCCATGTCGTGCTCAACGAGAATCATTGTTTGCCCCCATGTTTCATTGATAACCCTCAGGAAACGTACCATATCTTCTTTCTCTTCAAAGGTCATCCCGGCAAACGGCTCATCCAGGACCAGCAGCTTTGGTTCCAACGCCAAAGCACGACCCAATTCCACTCGCTTCATCATGCCGTATGGTAATGAACCGACGGCTTTTTTGCGGATAGGTTGCAATTCCAGAAAATCGATCAACTCCTCCAGAACCAGCCGATGATGCACTTCCTCCCTGCGCACTGAGGGGAGAAATAAGGCCCCGGGGAAGAAGCTGTAATGACTGTGGATATGACGGGCAAGGAGCATATTTGACAGGACCGTCATTCCAGGGAAAAGTTCAATGTTTTGAAAGGTCCTGCCAATGCCGATCCGGACCAGTTCATGAGGTTTTAAATGGGTAATGTTTTTTCCATTAAATACGATACTCCCGCTCTGGGGTTTATAAAAACCGGTAATGCAATTCATCAAACTGGTCTTGCCAGCCCCATTGGGACCGATGACAGCGTAAATCTCTCCAGTACGAACGGAGAGACTTACATCCGTTATTGCCTTCACCCCGCCGAAATGGAGCGAGAGGTTTTTAACTTCTAATTCCGCTGCCTTTTCCGACTGCAGTCTGTCGCGTAGTATACGGGGTTCGCCCCTGAATGCCTTCATAATTTAAACGATTTCCTCGTGTCATGGGTTGAGGAGTTTTATCTTATCTTTGTCGGGATTGAAGAAATTGGTCAACGGGATGTAAGTTCCATCTTCTTTAACCCTGACCATGCGGGCTTTGAACGAGGCACTGTGGTCGCTCTTCGTATATGTTATATTCGGGACAAGACCGCCGAAACTCTCATTCCTGAACGATTCCATTGCCTTGTTGATGGTTTCACGGGTGATTCGGCCTTTGTTGTCATTGTAAGCCTTCTCAAATGCCCTTTCCATTATCATGGCCACCACAACACCTTCCCAGTAGGAAGCATCGAATTTGTGAACTGTTTTATAGCGATTGAACAGCTGATTCATTACTTGCACGCCGGGCGTCTTATCAACAGGCAAGCCTCCAGGGAATTGCATAATTAGGCGATCCTTGATCAATCCTTTTCCCAGCCGGAAAAAATCCGGATCTGTAGATGTCCAAGTACCAAAGAACATGGGGTGGTATTTTATACGATCAGCACTTTTGAAGGTCGTAATAATGGCCGAAGGCAGCATTTGCATCACGACATACTGGGCGCCTTTTTGCTGCAAACGCAGCAGTTCCGTATTGAGATCGACGGTCTTGGGAGGGAATTCCTCAATGGCGACAAGATCGACTTTAATTCTTTTCGCATATTCTTTGCTGGGTTGATGTATTGAACGTCCGTAAGCATTATTGAATGTAAGCAGACCAATCTTTGGGGCATCCTTCCCTTTATGAATGGCCTTGATATAGGCCATGATCGCATGACAGTCCATGCGGTAACTCCCAAAAGGAAGATACATGTAATCTATAGGTGCTTCCAGAATTTCCCAGCTAGTGGAATAATTTATCGTGGGGATCTTGTACTGCTGAATAATAGGCTTAGCTGCAAGGCCTTCTCCGGCGCCCCAGGTCGCAATCATGTCAACATTATCCTGGACGGCAAACTTACGGATGGCCGCTTGAGCTTCCGGGACCTTATACTGCGTGTCTATAAGGATCAGCTGGATTTTGTTTCCTTTTACACCGCTCTTTACCTCATTGACATACCGGAAATAGTCCTGTTGACCTTTTGCATGGAACTGGCCCCATGTGGAAGCCGGTCCGGTCATATTGATGGCCGCGCCGACCTTGATTGTCGCTGCGGAAACGGGCATGGCCATCATCAAAATCATGAATGCCATAACAGTGAGCAGATTGATCATGTGTCTAAGATACCTTTTCATCACTCCTCCTATTTTCTAAACCAAACTATTCCAGCCAGAATAAAAAAAAAGCCGTGTTCAACTTCGACACGGCTTCACATAAAAAAAGCCGCGGGAGACTTTTAGATCCACCCGCGGCTCATTTCGCTTATTTCAGGTCATGAGCGCAGCAGGCGGACCTCCCTAAAGAAGCTATAAAAGCTAAAAAAATAAAATCGTGATTCGGCCTGCTTTTCATGTTTTGTCATCTGTTTTGTGCTCATTTTAAAACCCATATCTTAATTACTACCGTCTTGTAAATCATAAAAGCTCGAATTGTCAAGCTATTTTTAAATTGAGGGGAAAATAATTTCTTTGAATAAATAAAATGAAATATTAATTCCTATTCGATAGAAAGTTTTTCCATACGGTATTTTAGTGAATCCACCGTTATTTTAAGAAGATCTGCAGCCTTTGATCTCGATCCGTTTGTTTTTTTCAAGGCCTTCTCAATCAAATTCTTTTCGTATTTGGCAATTTCGTCATTCAGATTTATCCCTTTATCCGGAATGGGGGCTTCGCCGTCCATGAGGGTTTTCTGAAGATCCCCGGCGAGAACAAGATTTTCCGGTAAAATAATACTTGATGATTCAAGGGCCACACTACGTTCGATGATATTTTCCAATTCGCGGATATTCCCGGGAAATGGATAATCCATAAGCAAGGCCAAGGCATAGGCCGATATTGTTTTGACCTCCTTTGAAAATTCCTTTGAATATTTTTCTATGAAATAGGTCGTAAGAATCGGAATATCTTCCGGCCGTTTCCTCAGGGGGGGCAATTGAATGGGAATTACGTTAAGACGATAGTAAAGGTCTTCCCGGAACATTCCTTCTTTAACTTTTTTTGCCAACTCCCAATTTGTAGCGGAAATGATCCTCACATCGGCGTGGATATTTTCGGATCCGCCCAGACGGCGAAAGGTTTTCTCCTGCACAACCCTTAAAAGTTTTACTTGAAGAAATGATGATAAGTCACCTATTTCATCTAAAAATAACGTACCTCCACGGGCAATTTCAAAGAGACCGGGCTTATCGCTGTAAGCTCCTGTAAAGGCACCCTTCATATAACCGAAGAACTCTGATTCCAGAAGATTTTCGGGAACACCACCGCAATTGATGACAACAAACGGCATATTTTTACGCGGGCTGTGCTCATGGATAGCCTTGGCAACAAGTTCCTTTCCCGTACCGCTTTCTCCCAAAATGAGGACATTTGTAGTTGTTTCGGCAACCTTTTTGATTGTATTGAAAATCTTGATCATTTCCTTGCTTTTACTGATCATCTGACCAAACTTGATGATATCCTTTTTTGCCTTCACGGGCTCATCATCTCGCTTTACGCCTTTATTCTCCAGGGCTTTGCGGATGATTTTAATCAAATCTTCGATATCGAAGTCTTTTTCAATGTAATCGTATGCCCCTTCTTTCATTGCCGACAATGCAGTTTCCGCCGAAGCGAAAGCCGTGATCAGAATAACCGTCATACCCGGATCAATATCCTTGATTTTCTTCAAGAATTCAATACCGTCCAATTTCGGCATCTTAAGATCTGTAATGACCAAGTTGAACCGTTCAGTAGCGCAAAGATTCAGGGCTTTTGGGGCATTTTCCACGGCAACCACACTGTACCCTTCCCTTGACAGCATGATTTCCAGAAATTCCCGCATACCTTGATCATCATCAACAACAAGAATTTTTGTCATCAAAAACCATCCTATTCTTTTAGTCCCGTCGGGAACCTGACCGTAAAGGTCGTACCACAGTTTGGGACACTTGCGACATAAATCTCACCCATGGACGCTTCAACAATTCTATTAACGATGGCCAGGCCCAACCCTGTTCCTTTCTCCTTTGTGGTATAAAATGGTTCAAAAATCCTCTGTAAGTCTTCGGTATCGATCCCCTCTCCATTATCAGAAATCTTTAATTCTACGACTTCCGCCGCCAGTGTATCTATTGTTCTCGCCTCCAGGGTAAGTTTGCCCCCATCGGGCATCGCCTGGATCGCATTAAGAACCAGATTTGATATTACCTGTCTGATCTCAGCCTTATTAGTAAATAATATGATGGGATCTATGATATTTTTCTCAACTACAATTGAATCATTCCATTCATCATCTACTTTAAGAGAATCGATTACCTCACTGATGACAGCACCGAGATTTAC
The DNA here is from genome assembly GCA_964645835.1 of uncultured Syntrophaceae bacterium. Taxonomy (GTDB): domain Bacteria; phylum Desulfobacterota; class Syntrophia; order Syntrophales; family UBA8958; genus CAZBME01. The sequence continues at coordinate 11,212 of CAZYDG010000088.1, forward strand.
CTCCTCTTCGTCGCGGTGCTTATGTCTTGCAAGGAGAAGAAAATCCTTGATAAAGCACTCAAGTTGATCCTTACCCCTTATAATAATCTGCATCAGGCGCTCGTCGGATTTGCGCAACGCCAGATCGCGCTTGAGCATCTGAATGGACCCGCTAATGGAAGCCAAAGGGTTTCGCAGTTCATGGGCAAGGCTTGCCGCCATCTCCCCGACAAATGCAAGCCTTCTGTTTTTCTCCACAGCCTCTTCCATCTGCCGGATCTGTGTCATGTCTTGAAAAATAACAATATCACCGATCTTATTACCACTTTCTTCTTTTAAGGTTGATACGGAACAACCGAGAATCAGTTTTCGGTTATTCTTGTCGATATAGGGTATCTCAACCCTTCCGTTACGGGTTTCGACAGCATTTTCGTCGTTCGGGACATTCAAGATCTTTTTCCACAAAGGGAACAAGGTGTGGATGTTCCTATTTTCCACCTCATAGAAGAAATATCCCGTAATGTCTTCGGCGCCTCTGTTAAAGGATTTGATTCTACCCTCAAGATCGATGGTGAGAATACCCGCATTGATGGATTCGACGATACTGCGATAGAGCCTGTCCAGCCGATTGAAAGCCGATTCCCGTTCCGCAAGCAGGGATCGGGCCTGTTTCTCGCGCTCCACAACAAAACTAGCCAGGGCTGCAATAATATAAAATGACAGGATATGAATGATGATTCGAAGAAAAACATAGCTTGAAGTGAAGGTTGAATCCTGAAATAAGGTCTTATCCAATGGCGTGATTACGCCATAATATTCCAAGTCTATCAATAGCCCATAGAAAATGCTGCTGGCTGACGCCGACAGGATGCCACCCGTTTTGCCGAGAAACAATACGGAATATATAATGACCAGTGGATAAAAAACTGTATAGATACTCCGAAGACCGCCGGTAACATAGACCAGCCCCGTAATCATAGCGATATCGCAGAAGGTCTGAATATAAATGTTAATCCGGTAGTTTTGAATCGTTTTAATGAAGATGAGATATATAAATGAGAGGAAATATGAGAAATATATTACCTTGTATAACGAGGGTATGGATATTTCCGAGGCATAGCCTGCCCCCTTGACGTCCATAAAATAAGCAACGCCCAAAATAAAAGTCACGATGGCCGCCCGGAAAATCATGAGCAGCCGTATACGCAACACTATATTGTCTTCGGCTATCCTTTGTTCGGGCATGTTTTAAGGGCTTTTCAAAAAATAATCAGATCGCAGATGCTCCACCGTCAATCATCAGCACTTGCCCCGTGATATAGTCGGCGTACGATGAACACAAAAATAGTATAGAGTAAAGAACATCCGTTTTCTCGGCAATCCGGCCAGAGGGAATATGTCTGACGATTTCTTTTTGCAGATCGTCGTTGGACCAGAAGGGCTTGCTGAAATCCGTCCGGACCACACCGGGTGCTACACCGTTTACCTGGATATTGGAAGGGGCAAGCTCGGCAGCCATAACCTTGGTCAACATATCCATACCGGCCTTGGCAATGCCGTAAATTCCCATACCCAAAGAAGCTTTTGTACCGGCCAGTGAAGACACATTCAGAATTTTCCCTGATTTTCTTGCCTTCATAATGGCTGCTGCCTTTTTCGAGCATAAAAAGGCAGACGTCAGGTTACCTTCCATAATCTTATTCCAAAGTGATAAATCGGCCTCGGCAACGGAGGGGGTAAAAATATTCATACCGACATTATTGATTAGAATATCAACCGTACCAAACTTCTCCAATGTTGAGGAAAATAACCGGTTAACGTCACCCTCTTTAGCCACATGGGCAGAAACGGCGAGAAGGCCATCTCCACCATTTAGTTCCTTTATGGCCACATCAAGCGCTTCCTGTTTACGGCCACAGATGACTACCTTAGCATTCTCCTGTAGCAGATGCTTCGCAATTTCCAAACCGATACCTCGGCTTCCACCCGTTACGATGCAGACTTTTCCATCAAAACCAAATCCTGTATGATTCATCTTCCCCTCTTTTCTCGATTATTAGACATGTGGTCTGTTTTTGATTCTATCAGCATTCGAAGGCAAGACAGGCGGCGCCTATCGCACCTGTTGCCTGGGCATGGGACGATACGGTCATCCGTAACCCGATTTTATCTTCAAGGGCCTTAACCACTCCGAGATTTTTTGCTACCCCACCAGTCATCATAACCGGTTCCTTGAGCCCTACCCGGTTGACCATGGCTGATACGCGAGTGGCGATGGATTCGTGAATACCGGCGATGATGTTTTTTCTTTCTTCCCCTCTTGCAATAAGGGAGATCACCTCCGATTCAGCAAATACCGTACATAAACTGCTTATTTTGGCAGGAGTATCGGCCTGGAGTGATAAAGTTCCAAAATCATCCAGATCCACTTCGAGAGCTCGAGCCATGACTTCCAGGAATCGCCCTGTCCCGGCTGCGCATTTATCATTCATGGCAAAATTAATAACCTTGCCGGACGGATCCATGGCAATGACTTTACTGTCCTGCCCCCCGATGTCTATTATTGTTCTTACTTGAGGATTTAGGAAACAGGCGCCTGCCCCATGGCACATGATTTCCGTGACTGCCTTTTTGGCGGATGTGACACTTTTTCTTCCATAACCTGTGGCTATGATGGATGAAATGACGTCTCTATCCAATTTTGACTCGGCCAGAATTTCATGAATGATTCTGTTTGCAGCACCTTCCGCATTATAACCTGTAAAAATAACTTTTGTGTTCAACAGCTGTTTATCTTCCATAACAGCTGCCTTTGTTGTTATAGACCCGATGTCAATACCCAAAGTGTACATAATTAGAAAAACCGGCTTATCTTTCTTTTTTCTTTAATATTGGCTCGACTATAAGAAAAAATCCCTCAACCTGTCAAGTATCCCTGTTGGGAGTACGTGATATGTCCGGTTTGTAGCACACAATCTGTCCGGTTTGTTAAGATCACCTATGGAGGTGATCGATGCGACAGACGGAGATGCTACAGGAGATCCGGAGGATGCGATTTGAAGAGGTATATTCGG
>CAZYDG010000089.1:0-16116 GCA_964645835.1 uncultured Syntrophaceae bacterium
GAATTTGACCGAAAATGCTGTTAAATCTATTCATCGGGGTGCATCCTTTCCAGGTTTTGTTTTTTCTTTTGGCGAAGAAAACTTCTACCTGAATCTGTGCACCCTTTTCAATTGCTAATAACTATCTTGGACAGATGTGAATTTTTGACAAAAGGCAGAAGCGTATTATATTTAAGACGACATAAAGTACCTAAGTTGTTGCCGGGTAAAGAAGGAGTTGATATGGCTATCATGGCTGGAAATAGCGATTTAATTGAAAATATTGAAAAAATCAGAAACCTGTCCTTCGAGATAGGTGTCTACAGGCCTCCCAGCGAGGGCGGGAGCTCATCCCTCCTATTACGGCTGACGGAGAACTGCCCATGGAATAAATGTACCTTCTGCGAGATGTATAAAGGGCATCCTTTTGTGTATCGAAGCGTGGAGGACATCAAAGCCGATATTGATGCCGTAGCGGCCATCCGGGACGAGATTTCTGCGGTATCCTGGAAGCTGGGCCTGGGTGGAAAAGTAACCCGTGAGGTTGGGGCTGCCATTCTTGGTGCGGACCATTATCTTCGCGGTAACCAGTGCTTCGTCTCCGTGTTCAACTGGCTCGTTTCGGGAGGCAGGACGGCCTTTTTACAGGACGCAAACAGCGTAATTATGCGGCCGCCGGAATTTATCGAAGTATTGAAGCACCTTCGGCTGAAGCTCGATACGCTGACGAGAGTGACGACTTATGCCCGCTCGAAGACGCTCGCACAGCGCAAGCAGGAAGAACTCCAGGCCATCCGGGAGGCTGGTCTCGACCGCGTTCATATCGGCCTCGAAACGGGGGATGACGAGTTGCTGACCATTGTTCGCAAAGGCGTCACGAGCGAAGAGCAGATTGAGGGTGGCCGTAAGGCCGTTCTTGCCGGGTTTCAGGTGTCCGAGTATTGGATGCCCGATCTGGGAGGCCGGGAACGCTGGCGGCAGCATGCTGAAAATACGGCGCGGGTTCTCAACATCATCAACCCCCACTACATCCGTTCACGGCCCTTTGTGCCCCGTCCGGGAACGCCGATCCATGAAGATTACATTCAAGGGCGGCTGCATGTTTCGTCACCCCATGAACGACTGGAAGATTTGGAACTCATGATCGGTGCCCTCGATGTGACCTCCAAGATCTGCTTTGATCATGCCATGAACGCCTGGACGGACCGAGTAGGAGGACTACTGTTCCGTCAGGATTATGAAGGTTACCAGTTCCCGGAAGAAAAACCACTGGTGATGGAAAGGATCCGTGAAGGCCTGTCCATGAACGAAGCAAAGCATATCAATGTGAAGGACCTAATCGCGGCGCAATCCTTGTAACAGGCTGTTGAAAAACGTCCATCCCACGCTTTCGCGGGGACGGCGTCTGCTGCGTTGCGCCGCAAGCCTCCCCGGCCTTCGCCGGGGCAGGCTACATCGACGTACTTCTATGTACGACTCATTCCTCAGCTTTTGCGCGCCTTGCATATGAGCATTTTTGAACAGCCTGTCCAAAATCGAATTCATTAACAACTTGCTAAATAGAAACTCTATCTTCTTTATAAAGAAAAGGGGTTAACTTTTTATAGTTAACCCCTTTTCCGGTTGGTAATAAATAACACTCAACAAGGAGGATAAAACTTTTTCATTAAAACGATTAAGGTAAGACGTCGTTCCAAATCGACGCCATTAAGATACCGCATACGACCTTTTATGTTAGATGGCGATATAGAGTCCCCGTTTTTCCTTTCTTATCTTGCCCATCTTTTCGCCTCTATAAATAACCGCCCAAATTTGCTTTTCCGTAAGCCCGGTCTGGTCCTTCAGTTCCGTTGTCGTCATGCCTTCCGGGCTTGACTGAATGAGACCCATGACAGCATTCATTTTGTCGCCCCTTTTCATCGGTTTAGCCGGGAGGGGTGCCTTGACGGCTTTCTTGGAACGGCGTGCTTTTTTAATTGGAACTTCCACTATCGTTGCCGTTTGAACATCCGCTTTTTTCTTGCCCCGGCGACCGACCTTTGCAGGTTTTGCTTCCGCGGCATCTACTGATTTCTTAGCCTTTTCCGGTGCTTCTGTCACCCCGGTAAGCAGGGCCTGAATCTTACCGAAATAGGTCTTTACAAATGCCTCAGACCCTTCAATCTCGATGTCCTTGGTTAATGGATTAAATTTGATGCGTGACTGCGTCGTCATTGGTTATCCTCCTTAAGCGGCGAAATTAGTATAACGCTAAAACCTACGAGTAGGATTTTACTATGGATTATAAAAATATGCAAAAGATATTCATCATATTATTTATAGTTTTTTCCGCATACCTATGATTCAAGTTGAGATTGATCTTCTTCGTTCGTTTGGGCCATAAGGCATTCAACACGGTTACGACCTTTATTTTTCGCCAGATAAAGGGCCTCATCGGCCCGGGTGATCGTTCTTGCCGGGGCTTCTTGCCTGAAGTATTCGGTAACACCGATGGACACGCTGACATGAAAATCTGCCGCCCATTCGCGATGTTCGATCTGCTCTATTCGGCGGCGTATCCTTTCCGCATAGGTCATGGCGCCTTCTTTCTTCGTTTGCGTCAATATCAGGATAAACTCGTCTCCGCCGTAACGCCCACAATGATCCGTCATCCGCAACGTATCCTTCGTTATGCGCGCAACCTCTCTGATAACCGTATCTCCGACTACGTGTCCCATTGTGTCGTTTACTTCTTTAAATTTATCGATATCCATCATTATCAGGGAAAATATCTGACCGGTGCGAACGGCACGCTTCGCCTCGATTTCAAAAATTTCCATGAGATGCCTCCGGTTCAGGAGCCCGGTCAGATCATCACGGATGGCCATCTCCTTAATCGTTTCAAGTGCTGCTTCAAGTTCTGTATGATTTTTCCTCAGCCTGTACTTTAAAGAACTGATATAACCGCCTATGAAGGAAAAGCAGGGAAGCATGATGGCGAGGGTCACCCACTTAAGCAATTCAACCCGTAAAGAAATACCCTGGGGTTTTAATTGATACAACGTATAAATGGTCAGACCGTAGGTGACAAGTGAGAATACGGTTATCTTCAAAAATTTACGCGTATTGAGATTGAAAACTCCGAAAAGAAAGATCATTGGATACAGGGCGATGAACACACCGCCGGCATTATACGCAAAGTACATCAGATACGTCAGAAACAAGACCGCGGCGTACATCTGCGGTTCTGTCATGCTTGGGTCGGCCAGCCTAAGATTCAGGGAAGATCGAATAAATAAATAAAAGATGAGTTGGAACAGGACAACAAAGGCCAAAAGGATGTTCACATGCTTGTAGTCGACAAGACCTAGCCCCGCCCCGATGTAAGCCGATATAATGATCATGGTATGCGTAGCTATCGCCATGAAAAGGCGCCTGATCCGAATGGCTTGAGGCTTGTCGTTATGAGGGATTAAAGGATATCGCGAGAAAAGACTTTGAATTTTTTCATTCTGGAAAAAAGATTTCATAAAACCTTCAACTCTTTTTTGAACAGTCTGCCCCAAACAGGTTTTTTTAATGACATGTTAGAGCATTGATACCAGCCATTGCAATCGCCCCATCCTCTGCGGATGTGCCGCCGGATAAGCCTATTGCACCGATAATCCTGCCATTCTTGATGATCGGCAAACCACCGTCTACTGCACAGATATCGTCGAGGGTCAGCAAATTAATTTTGCCTCCGCTCACGGCATCTTCGAAGGCTTTCGTCGGTCTTTTATAAGCGACAGAACATCTCGCTTTATGGACTGCGACATCTATGCTCCCAAATTGCGCCTTATCAAACCGCTCAAGATAGACAAGATGCCCGCCGGCATCTACTATCGCGATGATTACATTGATCTTCATTTTTTCCGCTTCCGCTGCGGAAGCCAATGCGATTTTTTTTGCAGCGGCCAAATTTATGTTTAAACCGTATGGATTTGGCATTTGAGGTGAATTCATTTTATTCGCCATTATTTTTCTTTCTAATGCCTTATGCGCGGCAAGACAAGTTTTTCCCTGCATACCTCAGTGTCTTATAATAACATAATCCACAGCCGATGGCATGCACTAAAACTAAAAAAGCCTCTATTCACGAAGCGATCATGAAAGAGGCTTTTGGTAGACCATGAAAATCAGTTAAGATGATTTCAGAACGTTTTCCTTTTGGTATGAATCAGTAGAATGCTCTATCATCGTCGGACTTGATCCGACGATCCAGTTATGTTCCGGATTCCCCTATCAAGTCGGGGAATGACAGTATGGAAAAGCCCGAGATGCATACCGGACGGTTTTCATCGATTACGAAAACGTGCTCGAAAAGACTCCGGACAGGTTTGTTTCTGTTTGTAGCCGAATCATTTCACCTGATATCTGAACTGTTTTTGAGAGGATGGAGACATAAAGAAAAAAGGGTTAGCGATCATCTCGCTAACCCCTTGATATCGAATGGTGGGCCAGGACAGAATTGAACTGTCGACACTCGGATTTTCAGTCCGATGCTCTACCGACTGAGCTACCGGCCCGGTTTTGTGCCCCAGTGTCTATTAAATATCCCCTGCTTTGTCAAGGTATTTTTCTTTTTTGACAATTACGACGGTCCCTGCAATCTTATCATGCCAGCCTTGTTTTTTCGGGTCGAAGGCAACCCAGATATAGCCAAGGCAGAAAAACAGGAATGAGACTATGTAACCCGCCCAGCGTAGGAAGGCAACGCCCAGTGTCATCTCCTGCCCCGAGGCCTGAATCACCATGAGACCCATTGCCATCTTTCCCGGCGTCCGGCCGCCTGCACCGTGAAACCATGTGAAATAGGTCATGTTGGTAAAGCAGCAAAAGGCATGATATAAAATTACGAGGCCTCCTGTGGCTTTCAGGATGGCATCGGATGAAAGTTGATAAGTGCTGAGACTGAAACCGGAGAGCCCGGCCATGGCCCCTAAAAAAAAGAGCTGACCATAAACGGCGCTGAGGATGATCTGGTCAATGAGGATGGCAATAAAGCGGCGCCAGAAACCGCCGTAGTGATAGTCCGTCATGGATCTTTTCCTCCTGTCAGGTCGAAAAACCGGCCGATTTCATATTGGATAATGGCGATTGCGGCAAGAGACGCCGTTTCCGTACGGAGGACATGGCGACCCAGGCTTGCCGTCAGGAATCGCTCTCCTTTTGCCTGATCGATTTCATCTGATGTGAAGCCCCCTTCGGGGCCTACGGCGATGACGCATTCCCTCCCGAGCACGCTATATGCGCATGTCAACAGACTTCGAATGCCGGCAGTCATTTCCTCTTCCCAAAGGATCATCTTGAAGGAATCCGTGGGCGACTGGATCAGCATATCGGCAAAGGGCAAGATGGGAGTGATGTCGGGGATGTGGGCCCTGCGGCACTGTCTGGCCGCCTCCATGGCTATCTTCTGCCATCGTTCCTGTCTGGCCCACGACTTTTGTTCATCGAGACGGGGGACACAGCGGTGGGAGATGAACGGAATGATGCGGGATACGCCAAGCTCCGTCGCCTTCTGGATGATGACGTCCATCTTGCCCGATTTGGGCAGGGCTTGGGCAAGGATAATGGACAGGTCTTCTGGCGAAGCGGACCAGACATCTTGTACAGCGACACAAAGGTTCTTGTCTCCTACGGAATCGACGATGCCTTCACCTTCCCGGCCTTTGCCGTTGAAAACCAGGATGGCATCGCCCGTTTCAAGACGAAGAACGGATTGCAGGTATCTCCGGTCGCCTTCCGTCAGGTTGTAGCGGTTGCCGGGCTCGAGGTCACAAGGCAGATAAATGCGGGGTCGCGTCACCGAGAGTGGGTCTCTTTTTTAAGGATATAACAGAGCCATTCCTTTTCCGTCAGGGTTTTCGGGGAAACGAAAGGGTCCGCTAAGAAATGGGTCTCGATATCTTCACGGTTTTGCTCGATAATTCCGGAGATAATCAGAAAGCCCCCCTCCGACAGGAGGGAGATGATATGGGAACGCTGCTTGATCAGAACCTTGGCGGTGAGGTTGGCTACGATCAGATCAAAGGCGCCGTCCAAGGCGGAAACATCCTGTGTCAACGCTTCCACCCGGTCTTCCACGTGGTTGATCTTGATATTTTCGAGGGAGATTTCCGTAGCCAAGGGGTCGATATCGATACAGGTGACCTTTTTTGCCCCCAGTTTGGCGGCGGCGATGCCTAAAATGCCTGTTCCGGAACCGATATCAAGGACATTGCCGGGCTGGGCCGTCTTTTCATGGAGGATAATATTCTCCAGGGCTTCCAGGCACATGCGCGTCGAGGCATGCTGCCCCGTGCCGAATGCCATACCTGGATCCATTTCAATGACAATATCGTGACCGACAGCGGCATAGCGTTCCCAAGTCGGCTTGATGATAATATTCTTCGTCACCCGGATGGGCTTGAAGTACTTTTTCCACCCCTCCGCCCAATCTGCGTCATTCACGATTTGGATCGTGTACGCAACCCTCGGATGGTCGGGAAAGAGGCTTCCCAGGCTGTGGATGTAAGCGTCGAGAGATGCCAGGCGATGGTTAAGACGGTTGTCCTTCAGCAGGTAGGCCTTGATCGTTTCTTCGGTCAGGGGTTCCGCCGCTTCCGGCCGGGATTCCGCAAAGTCCGAACCATCCTGCGGTTCAAGGGATTCTTCATAGACGCCCAGGGCGCCGATCTCGGTCATAAAGTTGGAAACGGCATCCACCAAGTCCCCGTGGACTTTGATAGCAATTTCAACCCAAGTCTCTTTTTTTTGGGGCATGATTTATCCTTCTCATTATCGTTGTTACTCGCCTATATATCCTTTTTACCCCGATATTTCAAGCCGCTTGAATTTTGAGCTCCTTCATGGTAGCGTCCGGTACATGTGTCATGAGCGAAAGCGAAAAGAGTAATGAAATACTATCCCATCTACTTGAATATTGATGGTAGGCCGTGTACGGTCATCGGCGGCGGCGAGGTCGGCGAACGGAAGGTTTTTCGCCTCCTCGAATGCGGCGCCCAGGTCACCGTCATCTCAAAGACCATGACGTCCCCCTTGGAAAAGCTGCGAGTCGAGGGACGCATCATCTGCATCGAGTCCGCCTATGAGGCGAGGCAGATAGATGGGGCTTTTCTCGTTATCGGCGCCACCGACGACGAAGCAGTTAACGACCGCATCTGCAAGGATTGCCGGCAAAAAGGAATCATGGTCAATATTGCGGATGATCCGGCCCGCTGTGACTTTATCCTGCCTGCCCTTTGCGAGCGTGGCGATCTGTCCATTACTATCTCGACGGCGGGGAAAAGCCCGGCCTTAGCCAAACAGATCAGCCGTGAACTTGCCGTCATTTATGGCGAAGAGTATACCGTTTTGGTCAGTATCATGGGGCGGTTGCGTGATCTGGTAACGGTAGGACGAAAGCCTGACGAAAGTAAGAAGGTATTCGAGGCACTGCTTTCATCACCGATTCTTTCGGCTATCAAGGAAAACCGGTGGGACCAGGTCCGGCAGATTATCCGTGATGTCGCGGGAATCGATGTGGACTTATCGGAGGGAGGATGACGCCATGGATATGCCGTTTCTCCTTTGCCGTCTGACCCTGGCGGCTTATTTTGGAAGTACAGTGATTTACGCCGGATCGCTCCTGATGCGACGAGTTCATGTGGCCCGGGCGGCCACCTGGATCTTCTCCGCGGCCTTTGCCGCCCACACCCTGACGATTGCGGCGCTATGGATGAAGACGGGGCACAGCCCGATCCTGACCATCTATGACGGTCTTTCCTTTTTCGCTTGGGTTATGTCGGGGACCTATCTTTTGTTCCAGTTTCGGACAAAAACCCAGGTCTTGGGGGCTTTCGTCTCGCCGGTATCTTTTGTCCTACTTATCACGGCCTCGACGAGCATGAGCGGCCCCGTCGTAATTCCCCCCATTCTGAAAAGCAGCCTCGTACCAGTTCACGCCATGCTTGCCGTGGTTGGCGAGGCCTTGTTTGCCATCGCGTCCCTGGCCGGCCTCATGTACCTGATGCAGGACAATCTCATCAGACACAAGAGGGCGAGCCGGTTCATCAAGTATCTGCCTTCCCTGCGCGATCTGGACCGTGTGAACCACACCTGTCTGCTCTGGGGGGTTCCCCTTCTTACGCTGGGTATCCTGTTGGGGGTCATCTGGGCCAGGTCGGCCTGGGGCAGCCCATTGCCGTGGGACCCCAAACTGTTATGGACATCGGCGGCATGGGCCGTCTACGCCGTGCTTCTCCATCAACGTCTGGCCATTGGGTGGAAAGGGCGCCGGGCGGCTTTGTTTTCCGTCATTGCCTTTACGGTGTTCCTTTTAGCTTTTGTCATCGAAAAGAATTTTTTTACAACTATCCACAGCTTTTTTTAACAATGAATATAATCCTGATAGGCATGAATCATATAACGGCCCCCCTGGAAATCCGGGAACGCCTCTCCCTGTCTTGCGGCGACGGCTTCGATCCCTTGTCGGAGATGAAGCAGTTATCCGCCGTGGAGGAGTCCGTCTATCTGGCAACCTGTAACCGTGTGGAGATTCTGGCAGGTGTTCGCAATCATTCTGAAGCGGAAAGGGGATTGCGCCGAATGATCCTGCAACACGGCAACCTGTCCGAGGAAGATATGTCAAGGTGTCTCTATATCTACCGCGACAAGGCCGCTCTTTGTCATCTCTTTCGTGTGGCCTCAAGCCTCGATTCCCTGATCATGGGGGAACCTCAGATTCTGGGGCAGGTCAAGGATGCCTACCGGCAGGCTGTGGAAAATGGAACGACGGGTGTGATCCTGAACAAAGCCCTTCATTTTGCCTTCCGGGCGGCCAAACGGGTCCGAACGGAGACGGGCATCGCCAACAATGCCGTGTCGGTGAGCTACGCCGCTGTAGAGCTGGCCAAAAAGATTTTCGGTAGCCTTAAAGGGAAAAGGGCGCTTCTGATCGGTGCCGGGGAGATGTCGGAACTTGCGGCCCGCCATCTTCTCAACCACGGTGTCGATCGGCTCATGGTCGCCAATCGAACCTATGCACGGGCAGTACAACTTGCCGATGAGTTTCGCGGTGAACCTGTCCGGTTCGACCGTCTTGAGGATATGCTGGGTGAGGTGGATATCGTCATCAGCTCGACAGGAGCCACCGGCTATGTCCTGACGCCGGAGATGCTTGTTCCGGCCCTCAGAAGACGGAAGAATCGTCTCCTGTTCCTTATCGATATTGCCGTGCCCCGGGATATCGATCCCCGAACCGGCAAGATGGACAACGTTTATCTATACAACATGGACGATCTCCAGGACATTGCCGATGAGAATATGAACATCCGCAAGGAGGAGGCACTGAAGGCGGAGAAGATCGTTGCTGAAGAGGTGCAAAAATATCTGACCTGGTTCAATACGCTGGAGGTGGTGCCGACCATCGTATCCCTTCGTGAAAAAGTGGAGGGCATTGTCCGAGAGGAAATGGAACGGTCGGGGGCATGGTTGCGGAATATGAAGGCGGAAGATCGGGAGTCCGTCGAGATCCTGGCCAAATCAATCGTAAACAAGATCCTCCACGGTCCCATGACCGCCCTGAAAGAGGAAAGCCAGCATCAAGGAGGCCCGGCCTATGTGGCAACAATACGGCGGCTTTTCCGGCTGGAAGACGGCGAACGGTAAAGGGTGAGGTTAGAAAGATAAAAAGCTGGATTATTTTCGTCTCGATGGATAAATAACAACCCGTCCCCCTCCAGAACTCGCCCTTGAAGGGGGAGGAATATTGTATGCAGGGTGGATGAAGCAAAGCGATCCGCCAATGAAGGATGAGATTGGTTGGATTTGGAGAAGGGAAAGTGAGCATGAGCATTAAAAGAACGATCAAAATAGGTTCGCGGGGGAGCATGCTTGCCCTGACGCAGGCAAATTGGGTGAAGACAAAGCTCCTGCAAAAAGATCCGGACCTCGATGTGGAGATCGTTGTGATCAAAACAAAAGGGGATATTATGCAGGATGTCTCCCTGGTAAAGATCGGCGGCAAAGGAGTCTTTGTCAAAGAGATTGAGGACGCCCTCCTCAAAGGCGAGATCGATCTGGCGGTCCACAGCATGAAGGACGTTCCCGCGATTCTGCCTGACGGTTTGGAGATCGCTGTCACGCCCGAGCGGGAGGATCCCCGGGATGTATTGATCGGACGCGGCCCCCTCAAGTTCGAACGCCTTCCCCACGGCGCCCGAATCGGGACGGGCTCACTGAGGCGGCAATGCCAATTGTACCACCTATACAAGGATATCGATATCCTTGCTCTGCGAGGAAACCTGGATACTCGGATACGTAAGATCGAGACGGAAAACCTCCACGGGATCATCGTCGCTGCCGCTGGAATGCGGCGCATGGGCTGGATGAACCGGATCAGCCATTTTATACCAACGGAACTCATGATCCCCGCCGTAGGCCAAGGCGTCCTCGCCCTAGAGGTACGGCAGGATGACGCCTCATTAAAGAGCATCCTTTCTTTCCTCGATCATGAGCAGACCCGACAGGCTGTTACGGCCGAAAGGGCATTCCTGAAGCGGCTGGGCGGGGGGTGCCAGCTGCCTATCGCCGCTTATGGGGAGATCAAGGGAAACATGATCTTCATCAACGGGCTCGTTGGAACAACAGATGGCCGGGCAATAGTTCGCAATGAGTTCCGCGGCCCCGTGGAGGCCGGTGAAGAGCTGGGCATTGCCCTGGCTGAGGATCTCCTGGCCCGGGGCGGTAAATCGATAATGGATTTGCTGCCCGGTTGAAAAATAAAAAAGAATAGGAAACAGGTTATGTTAACGGCAAAACAAGGAAAAGTGTATATTGTAGGCGCAGGGCCAGGAGATCCGGGACTGATTACCATCAAGGGCATCCGCTGCATTGAAGAGGCGGAGGTCATCATATTTGACCACCTTGTCAGCGAAGAACTCCTCCGTTACGCCAAAACCGATGTTCGTCTGATCTATGCCGGCAAGCAGGGTGGCGACCACACCCTCTCCCAGGATGAGATCAACCACCGTCTTGTGGAGGAGGCCTCGAGGGGCCGGATCGTAACCCGTCTCAAAGGCGGCGACCCTTTCATCTTCGGCCGCGGTGGCGAAGAGGCCCTGATGCTTTCTGCTGCAGGGATTCCTTTCGATATCGTCCCCGGCGTGACTTCCGCCATTGCGGTTCCTGCCTATGCGGGGATTTCTCTGACCCAGCGGGGCTACACGTCGACCTTGGCCTTTGTGACGGGCCATGAGGACCCGACAAAGGAACGGAGTGCTATCAACTGGCAAGCCCTTGCCGGTATCGGCACTCTGGTGTTTCTCATGGGTGTGAAGAATTTATCCCAGATCGCTGAAAGCCTGATCGAAAATGGGAAACCCGCCGAAACGCCCGCCGCACTTATCCGTTGGGGAACGACGACACAGCAGAAGACCCTGACAGCCACCTTGGGAACCATCGCAGGTCAAGCTGAGGCGGCCGGTTTTTCGCCGCCATCCATCCTGGTCGTCGGCGATGTTGTGGCCATTCGGGAGCAGTTGAACTGGTTTGAAACGAAACCCCTCTTTGGCAAAGGCATCGTCATCACCCGTCCGGAGGCACAGGCCGAGTCTCTATCCGATCTGTTGCTGGATATGGGCGCTCGGGCCATTCATTTTCCCACGATCCGGATCGTTGCTCCCGAGTCCTGGACAGACTGCGATAATGCCTTGGCCCAGCTCCAAACATATCAATGGATGATCTTTACCAGCGCCAACGGCGTCCGGTTTTTCTTTGAGCGTCTCCAGGCCTCGGGCCATGATATACGAGACCTGAAGGATATCCGTTTTTGCACCATAGGCCCTGCCACAGCGGAAGCCATTAAAAAAATGGGGCTTCGGGTTGATCTGATTCCCCGTGAGTATATCTCTGAAGGCATTGTTCAGGCATTTGAGAACGTTAATCTTCAGGGCGCGAAGGTGCTCTTGCCCCGAGCAGAACAGGCCCGTGACGTCATTCCTGAAGGCTTGACCCGTTTGGGTGCCCAAGTAGATGTTGTGACGGTCTATCGGACGATCAACTCAGGAAGGGAAAAGAAGGAACTGGAGCCGTTATTGAATAGTGGCGAGGTAGATGTGATTACCTTCACGAGCCCTTCGACGGTTGCAAACTTCATGGAGATTATGGGCAAGGATTTCGTCCTTCCCCAAACGGTGAAGATTGCCGTCATTGGTCCCGTCACGGCCGCCGCAGCAGAGAAGGCGGGCATGCCCATCCATATCCTCCAGGAAACCTATACGATACCTGGTCTTGTGGCCGCAATGAAGGAGTTTTTCAAGAAGGAGAACACTTAGCAGGCTGTTGAAAAACAGCCCGTGCCGCACTTTCGCGAGGACGGTGTCTGCTGCGTTGCGCCAAAAGCTTCGCTTATTTCATTGTAGGGTGGAACAAGCAAAGCGGTTCCACCGACGGATGGTGGATGCGCTTCGCTTCATCCACCCTACAGCATTTAAGCAGCCTAATTTCCAAACCGTAATTATCCGGCTTGACCGGATAATCCAGCGCTACTTCGAATGTATTCTTAAAACCTCTGGATTACCGGTTTTCATGGAAATGACGGGAAAAAGGAGCGGGCGCTAAAACGATTTTTTTTAACAATTTATTCGTGGTTCTTAGACCTTTACGGCAGAGTCCTTTCCCGCCCGATGGAGAACTTCACCGATCTTTTGAGATAAAGCTTCAATAGTAAAAGGTTTTTGGATAAAGCCATTGCAGCCTTTGGCCATGATTTTTTCCGCCTCGCCATCCAGGCTGTAGCCACTGCAGAGAATCACTTTGACATCGGGATCGAAGTTCCTTAGCGCCGTAAAAGCTTCGCCGCCCCCCAAACCGGGCATGTCCATGATGATCAGATCGATTTGCTTTTGCTTTGTCATGTATACAGCAACGGCTTCCTGACCGCTTGCAGCCAAAAGGACCTTGTAGCCCATAACCATCAGAAGGTCTTTCATGATCATAAGATTGGTCTGTTCATCATCGACAAACAAGATGGTGCCGTGCCCCGAAAGAAGGTGGTCCTCCGGTTTTTTTTCATCGGCGATCTCCCGATGGGAAGCGGGCAGATAAACCATAAAAGTTGTCCCTCTGCCCGGCGTGCTTTCGACATCAATGAATCCATTATGGTTTTTGATGATGCCGTAAACGGAGGCCAATCCCAACCCCGTGCCGAGTTCCGTGTCCTTGGTTGTGAAAAAAGGCTCAAAGATTCTCTCTTTTGTCGCCTCATCCATCCCTATACCTGTATCAATCACAGACAACTTGATGTAACTGCCCGCCTTTACGGCATTGGTCATGGCCGTCTGGTCGTCAATTTCCACATTTTCCGTTTTCAGGTACAGGTCACCGCCGCCCGGCATGGCCTGCCAGGCGTTGATGAACAGATTCAGCAGTACTTGTTCGATCTGGCCCCGGTCGACATCCGCCGTCCAGAGATCTTCCAGTAAGTTTATCTCGATGGCGATCTCTTTCTTTGTCCGTCCGAAGATATCGACTGTGCCTGTGATGAGTTCGTTGATCTGCGTCGCCTTTACCTCACATTGTCCTCCTCGTGACAACCCGAGGAGTTGCTTGGTCAGTTCCGCACCTTTTATTACAAGATTCTCGATGTTTACCAGGCGCTCATGGGTGGGGGTTGCAGCATCCATTTCGTAAAGGGCTATGGATACATAACCTTGGATGCCCATCAGGAGATTATTGAAATCGTGAGCAATACCGCCGGCAAGGGTACCCACGGCCTCCATTTTCTGGGCTTGAATGATCTGGCTCCGCAACCGTTCCTTTTCCCGTTCGGCTTCTTTTTGCGGAGTGATATCCCTGCTTGTAATGACAATACCATTGATGCCGGGATGGTCGAGAAGATTACTGGCCGTCGATTCCAGGCAGCACCATGATCCGTTACCCCTTAAAACCCGATATTCGAGGACGGGTTTGTTGATTCGGACGCCTTTGACGATTTTCATGAAGTCTTGGTAGACATAATCCCTGTCATCGGGGTGGATATAATTGAAGGCCGATTCCCCGATTAACTCCTCCAATGAATAGCCAAGGATCTTCTCCGTAGAAGGGGAAACGTAGATCAATCGGCCATAGGCATCCACGATGGTAAAGGAATTGGTGGATTGCTGGATGAGAGCGCTGAAACGTTCTTCTCTTTCCTTCAGGGCTGTTATTGCCTTTTCCTGTTCCGTCACATCCCGCAGAACGATAATAACCTGTTTCTTGAAGATCGGGACTAACCGGGCCTCATAGAGGTAGATCTCGTCCCGTTGCTTGATGGGGAAAGACAAAGTGAGGATGCTTTGCGTTCTGATCACGTGCTCCACGTTTTCTCTCAGACGTTTCCAGGCGTCAATATGGAGAAAATCCTGAAGCCTCATCCCGATTCGGCTGGCATCGGCGAAATCGTCTATTTCCAAATGGGGGGCCTTGTAATCGAGGATGCGTCCTTCACTATCAATGCGGAAATACTGGTCCGGCAGAGCCTGAAAAACGCCCCGCATCTCCGCATTAGCCTGGAGCAATTCTTGAGAGCTTAATTCCAGGGAACGTTCCACCATGGCACGATCTGTGTCATTTTGGATATAGGCCTCGTTGACCGCTTCGATAAAAGAGATTAACTCTGAGGGGATCGTTTTCTTATCGCCGATATATCGCCGGATCTGGCGTTCAAGGAGTGGATGGGAAGACTTCAAGGCATGCCTTCAGAAACGGTGGTAATGGTCATGGTTTGGTTGTGGAGTTCACATCTTTGCCCCCGTGAAAAAGGGCAAATTTCCCCATAGGAATAGAACCCGGTATAGACCGTCTTTTCGCCCAGGATATCGTGGACGCCCTCCACTTCCTCTTCCACGCGCTGCTTGAGAATCAGTTTCCTGCCCACACAGCTGATAAGAATGGCCAGATCGGGTGCGGTGTCATAAAAGCCTTCATGGCTTCTTTTGGCCGCCTCGACCGCCCCGTCGATCAAACGATCGAAGTTTGCCTTCATCAATCGGGCATAAGCGCCTACGGGGATGTCTCCAGCGAACGTCAGGCTTTGATCTGCCTCGTTTACCGCAAGAATGGTACGCACTATCCCTTTTTCAGATTCATCGGAACGCAATTGAAGGGGGAAAAGCAGACCCGTTGCGGGAAGCCCTTTCGCATGCTCCCCTAGGTAGCGTTTATAGAGTTCTAAGGCCGATTTGCCATCGAATTCATAGAGGATATTCTCATTAGCACGGGTGATGAGGCGTTCCGGACCGAATGAGTCCCATCCGCCGTACGATGCGTATCCTACTTTCAGCGCCGGTCCGTACATGCCGATTGCAACGATTTGATTGGTTTGGGGTTCCGAGTCTCCAATGACGTACGTTGACTGAAAACGGTCACCATCGCCTGAGAGCCCGCCGGTTACCGACACGCCGGGGCGCAATACCTCCGTCAGGCCTTTGACGAGCTCACTGCCGTTGATGCATAAACCTTCAGACAGCACAAAGACATGGACCAACCCCTCCTGATCAAGCTGTTCTGCAAGTCTTTTGCCGGTGTTCAGGCTATCTTCCATCCGGTCAATAACAGCCCGAGTTCCTTTGATGCGGCTGTACTCGAAGTAAATGGCCGTCATGACGAGGGCTTCATCGGAAACTTCCGTCCCGAATATTTCCCCTGCTGTCGAGCAACCGCAGATATAGGCATTGGGATAGGTGGCCTTGAGTTCGTGAAAAAGAGCGCCCTGCCGACAAATGGTGGAACTCCCGAATACCATGACCAGTTGAGCAGATTCCCCCAGCTTTCCCGGCTCTCCGCGCTCCCAACCCCTGGTCTGTGTCCATCTGTTTTGTTCGATCTTCATTTGAGTGATGCTTATCCTTGACTAAAGGCGGCCTAAGATTTTTTACCCCCCCGGTAAAACCATAAGACGCGCACTGCACATAACAAATATATCTCTTTATGTCAATCCAATCTGACTACTGTGTCGAGAGTAAATAGACTTGTCCGGTTTTGTAGCAAATGAATTGTCCGCTTTTACTGTTCTTGAATGGAGGGTCATTTAAGAGCAGGAGGTGAGCGGCGGATGTTCGCTTTCCTCGTTCGTGGTTCTTGTCGTGGAGT
>CAZYDG010000090.1:0-6723 GCA_964645835.1 uncultured Syntrophaceae bacterium
ACTCCACGACAAGAACCACGAACGAGGAAAGCGAACATCCGCCGCTCACCTCCTGCTCTTAAATGACCCTCCATTCAAGAACAGTAAAAGCGGACAATTCATTTGCTACAAAACCGGACAAGTCTATTTACTCTCGACACACCTTGTGATTGCCCTTGCCCGGATATGTACCTTTATGTTAAAGTAATTAAAATTTCTAGCCAGAGGGGGGTCCTGTCCATGATTTATAATGAAGAATTTGAAACTCTGCCCCGGGAAGCCTTGGAAGCCCTGCAACTTAAAAGATTACGACAGGTTGCTTCACGCGTCTATCACACCGTCGGGTTTTATAAGAAAACCTTCGACGAAGCACGGGTAAAACCGGATGATATCAGAACCCTGGATGATCTGAAACGATTCCCCTTTACAACGAAACAGGACCTGAGAGATAATTATCCCTTCGGCATGTTTGCCGTGCCGATGAGCAGCGTCGTACGCCTGCATGCCTCTTCGGGCACGACTGGCCGTTCGACGGTCGTTGGCTATACGAAACGGGACATCGACACCTGGTCGGAATTGATGGCCCGCTGTTTTGTCGCCGCCGGTCTGACAAAAAACGACATCATTCACAATGCTTATGGCTACGGGCTCTTCACGGGAGGTCTCGGCGCCCACTACGGTGCGGAACGCCTGGGGGCCAGCGTCATTCCCATGTCCGGCGGCAACACGAAGCGACAGATCATGATCCTTCAGGATTTCGGACCCACGGCCATTTGCTGCACCCCTTCCTATGCCCTGAATCTGGCGGAACAGGGAAAGGCCATGGGCATTGATATGAGAGCCCTGAAACTGCGTGTAGGCATTTTCGGCGCCGAACCCTGGAGCGACCAGATGCGCGACGAGATTGAAAAAAATTTCGACATAGCGGCCATGAACATCTACGGTTTATCGGAGATAATGGGACCCGGTGTCTCCATGGAATGTACGGAAGCCCGGGAGGGCATGCATATCTTTGAAGATCATTTCCTGGTGGAAACGATCAATCCCGATACGGGCGAAGTCCTTGCCCCGGGTGAGACGGGGGAGCTTGTCTTTACGACCCTGACAAAAGAAGCCTTCCCCCTGATCCGATACCGCACCCGGGACATCTCCCGCCTGTACCCTGAACCGTGCCGCTGTGGACGTACCCATTACCGTATGGGTCGAGTTATGGGACGCAGCGATGATATGCTCATTATCCGCGGCGTAAACGTCTTCCCTTCGCAAATTGAGGCCGTTCTCGTCGGGATCGAGGGACTTGAACCGCATTATCAACTTGTCGTTGACCGAGTGGGCACCCTCGATACACTGGAGGTCCAGGTCGAAGTCACGGAAAGCCGTTTTGCCAACGCCGACGAGGTAAAGGTGTTACAGAATTTGGAAAAACAGATTACCAAAGACCTTAAAGACTACCTCGGTATCTCCGCTAAGGTCAAGCTGGTGGGCCCAAAATCGTTGCAGCGATCCGAAGGCAAGGCCAACCGAATTGTGGACAAACGGAAATTTTAACACGAGGGAGGGACATATGAAGGTCGAACAGATATCCGTATTCATGGAAAACAAGCCGGGCGGACTGGAAGAGGTCATGAGGATCATCAAGGAAGCAGACATCAACATCCGGACCCTCTCTCTAGCCGACACATCCGATTTCGGCGTACTGCGCCTCATCGTCAACGACGTGGACAAAACCAGCCAGGTACTCCGGGATAACGGCCTGCGGGTCAGCCGCACCACCGTCGTCGCCGTTGAGGTTCCCGATCGTCCTGGTGGACTGCACAGTATTCTGGCAGTTTTAGCCAGGGAAAACATCAATGTGGAATACTTGTATGCCTTCGTCGAAAAAAGCGGTGAAAACGCTGTGATTATTTTCCGTTTCGACGATACGGATGCAGCCGTCAGCGTCCTGCAAAAAAACGGCTTTACCGTCTTGTCCGGAGAAAAGCTTTACGCCTTCTGATGCCACGTTGCCAAAAGGATATCAAAGCGGCAAGGAGGAGAATATCCAGGAGTATTGCTTATACGCTAAAGAGCCGATTACGGCCCGATATTGACAGCCAGCTGATGGCCACTTAATATACAATTAGACAGAAGCGCGACTCTATTCAAATCTTAGATCTGGGAGGGCTATTTTATGCAGGCAAAGAATCGTACATCCTGGCAGCTTGTGGAAGAGCAACTTGTTAAATGGAATGCATCAATGTCCGAACGGAAGGGGGAGCAGGCAAAGCCCGGCCCCTGCATCACCATCTCCCGGCAAGCGGGCTGCGGGGCCACAAATATCGCGAAGAAGTTGGCGACAACCCTCAACATGGATCTCATGGGAGGAAAGATTATTCAAATGGTCGCCGAAAGCGCAGAAATGAGCGATAAAGTCGTATGCACTCTCGACGAAAAAGAAATCACCAGGAGGGACGACTGGCTGGCGGCCCTCTTCGAGTCTCGGCACCTGTGGCCCGATCAATATCTTCATCATCTGACGAAGGTCATCGGAACCATCGGCAGCCATGGTAATGCAGTCATCGTCGGCCGGGGGGCCACCTTTGTCCTGCCTCCCAAAGACACATTCAGTGTCCGTATCATTGCGCCGGAAGAAATAAGAATCAAGAATGTATTAAAGACCACCCCGTCCGAGGCAAAACGATATATTATTAAAACCGATTCGAATCGGAGGGCGTTTGTTAGAAAATATTTCAACGCCGACATCGAAGATCCTTCCGCCTACGATCTGGTCATCAATATGCGCGGCTTGAAGACAGACGGCGCTGTCGAAACCATTATCGCCGCCTTCAAGGCATGGAAACGTTGACATACGCATCATAATCAATGGTAGAACTGGGAGAAGCGGTAAGAGAACGGGCGGAGCTGCTGGAAAACACCCAGTGGGCTGAAGATCTCTCGTGGAAAGAGATCGAAAATTTCGCCAAATACCTGAATATCAAACGAGTCTCCCGGGGAGCGACGGTCTTTCGTGAAGGGGCGCGAGAGGCCTATATGTGTATTGTCGTCCAGGGAAGCGTGCAGGTCATCAAGGAAAGCACCAACCACAAAAAAAAGGTGCTTTCCGTGATCGGCAAAGGAAAGACCTTTGGCGAAATGGTCATCTTCGATGGTGAAACCCCGGTCTGCAACAATCATGTCCGCAGACACCACAGTTTTGCTCATTCTGACCAGGGAGAACCTGGACCGCCTGATAAAGGACGCCCCTGGTCTTGCCGCAAAATTCCTGTTCAAACTGGGAAAGATGCTAAGCCAGCGGCTTCGCTTGACCAGCGGACAGCTCGTTGATTTCATGGATTGAAAATAATCAAACACAATGGGGGATTCATTTGTGAGATCCGATGGGCCGGGGAAACACGATATCGGAAAAGAAGAAATAATTGTCGACACATTCCGTCCGGAAGACGCGGAAGGTATCGTCAGTCTTTTCCATGCCGTGTACGGTGATAAATATCCGATCCGCCTTTTCTATGACCCGGCGTCCATCGTCGCTGCCAATTCAGATGGCCGCTACTATTCCATCGTTGCCCGGACGACTTCCGGTAAGGTCATCGGCGTTGATCACCTTTTTCCTTCCTCGACGTCGTCCTGCCTTTATGAGGCGGGCGTGGGCATGGTCCTGAAACAATACCGGAATTCGGGCGCCAACAGCCGCATGCTGGGATTTCTTTATAATGACGTTGCCCTGCGAATCCCGCGGCTTGAAGAGATTTATGGCGAGACGGTCTGCAACCATCCTTACATGCAAAAAACGGTGAGAGGATTTAAACACGTGGAAACGGCAATACAGGTTGCCCTCATGCCCGCTGAAACCTATAACAAGGAGAATAGCACCGGCGGCCGGGTGGCGACCCTGAACTTGTTTCGCTGCTACCATCCCAAACCGCACCGTGTCTTTCTGCCCGCGGCCTATGAAGAGGTCCTGCGCCGGATATATAAAGGTCTGGACGATATACGCTATCTGGACGAATCTAAGGAGAAAATCCCCCGCTATGCTCAATCGCAGGCGCAGATGAGCATCTATGATTTTGCCGGTGTGGCCCGCATAGCCGTCGAGAGCATCGGCGAAGAATTCCGTTCTTACATTTCCGATTTGGAAGATGAAGCCCGGGGGAAAAATGTCGTAGTCTTTCAGGTCTGGCTACCGGCGACGACGCCATGGATCGGCCAGGCAGTAGATAATCTTCGCGACGAGGGCTACTTCTTTGGAGGCGCATTGCCCCGATGGTTCGACGGTGACGGCCTCCTGATGCAGAAACTTGACTGCCCGCCCTATTTCGAAGGCATTGTTCTGGAATCTGACTTTGCCAGGGAACTACTGGAAGTCGTCAAAGAGGATTGGAAACGGGTTAATCCGTGAGACCTTTTGTGCTATTGCCCGTCTTTAAATAGACCGGATAGAAGCGGGGTATTGGCCTTCAGGTTCAGGGGATTTTTCCATCCATTTCACGTGCAGATGACATTACTGATACGAATCGGAAAAATCCTATTCACCTACAGACCAATACCCCGCTTCTCATGCAGACTGTTGGGCACCACGGGCACCCGCGAGGGAGCAATGGCGGCCGAAACCGGGTTATGACCCATTCTCCCTCCAAATGGGGACAAAAAGCTATAAATTCCCTCCCCTTCAAGGGGAGGGCCAGGGGATGGAGTGAAGCTGCATGCAAGCCTGAAAATCAACCCCATCCCCCTCCTAACCTCCCCCTTGAAGGGGGATGGAGGAAGCTTCTGATCCTGCATATATCTCCAGAATCTTGTCCACATTGAAGGTACGCCTTTCCCGGCGCAACAGGCACATGGCCTGCATTCCCGTAAAACCGTGGCCGTTGAACTCCATTTCACCGATATACAGGGGTTTGACTGGGCGGCGCGACTTTTCGTCTTTGCCTTTGAGGTAAATAATTTCCACGGTTTGTTTGTTTCGTATGGCCGCTTCGATCATGCGGATCTTGTCTTCCCTGGGAAATGCATCCACTGCTTGCGCATATTGAAAATGGGTTAAAAATTTGACAACCTGCCAATCCATCAGGATATGGTTCTTTTTCAGGGGTTGCTTCAGAACGATGCCCTCCAGGCTCTTGCAGCGGGACAGGGCCACATACATCTGCCCATGGGCGAAGGTGCCCCGGCCCACATCGATGACGGCCTTCTCAAAGGTCTTTCCCTGGCTCTTGTGAATCGTGACGGCAAAGGCGAGACGCACGGGGAAATGGGTAAAGGAGCCAGCGGCCTCTGAGGCGAGTTCGCCATCCTTCAGAAAGAACCGGTAAATCTCCCAGGTATAAGGGGCAATGGTCACAGTCTCTCCCGATTCCAGATTTGCGACAATAACATCCTGCCCTTCGTCATCAACATCGAAACCCTTCACCCGGCCGATAGTACCGTTGATCCAGCGCCCGTAGGTATCGTTATTCAGGAGCATGATCTGGGCGCCCCGTTTCAACCGCAAATCCATCGCTGTTGGCAGATACTCGGCTCCAAAACTCCCCTCAACGATGCCACGGGCCATCCAGGCCTTTCCCGGCAGCTTGGCAAGACGCTCTTCATTGACACCGTCGGCAAGATCGTTCGTACTGGTCAGATAGATATAGTAGTCCTTTTTCGGCGCCTCAAACGCAGGATCACAGCGTTCGTTGAAACGGGCGATGTCTTCATCCGTCGCCGTCCGGTTGCGGATCGAGTTGAGGAGCCGGATAAATTCGTCGTCCGTCTGGCGGTAAACCTTTTCCAACTCAATAAAGGCCATGTCCAACTTTTCCATGGCCTTGGCACTGAAAAAATAAGCCGTGGCGTAGTGAGCCCGGAAGATATCCCTCTGTGCGCTCGTGACGACTGGCGGAAGCTGGTAGAGATCGCCGATGAAGATCATCTGGACACCACCAAAGGGCAGCGTAAAGTCGGGACCGTTCAGACGAAGGAATTTATCAACACAGTCCAGGAGGTCGGCACGTACCATGGAGATTTCGTCGATTACAATGGTTGTGAGTTTCCTGTAGATGCTCTTCTTTTCGTCCTTGCCTTTTTTCCTGACACTCCCCGGTGTTACATCGGGCTTGAAGCCGAAAAAGGAATGAATTGTCTGGCCGCCTACATTAATGGCCGCAACACCTGTCGGGGCGAGGACAACGATGTTTTTCCGGGTATTCCGGCGAAAATAGGTCAAGAGCGTCGATTTCCCGGTCCCCGCCCGGCCTGTGATAAAGACATTGCGCTGCGAATCCTCCATCAGGTCCAGAGCCTTCTGAAATTCAGGGTTGAGGTCGATGTCGGATATATTGGCGGTTCGGGATTTGGCCGGTTTTTTCGTCATTTCAGGTCTTTCATTATCAGGATTACCTGATATTGCAGATCGATCAGGGCTCGTCAAGGATATAATCCACAAACGCTTTATCTGAGAATTGCTTGACACATAGGCAGTGGATAATGCATCAGTACAAAGAATTCAATAATAATAATGTGTGAGAGAAGGAGTCTGGTATTTTGGGAACGCCATTAAAGGTCGGGGATAAAGCGCCAAACTTTCGATTCGATACGCCCTGGAAATATTCACAGGATTTTTATGAAACCACCCCGTTGCCTCAGATTAAAATGTTACCGAAAGTGTAGTGACAAGAGGTAACGTTGCCTCATAAAGAAAGTTACCCCGGTTTGATGTGTGAGAAGATCGTTTTGAGTTTCTTTTCCATAGCCTTTCTTAGCAGGAAT
>CAZYDG010000091.1:0-26040 GCA_964645835.1 uncultured Syntrophaceae bacterium
AACTCCACGACAAGAACCACGAACGAGGAAAGCGAACATCCGCCGCTCACCTCCTGCTCTTAAATGACCCTCCATTCAAGAACAGTAAAAGCGGACAAGTCATTTGCTACAAAACCGGACAAGTCTATTTACTCTCGACATTCGACGTATGTGTGCATGCAATTGAAGGCAGGAAACTGTACAATGAATATGACGTCTTCATCGAGGCCGAACAGAACCTTATTGTAGAAGAAACGAAACGGGCCTGCGTCCATTTCCTGCTCCTCTGCCTGAAGAGGGAACTTCGCCTGGCTGTCATACTAGGGGAGATCTTCGACGTCAAAAGCACGGAAGGTGCCAAGATCCTGGGGCTCACGCCGTCGGCATACCGCCAGCGGCTTTCCCGCGGGGAAAAGCAGCTCCTGGATTTCCTCGTCAAGCAATGCGGCCTCGTCGATCCGAAGAACCCATGCCACTGTGAGACACTGGCCACTTACCATGTGAAGAATAAACACATCGATCCGAATAACCTGTTTTTCGCCACTCACCCATGCCGTCCCGGGCGGGACAGCCATGCGGAGAATCTCCTGAAGGAGCTGGATCAAATGGCGAAGGCGGCCATGCTGATCCGCAACCACCCCGACTACGCGGCCCCGGAAGTCTTTGTGGAAACCATAACGGGTTATGGACTTCTTCGGACTGTCTTGGCGATCTGTCTATTACATTGAAGGCATATCTATTTATAATAACTAATTATTAAGATATGGTAAATTTAAGTATACCCGCAATTATACCCGCAAAAATAGGAGCAAGGATAAAGAAAGATCACATCGAGCATAAAAAAAGACCGGATGATTTACCACCCGGTCTTGATTCTTTCACCTCATAATTTTCCGTCAATTACATTCGTCGTAATTAAGAATTCTTTTAGTACGATTCAATTTAGTTGGATAGTCAAGAAGCAAACCATTTGTTAAACACTTTGTCGTCTCGTTTAATGTGCGTTTCCCTTGACTGTGAACTTCACCTTGCCACAGATAATTTGTCTTGCCATCTTTTTGTGAGCTGATTAAGTCAATGAATTCTATTCTGATCCACTTTATATTTACAGTATATGTCCCGCCCCCCTCAGTGACATATTGAGTTTGCCACGTTCCATATCTATTGTCTTTTGATCCTATAGGTGGTGGTTGATATACCTGAGCAGGGCGCGACCTGACGTCTTCTTGCCTTTCTTCAGTTTTTACACCGCGCCGTGCCACTATTTGGAATTGTGGATTATTATTGTCGTACGAATAACCCTTCTTTTGCATTTCATCTTTTATAATTGAGAATAATTCTTTCTCTGCAAGTGGATTTATTGTGTCTGTAGCCATAAAAGAAAACCGTTTATATTCCGGGATGTTTAAGTCATGATTGATGTAGCTATCTACATTCATATGAATTTTCGATGCACAACCAATCCACAGGCAGCAAAAGTATGCTCAAAACAATAAATTTAATACTAAATGACGTTTGTTCATGGCGTTTTCATCCTTATTTTTAATGAAAAACAACATTTGCTTCGATTACATCAAACGTACATTGATAATTCTAAATCACATTTGACACCCGGCCTATTACCCCATTTCTTTTATGCACATCAGGGCCTTGTCCCGGATTACTTGCGTTACGCTTAGAATCGGATCAATAATATCTTCGTTTCAATCATCAACATTACCGACCACTTTTTCAATCATAGCCGTCAATCCGTCAATCTGAAATAGTGCGGCTTCAATGATGCCCATGTCCGGCGCTTTTGTCGCTTTCGTCTGTCCCATTAATATTGCATTAGCTTCCATCTTCGATACCTCCCTTGATTAGCTTCATTGATTTTCACAGCAATAAGAATTTCAGGTGATGAAGTTGTAGTGGTTCATAACTGATGAAAGACAGGAAGTCAAGAAAATATGTTGATTATTAAAACGGGGTGGTCTATAAGATATAGATGCCAACGAAATTACCCATCCTAAACCTTGCTGTATCCGATGAGCTATTGAAGCGATTGGATGATTACCGTTTTGAGAATCGTATTGACTCGAAATCTGAAGCCATCCGGCGGTTGCTTGAAGATGCTTTAACCCGATATGAGAAGGGCAAGAAGGGTAAGAAATAACCCCCCTTGCCTTTTGGCTTCATATTTTGCCCCTGAGACGCATTATTTATGTTTGCATAAATGATCCATCATCTTTGCAGTAAAAATTGATTTTAGCTTCTAAAACCGTCCATCACGGCCCCCTTCATTGGCTTTTTGCTTAATAGTCTTATTAAAGAAAGGAAGGATGCTATGAGACTCAAATATTTTACAATTTTTGTGATTGCTGTGGTTCTGATAACTGGTTGCTATGAGACAAAACAAGATAATCAGGGCCGCACCATCAAAGTCAATAAGTTAACCGGTGACGTCTCCGTAATCGATGGTAACAAAATAGTGAAGCTAAAAGACGAGGGAACTATAAAGGCTGAACAGGAAGCATCGAAAAAACTCGGAGAGGTTAAGGACTGGCCATCTGCTTCGCTACCTATTGCCGGAGGCACAAACGCGTTCCTACAGACAAAATGGAGTGAAGGACATCTATACTATAAATTCTATATAGATAAGAATTTAAGAAATAAAAGGGCGTATTACGCCCGATTTGTGCTTCAGCTTTCCGATGGGGCAGGCTTCCTGATCGAAGAAATACAGATACCTGTTTCCAGTATAACCGGATCGGTCGGAGAAGATGGAAAAACCATAGAATCAATGAATTACAAAGCAAAGGCACCCATGACCGAAGACACCTATAAAAAAATTGCGAAATGGAATATCCTGTGGAGCGGATTTGAGCAATAGCAATTGTCAAGCTGCCCGTGCTTGGTAGGCGATAGCGACTTGGTCTATTGGTGAGCGGCCTCTTTTCCCTTCTAGTGCCGGATTAATACCATTATTCTTCGGGATGTGGATAAAACATCCTTGCAATTAGATAATAATTGCTGCATAAGAAAACTGATTATGGTATCAGATGTGAAGGTAGATAAATCTAATGTATTATCTTATAATTAAGTTATGAACTATCCAATTGAGAATAAATACACTATTGTAACAAATGGTAGACATATTAGAATAATTCATACAGATTCCGGAGTGAAAATAATTAGTTCAGTGAACACCTGATCAATTAAAAGGAGTATCCCATTTTGGATATCCTATTCAAAGTTATCACTGTAATTACTTCTGTCGTCCAGGCAATTGCAGCAGGCATTGCGATTTATTTATTTATATCTCAGAAAGATAAAATAAGGTCAGTATTTAAACTGTTAGTAAACTATTCCTTTCAAACAACACTGTCCGAATTAAAAGCAAAACTTGAAAAATTAAACGATTATAACGTTGTCGATTCTGATTCAAAGCACGTTGTGTTATGTGTCTTAAATGAAATAGAGGGGCAAATTAGCGGAAATACAATTCTAGTAGAAAAATGTGGAATGATTTTAAAGAAATTATCTCGTTTTACAAAAAATCCGAATCTATTGACAGAACCCATGAAAAGAAGTTTGGTAAGCCAGTTGAGAGAAACCCTTAGGAACATTGATATCGAAAACTATGATGAATTAATGAAAAAATGAGCAAAGAGGTGAATAATGAGCAAAATAGTACAAGCTGTAAATGTCATGATTGCTAATAAAGATAAAATATCTGCTGTTAAAAAGGGAGCATATTCGACAGCATATTATTTTGTTTATAATTCTAAGTATGTGTGGTCGATAGCACAATATGCTGATGGTGATATTACTATATGTAATTACCCGGTGGATATTTTTGAATCGCCTGAAAGTTATGTGATGACATTATTTGCGGAAAATGAAAAATCAAACCCAGATTGTGTATGTTACAATACTGAAGAATATCATACGCGCGAAGCAATAGAATCGTTTAGAGAGCTATATAATTTAGTAAAAGAAAAGAATCTTGGTGTCGATCTAATATTAGATGAAATTATTAAAGAAGGTGATGATGTTCCTTTCTAGAAGGGGGGCATAAATGGATAGTAGCCGCTGTGGCTGGTGGTAAAACAGCCACCAATGGTCGAGATTTTCTTCCCGGTCATGACTCGAAATTGAAAGCAAAGATTGAACTTATTCAATGAATGCCAAACTTAGAGCAGCGGGTTGCTATGGGAATATCAGATGTATCTTTGCACGATGGTTAATTGCTTAAATATTCATGAGAATGGTGCGCGGAATCCTCACATGGCCCATCTATCATGTAGGGTTGGATCGTCGATTCTAGACCGCAAATATGGGGACACCATACCAATTATTCGGATTCGCCGGGGAAAATCAGTATGCTGTCCCCGGATTTCGGATTTTTCAATCTCTTACGTCGTGTGGTATCACACATTACGTCTGTTTCATTCCGTAATGAGCAACCAGCAGGAATGACTAAATATTCTCTTTGTATTTCTCACCCGGTTTTTTATGCCTGCTGGGGATAGTGCTGGGGAATGTTGTTCATAAAAAGAAAAAAGAGGCAGAAATTACTTTCTAACCTCATGAATTCATTATGGTGGGCGATCTGGGACTCGAACCCAGGGCCTTTGGCTTCGGAGGCCAACGCTCTATCCATCTGAGCTAATCGCCCGTTTGAAAAACAGGACGCACTTCATACAATGCCTTGAAGGATTATTCAACTACTTTTCATAAGTAAGGGCAAGATCGCTGATGATCTTTTTAACGGGCCCACTTTTATTCATGCTGTAAAAATGAAGTCCGGGAACTTGATTCTCTATGAGCAAATCTGCTTGACGGGTTGCGTATTCAATTCCGTATTTTTCGATTTCTTCGGGTTTATCCTTCAAATATTCTATCTTTTCACCCAATCGCACGGGGATCTTGGCGCCGCAAAGGGAGGAGATGCGAAGTATCTGTTTATAGCTCAGGAGTGGGAAAATACCGGGAATGATGGGAACGCGGATTTTAAGCGCCATGGCCATATCCCGGAAACGATAGAAATTGTCATTGTCGAAAAACAATTGTGAGATGATGAAATCAGCCCCGGCGTCGACCTTGCGTTTGAGGTTTTTAAGATCCTCTTCCATGGAGGGTGCTTCGATGTGTTTTTCAGGATAACCGGCGACGCCGATGCAGAATCGTTCTCGTTCAGAAATGAAAGCGACCAGATCGTTTGCATGATCGAAGCCGCCTGCCGTTTTGACAAACGCCTTTTCACCCTCCGGCGGATCGCCTCTCAAAGCCAGGATATTTTCAATGCGATTTTCGTATAATGTACTGAGAATGCTTCCGATATCCTCTTTTGTAGACTGGACGCATGTCAAATGGGCCAGGGCGGTGACACCGAAATCGTTGTTAACCTTGGAGGCAATCTCGATGGTCTTATCTCTTGTGGTGCCTCCAGCCCCATAGGTGACGGAGATGAAGTGGGGCTGCAAAGCTGAAAGCTCTTCGATGGCTTGATACAAGCTTTCAATATTTCCGTCTCTTACGGGCGGAAATACTTCAAATGACAGGGAAAAATGCTTCCCCGATAAACGGTCTTTAATCTTCATGAATGTCTCACTTTCGGTGGTGAAAATGTCATTACGGCTGTGAAAAGTCAACATTTTTTCAAAATTCATGATGTCTGTTGAATTGAATGGACAAATCTGTTAAACAAAACAAAAATTTAAGGGTCCTTGTCCGAATGATTAAGCATTCGTTTACGATATTTATATCATTTTTGATACTCTCTTTCGCGGCTTATGGGGCCGCCGAGAACAAGATCATCAATATAAGGCACTGGTCGGCCCCGGACCATACTCGGGTTGTAATCGACACGACCGAAGATCCTGTCTATGAAGTGGATAAGGACGATAAGAAGATTTCTTTGGAAATCAGTGACGCCGTCTATGCCAAATCCACACACCGCCTTATCTCCTTGCGAAAACCAGGCATCGACAGGATTGTTGTAACACCACGTCAGGAAAACCGTGTCGTCATCGAATTATTCTTGACGGAACATACGGATGCCAAGATATTTAAGCTTGATAAGATAGAGGATAAACCCTATCGCATCGTTGTGGATGTTGTCTTGCCGGAGGTTGAGAAGAAAGAGTCCGAAGAACGTGAAAAGACAAAGGTTGCTTTGAAGAAAAAAATCGTTGTCATCGATCCCGGTCATGGTGGAGACGATCCCGGCGCAGTCGGACGTCTCAAGACATATGAGAAGAATGTTGTTTTGGCGATCAGCCGGAAGATCCGGGATGTGTTGAACAAGAAGAAGGGTTACCGGGCTTTTTTGACCAGAGATGGCGATTATTATGTGCCTTTTAAAAAACGATTGAAAATAGCACGTGAATACCACGCTGATCTTTTTATAAGTATCCATGCCGATGCCGAGAGGACAAGACAGGCTGCTGGGGCTTCCGTCTATTCCCTGTCTGTCAAAAGCGCCAGTTCGGAGGCGGCTCGTATTTTGGCCCGAAATGAAAACCTGGCCGACATCGTCGGCGGTGTCGCAAACGGTGAGGTTATCAAGGATGAATCGGATCCCATTATCCTGAATATGTTTCAAACGGCAACGATGAATACGTCAAGAACTTTCGGCTATATGCTCCTGCGCAATATGAGCGCCATCCATCGGATCAAGTTTGCCAACGTCCAGGAGGCGCCGTTCATGGTCCTGAAATTGCCGGAAGTGCCGTCTGTTCTGATTGAGACGGCATTTATTTCCAATCCACGGGAAGAGAAGTTATTGCGCAGTCCAAAATTTCAGAAGGAGCTGGCCGGAACGATTGCCGATTCTGCTGTGGAATTTCTCGAACATGGAACGGGAGAAGCCCCGCCGGCGCCCGTTACGGTGACAAAGGCGGAATCTTCCCAATCGGGAAAGGAGACTGTTACAAATTCTAAAGCAGAGCCACGGCATATCCAGGCGAATACGGAGCAGAAAACAGTGCCTCGACCTGTACCTGCCGTTTCGACAGCATCGAAAAAGAAGCCCGTCCTGGTAATCTATGTCGTTAAAAAGGGCGATTCGCTGGAACGGATTGCCAGGAAGTATGGGGTTAATGTTGCCGATCTTGCAGAACTTAACGACGTTAATCTGAATAAGCCTTTATATGTGAAGCGTAAACTGAAAATTCCCGTACCGGTAGAAGATGAAGACGAAGCGCCAGTAGATGAGACCGTTGCCGATAGGAAGGGTGCTGCAGCGGAGAAGGGGGCCAGGAAAGAAGGGCAGAAAAAAGAACTGGTGAAAAAAGAAGTTGTTTCAGAACAGAAACAGGAATCAGGTTCTATAAAAACAAGTACGAAAACGTCAAATAAGAAAACCGCCGTGGTGACCTACACGGTTAAAAAGGGCGATTCGCTGGATAGGATTGCAAAGAAATATGGGGTTGCCGTTGCCGATCTAGCAGAACTTAACGACGTTAAACTGAAGAAGCCCCTGTATGTTAATCGTAAATTGAAAATTCCTGTGCCTGCCGAAGAAGAGTCAGAGGCAGCACCGATCAATGAGGCAATGGCGGAAAAAAAGACCGGATTGCCGGAGAAGACCGGCAAGAAGGAGGGTGTGAAGAAGGAATTGGTGAAAAAAGAAGGGGAGGAATTGGCCTACAGTACCTATATCGTTAAAAAAGGAGAGTCACTGGCCATCATTGCCGGCAAATGCAAAACGACGCTTGCGGTCCTGCTGAAACTTAACGAGATGAAGCTTAAGGATCCGCTCTATGCAGGGAAAAAGATCAAGATACCTGCAAACACCCAACCAAAGGAGAACGGCAAAAAACTCACGCGAAGAACCTATATCGTTAAAAAAGGAGATACGCTGGATGTAATCGCCCGCAAGCATAAGACTACCGTTGCGGTATTGATGAAGATGAATGAGTCAAAAAAACTTACACCCCTTTATGTAGATCAGAAACTTGATATCCCTGCTCATGAATCAAGCGGGAAAAGGAATTCGCCATGAAAATATTAGAAGGGCTTTACGCTTTTATCTGGCGTGGGCGTTCGGAGAACAACTGTAATACCTATTTCATTGAAGGAAGGAAGCGGATTCTCATCGATCCAGGCCACAGCCATCTACTAAGGCATGTTGAGGCTTCTTTGAAGAAGATCAACCGACAGCTCCACGAAATGGACGTCCTGCTTGTTACACATGGACATCCCGACCATCTGGAAGGGGTAACCGCATTTGATGAACGGGCTCTTTTCGGCATGGGAGGGGCGGAATATCAATGGTTGCAGCAATATGCAGGGCATTATTTTAAATGTCCTGTACCGGATTTCTTCCTCCAGGAGGGAGACCTGACCATCGGTGACGAAGCTTTTGAAGTTTTAGTTACACCCGGTCACTCTCTAGCATCTATTTGCTTATATTGGGCGAAGCATAAAGTCCTTTTTACGGGTGACGTTGTTTTTAATCGAAGCATCGGACGAAGCGATTTACCAGGCGGGAATGGCGCTCAATTGAAGGCAAGTATTGAAAAACTGGCATCGCTTGATGTGGAATATCTATTAAGCGGACATGGTGAGCCAGTAACGGGAAAGGAAGCGGTTCGGAAAAATTTCCAGATTATTAAGGAAGCCTGGTTTCCTTATCTTTAATAGGGTCGCATTACATGTTCCCGTCACTGCAGTACGCTCATCCTGTTCAATGCTTTATCGATATCTCAATCCTGTCGCCATTTTTGGTCAAGTCAGCACCGCTGTTTAGTTATTTTACAAGCCTGTATATAAAGCACCTTTTACGCAGGTCGCTCAGCCAGAAAGAGCACCATCGCTATCTGCCGTCCGGGTAACCCTTACCTTCGATTTCCCAAAATTAGCCTTTTTCCATACGGCCAGGAAGATGCACAAGACTAAAAGGATCAAGGAAATAAAGGGGTACAAAATTACATAAACAATCGGTGCCAGGATTGTTCGCGTTGCTGCCCGGAGGAATGGACTTTTCGATATAGCCTCTGCTGCCGGGGGAGAGTATTGGTAATAGAGGTCAACCAAGGTTCTGCCGAAATCATTCGTGAGAAGCCAACGATCACGGAATACCCGTAAAACCTGCACATGGGGATGCAGATAGGTGCCATAGGCTGCAGTGGCTATGAAACAGCGACCGCCACCACCAGGATCACCTCCACTGGGTGGATCATCGTTGTTTGCAAAAGCGACGGGGATATAGGGACGCATAAACTCGTTGTCCTCATGATCGAATATATGGCAGTGCAGGACATAGCCTGGTCCCTGAGCCGCCTGGCCGTTTTTGTCCACCGAAATGCTTCTTTGTCCAGTAGCGTCAAACCCGTAAATGAGCCTGTCTCCAGGAGTTGCAGTCCCTATGGACTTGTCCAGCGGGGCCCAGCGCACGATGATCCTGGTGACGGTATTGGAAGGCATTACGATGGTATCCTTCCAGCCTCGCTCTTCCGGTTTGGGCGGGGACACCGGCAGTTGAAGGTATTTCGCAACATCAGGGTTGCCACCCAGCTTTGATGTGCTGTTGTACGGCTTAGGTGGCCCATAACCGGCGATATAAGCGCCTCCGGGGAATAAGGCATTGTAATCGTTTGTGTAGGTACCCTTATCGAAAGGCTGACGGTTGACGAGTTGAAACTGGACAAGATGAAGGTGGATTGGATGGGCGTCATCGGTCAGGTTGGCAATTTCCCAAACCTCTGTGGAGCCAATCTGGGGAAGTTCCGTGATGTAGTTGCCCAGGAGTTGCGAACTTGCGGGAATGGGTGTGCCGTCAAAACGCTTTACAGTCCACCTTGTGTTATTGATCATGGAAATAAGGGGGCCGGCCGCACCTTCGGCTTCATTCAGGGTGAGCAGCCGCCTATTATGGACTTTCACGTCAGGGGCGATATCACCAGTGGCCGGGTTGGCGAGACGCACAATCGGCGTGGGTCGGCTGCATCCCCCTACGGCAGGATTGCAGCTTGAGTCGGCCACCGCTGCTGCACTCACGCGGAACTGCATGATTTGGGCGTTTGTTTGCGGATCCACCGGATCACCCCCTGGATACGGAGCGTTGGCGCTGTTGAAAAGTGTCAGGGTTTGACCCGCATACCCGGAAAAATCAATGACCGCCTGGTAGCGTTCTCCAGGTGCAAGGAGGAGTTTCGTACCGCCTGCCGTCGCAGCCACATTGGCCGGCGTATCCAGATAACCGCCATCTGTGGCAATAACCCAGAATCCCGGACCTGCCGCACCACTGCTATTCTGCAAGTACAATTCGTAAAATCTGGCATTTGACGCATTGACGAACATGACGAGATATCGTCTTGGTTCGACGTTTTTAAAGGGCCATGCTTTGCCATTAACCAGCACAACATCACCGAAGAACTCCGGAACCCAAAAAGGATGGACGTCGGGGTTTACCCCGGCGAAGGGAAAGTAAAGCTGGCCCTGTACATCAAACATCCGATCCATGATAACCGCCGGTATCTTTTCCGGAAGATTCGCGGGCTCATTGGACGGATCGGTGATCTGATAAAGACCCGCCAGTCCTGAGTAAACACCCACACGGGTGACGCCTAAGCTATGTTCATGGAACCACAGCATGGTCGGCTCCTGATTATTTGTGTATTGGTATATTGCCGCATCTTTGGCTGTGGGTGATGCCGAGCGGTACCCCTCACCGCGAAGTCCTGTGGCCGTAAACCATTGGTCCGGCCCGCCGTCGAATTCGGAGGGTGTTTGGCCTCCGTGCAGGTGGGGGACCATGGGGATGCCGCCTGTGTATATCTGACAACATGGGTCGTTAGGTGTGGCGAGGCAATTCACGTTTGCCGACGCGCACATCATGTTGTTCGGGTCCGCCCAATGAATCGTCTGATCGACAATATACGACTGGACATTGCTTCCGGCCACGGTTCCGAGACGGTTTCGATAGGAGACATCAAGTTGAGTATTTCTGTTCGCTGTTATGAGGGGTCCGACAAAAGTGGACTGAGGGACGGCCGGACAGGAGTCGCCCTGCCGGTAGCCCCAGACCCAGGTTCCGGTATAAGTTCCGGTGGCCGGGACAAAGGTAGAGGGCAAGACATTTGCCTTGAACTCACAACCGGAGAGTGTAAGCGAAAAATTTCCTGAAATCTGATCCAGCGAGGGAAGGGGATCGACATATTTGGGGATTGTACTGCCCAGAATTGGCACTTGCTGTGAGCTGATGGCGTTCCATACTAAAATCGAGACTAATGACAGTGCCAGGACAAGAGGATAAAATTTCTCAAAAAAAAGCCTTTTTTTCGTTTTCATAAGTGATTACCTTTCTTTATGACCTAGACGCGCTGGCGACTAATGCAAGATTTGGCTGCCCACTGAAGAACGGTATTGAAAGCCCTGACCTGAGAAACAAAAGGCGTGGCTCTTTAATGGCCTTTTATTTTTCGTTCCATACTCATGATTTCCTCCCTGTTAAATATCCATTTGTTCCCCTTGACGTCCGTAAATTCATATGACTTTGATTTTGAATTGAATTCCGGCTCTTCATTTGTTAGGAATTCCTTTCCATCTTTGGTTTTTACCTCGTAATATGTCGCCGTACATGAAAGCGTAAAGGCGATAATGACGGATAGCAAAATGATCAACATTCTGTTCACGGTTTGCCTCCCGATAGGTTTTGCAAATTATAATAAACATTTAAAGGGGGAAACTATAGGGTATTTCCTGATTTACGAAGGGTATGAGTCTTATTTCAGCCCTGAAAAAAGGCTAGGGTCGGGATGTTGATGAGATGAGGTTAAAACATAATGAGTGCAGACAGTTATGGGAATGTCGAGTCCAAAGACTATCCTGCTTTGCCGATGATCATCCGGGAGACGGAAGCCATTGCCCTAATCTCCGGACTTTATGATTCCCGGTCTATTTACGCAATCCTCTGTATGGTCTTCTGAAAATGTTCCTTCGCATCGTTGAGCCAGGTGTGCCATACCGCATCTTTTTCTGTGTTGGGTCTGACGGCGGACCCGAAAATAGAGTCTTCCCGCAGGGTCTTCAACAATTGCCGTTTACGGTCTTCCCTTTTTTGTTCTAGGTCCGATTGGAAGGAATTTATGCGCTCCATGAGGCGCTTCGTGTCCATTCGGGCAATGTCCTTTAATAAAGTGAGAAGTTGTTCATTACTGCCGTACGGGTCGATTCGGCTGAGGGCTTCCGTCCGAAGCATATTTACGGCAGTTTCTTCATCATCATGCCCTTCGATAAAATCTCGCCGGAAATCTTGACTATCTTTGAGGCCATCGAGATATTGAAGCACGAATCCCTTAATTTTACCCGCCAACTCCCTATGGCGGAATGCCTTTTTCTCTTCCTCTGTCACGGTCAGATTCTTTGTTCTTTCCATGATGAGGTCAAGAGTACTTTTGATTTCTGCCATGTCGATCCTTCTGTAAATTCTAGGGTTTTATATGCAAGGCGGCATCCGTTGTTTTTCGGAGACGAAATGCAACCGTTTTGAGCATCATCTGAAAATCAGCGGAAAGTTTGTTGAACTCCTGATCGAAAAAGTTACGATCAATAATCCCGACTGTGGTTTCACCCTTGGAAATTGCGCTAGCTGTTCTCGGAATCTTTGCAATATATGCCATTTCACCAAAAACGTCACCCGGCTTGAGGATTTCAATGATCACTTTTTCGCCGTCAACCACCTTGGATATTTCCACTGTTCCTTCGTCGACGACGTAGATCCAGTCGCCATGAGATCCTTCTTCAAAAATTACTTGTTTATCCTTGAACGTTTCATATGAAGCAATCTGAAACATTTATTCCTCCTACTTAATTTATTCATACAGTCCAATCATATGCATTAAAAACCTTGCCGTCAATCACCTTTTCTTACTTTTCACTGACCCCATTTCGTCAGATGCAGATATCCCTTTCACCGGCATCAATTTTTTGCAAACGTTCTTTAAGAGCTTTTTTCGTACCGGCGGGCTTCGTTTCCTTAACGAGGCGCTCAATCAGTGCATCTCCGGTTGCTTTCGTTTGAGGTGTGGCAAAGTCATTCAGATATTCCTTGTAAGTCAGAATGGCATTGACGTGGCAGTATTTCTTGATAAGTCCCGGTTTGGCAAGATCCATGAAGTCGCCTCCCGTTCGGCCCAACCTGTAGCAAGCCGTACAGAAACTCGGGATGTGCCCTTTTTGCGTAATATCGTAGATCACCTCATCAATAGTACGCGTATCACCAAGATTGAACTGACCCTGCCGAAAGCCTTCATCGGAATTGTCTTTATAGCCGCCCGGATTTGTCCGTGAACCGGCGCTGATCTGAGAAACGCCCAGCTCAAATACTTCTGACCTTAATTCAGCCGTTTCCCTTGTGGACAGGATCATCCCAGTATAAGGCACAGCAAGCCGCAAAATGGCCACGAGTTTCTTGAAATCATGGTCACTGACCGGATGGGGCGGTTTGATCGCTGTGGGGGCGTTCATTGCCGGCTCAAGGCGGGGAATGGAAATCGTATGGGGGCCGACACCACATGTCTTTTCCAGATGGCGGGCATGGGAAAGAAGACCCATAACCTCAAACTTGTAATCATAGAGGCCGAAGAGGGCGCCGATGCCCACATCATTGATCCCGCCTTCCTGAGCCCGGTTCATGGCTGTAAGTCGCCATAAATAATCGGATTTCGGACCGGTAGGGTGCATCATGCGATAGGTTTCGTGATGGTATGTCTCCTGAAACAGTACGTAGGTTCCAATATTGGCGGCCTTTAGACGTTTGAAATCCTCGACGGACAGTGGCGCAATTTCAACATTAATGCGTCGTATTTCCCCTCCATGGGCGGATGTGACAGCATAAGCGGTATTGATGGCCTCAATGAAGTAATCGAGGGCTGAACGCGTGGGATGCTCTCCGCATAGCATAAGTAAGCGCTTATGACCCTCTTGCTCCAGTATGCGGACCTCATTGGCGATTTCTTCCATTGTCAGGGCGACACGCTTCAATTCCTTGTTATCGCGGCGAAATCCACAATACATGCAATTGTTGGCGCAATAATTTGCGATATACAAAGGCGCGAAGAGGACCAGGCGGTTACCGTAGATCTCTCTTTTTACTTCTCTTGCCGTTGTCATGATTTCATGAATAAGCTCATCATCTTCCGTTTGCAGAAGAACCGCAGTTTCTTCAAGCGTCAAACCCTTCAACAGCTTTGCCTTTTCGATGATAGCCGATACCTCTTCGGAAAGAGGATTCTTTGCGTGTTCCAGAATTGATGCTATTTGTGCATCATTAATAAAGTCAAACATGATGATCCCTTTCTTTATGCCTTCGTCAGGGCCGATTTTACCTCTACCCCTTCAAGCAAGCCAAGTTTTCCCGTCATGGCGCCAATGTCGTCTGTCGTGCCGTGAACAATGAGGGAGATGATATGAATATGCTTGGGCTCATAGGGGATACCCATACGGCCGATGATCATATCACCATAGTCGGAAATAATAGTATTAACCTTAGCTGCTTGATCCTTTCTGTTTGTGATAATAATACTTACAACGCCAATTCTTTTTGACATAAGGCCTCCCATCATAAAAAAAGGGATTTGACCCAGAAGAATCAAATCCCTTTATATCAAAAGACATTTAATCCCCCTCAAGGTGAGAATTCATTCCTTCCTCTCAGGCGATGAATTATTTAAA
The DNA here is from genome assembly GCA_964645835.1 of uncultured Syntrophaceae bacterium. GTDB lineage: Bacteria > Desulfobacterota > Syntrophia > Syntrophales > UBA8958 > CAZBME01. Next base: position 14,644 of record CAZYDG010000091.1, read on the forward strand.
TACGAATTCTTTAAATCATATATGCAACGATAAATAATTTGTCAATTGGATTTATCGTTCCATAGCTGTGAATTCGACGACGTTCCTGTCCGTCTCCGAGGCCATCTGCTGCGAACCATCCATGCGGCACATGCCGTTAAAGAATGCGCCATCCATCATGGAGAGGCTCTTTGTGACAACGTCTCCAAAAACTTTCGCCGTATTTCTGAGTTCGACATTTTCCTTGCCCAAAAGATGACCTTCAATCTTACCGGCAATAGAGATGGAATTCGCTGAAATATCTCCTTTGACGTAGGCCTTTTCACCAAGGATGACTTTCTCACCCTGAATATTCCCCAAAATTGTCCCCTCAACCAGGATTGTACCGGCAGATTCTACATCACCGATAATTTTTGAATTCTCGCCGAGAACCATCTCCAGCTTATCCGATTTTCTATTAAACATTATGATTTATCCTCCAAATACGTGAGCGGGTTTTGAGATTTTCCATTATGCCAGACTTCATAGTGGCAGTGGCTTCCCGTCGACGAACCTGTCGAACCGACATAGCTTATGACATCGCCCCGCCGGACTCTTTGTCCGACTTCGACGGCGATTTTGCTGTTGTGGGCGTAATATGTAACATACCCTTGTCCGTGAGTAACCGCTACAAGATTGCCACCGCCGCCATTCCAACCGGCGAAGCTGACAACGCCTTCAGCCGTTGCAGTTACGGGTGTGCCGGCGCCTGCCGAAATGTCAACACCCCTGTGAAATTCTGAACGGCCCGTGATAGGGTTCGTGCGTCCGCCATAGGGCGAACTGAAGGAGCCTGAAACAGGCCACCCTCGTGGAGTTGCAAGATACAGATCTTTCTGTGTACGCAGGAAATCTTTAATGGCGCCGACAGTCTGCATCGATGATTCGATCTGTTGCTGAACCTGATTAATATCAAAAGCCCCCATATCGGATGTGTCGATTTCATCCATGATTTTTCTTTTGGAGCCCAAAGAAAGCAGGGCATGGAGATCTTTTTCGGCTTTTTTCAAGGAAAGAAGGGTTGCGTTAAATTCCGTCACCCGCTTCGAGTAGTCAACGATCTGACGTTCCATTCCCTGATAACGGATAATATCGGGAATGAGCGATAGCAGGTAAAGGGCCCCTGACACGCTAAATATCATAATCAGGGCCAGGGCGAAGGCCGGGACATTCAGGTTGATGGTTTTCCGGGTATCACCATGAGGGATGAGCATGATTGTGATAGGTGTGACAGCCTTCCGGCAGAATACCTTCAATCTATGGTACAGTGACATGACGATCCTCCTTCAAAGCAAAACTACTGTTCGAATGAAAATCGCAAAAATATGACTGCTCATCCTGCGTATACAGGGGAATCAACAATCGGCCCTCCGGTGTTAATTAAATTACGAACCCGTCTGAGCAATATCGAGATGAATCACAAAGAAACTGTTTGAATAAAGCACTTGTCAAAAAACGGATGATACATGCCACAGGCCTTGGACAAAATGCAAGCACAAAATTTATCGCAGAGTGTAACATAGAGTAACAATTGATATAACTCCAATTATTATCTAAATTTAAGCTCTATGGGGAACATAGTTTTTTACGAATGTATCTGAAGCGATGCTGGATTATCCGGTCAGGCCGGATAATGACGGAAAGGAAGGGACTGCAGTCTGTTCACATATGTCCATATACGGATACATTTGTTTTTCAACAGCTTGTCAATTTTTGCGGTAGTCATTCAGGAGGGCAAGCACACGTTGGACATAGTTTTGGGTTTCACGGAAGGGTGGAATGTTGTTTCTGTATTTGATGACGGTTTTTTCCCCGGCGTTATATGCGGCCAGAGCGAGAGAGAGGTTGCCGTCGAATATGTTGAGAAGGTAGCGCAGATAACGCGTACCCCCCTCTATATTATTTTCGGGATGAAAAGAGTCTTCTACACGGAGGGCGCTCGCCGTTCGAGGCATGAGTTGCATAAGCCCCTGGGCTCCTTTGGGCGATACGGCCCGATGGTTAAAGTTGGATTCAGTTTTGATGACTGCTTTTATTAAGGCGGCATCAACGTTATATTTTTCAGCCGCTCGCGAGATCAGATGGTCGTACTTCAGGACATCCTTTGGCTTGATATTGAAAATGATTCTTTTTTCTTTGTAGACAAGTTCGTATTTAGCATTGGCATTGGAGGGAATATTGGTCAAATTAATAACGCCATTGTCATCCACAAATTTATAGATATCGGCACAGGCTGTTGATAAATAGGAAAAGCTGCCCAGCAAAAATAACATAAAAACCCATATCGGTTCTGAAAGCGAATGCCTTTTAAGAGTTATTTTGCTCATTTTGCGTAAGCTTATCCTTTTAATTATGACCACGAATCTATATTCTACTTGACTTTGGTCAAAAAGTACAAGTTTTTTTCCGTTGTCATAAGGCTTGACATGCATTTTCTAAGATGGTAGAGAGCGTTTTCCAAATGAAAGATCGGTCGGGGCGTAGCGCAGCTTGGTAGCGTATCTGAATGGGGTTCAGAGGGTCGGAGGTTCAAATCCTCTCGCCCCGACCATTTTAATCTCTTAATTTCAAGGTGTTACCGTATTTGAGGTGGGTAGAATTGTGGTGCGAAATTGGTGAGGGTTTCGACTGCGAATACACCTCTCTGATTTCATCACTTTCAATCCGGTAATATCGTTCAAACGCGACGTCAGTCGCCGATCCTGTAGCCCTCTTAATTTGTTCCGGAGTAGAAAAATCGTTTATGAGAAAGAACTGAAAACCAGCGTCGCTACGCTCCGATCAGGTGCGTCTACATCCATCTTAATCCGGTGCCGCTTTCCTTCGGATTTACGTGCCGACATCATCGGAATACCCACCAACAGGGAAATCAATCAGAAAATTCTATTGAAAATCTTTCAAGGGAATATGTTGTAAGTATTTTCATATATATCGACTAGCCTTTTCTGTTTTTAAGATCTCTCGTAGGACAAAACCTCACAGGAAAAATCAGACGTCACAGTATTTCAATTAGACAGGGTTCCTCATAGAAACCATGCGTACATTATCTTAATGGCAATGACAATTGTTAGTCTAATATAGCCAATAGATGAGGAGGAAATGTGAAGCGTACCGTTAGTATTGCCACCGGGTTCAATCTGGCTGCAGTTTTCATCACCCTACTGGCCCTATCCCTGCTGGGGGGCTGCGGCGGAGGCGGCGCCTTGCCGCCATCGCCCGTTCTCACCGATTCTTTCAAAACGGATGCCAACAAGAACGTGGCGATCAGGACCGATGCACTGAACCGGGAATTTCTGTTTCAGGGGAACATTATCACACTTCGGAGAGCGCAGGCGTTCAGCGGGTTGAAGAGCAGGATCGTAGTCTTCCAGAAGCAGGCGGGCAAACTTTTCATGCTTGAATCCCAAGTGGGGCATACCGTCATGCCGGACAACCCGTTTGCCATTATTCTTGCTGAATTCCCGATCGTCAAGGAAGTAGACGGATGGATCTACTTCGATTTCAACCAGGGGATGTCAAGAATATTCACAAACAGGGAAATGTTCGTATCCGACTTCAATGGCACCGATTATCAGCCTTCGTTTCAGACTGCAACGGTACGAAACAGCTTTTTGGCCGAAGCGGATGCAAGCCGGCTAAACCGGCTTGCACTGCGCCAGTCGGCACAGATCGAATTGAAATATATGCAGGATTCGAACCAGATCAGTAGTATGCAGAATGTGGAGGTTCGCTACTACCTCTACCCATATCTGCCCGATCCATCCTTCAAGTCGACAGAATCCCCCGGTTTTGACCATGCCGGCTATTTTGAAGTCATGCCCCAATTGGAAAGCGCCGGCAAGTCCAAGGTCCTGGCCATGAAATGGAATCTGAACAGGAAACCGATTACCTATTACATTTCAGCCAACACCCCGCAGGAGTACCGCCAGGCAATCAGGGACGGGGTGCTGTACTGGAATGCGGCGCTTGGTCAGGAAGTTTTCGCAGTGGCCGATGCTCCGGCCGGTGTTACCGCTCCGGATATGGACAGGAACATAATCCAGTGGGTGGATGATTAAACCGCCGGCGGGGCATACGCCGATATGCAGGCCGATCCCAGGACCGGAGAGATCCTGCACGCGCAAATCTTCCTGCCCAGCTCATTTGCGGTCGGCAGCAGAAAAACAGCATGGCGCTTTCTCAAGACAACCGACGCAGCATCCGAACCTTCCTCGGCTGGCCAAGTTTCACTGCGCGATCTGTATGTGCCCAGGACATGTGATTTTCCCGTGCGACAACAGATGGTAAAGAACATTACTGCCCTGCTGGCGGGCAACGCGAGCGATGAGATGATCATGAAAGCCTCCCAGGCATTTGTGCAGGTTGTTCTGACCCACGAAGCCGGCCATACCATGGGTTTGCGTCACAACTTTGCCGGCACCATGCATGCCGATTATGGCGGGCACACCCGTGAGAAGCTGTATGCGAATTATCTAAAAAATGGCCCCTATCTCAAGGTGCTCCCTTCCGGCAGCGTCATGGACTATCTCCGGGATATTGAAGTGTCCCTGATCAGTAATCTGTTCACCACGGAACAAATTGCCCTGCCGCACGACATCAGCGCGATGCGGTTCCTGTACCAGGATAAGCCGCTGGATAAGACCATCCCCTTCTGTACGGACTCGGACGCAAACGCGGGGATGCTCGATTGCCAACGTTTTGATTATGGCAAATCCCCTTTGGGGTATGCGGCATCACAACTGAAGTCGAACCTAAGTGTGGACGTCCTGCCGGTTACCATCTATCTGGATCTGGTGGCTTCCGTCATGAGGGGGAAAACAATTGACAGTCTGAATCCATCGCCGTCCAAGATTGCAATGGAACTAATGCGGGAAAAGTCCCTGCTGCTTACCGCTTTTACCCAAAAGGGTTTTTATGCCCATACGCTCAAGCAGCATTACCCAGGCGAAAAGCTGGCAAACGTAGACCAGACGGAACTCCGCAAAGCCGTCATTCCGGTTGTGCGGGCCGACCTCGATGCGTGGCTTTTAAATAATCCCTATGGGCAGAGAACGGTGACCGATATGTTCATGAAGGTCGATCCGGCCTGGAAAGATGCATGGATTGCACGATTCAACCAGATTACCGAGGATCCTGCATTTTATAGCATTGTCGATCAGGACGGTAAAACCAGAACCTTTACCCCTGCTGAACGGGAGCAACTCAGAAATATTGCCAGCAAGTTCTTCACCGGCCTCATTCCCGCCCTGGCTGCGGCTGATATCGAGTTACTGTCGACGTCCGCAACGACTGCTAAGATCGACGTGGTGGACGGTACGGCAGGGGATGGTCTGCTTGCGGCAATGAACGCGACCAGCAGGGGGTATTTGATGGCCCAGACCGGCGAAACGCTTAAAGCAACGGTAAACGGAGTGCCGTTGTCGCTGCCACTGTTCTGGTATGACGGGACTCTTCGCCTGAATGCATTGCGCCTGCTGGACAACCGGGCCGTATCATCCGCACTCTGGTGGGGGGTACGTGAAAAAGCTGCAAACAAGGCCTCTCTTTCCGTGCTCCTGGATAATGCGGTTCAGCCAACCGGGAGCAAGTTCTCGGCGAGTGAAACGCCCGGATACTTTTCCGCGGCAAGCCAGGCCGCGTATCAGTGGTATCTTGAAAATGCAGCCTTCTGAATCGGAATGATGCTGCAATCAATGGACAGCAATGGACAGTATCATTAGGAGATAGCTCTCTGCACGACCTGAAAAATGTTGGACGTCCCAGGTTGGAACAAGGACGGGTCAACGTCGATTTTTCCGCCTGGATGATCGAAAGGCTGGAGAAGGCCCCTCGTGAACTTGGAGTTACTCGACAATCGGTCATCAAGTTCGGGATTGCGGAAAGGTTGCAGGTATCGATGTAGGAACGCTTGGATGGCAAACTACTCATGACTGTTCCAGTTCGTAAACGAACAGACACCCTTTATGAGATGGGTGGACGTAACAATGCCTGATAGCATGCACATCTCTTTCTGCAAGTCATCAATATTGCAAATGAAATAATTAAATTAATGCCGTTCGAAATGGAGAATCTGCTGCTAACTATTTCCGGTCCAGTTCCTTTCTGACAGCCATCCCCAGTTTCTCTTGAACATAGGGCTTCCTAAGGTATTTCCCAACCCCAAGCCTTCTCGCCTCTAACACCCGATCCGTTTCAGAAAAACCACTTACAATGATCGCCTTCTGCTCGGGATGCATCTCAAGAATGGCTTTGTAGGCATCAAGACCATCCATACCAGGATCCATGATCATGTCCAGAATTAGCAGGTCAGCTTTGTTGGTTTTCAGATACTCAACTGCCTCCTCGCCGCTTGAAACCGTGGTCACTTTATAGCTCAGTTTACTCAACATCTTCGCTGCCAGCTCCCGTTGCTCTTTTATGTCGTCTATAACAAGGATCGATTCATAATTCCCGATGTACGCGGACAATGGTATGGATGTCTTTTCCTTGGTAATCTCTTCCCTGGTCACCGGAAAGTATAGGGTGAAGGTTGTTACTTTTCCTTCTTCACTTTGAACATCAATGTAGCCATTATGGTCCTTGACGGTACCCCAGACGACGGCCAATCCTAAACCCGTTCCGCTTCTTTTCCCCATGACTTTCTTTGAATAGAAGGGTTCGAAGATGTGCTTTATATTCCTATCGGATATGCCTTCACCTTCGTCAACAATTGAAAGAACAACGTAATCGCCCTCATTGACTGCATCATACCCTTGAACGGGTTTATCCAGACTCTGGTTACTTGTCTTGATCGTCAACACACCGCCATCGGGCATGGCCTCCATGGCGTTGGCAACTAAATTGATAATCGTCTTGGTAAGATGCATAGGTGACCCCATGATGTTCAAGAGGTCAGTGTCGAGATCATTCTTTATCTGTACTTTTGGATTAAATGACGAGATCTTCTCAAACTCTGGTGTTTTCTGACAATCCACGATGGCGGTATTTAGATTAAAGACGTTTGTGGTCTGAACCCCCCTTCTTGCAAGCGTAAGTAAATCCTGAACGATGGCAGCAGATCGCTGTCCGCCTTCCAATATCTTCAACACATCATCTCGCAGTAAACTCGATTCATCTATTTCATTCAGGAGCATTTCTGCATAGCCGACAACAACGCCCAAAACATTGTTTAGATCATGTGCAACACCTCCGGCAAGGGTTCCAAGGGCCTCCATCTTTTCCGCACGTTGGAGGCGTTCTTCAAGTAACTTTCTGGCCTCCTCATTTCTTCTGGCTTCCGTAATATCATTGAGAAAGTTTAATGAAGCGGGTCGTCCCCGCCACAAGATGCGCGTCGCGTTGATTTCCACCCATCTGATGGACCCATCGCGTCTTACGAGTCTAAAAGAATAGACACTAGGGAGCTCCTTACCTTTGATTCTTTCTAGGTAATTTGTGTGAACAAAGTCACGATCCTCGGCATGAATCAGATCGGTAAAAGGTATGGCCGTCAGGATCTCTTCTGGATAGCCCATCATTTCTAGTGTAGCCCGATTCGGAAAGGCAATCTTACCGTCCTGCGCAATAAAGATAGCCTCACGGGCGTTTTCCACAACAAGGTGATATTTTTCCTCACTCTCCCTCATCGCCTTTTCCACCCGCTTGCGCTCGGTCATGTCCTGAATGGTGGCAATTACACCTACGATGACGCCATCTCCATCGCGATGCGGCGCATATGTCCCCACTACCCAACCGGAACGGCCCGTGGCAGAACTTTGGAACGGAGTGTCATGCGAACGGACGGTCTCCCCCGCCAAGGCGCGCTCGATCAGGCGATCCACACCTTGTTCTCGGAGATGAGGAAATGCGTCGAGAGGGCTCTCTTCCCCAATATATCGCATGCCAGGACCCCCGTTAGGGCCTCCATAAAGGGGTTCCATAAAAGGTAGCGCATCTCGCGGTCGTAAACCACGATCCCCTCTGCTGATCCCAAAATTACCTCTTGATTTAATTGGTAGAGATTATGGAGCGCCTCTTCCGCCCGTTTGCGATCAGTGATATTCTCATAGACACCCAGGACGCCACGTATTTCCTGTTTGGAATCCAGAAGGGGCATTTTGGAAGTGTCAATCCATAACCGGACTCCGTCTGCTTGCTGCAGTGGTTCAATAATGTGCAATTTTCGTTTGCCGCTGGCTATTACCTGCCCGTCATCCTCACGGTACGCTTCGGCATCTGCCTTTGGCCAGGGCAGGTCAAAATCAGTCTTGCCGATAATCTGTGCCGGATCATCAAATCCGGACGCTTGTGCAAAAACCTTGTTACAACCCAGGTACTTGCCGGTTTTGTCCTTCCAGAAGATAGATTGGGGAATAGTGTCCAAGATTTGCCTGAGCATCTGCTGGTTCCTCCAAAGCTCTTCCTCTGCCCGCAAACGTTCAGTGATATTCAATGACACAACCATGATTAGTTCAACTTCGTGGTTTGCTCCTCTCAGTGGAGCCACGACTACGTGGTAGAACTGCTGATCGTAATAGAGGGTCTCATATGCACCGACTTTTCCGGCAAAGGCGGCACGGAGGTAGGGTTCAGCAATTCTAAACGTCTCGGGTGGAGCCAACTCATTGAAATGCTTTCCGATAAAAAAATCCGCTGTACGCCCGGATTGCGTTAACTCTTGACCGGCAACAAAAATGACGCGAAGCTCCTTATTGTAGATAGATACTGAGCCGTTCGGGAAGTTGACGGCCAATTGACGGTATAGTTCCATACTCTCCAATAACGATTGCTCGATACACTTGAGCTCTGATTCTGACTGTTCCAGTGCTTTGACTCTTTGTTTTAAATGCGAGATTTCTTCGAGCAGTTCGGCATTTGTTCTGGCTAGTTCCTTCATTCAGACTACCTTCTTGGCAAATGGTTTGCAGAGGGATACAATCCCCAACATGATCACCTGAGGTTATTAACGCCATTACCTGATATGTCAAGAAAATTTAAGGACATAAAATTCGAGGCGACAGAAGGCACTCACCTCCGGTACACCTGATAAGAAGGTGAGTAACACTCATTTCCGATTGTAATGATGCCAGGCTGTCAAAATCGTCGGACGCTTTGTTTCGGGAAATGCAGATCAGAAGAACACCAAAGCGATCTATCTGCTCCATGTGCCGAATGGACCGTCAACTGGGCCAAATCAGAGCAGACTGAACAGAAGAATGCGAAATAAAAATCTTACCCTTCAAAATTGGAAGAGTCAGGTCATCTGTTTGGGAGCGCGTTGCCGTCGGCGAATATTGCGATCTTTATGATCAGTATTGACCGACTGCTTACGTGCGAATGTTTATAATGAAGCCGTTCCGCTGTGTTCCATGGTATTCAGCGCTGAGATGGCGGGCCATTGTTCCAGCGTATATGAAAGACGCCATTCGCTTGTTGCCAGGAAAATCAGATTTCCTTCAGCATCGAGAGCCATATTAGATATGTTCTGTTTCTGGAATTCGTCAAGTTTCTTCTTATCACTACTCGTTATCCATCGTGCGACTGCATAATCCGTTTGTTCATAGACCGCTTCCGTTCCATATTCGGCTTTAAGGCGGGCCATGGTGACATCGAACTGCAAAATACCCACGGCCCCCAGGATGTAATCATTGTTTAAGAATGGTTTGTAGACCTGTATGGCCCCTTCCTCAGCCAGCTGTGTCAGGCCTTTCTGCAGCTGTTTGATCTTCATGGGATCTTTCAGCCGGACACGGCAGAAATGCTCGGGAGCGAAACTGGGAATTCCCGTAAACTGCAAGGGTTCTCTATCCGTGAAGGTGTCGCCTATTTTAATGGTTCCATGATTGTGAATGCCAATAATGTCACCCGGGTATGCTTCTTCAACATGGGAGCGATCCTGGGCCATGAAAATTGTGGCATTAGCCAGAGAGATCTCCTTTCCGATACGATGGTGAGTGACCTTCATTCCCCGCGTAAACTTACCTGAGCAGATACGTACAAAGGCGATACGGTCGCGATGGGCGGGGTCCATATTCGCCTGGATCTTAAATGCGAAGCTTGAAAAGGCCTCTTCTTCCGGTCGCACCTCACGGGTCAGGGTCATCCTTGGACCCGGTGGTGGTGCAAGTTCTACAAAAGCATCCAGGAGTTCGCGAACGCCAAAGTTGTTGATGGCACTACCGAAGAAGACCGGTGTTTGGCTTGCCTTTAAGAATTCCTTACGGTCGAAGGGATCGGCGGCGCCTGCCATGAGTTCTATGTCCGCCCGAAGCTCATCAGCCTGACTTTCCAAAAGGGTATCCAATTGAGGGTCGTAAAGATCTGAGATGACAATACCTTCCTCCTTTCGGCTGTCTCTGCCGGGTGTGAAAAGGTGTAGACGTTGACGATAAATATCGTAGACGCCCTTGAATAGTTTGCCCATACCAATGGGCCATGAAAGGGGCGTGCATTCTATCTGGAGTTTGTCTTCAATATCGGCCAGGATGTCCAACGGGGGCAAACCATCCCTGTCCAATTTATTGATAAACGTAATGACCGGCGTGTTGCGAAGACGGCAGACTTCCATCAGTTTCATTGTTTGCGGTTCGACACCCTTGCTGCTGTCTATGACCATCAAGGCACTGTCCACAGCTGTCAGAACGCGATATGTATCCTCGGAGAAGTCCTGGTGACCAGGTGTATCGAGAAGATTGATCTCGAAATCACGATAATCGAATTTCATAACCGATGAGGAGACGGAAATTCCTCGTTCCTTTTCAATCGCCATCCAGTCGCTTGTAGCATGACGCTGGGCTTTGCGAGCCTTTACGGCTCCTGCGAGCTGGATGGCGCCGCCGAAGAGAAGCAGCTTTTCCGTTAAAGTGGTCTTCCCGGCGTCGGGGTGGCTGATAATGCCAAATGTACGCCTTTTGGCAATTTCCTTCTGATGGTGGTGCAAGGGACCGGTGCCTCCTGATTAAATTCATGATTATAAATAAAAAACGGGCCAGGGGCCCGCTTGGGACATCTTACCTACATCCAATAGTTATTCCTGTCAACTTATTATTTTAGCAAGGGATGTAAGGTTATCAGCCGTGAAAAAAACAAGAATCCATGTCTGCCATGATCGATTGTCTTTCTATATACTCCGCGCCATATCTGATCCTGGCATATATTGTGTATTGTGTGATCACGAACACACCATAAAGAGGACAAATTTGAAACTAAACCAAATACAAATATATTTGTTTTGCTTATAAGAATTAATCAATATGAACCATCATTAGTGTCCGGACGTTTCATCAAATAAATCTAGCTGGTTATAAAATGTAGTATTTTCATGCTTGTAAGGGTAGTTTGTAAATAGTTGAATAAGTGACGTTCTTTCGAATACCGAAACGCTCAGGACCTGTAAAATTG
>CAZYDG010000092.1:0-79443 GCA_964645835.1 uncultured Syntrophaceae bacterium
ACTCCACGACAAGAACCACGAACGAGGAAAGCGAACATCCGCCGCTCACCTCCTGCTCTTAAATGACCCTCCATTCAAGAACAGTAAAAGCGGACAAGTCATTTGCTACAAAACCGGACAAGTCTATTTACTCTCGACATCATAAGTAATTTCTATTGACACATGTCTTGAATCAATGGTACATTTATTGAAACTCGCAAATGGTCTGATACCTATACCAAGGAGAAAATAAGATGGATTTTCGTCCTATACAAACAAGAAAAATATATGAGGAGGTTGCAGAACAAATCCGGAATCTCATCTCAAATGGCTCTTTGAAACCGGGAGATAAGCTCTTGTCAGAGAGGGATTTAGCGGAAAAATTGCAGGTCAGCAGAGCATCTGTAAGAGAAGCTTTGCGCGCTTTGGAAATGATGGGTTTAGTTGAAATTAAAGTGGGTGGAGGAACTTTTATTAAAGACACAAAAGATGATGAAATTATCCAACCACTGGCTATGTTTCTTTCCATGGAAAAAGGATCTTTTTTTGAAATATATGAAATACGAAAGATTTTCGAAATTGCATCGGCTCATTTGGCTGCACAAAGGGCTAAACCTGAGGATATAGCCAAAATAGAACATCACCTTGAGCTAATGAAAGTCGCTATGACAGAGGATGACTCTGAAAAGGGGGAGGGAAACGATGCCGACTTTCATTTTTCTATCGCCGAAGCAACTCATAATGGTTGGCTTCTTCGTCTTCTCATCACGATTGCAGATTCCTTTCATAAATCCATTTCTGTGGCGAGGCAACAATTATACTTGACACCGGGATATGCTCAAAAGCTAATTGAACAGCACACTAAAATTTTTGAAGCAATCCGTGGCCGGAACCCTTCATTAGCCCAGCGAGCTATGCTAGAACATCTCAGTTTTGCGGAGGGAGCCATGGCAAGGACATTGAAAATTGAACCAGAATTTGAGCTTCTTATCTAAATAACTGATCTTTAAAGCTTGTCTTAATTCACAGAAGATAGCTTTGATATTGTCCTGCCCCAACAACACCAAACCAACCATATCAACACAGAAAATGTTGATATAAATAGCTTTCTATAGTTTCACAATCCTATATTAATTGTCGATACAAGATACCCGGTCCTAAAAAATGCTTGACAAATAATTTCACCAGTGATTTGGTCTGACCATTAAAGTGGATCGAATAACGTACCAAGAAAATGGTAAGTAAATTGCTGGCAAGTGGTCTTGTTTAAACCAATTTGAGCATTCCATGAGTTATTTTTCATCAAGATGACAGGGGGAATTGAAATGTTAGATACAGCAATCATCAAGCAATTGGAAGATATCGTCGGCAGTGGCAATGTGGCAACCAAGAAAGCCGACCTCATGACTTACAGCTACGATGCTACAGCCGATATGCCAAGCGAGCTTCCTGACGTGGTGGTCATGCCTGCGACGACGGCAGCAGTGCAAAAGATCGTCTTGCTTGCAAAAGAAAAAAAACTTGCCATCTACCCCCGCGGCGCCGGGACAAACTTGAGCGGTGGAACCATACCCATGAAAAAGGGGATCGTCCTCTCCTTTCAGAAAATGGATAAGATCCTGGAAGTGGACCCGGAAAACCTGACCGCAACTGTACAGGCAGGGGTTGTTATACAGGCCTTGAGCGATGCGATTGCTCCCTATGGTCTCATTTATCCTCCCGACCCCGGGACGGTTATGGCAGCGACAATGGGAGGCTCCGTAGCAGAATGCGCCGGTGGTTTACGCGGTTTGAAATACGGTGTGACAAAGCACTACATTATGGGGATGGAAGTGGTCCTGGCGTCAGGAGAAATTTTCCGTTTTGGCGGAAAGACCGTGAAAAACGTCACTGCCTATGATTTCGCATCGCTGTTTGTGGGTTCAGAAGGAACTCTGGGGATCATCACCGAGATTATGGCCAAGCTTGTTCCGCCCCCCAAGTATCGAAAGGCAATGCTGGCCAGCTTCAAGCGGCTCGCAGACGCCGGAAACGCCGTTACGGGGATCGTCAAGGCCTATGTCATCCCGGCTACACTTGAAATTATGGACAAAATGACAATCCAGACCGTGGAAAATTATGCAAAGGTGGGCCTTCCTAACGATGCAGAAGCCGTGCTACTCATTGAGGTTGACGGAGGCGCCCAGCAACTAGTCGATTCGGAAGCTGAGGCAGTATTGAAAGTCATCTATGAGAACAACGGCGACGTGAAAATAGCCCAGTCCGATGCCGAAAGGGATCTGCTATGGGCCGCCAGAAGAGCCGCACTGCCTGCCCTGGCCCAACTCAGCCCCACCACCGTCCTCGAAGATGCCACAGTGCCCAGGAACCGCATCACCGAAATGCTCATTGCCGTTCAACAAATCGCTGAAAAGTACCAACTCAGGATCGGCACCTTCGGGCATGCAGGTGACGGGAATCTACATCCGACTATCCTGGCTGACGCGAGAAACAAAGAGGAAATGGAGCGCGTGCATCAGGCTGTGGATGAAATATTTGCGGCCGCCCTCAAGCTGGGGGGAACACTGTCCGGCGAGCACGGAATCGGTATGGCGAAAATGAAATACCTTAAAAGTGAGCTTGGCGAAAGCGGTCTTAATCTCATAAGAAGGGTTAAGGAGGCCCTTGATCCCGACTACCAGCTAAATCCGGCTAAGATGGTCCCCGTGAAAGGCTGATGATATGAAAATGACGCCTTACGACAAACTGGAAGAAGTGCAGGACGCCTTGGTGAAATGCATGAAGTGTGGCAATTGCATGGCTGTCTGCCCCGTCTATCTGACGGAAAAGCAGGAAGGGGCTTATGCGAGAGGTAAGCTGTCCATTGGTGAAGCACTTTTGAAAGGCGAACTCGATCAAAAAGACGAAGATGTGCAGGAAAAGCTGTTCAACTGTTTGATCTGCACCTCGTGCATGCAAAACTGCCCCTGCGGGGTGGACGTCTGCAAGATTATACTTTCGCTCCGCGCCGCCCTGGCCCGGGAAACAGGGCTTCATCCACTCAAGAAGATGATTTTCGGAGCTTTGAAAAACCAACCCTTTTTCGATAAAGCCCTCAAAGCCGGAGCTGCCTTACAATGGATCGGTCTGCGCAAGCTCCCCGGAAATACAGGCTATGAACCCCGTTTCACTATGGGTCTTTCAATGAAGAGGATTTTTCCGGGGCTGGCAGCAGCCTCTTTTCGTGATCAAGTCCCGGAACTCATTAAAGCGAAGAGCAGCAAAACGAAGGCTGCCTTTTTTACCGGTTGCGCTTTCAACTACATCTTTCCCGATGTGGCCCATGACGTCGTCGAGGTCTTGAAGAAAAACGACGCGGAGATCATTATACCGAAAGGGCAGCAGTGCTGCGGTATTGCTGTCTTCGCCCATGGAGACATTGCCAGCGCGAGGGAGTTGGCGCGCAAGAACATCGACGTCATGGAGAAGACCGATGCCGATTACATCATAACCGCGTGCGGATCATGCGGTGAGTCCTGGGCAATATGGTTTCAGAGAACTCCTTTCAGAAGACCCCCTGTACGGTCCCAAGGCCGAATACTGGAAGATCCGGACCCATGATATTTCAACTTTCCTGACCAAGGTTATCGATTACAAGAAACCAACGGGGCGCGTGGAGACAACTGTCACGTACCACGACCCATGTCATTTGAAAAAAGTGATGAAGGTTTTTTCGGAACCACGTGCCATCTTGAACGCCATTCCCGGCATTACCCTGAAAGAGATGTTAAAGCCCGATGCCTGCTGCGGAAGTGGTGGTTCTTACACCATTACACATCCAGAAACCTCCATGGCAATCACCGGCCGCAAAATGGCTGATATAAAGAATACGGGGTCCGACGGAGTCATTACGGGATGCCCGGGCTGCATGATGCAGTTATCCGAAGGCCTCACGAATTCAGGACAGTATCAGGTTGCAAGTCATTACATTTCACTTCTGGCCAGATCATACCGCGAAGCCAGAAAGGGCAAGACAAAGGAAGTCAGACAGGTTGCCTGAATAATTCAAAATTAAGGCTGGACTTGATGGCAGTGAAGTCTAGCGACTCGAAACATAAGTTGCGCGGCAAGCCAATTAATAAAAAGCATTATGTATAATATGCACTTATATCATAAAAATATATTATAAAGTTGATTTACCAGATTTAATCTTCTAACGTATCTTTGTAAATTCATAATGACCTGCCGGGATTTCGATGCTTTGCCAAACCATCTTAGAGCCATTTATTGTTATTTTATAAGGCGAACGGTCTCCGATATCAGTTCCCGGTATTCCGCTTATTGAAAGGGTGCTTCCCGCAAGTTTATATTTAAAATTAAATTTCATGCTGTCTCGTTCTGAAAAGCCACCTGTCGTCCATATTCCTGAACCTCCGCTAAATGTCCATTGATTCATCAACGTTCCTGTGCCCATCTTCCAGACACCTTCTACCCCGGCTACTGCAACAGGAGTTGTTTCAACTACTTTGGGAGTTACGGGTTTCTTTTCTGCATCGGCAACCTTCTTATTTAATACCGTGGTTTCCGTTTCTGCATACAGAAGATCTGGTGCAGTGCAGGAAGCGATAACCTGCAATTTTAGTTTGCACGATGCGTCCTTTGGCTCAATTTTCCATTCTCCACCTTTGAGAATTCCTTTGGCAGGAAGAGTTCCCACGGTCTGAACAGCATTTATGCCTGCCAAGCTGCATCCTGATATATTAAGCTTCATTTCCACATTGCCAAACGCGATGTTCGCATAGTTGGAAATATTCCCCATTACATGGAATCCATCTTCTTTTTCCTGGATCATTATTTTGGGTCTCATGGCAGAAAATGATGCTCGCCACATAGTGTAGACGGCTCGAATTGCATGATTAATAATTGGTTGTGGATTGTCGAAAAAAAATTCCAGCTTCGAGCGAGTTAGAGTCGCGGCCTCAACAGCCAGGTGTGATGCCTCATCTGCTTGGATATCCACCGGTTTATCAAAAGTGCTGCGGCCATTCTTCCATGTAGTTTCGTATCCACTTAGAGAATATGGGCCGGGGTTAACAGTTGTCTCCCAAGCGATGTGGCTTGAGGTTTGCGTGACGAAAGGAGTCGTTCCGTTGTAGTACCAGGGATCGAACCAGTCCTCTCCTCTCTCTAAATAACGTTCAATGTCATTTCGGAAATTATTACTTAGGGATTTAATGGGCGAAAGATAACTCAGCTTATCAGAACCCTTGATATCGTCAGATATGTAAACGCTACCCTCATATTTTGTTCCTTTATGTTTTTCAAGTTGATCTTTCAGTAACTTTTGAGCCGATGTCTTGTACATGCCTACAACATGCATAGGGCAGTGCATATCAGCGAGGAAATGGGCACTCCAGGCTGCTGCCTGCGGTACAGAAGTCCTCTTGTTAGTCAGCATCCCTTCTGATAAGTAGCGAAAATATTTGCCGACTGCCAAAGGGCCATTGCCTTCCGTTGTGACAGGATTATAATAATGCCATGAAAATGGCGAGTTTCCCTTCGCATCCGGCCCAGGGCCATCAATTAGCGAAACATCCGGAATCACGCCGTAGCCTGAACCTGTATACTCAAGATTAGCCCAGTTAACGCCCTCATGGGCGAGGATATCTTCCAGCCTGGGGAATAATTTGGGATCAAAAGCCGAATCTGCAGCCAAGAGACGGTAAGCCTCACTTATGATATGCTGGTGCGTCTGTGCAGGGGAAAGGACACCCCATGATAAGGCGCAAGGGGGTGCACTTATCAAGTTTAATAAAAAAACGATGCTTGCAAGAACCATAAAAGGTTTTGGTAATGTTCCCCGTTTACCGTTCATAGTGTTGTCTCCTCATGTTTTTCATCGTCTTTAACATCAGGCATGGACTCATTTATTGTCTACAATAGCCATAGTACAGCGTGATATGCAAATCATATTACCTTTTTCATCTGTAACCCGGATATCCCAGATACTGGCGGCACGGCCAATATGCACAGGTGTTGCTGTCGCGGTGAGAATACCTTCTCTCTTGGGTCGAATATGGTTAGCGTTTATTTCAAGGCCAACGGCATGCTGTTTTTCCTGGTCGATATTCATAACGGCACCCATGGTTGCCGCCGTTTCAGCAAGTACAACAGATACCCCACCATGAAGAGAGCCCCATGGATGATGAGTTTTTGGAGTCACAGGCATGGTTAAAACGATCTTTTCCTTCGTTACTTCCCGGTGTTCTATCCCCAGAAGTTCCATAACGGTTCCCTTGAAATTCTTAAGATCTGTCATATTCTCTCCTTTTTAACAAAAATCTGTTATGGAAGAATTCCTGTCATTAATTCCCGCCATTAATTCCTGGCAGTGCTTCCACTGTAACAAACCACAAGCAGGCTGTTAAACGATGATCAACCAAACTCTCGCCGGCTAAAACAGCCGCACGCAGACGCAATGATAATAATTTGAAGTGTAGCATGAACGAAGGAGAATTGCATGCTACTGTTGGGATAACGCAATCATGGAGAGTTTTTCCATTTGCACTATATTATACGAAATACCCAAATGAAAAAAAACGATTGATTATCATAGGGACAGCAGTGGCTACATTTGTCTTTTTTTTCAACCATCTCTTTCGGTTTAGACCAGATCGTTGAAAACGAAGGATATTCTTTGTAACATTACACAGAAGAAGTGCACCCTAAAATCAATTGACACTTGGAACTGTTCTCCATATAGTCTTGCCATAGATCGTCAAATCTTTATCGACTCATTATATCGAACAGTTAAAAGGAGGTCATCATGTCGAACAGGAAAAATAGTCTAGCGGTGATTCCGGTGGTACTGTTGGCTTTGTTAATCGGCTTTTCATCATCCGCGTGGGGTGACATGTTGGAAAAGGCCTCCGTCAACGGGAAATATTCCCAGCTGATTCAGGAACTCAAATGTCCGGCCGACCAGGCTAAGTACGGCCACTTTAAAGATTACGGCTGGTGGGGCGGCGGCCCCTGGTGCGGCCAGCAAGGGAAAGCGGGCTATTGGGTCTGGGTAGCCCCCATCTGGTATGTCTGGGCCGGAAAGGGGACCACTTCCAACATTCCGGAGAACGCCTCCGTCAACGGGAAGTATTCTCATTTGATTCAGGAACTCAACTGCCCGGCTGATAAGGCCAAGTACGGCCACTTTAAAGATTACGGCTGGTGGGGCGGCGGCCCCTGGTGCGGCCAACAGGGAAAAGCGGGCTATTGGGTATGGGTGGCCCCCACCTGGTATGTCTGGAAAAACAAGTAGTGCAATTGAATGTTCTTACCGACGACTGCGGTTGAGCTTGAGGCTTTGGGTTGGGACCGTCCCGATGTAATTCTAATCACGGGAGACGCTTATATCGACAGTCCCCACATGGGTGTTGCAGTCATTGGGAAATACCTGCTCAAACATGGTTTCAAAACGGCCGTTATTGCCCAACCCACCCTTGGCAGCGGCGATGATATCAAGCGCCTGGGGGAACCGCGATTATTCTGGGGGGTCACTGCCGGCGCCATTGATTCGATGGTCGCCAATTACACGGCCACCCGCAAATTTCGGCACGAAGACGACTATTCTCCCGGCGGCCGGAACGTCAGACCAAATCGAGCCACTATCGCCTATACGAACCTCATTCGCCAATATTTCAAGAACACAAAACCCATCGTACTAGGCGGCATCGAAGCAAGCCTGCGCCGGATTGCCCATTATGACTACTGGGATAACTCCATTCGCCGTTCCATTTTATTCGATACGAAGGCGGATATTATCGCATATGGCATGGCGGAGAAAACGGTTGTTGCTTTAGCCCGCTCCATCGACACGGGAAGAGATTGGCGGCTCATCCCCGGAATATGCTATATCTCCTCAACGCCAAACGGTGACTACACGGTTCTCCCCGCCTATGAAGAAGTCGTTTCACGAAAGGAATCATTTCGTGAAATGTCCAAAGTCTTTTACGCCAAAGCGGATCTAACGGCCAAGGGGTTCGTCCAGCAACACGGCGACCGGTTCCTTGTCCATACACCACCTCAAACACTCATAACAGCGGAAGAGCTGGATGAAATCTTGAACCTTGATTTCGAGCGGGATGTTCACCCGTATTATAAAACGGGCGAGATCAGGGCACTGGAGACCATCAAGCAATCCATAACCACCCATCGCGGCTGTTTCGGCTCGTGCAACTTTTGCTCCATCGCCGTTCATCAGGGACGAAGGATCGTCTCGCGCAGCATCGGCTCCATTCTGGCGGAAGTATCACGTATAGCGAAAAAGCCGGGGTTCAACGGGATTATTTACGATGTCGGAGGCCCTACGGCCAATATGTACGGCACCCAGTGCAGGAAAGGTTGGACCTGTAAGGACAAGCGGTGCCTAATGCCCAAACCGTGCCCTAATCTGGAATACGGCCACGGGACACAAATGGCTCTCCTTCAGAAGATCAGAAATGCCTCAGGCATTAAAAAAGTGTTTGTCACATCAGGGATCCGGCCCGACCTGGTCATGGCCGACTTCAAAAACGGGAAGAGCTACATCGACCAGCTTGTCAAATACCATGTGTCCGGACAAATAAAACTCGCACCGGAACATTCGGAACCCGACATCCTGAGCCTGATGAACAAGCCCCCCATCAAGGCCATGATGCAATTCAAGGCTGCCTTCGACAAGATCTGCAACCTTCTGGATAAGCGTTATTACATGACCTATTACCTCATTGCGGGCCATCCGGGTTGTACGATGGATCATATGCGCCGCCTGAAAAAATTTCTTTCCATCACGCTCCGGGCCGCACCGGAACAGGTCCAGATATTCACCCCAACGCCGTCAATCCTTTCGACGGCCATGTACTACTGTGAGACGGATATGACGGGAAAAAGAATCTTCTGTGAGAAGAGCCCGGCGGGAATGCAAAGACAAAGGAATATTCTCAAAAAATTTGAAGGCAAGAGGAGTTGACAAGAATTCCAGGGTTGCTTCAGCCTTCAGCCTTCAGCCTTTCTTTTAGCGCCTCCCGGACCGCCAAGCCGATGACCTCCATCCGATAAGGTTTGCGGACATAAGCCCCGGCGCCTAACGCTCTGGCCTTCCGGACGCGGTCGGTCTCCGAAAAGCCGCTGACGATAATAGCTTTCTGACCGGGACTGATTTCCAGGATTCGTTCATAAGTCTCAAGACCATCGAGGCCGGGATCCATAATCATATCCAATATAACAAGATCTACCGATTGGGCCTGGATAAAGGAAATGGCATCGAGGCCGCAAGAAACGGCACAAACATCATAGCTCAGCTTGGATAATATAGACGTTGCAATGTCGCGTTGTTCCATGACGTCATCAACGACAAGGATTTTCTCTCCATTTCCCATGTATTGTTCCATACCCTGTTTTCCCAGGGTCACCGTCGATGCCTCGATCGTGATAGGGAAATAAATAGTAAAGACACTGCCCTTACCATCCTGGCTCCGGACATCGATGTACCCGCGATGATCCTTGACGGTGCCCCAGATCACAGCCAGCCCTAAACCCGTTCCGCTTTTCCCCATAATCTTCTTCGTGTAAAATGGCTCGAATATCTTATCGAGATCCTTGGCCGATATGCCATGGCCGTTATCGGAAACACTCAGGACGGCATAATCCCCTTCGGCCACCACATCATAACCCTTAATCGGGGTGTCCAGATAACGGTATTCCGTCATGATCGTTACCTGCCCACCTGTCGGCAAGGCCTCGACAGCATTGCTCATTAGGTTCATGATAACTCTAGACAGATGAACCGGGGAACCCTTGATATTCATAAGATCCGGATCGAGATGGACAGACAGACTGAAATCAGGATGAAACTGTTTGAGCCGCTCATATTCCGGTGATTTCAAGTAGTCGGAGATAATATCATTCAAGTTGACAACCTGAGGTTCGAAAACGCCGCGCCTGGCCAGCGTCAGGAGGTCTTCCACAATAGCGGCGGCCTTCTCGCCAGATTTCTGAATCGTCATAATCGATTTTCGCATGGGACTGTCATGGGGAAGCTGCATCAGCAGTAATTCGGGATAACTGACAAGTCCGCCCAGGACATTATTCAGATCATGCGCTACGCCACCGGCAAGAAATCCCAGGGCTTCCATCTTTTCCGCCCGTTTCAGGCGTGCCTCAAGGGCTTGTTTCTCTTCTTCATCTCTCTTACGCCCGGAAATGTCACGATTGTAAACGACGGCTCCCAGGAATTTGCCATTCTGCTCATAAATGGCCTTTTCCTTCCTCCAAATGGCAATTTTCTCGCCATTGCGCGTCACAAGCTCCACCTCACCCTCCCAATATCCTTTTTCCTTTAGCATTGAATAATTATTCAAGAATTGGGACCGGTTGGATTCCGAGAAATAATCAGATGTGTGGGTTCCCAAGAGGTCCTCTTGGTGGTATCCGATGAGCTTCTTCTGAAAGTCGTTGCTGTCCACGATCTGTCCCGCTGCATCGAGCACCTCCACACCATCGGGCGCCGCCTCGAAAAGTATCCGATAATTGTCGATCCTCTCCAAATTGGAGTTGATTTCTCGAATAGTCCGATACAATTCGGAACTCTCGATAGCATTGGCACTGTTGAGCATGATGATGGAAAATAAAGAGAGAGTTACGTTCTGGATAGGGCCACTGTCTTCGGGCAACAGGCAGACGCAAATACCACGGATTCGCGCCGCCGTTGCCATAACGTGGAGCAGAAATTTTCTTTGTTGACCCGCCGTCATGATAACGGGCCGTCTTTCACGCAAGGACCACGCGAAAGTGCCATCTTCGATAAAGGCATCAACCTCACCCTGGACATAAGCCCTGTAACGTTCGTTATTAATATCCTTCATGACGAAATCATTGGTGTTTTCATCTACGAGGTAAAACGCGATGGCTTCAAAGGGTATCAATCCCTCAATCTTGATTTTTGTGTCATGGAGGATGGCGGAAACGTCAAGAAATCTGTTGATGCTATGCTGAAAATCTCCCAGGGAGGCAGCCATCTCAAGGGCGTCAATCACGAAGCGTTCAACATCTTCAAGGTGTTTGACACGTTCCTCAAGATATGATTTTTTAATATTTCTTTTGTCGTGAACCTTCATCAATATAGATTAGGTCAAAAATACTGTCCAATTGGTGATCGGCCTGATCGATCGTTAAGGATAGCACATTAGAAGTCAGACCGATTTGTCTCCATGCTTCCGGATCCAACGGCGGACTGAGCTTTTCACCGCTTGTGCCGACACCCATCGTGTTGGCGATAATATCAGAAAGATGGATAATTGAAGACTCCAGACGGTTCTTCGATTTCTGAGGATCATGGTGGTGCTGTACCGTATCCTCAAGAGACATGGGCATTTGCCACTTTGCTAGGAGTTGCCCTCCGATCATGGCGTGGTCGATGCCAAACATGTTCCGTTCTTCCTGAAAAAGCAGATGTTTATTTTTTCTTGCCTGCATCATAATATAACAGGATTCACGAGGCAGGTAATTATACAAGACCAGGCGGCCGATATCGTGGATCAGACCAGCCACGAACATGCGTTCTGTGTTCTGGATATTCTTATATCCGGCAAGAATTCTGGCGCATATACCACATAAAATACTGTGTTTCCAGAACATTTTCATATTCACGATTTCCGAGGGAATATCTTTAAACGCGCAGATGATCTTCACACCAATGGCCAGTGTGCTCAGTTGCTTCGTTCCGACGATGTTTACGGCACGGGACAGGGTATCTATTTTTGAAGGATATCCATAAAAGGCACTGTTGACGATCTTCAGCAGGCGGACAGAAAGGCTCGGATCCTTGCTGATAACGTTTTCTATGTCATGGGCGGAACTATTAGGCTTGGAAATAGCATCGAGAATTTGATGATAGATACCGGGCAAGGTCGCCAGCTTCGTTTGATCATTGATTAATTCATCAGGGCGAATATTGAGGGGTTTCTTGCGCTCCATATCCTCAATTTCTTGCTCAAACCAATATACTTCGCGATAATTGTCATGATCGATCTTCCGACCTTCCGCCGTTCGCAAAATGGAAAGGCGGACCAATTCCTGAATCGCCGGGTGCTCCATATCGGTAAGATAAAAACGTTTGTGTACGGATTTAGTGGCAGCACTGACCAATGCATCACTCAGTTCATTCACTGCCGAAGCATTGACCTCCTCCGTCGAAACCCCTTCGATATTTGCTTCAATAACTCCCCACATCTTACATATCTTCAAATGCTTTTCGTCCAGCACCGTCCCCTTCGTTATGAGAAGCCTACCGCTGCGGTCTTTCAAATCATCCGCAAGTACCATATCCGCTTTAAGATCTTTTATATTTAATATGCCCATTTTTCAGGTCTCTTCTATAACTGGTCCGTCTTCCTTAAGCCCGATGGATTCATATCATCAATCCTTGAACCTGCATAATATCCAGAGATTGATGGTACGATCAATTCACGCGCCTCTTTCATGATGCTTCTCTAGAAGGTTGTTGAAATACTCGATCTTAAGCAGGCTGTTCAATAATGCCCAGATGCAAGGCGCGCAAAAGCTGAGGAATGAGGCGTACATAGAAGTACGTCGATTGACGAAGCTTGCAGCGCAACGCAGCAGATGGACGTTTTTCAACAGCCTGCTAGAGCTATATCGGTCGTCATCATCTGAACTTTAATCATAATAAACCGTTTTTATTTCCAAGTTCACTTTTTCCGGGACTTCATCAGGATGTTCGCCCCGATGACGATGAGCAAAACGGGAAGAAAATATTTCCACATAATGTCTAGCCGCATATTCAGACTATCCATGCACAGGAACAGCAAACCGACAGCCATAATAATCCAGCCGCCGATATCCTTGATCCGTTGAAGCAGGGTGCCGGCGGCAATAACGATCAGCAGAACAGGCCAACTTCTTGCGAATGTAAATATATTCGTGTTGTTGAGGATAATCAGAACACCCAGGGCGATCAAGATCATCCCGCCCGTCAGGATGTTCATTTTTTCCTTCTTTTCCAATTTCTACCTCCTTCATTGAAAATGGGTTCTGCTCTCATCTCTATCCCTTATTTATAAACGGTTTAAACAAATCGATAGGAATAGGAAAGACGATCGTGGAATTGTTTTCCCCGGAAATCTGATTCAGGGTTTGAAGATAACGAAGCTGAAGGGACATAGGCTCCGTTTCCATGAGGCGTGCCGCTTCGATAAGCTTCTGTGCCGCCTGATATTCCCCTTCGGCATTTATGACTTTAGCGCGCCGTTCACGTTCAGCCTCCGCCTGTTTGGCAATAGCCCGTTTCATTTCCTCGGGAAGGTCTATTTGCTTGACTTCAACGAGGGATACCTTGATACCCCAGGAATCTGTACTTCGATCGAGTATTTCCTGGAGATGGAGGTTTATTTTCTCTCTGGCCGAAAGGATTTCATCCAGTTCCACCTGCCCGCAGACGCTCCGCAGGGTCGTCTGGGCCAATTGAGACGTGGCGTAGAGGAAATTCTCCACCTGGGTTACGGCCGAATTTGCGTCCATGACACGGAAATACACCACAGCATTGACTTTGATGGACACGTTATCCCGAGTGATGACATCCTGGGGCGGCACATCCATGGTGATGGTCCGCATATCCACCTTGACCATCTTATCGATGACGGGGATCAGGATAATCAAGCCCGGCCCTTTTACGTTGATGATCCTGCCCAAACGAAAAATTACCGCCCGCTCGTATTCGTTCAAAATCCTGATGGCTGACGCAAGAAACATAACGACAAGAAAAATGATGAATAAAATCGGAATTGATACTCCCATGGCCATGACCCTCCTTGATTTCTCTGTTAAATTTGAATACCGTCAACAGGCTGTTGAAAAACGCCCATCTGCTGCGTTGCGCCGCAAGTCTCCCCGGCCTTCGCCGAGGCAGGCTACATCGACGCACTTCTTATGTACGCTCATTCCTCAGCTTTTGCTCGCCTTGCATATGGGCATCCCGTATCAAGTACGGGACAAGCTTTTGAACAGCCTGTACAAAATGAGTTTCTAAACAAGCTATTACGGCTTAATCTCCGTCACTTTAAGCGTCAGGCCGTCCATCTCGACCACCTTGATCAGGGCGCCGGCCGTTATCGGTGAATCGGATTTCGCCTGCCAATACTCTCCATGGACGAACACTTTGCCTTCCATGTCTATATCTGTTACGGCCCGCCCCTCCATATTGACCATCGCCTCTTTCCCCGTAATGTGCCGTCTGCGTTGTGCCCTGACGACAAGGAGGATGACGCCGATGAAAAATGAGATGATCACAACCAGAGCGGGGATCATCACCTGATAGGAAACCCGCATGGACGGGTCAGGCGAATTGAACAGCATCAGTGATCCGACACACAGGGAAATAATGCCGCCCATGGTCAGAATACCATGGCTTATAACCTTCATCTCGGCAATAAAAAGGATGACGGCAAACAGGATCAGCAAGACACCGGCATAATTGACAGGCAGTGTCTGCATGGCAAAAAAGGCCAGGATGAGGGAAATGCCGCCGACGACGCCTGGAAGGATCATGCCTGGTGTCGAAAATTCAAAATAGAGGCCTGCCAGACCAATAAGAAAGAGGATGTAGGCGATATTCGGATCGCTCAATGCCGCCAGGATCCTCTGCCGGTGCCCCATCTTCTTGTCATGGACGATGGCCCCCACCGTATTCAGAATTATTTTACTGTCACCTACCATGACCTCCCGCCCATTTATCTTGGCAAGAAGGCTTGGGACATCAGGGGCAATGAAATCGATAACCTGATGCTGCAATGCTTCTTCTGCTGTAATGGATTCACTTTTCCGCACAGCCTTCTCCACCCATTCCTCGTTTCGAGCCCGTTTTTTGGCGATGCCTCGCACATAGGCGGCTGCATCGTTTTCGACTTTTTTCATCATCGTTTTGTCTTCCCCGCCAAAGCCTAAGGAAACGGGATGGGCGGCGCCGATGTTCGTCCCCGGCGCCATGGCGGCTACATGAGCCGCAACGGTAATAATTACACCAGCAGAGGCAGCCCGAGCCCCTGATGGATAAACGAAGACAACAACAGGAACGGGGGCGTTGAGTATCCCTTTGGCAATATCCCGCATGGCCAGATCGAGACCACCCGGTGTATCCAGTAGAACAATCAGGCCCTGACGCCCTTCACGATGAGCTTCTTGAATACTTTGGATGAAATACTCGGCGATGGGTGGGGTAATGGCGCCGTTTACAGTAATGAGGTTGAACTCCGGGACCTTCCCGCCGGAAGCGGCGACAGGGTGCGGAAATATTAGAGATACGGTAAAAAAAGCAATGATGGTAAGGACAACGGCGGCGATAAAAGCCTTACGGACCATGGGAGCTCTCATTTTCTATCTCCTCAAGCCTTTTCATGATCATTTGAACGTCTTCCCAGACAAGTTTCTTGGCGGACGGATTTCTGAGCAGATAAGCGGGATGATAGGTCGGCATAAGATCGATGCCTTGATACCTATGGAAGCGGCCCCTCAGAATCGTAATGGGCGTCTCCGATTTCAGCAGCGTGTGAGCGGCAAAGGTTCCCAAGGCACAAATCACCTTAGGCCGGATCGCATTCAATTGCCTGATAAGAAAGGGTTCGCAAACCTCTATCTCATCAGGTTTGGGATTCCGGTTTCCCGGTGGCCGGCATTTCAGGATATTGCAAATATAGACATCCTGACGATTGAGCTTCATGGCCTCGATGATCTTGGTCAAAAGCTGGCCGGCACGGCCCACGAAAGGCCGTCCCTGGGCGTCTTCATCTGCTCCGGGCGCCTCTCCGACAAACACCAGGGATGCCGATGGGTTGCCCTCGCCGAAAACGATGTTATTCCTCTGCCCATGAAGGCCGCAACGCCGGCAGTCGCCCAGTTCCCTTCTCACGATGTCGAGAGTCAAAGGGCCTTCCTTCGGCCCAACACTATTTCCAGTATCCGGCATGACCGCCCCAGCCACCACAGGATGGACATCAGCCATGACAGACGAAGGCCGTTCAGCCTTTATACCGGTCTCTGGCATACCTGTCCCTCGCCAGGCCAAGCGCCGTTTTAGAGCGGGGAAGCTTTCCATCGCATCCAGATGGCTGCGTACCTCATGGACCAGCTGTTGCAACGCCTGCCGCTCATCGTCTCTTGTTATCCTGTCATCCATGGCGGTTGTCCCGATATCTTTTTAATCGATCGAGGATGCAGTTTGCGGCATCGAGTTTGTCCATCATGGGCAATGCCTCCGTATTGCCATCTTCGCCAAGAATTTTGATAACGTTCGTATCGCACTGGAATCCGGCTCCCGCCTCACGCAGATCGTTTGCAACGATAAAATCGAGTCCTTTTTTCTTGAGCTTCGATAGAGCGTTTTCCAGGATATTTTCCGTCTCCATGGCAAAGCCGACAACAATGCGGTGACCTTTGTTTTTAGCAATCTCGGCAATAATATCGGGATTTCGTTCGAGTTCAAGCACCATAGGACCCGCCTTCTTCTTGATTTTTTGCACTGCCTGTTGACAGGGCCGGTAATCGGCGACAGCAGCCGCCTTGATCACGACCGTCGCATTCTCAAAATGTTTTACCACACAATCCCGCATTTCCTGAGCGGTTGTAACGGAAAGAAATGTGACACCCTGAGGGACCGGCAACGCCGAGGGCCCGCTGATGAGTGTTACATCGGCGCCTCGCCTGCGGGCTGCTATAGCCAGGGCATAGCCCATTTTTCCGGACGAATGATTGCTGATGAACCGGACCGGATCGAAGGGTTCCCGGGTGGGGCCAGCCGTTACCAAAAGCCGCTCGCCGATGAGATCTTTCGGCGTCAGGGCAGATTCAACGGCCTCCATGATATCATCGATATCGGCCAACCGGCCGACGCCTTCGACCTTGCAGGCCAATTCCCCATAGCCGGGCGCAATAAACCCAAAGTGTTTCGCCTTGAGCTTCTCCATATTCTCTTGAACGATTTCATTGAGGTACATGTTCACATTCATGGCGGGACAGACCAGAACCGGCGCTTGAGTTGCCATGACCACTGTCGTAAGAAGATCATCGGCTAACCCCATGGCCATCTTACCGATAACATTGGCCGTAGCCGGAGCTATTATGAGAAGATCCGCAAATTCAGCCAGGGAGATATGGTTGATGTCATAGACATCCTGGCGCCACATGTCCGTGAATACAGGGTGCCCGGACAATACTTGCAGGGTCAGGGGCGTGATAAACTCTGTGGCATTTCTCGTCATGATCACACGTACTTTTGCCCCTTTTTTGACCAGCGCCCTTGTCAGTTCAGCCGATTTATAAGCAGCGATCCCGCCGGTAATGCCAAGTACGATATTTTTTCCCTCAATCATATCTTACATCCTTTTACGGGTCTTCAGAATGGCCGGAGAAGCCTGCCATCTGTGACAATCCGTAGAAAATATATCAAGAAATAATCCCATAGATCAAGTTGTTAATTCTCTCTTTTATCTTGCAAAAACAAGATAAAATCTCTATATGTCCCTCGTCACTTTATCCAACGAGGCTTTTTATGAAAACATATAAGATATATTTTATTTTAGCAATACTTATCCTCTTTACCGGTTTCGGCTGGTGGTTTTTCAACAGCTACGGTGAAATAGGCAAGCCGGAGATTAAGCTGTCTTACGATATAACCGCCATCGGACAACGAAGTATACTTGAGGTCACCTTCACGGACACACAAAGCGGTATCGGTCAGGCCACGGTAACCATCGCTCAAGATAATCAAATACGTACGATAGCCGCGATCAATGAAAGCGGCAATGCCCCACATCATAAAACCGTCCCTGTCACCATCGACCCCATTGCCCTTAAATTACATGATGGGCCCGCTGTTCTGACCATCACTGTAAACGACAACGCCCTCTGGAAAAATATCACAACCTTGGGCAAAATTATCAATGTAGATGTCATTCCACCCCAGATATTTCTTCTTACACCGACAAACCATATTAACCCGGGTGGAACGTGCATGATTCTCTACAGAACGTCAAAACCGGTCAGCACCACCGGTGTCAAGGTTGATGACGTGTTCTTTCCCGCCTATCCTACGAGCGTTTCGGGAAAACCTTGCTACATCGCCTATTTCGCCTTTCCCATTGAACTACCGGCAGGAGGAGGAAACATCAAGATTTATGCCCGGGACCAGGGGGGAAATGAAACCATTTCTGGCATACCCAGGCTCCTGTTGAAGAAAAAGTTCCGTAGCGATAAAATGGCTCTTTCCGATAGCTTTCTGCAGCGGAAAATGCCCGAGTTTCTACCCATCAATCCCGCCCTTCGGGACAAACCGCCGGTTGAAATTTTTATCTATGTAAACACAACGCTGAGATTAGAAAACACGAAGACCATCCAGGCTGCATGTCAGAAATCGGAAGCCCGGCAACTCTGGCAGGATACTTTTCTACGGATGAAGGATGCCTCGCCCATGGCCCAGTTCGGCGATAAACGGACGTGGACATACAATGGAAAAGTGATCGGAGACAGTATTCATCTAGGTGTTGATCTCGCTTCCCTAGCCAACGCGCCTATCGAAGCCGCAAATAGCGGGGTTGTCGTCCTGGCAGGATATCTGGGCATTTATGGCAATGCGGTAATGATCGACCACGGCTATGGGATTTCCACTCTTTACGGCCACATGTCCAATATTACGGTCAAAAACGGTCAGAGCGTGAAACGGGGAGAAATGATAGGCAACAGCGGCTTGTCGGGTCTGGCGGGCGGCGATCATCTTCATTTCTCCGTCCTCGTCGGCGGACAGTTCGTCAACCCGACGGAATGGTGGGACCCGCATTGGATCGCCGACAATATCACGAAAAAGATGGCCGTCTCATTCTAGTCAGCAGGTTGTTCAAAAATGTTCAGAAGCAAGGCGCGCAAAAGGTGAGGAATGAGGCGTACATAGAAGTATGTCGATTGACGAGGCTTGCAGCGCAACGCAGCAGATGGGCATTTTTCAACAATCTGTCTCAAGAACTCATTCCCGGCGATCAACGAAGACTTCAACGTTGATATCATTTCTGAGGCATAGCATTGATTGGGGAACGAGAAAACTGCGCATATGGGAAGGCACATAAATAAGGAACCAGGGATCGCCTGCCGCATATTCACCACGACGGCCGATGATCTTTCCCATACGTTGATAAAATGGATGCCGCGGGTAATCCACAACGACGGTATCGCCAAGGTCCATATGAAGCTCCTGCCTATTGCATCATATTTTTTATTTTGAAAAAAATCTCTTCTAGTAACAAAGTTTAACAAGCTATTGTCAGAAAAGCTACTTTTATTATCTCAAGTAAATTGATTGTTCCCCCTCCGTAAATTCTGCTGTTTTTAATCCGGCTTGAGTTAAAGGACGCTTTGTGCTAATTTTTGTACAAGAAATTGCACTTAATGACAAAATTCCAGACAACTCCAGACATAACAACGAGACAATCAGGACATCAGGCTATGGATCAGGTCTGCACGGCGTGCCGGAGCGAAAAGGTATATACGACCTGTAACGGTTGTAAAACGGCTCTGTGTGACAAGTGCGCCATCTTCGAATTGGTGGGTGGGGGGTGCGGAAACGTCGTTCCTGTCTATTTCTGCCCATCGTGTGTGAAGGACCCCATGGCCAACCCGAATTCCATCTTCTGGAAGATGAAGGATGAAGATGTCGTCCCCAATGGGCATAATTAAACAGACTGATGGAAAATCCACCCAACCCCCCTTTGTTCAAAAGAGGGCTTCATAACCATTCATTCATATTCCATCGACAAACCACCGCTCTATGGGCGATGCCGACTCGTCCTGCAAAGGTGAAACGAGTTCCTTGATGAAGCGTGAGGGCTTGACGGGCAGATAACCGCCACCACGGGCATATTCCACCGTGGGGTATGAGAGGTATAGCTGGTCCTTGGCCCTGGTCGTTGCCACGTAAAAGAGCCGCCTTTCTTCCTCCTCCCCCTCGGGGTCGTTCAAGGCCCTGTTCAGGGGAATCATGCCGTCTGCGCACCAGATAAGGAAAACCACCTGCCATTCCAGCCCCTTAGATTGATGAATCGTGCTTAAGATCACCTTGTCGTCTTTATCGATCTTCTCTTCGTCTCCCTCTTCCGTCACGCCGGTCAATAGGGCCATTTCGTTCAAAAATTCCTCCATGGATTCAAAACGTGAAGAAAAGCTGGCGAGTTGATTAAGGTCTTCCACCCTACCCTGATAATCCGTATAGGTGGATTGGAGAAATTCATGATATCCGCTCTTCATGACATGATCGATGACCAGGGCGGGATTTGGATCGGCGGCCAGGACGCTCAGATCCGAAAGGAGCCGCCGGCACTGTGCATAGCCGGGTTTGACGGATTTACCGACTTTTTTTTCGTATTCATCGGAAATGAAATATAAAAGGGGCTGATCGTTTGCGGCTATGGCCTTCCAGATTTTGTCCGCAGTGACCCGACCGATCTTGTCGTAGAGGCCGAGTGCCCTTTTCCATGCCAGTTCATCGCGGGGATTGACAAGGATTCTCATATAAGCGGCGACATCTTTGATATGTGCCTGCTCAAAAAACCGGATGCCCGAGCGAAGTTCGAAGGGAATGCCTCGCCTGGTCAGTTCCATCTGAACTTCCATGGAATGATAATGAGCCCTGTACAACACGGCCATCTCTTTCAAGGGAACTCCTTCATGCATCAGTTCGATGATCCGCTGAGAAACGAAATCCGCCTGTTGCCCCACATTCCGGGTTACAGCCAGGGCGGGCCGGACGCCCTGTCCCCGGACGGCACGGAGAATCTTGGGAAATTGATTGATATTATTCTGGATGGTCAGGTTGGCCATATTGAGGATTTCCGGCGTTGATCGGTAATTTATCTCAAGGCGGAACGTGCGGCAGTCGGGATAGCGCTCGGGAAAGCTCATGATGTTGGCGTAATTGGCGCCCCGAAAGGAATAAATGCTTTGGGAGTCGTCGCCGACGACCATTATATTGCGGTGCCGCCCGGCCAGAAGGTCCGTGATATCGCCCTGTATCAGATTCGTGTCCTGGTATTCATCGACAAGGATATGGAGAAACCGCTCGGCATACAGGTCCATGATGTGAGGGTGCTCTATGAGCAACTGCCGCCAGAAGAGGAGAAGGTCATCGAAATCCATGACGTTGAGTTTTCGCTTCCGTTCCTCATAGTATTTGGCCACATGGCAAATGTCATCGTAACAATAGGAAAAGTGCGGATATCGATCATCTATCACCTCTGCAAGCGTCCTGCCTGTGTTGACGGCGAAACTGACCATGTCGCGAAGGACGTCACCCTTGGGAAACTTGGGCGTGGAATTTTCCACCGTTTCGGCAATGCACGTATTCATCATCTGTCTGCCGTCTTCGCTGTCGATAATCGAGAAGCTGCGGTCGAAACCCAGCAGATCAGCATGGCGGCGGATCACCTTGTGGCCGATGGCGTGGAATGTCCCGCCCCAGAAGAGATTGACGTCGTTGCCGACCAGGCTGCCGACACGGGACAACATTGATCGTGCAGCCTTATTCGTAAAGGTGGCCACGAGAATCCGGTCCGGGCTGACACCCGATGCCAAAAGCCACGCAACCCGGTAGGTCAGGGTCCTTGTTTTACCGCTCCCCGCACCTGCCAAAACGAGAAGCGGACCGCCCGCTTCTTCGACGACGGCCCGCTGTTGTTCATTCAATTCCCAGTCAGGGGGTGTAATCTTCATTTACCTGTCAGGACGGCCTTAACGGCCTCCACTGTGTCTTTGGAGCTGATGGATTCGAAGTTTTTCAGGAGGCCCTCTTTGTCGTAGAAGTTGATCAGAGGGGAGGTTTTCTGCTGATACGTCTCCAGACGGAAATTGATTGCCTCTTCCGTCTCGTCATCGCGCTGAATCGTCGGGCTGCCGCACTTCTTGCAAGTGCCGTCTGCATTGGGAGGATTGCTTTTGATATTGTAGATCTCCTGGCAATCGCCATTGGAGCAGGTCCGCCGTGTCGTCAGACGGTCAAGGATAACATCACGGGGCACTTCGAGATTTACTACAAAATCCAGTTTGATGCCGATCTTCTCCATGAGGACCTTTAATGCCTCGGCCTGGGGAATGGTCCTGGGAAATCCGTCCAGAATGAAGCCCTTCTGACAATCGGACTGTTGGAGCCTGACCTCCATGATCTGCATGATCAATGAATCGGGGACCAGATCGCCCCGGTCCATGTACCCTTTTGCCTCTTTTCCCAACGCCGATCCTTCCTTCACAGCCGCCCGCAGGATATCCCCCGTCGATATCTGCACGGACCCGTCATAGGCCGTAAGCAACTTGGCCACGGTGCCCTTCCCTGCGCCGGGGGCTCCTAAAAGGATAATTTTCATAATTGATTCCTCCTTGATTGGTTCACTATTTTGACGGCGGACTATAGGGTATAGGTTATGAAACGTCAAGAGGAATGGATAACCAGTGAAATAATACAATATTTACGAATAGATACGGAGGACATTTTTTATTAATTCTCATTTACCCATCACATCCCAGACATCCACGTCTCCTCCCCCATCGCATTTTATTTTTCCCGAAACTACACGAAAGATGACTTCCGCCACCTCTTCGGGGGGCCTCCCCTGATAGCCAGAAAGGTGCGTAGCCGTCTCATCGGGATTCACACAACAGATATTCAGACGGGGATGCTCAATTGCCAAGCCCTGCGTGAAGCCCCGGACACCAAATTTCGTGCCGCAGTAGACCGACATATTTTCATAGGCCTCCTTACCGGCTGCGCTGGCGACATTCACAATCCCATTTTTCACCAGAGGGATAAAGGCATGGGTCATTCTGATGAGCCCCTCAAAATTCGTCCTGATCTGGCGCTCAATATCCTTGATCGTCTGTTCCCGGAAGGGTGCAAAGACCCCGACGCCGGCATCGTTGATAAGAAAATCGACAGCGCCGTAACGGCTCTTTATCTACCGGGCGGCCGCAGTTACACTTGAACTTGAAGTCACATCGAGATTGAGGAGAAGTAAATCTGCTGCACCGAGCTTCCGGCACCGTTTCTCAACGGCCTCACCACGCGTCTTCCCTCTGAAGTAAGTAAGGATGAGTTTCATGCCTTCTTTCGCAAAGCGGTAGGCCGTTTCTCTGCCGATTCCCGAACTCGAACCGGTTATCAGGATAATCTGCTCTTTCATCTTCATCTCCTGTCAGGTTCTTCAACATCTTCTTGTAATGGTTCCGGCCGTACATGGCTCATGGACAATCATGCCGGGGCTCTTTCACGAAATCAGGAATATATTCCAGCAAGTTCTTCCATAATACCCATCTTTTGAGAGTAAAAGAAATTGTAATTCTATGGGGGTTGAATGGTAGCAGGAAGCATCATGTCCGGAGCTGTATTGACCAAATCAATTCAAATGGCAAGCCATCTAATTTTAAATGGGATTAATTTCTTGACTTACCGGCTCCCTACCAACTAGAGAAATTGCATGAAGCTATCAGAAAATCATTTAGGCCCGGTGTGGTTCCTTCCCGGCGATAATCGCGGCCGGTATCCTTTCTGCCACTCTCTGTTTCTACCGGAATCAGGAATCCTCATCGATCCCGGCTCGAACCGGGAACGCCTCAAGCAGTTGAAACATGAAGGGAGCGTGAAGGCCGTCTGGCTCAGCCATTGGCATGAAGACCATTTCAAAGACCTGGACCTGTTCGACCATCTGCCCCTGTTCATCTCTCAGGCCGATGCCCTGCCTCTATCCGGCATAGAACATCTCCTGGCCGGTTATGACATCGAAACCGAATTTCCTTATTGGCAGAAAGTAATGATCGAGCAATTTCACTTTCGGCCCC
Organism: uncultured Syntrophaceae bacterium; assembly: GCA_964645835.1. Classification (GTDB taxonomy): domain Bacteria; phylum Desulfobacterota; class Syntrophia; order Syntrophales; family UBA8958; genus CAZBME01. The sequence goes on from CAZYDG010000092.1 coordinate 23,869, forward strand.
GAACACCGGCCGGCTGCCTGGAAGGCGGGCAGACCATTTGCCTTGACGGCCTTACAATAGACCTGATCCCCGCACCAGGGCATACGCCGGGACACCTGGCTTTCTATTTCCGCGAGCCGGAGATCCTCTTTCTCGCCGACTACGATCTGACCCCCTTCGGCCCCTGGTATGGCGACCACAGTTCCAGCATCGATGACACTATTTCTTCCCTCCGGCGATTGAAAGGCCTTCCCGCCAAGATCTGGATCACTTCCCATGAAAGGGGTATTTTCGACGCACTTCCACTGGAAAAATGGCAGGCCTATGAGGGGGTAATTTACGAAAGAGAAAACAGGCTCCTCTCGGCCCTTGCCGAACCACTCACGCTGAATGAGATTTGTAATCAATGGATCGTCTACGGAAAGCCCCGGGAACCTCTCGAATTTTTCGAATCATGCGAACGGGCCCTCATGAAGAAACATCTCGAACGTCTTATGAAACAAGAAAAAATATCCTTGGATAACGGCCGTTATCGTTGTATGGTACCGTCATTCAATACGACACAGAAAGGAATCGATAGAACATGAACCCGGAAAAAGTAATGGAGTACATCGGTAAAGAACTGGAGGCCAATCTGAAGGCCATGTCCAAGGCCAAAACAGCGGAGGAAAAGGTTGCTTACAGCCAGATCATAAGAAACCTGTCTGAATCGATGGGTATTTTTCTAAGCCTCGCCTGCGATATTTCGGACTGCTGCTCTGATGATGAGGAATAGCCTGAAGGTCCCCGGTTTTGCCGGGGGCCTTTTTTTTTTACACCACCGTGTCGACCACGCCCCCTGCAACATCGATGACACCGTCACCCTGCTCGTTGTAGGATTGGGCATTGACGGCAAGGGTCTTTAGCAGATCCTGAATCCCCGTCTTCAGCGATTCTTCATCTTCGGCTGCCAATAGTTCCTGAAGAGAAACGACGCCATCTTTGTTCGTATCGCTTGAATCATAGACCTCATCAGCCGAATCGGCCGAAGATCCGGCACCCGATCCACCCTTGGCCGGAGGTGCACCTCCCGGAGGCGGACCTGAAGGTGGGGCTCCTATCGATTGGGCGCCCGACAGGTTTGCCTTACTGTCCATTTTCGACAGGAAACTTCATTTTCTGTAGCGTCGATTGTCCTGTCTCCGCTGGTATCGACGTCCTTCAAGATAGCCGCGGCATCTTTCCCTTTGCAGTCGACCGGCGCCCCGGCCTGGAGTTCCGCCAATTGGATTTCACTTTTCGACTCGTATGGTCCGTGACAAGCTGTTGAACAGCCTGCCCCAAAACGAGTTTTTCAACAGCCTGCTAAGCGCCGGTCCTCATATTTTCGGTCATATACTCCTGGATATTCTTTTCGAATTCTTCTTTACATTCCACTGAGCAGAAATAGACCTTTTTCCCATCATGTTCGCTGCTGTGATCTGCCTTTTCTTCCTCCAATTTGCACTTACAGACGGGGTCAACACAATATCGTGTCATCGGGATAACCTCCTTTAGCCATCTTGACTATTTAGTCATCATCTTTTTAGCCGAGCATTTGCCACACATCATCGGGTGCATTATCATCTTCATTTTTTTAAACTGTTCATCTGTTAAGATTGAATGCATTTCTTTCATGGATTTTAACATCTCAATATGGTTAGATGTTTTTATGTCTCCGATTTTCTTAACCATAGCGCTAGCCTTCTTTATGTCAAAATCTTTCACATCCATGATTTCCATCAGATCAATTTCGGCAATCTTTAGGTCAGCATTGAATCGGGCGTATTTCTTCTCCATTTCCCTATGGATGGGCATGATTCGCTTAATCTGGTCATCGGTAAGCCCCATTTTATCGGCATGACCGAGACACATGCCGGTCATATTACTCATCTTTTCCATATGCCCCATCTCCATCGCGTGTCCCCCTTGGGCCTTCATGGGCATATCTGCCATCTGCGAAAACGAAGGTACGGCAAAAACAATAGTCAAAAGCATTGAAAGCAATATTTTCTTCATTATTAAGTTCTCCTTGTTTCAAAGTCTTTTTGCTGTTTAAAAAACATTTGTCATAATTAATGTACAGCAAGGGTATTTTTCCATCGGTAAAACCCTGATTCAGAGCATCCAAACTCCTTACTACTGGGATTTGAAAAAAATACGGCGGCCTCCTTTTGAGCAAGTTGTTCAGATCATGCCGGGAAAATTTCTACTTTAACCGCCTCGATTTCATTTGTTTATTTATGGCCTCAGTCTTTGCATGCAATCCATAATATTTACTACAAATTATTTCAAACCGGGCGATGCTGGCCATGCACCAATGAATTCTTTCTTGTTGTTCTATCTTTTATCGTTTTCTTGAGTACGTATGATTGCAATATAACCCACCTGTTCCAATTGTTTGTTCTCTTGTGAACGTCCAATATTCCTTATTTTCCTTTGCAAGCTTCCAATCTCCTGCACATGAGTATTTACATAGCTCCTGCAGTCCAAATATTGTAAGCATTCTTGTGACAGGACAAAACTGAAATCTAAATTCAATTTTATCTTGCGTTTCATTTGCAATTCTTAATCGCAGAAGCTTCTCGAAAAATACAAAGTTCCTTTTGATCTTTTCTTTAAATATTGAAAAATCCAGTTTTGAATTTATTCGAGGGACCATTAATTTAGCTACTAATACGGCTGCCACTGTTAGTTGCTTTCCTACAATTCGAATTGCTTTTTTTCTCCCAAGAAATGGTTTTAATGCATAGGTTTGTAAAACAAAAGGTAGGGTGAATATTAAAACAATCAACCATGATAATATTTTTATCATTATTTTCTCGGCTCTATAAATATTGAGATTTACTACGAAGACTAAATACTTTTACTTATTCTTCAAGTCATCGACCAAATGACTTAAGATCTTTTAACTGTTCTGCCTGAATTGAAATCAGTTCCCTTCACTGCACTTCCTTGAGCGAGGTTAAATTTCTCATGAAGACCAATTATTACAAGTTCTTCCTTCTAGTTGATTTCACAGTCATGTTCTGCGCTTAGCCTATCTTCATAGGCCTGTCGATTCAGGGACATCATAATGATTGGAGATTGAATGGCAGCATGCATAGATAAAAAAAATATATGAATATGGATCAAAAGAACTGCTGCTAAGTTTAAGTATATTCACCGAATTCAGAGTACTTCAGTTAACCGGCGCAACCATAAATATTATGATATACATATTATTGCAGAACAAGGAGATTTGCCATAAGGGTTACCCTGATTTAGGGCTTCGATAATCCCGATAACATCGGCAATGGATTGCTATACGAACATTGAATGCATTTTTTTCCTTTTTATAAGCTGCACATACCAGATAAACCATAAATCATAAGAAATATTGATAGAATCAAAAGACCTTTGGGAAGTGAGGTATCGCAATTATTGGGGATTGGGATACCTCATATGGCCACATGGCCAATATTTCATTGACAGATTTAAGTAATTTCCTATACGGTCCAGTCCGTTGGTTGATACGTAATTAGATTTCTTTCCGGCATGATGGGTCATATATGATAGAGTTGAACAATGTAACCAAACAATACGGGACCATTACGGCCGTTGACCATGTCTCGTTTTCCGTCAAGGCGGGTGAATACTTCGCCCTTCTTGGCCCGAATGGCGCGGGAAAGACAACGATTGTCAAAATGCTCCTCGACTTCACCCGGCCCACCACGGGGACCTTATCCATTGACGGTCTCTCCAGTACGAATGCCGCCTGCCGGACAGCAATCGGATATCTTGCAGAGAATCACCGTATCCCGCCTCAACTGACAGGACGGCAATACCTCACGCGCTGCACGGAATTGCTGGGCATGGACTTCCGACAGGGCGCAGATGCCTGCTTGAAGATTATCAACATGATCGGCATGGAAGGCAGGGAAGACGGCAGGGCCAATACATACTCCAAAGGCATGGTGCAGCGCTTCGGCCTTGGTGCGGCACTCTTGGGGAAGCCGAAACTGCTCATTCTCGATGAGCCGACATCGGGTCTCGACCCCATCGGAATCAGGGAGGTTCGGCTTCTTCTGGAATCGCTGAAAGAGGACGGGATGACAATATTCCTGAATTCCCATCTCCTTTCCGAAGTCGAGAAGATTTGTGATACGGCGGCCATCATTCATCAAGGCAGGCTGATGGTGAAGGATGCGATATCCGCGATTGTCAAAGACGGCGACAGTCTGGAAGATGTATTCGTCAGCGTCGTTAAGGGTTAGCAGGGTTATGACGAAAATGAAGAATCCCATCCTGAAGATTGCCAAATATGTCCTGACCGACGAAGCGCGCCAGAAGAGCTTCATCGTCATATTCATCCTTTGTGCCCTTTTTGTGTTTCTTGTTCGCGGATGTTATCAGGGGCACTACGAGGTGAACGGACAATTGCTCGACGGGAAAAGCATTATTGAAATCATTTCGAAAATCACTTTTCAGATCATCGCCGCAGGCGCCATGTTCGTTGCCGCACTTTTGTCCATGGGCGTTCTCAGGCATGATCGGGAAAACGGCATGCAGGCCGCCATTCTCTCTAAGCCCTTGACCAGGCGGCAATATATTTCAGGCAAGATCCTGGGCCTTTGGGCCTTGTCATTTCTATTTATGTTAGTTCTGCACACCGTTTTGTTCGTTATTACATCCGTCAACATGGGGATGATAATGCCCCAATATCTGATGGCTTCTCTTCTTTGCAGTTTCAATCTGCTCTTTGTCGTTATTGCGGTCTGCTTATTCTCTCTTCTGATGCCGGATATTGCCGCGTTTCTCTCTGCTATCGGGATCGGGTTGGCCGGCTTTGCGGCCGATGGAATCCATGCCGTAAGTCAAAGCCCGATGGGTCAGATGATGATGCAGCAGGACGCATATACGAAGACTGGCGTGTCTCTCTGGGATGTCTTGTATTATGGCTGGCCAAAGATTTCCGGCCTGCAAAGGTTGGCCGCTTCAATGATCAGTGAGGAAGGGTTTTCAAGCATGGGCGGCCTTTATCCCCTCATCAACATTTTTCTCTATTGCCTTATACTGGGATATTTATTGTATCGGCGCTTCGATCGCATAGATATCGAGTGATATCTACTCCAGGACCTTCACATCCGTTGCAAAATACTCCGAGTCGCCGAAACAACTCGTAGGAATGCCTTTGTGTTGTTCATAGATAACGGCCAGACGCTTTCCTACCAATTGATTGATGCGTTTGGCCACTGCCTCGTCACGGACAGTGAAATAGAATTTCTCAGCCACGGTTCCGGGCATGGTAATCAACGCCATCTCACCCTCCCACGTCTTGCATACCCAGCCCTTCTGCCCCAGTTTTTGGACATATCCGGCCCGTTCTCCTTTGGCATAACTCCAGGTAAGGGCCGCCCAGGTATATAAGACACCACACGCTACCGGCACCAGTATAATTGCGGCAATAACGCCGATCATTTTTTTACTCATGGGTCTGTCTGCGACCTCCTTCATACCTATGTATTATTATCTATCTTCATCGCCTTTCGCAAAAAATTTATTTTCCGTGCATACTCGAATTGGCGATACAAATCAATCCCCTGATGGACAACTGTATAAAGATGGGCAACTGCATAAATCGGCATCTTAATTGCCTTGGATACATTTTTATGCTATTCTCATAACGCAAATGCTGAAATAATGCTACAAAAGCCTTATCAGGCTGCTGAATAATATATAGGCATGGCCATAATGTTTAATTCGATAATACAAGATGATTTTGTCGGCAAGTTCCTTTACAGCACTGCGGATATCGCTTCTTGTGATGACGGCATTCAATTGTCAATCTTGATGGACAGCCGGATGGAAGGCTGGATCGGAATTCCCCATGGAGGTATCAGCATGGGGATTTTCGCGGATCTGGCAATGGCCCTGGAAAACATTGCGATTCATGAAACGGGGCACTATCCCGTCACCGTCGATTACCGTCTGGCCGGCGCCGGTTTGAAAGTTAATGATGTTCTGGACTTCCATATATCGAAGTCCGCAGATGGAGTTCAGGGCGAGGCCAGTGTTGGCTCAAACCCGTTACCTTATATGTCCGCTACCATACGGTACGGTGAAAAAAACGAAGCACAAAAAGATCTTTTTTCATCCTACCTCCCTAGTAACGTCGACCAAGTCCTTGATCGCATGATCCTCCTGCCATTTTATCGAAAGTGTTTTGTCTGCGGCACGGAGAGGGACTATCCCGGCCTCCGGAGACAATTTCATCTTTGGGACACAAACGGCAAGATCGTCGTTTCCTTTGCCGGGTTCGATGAGAAATATAAGGACAGTTTCTATAGTTTCCATAGGGGACACTTTCTCCATCCCCTGCCTACTGCCGCACTTCTTGATGAAACGCTAGGCTGGGCAGGGTTTATGCGCACCGCTGCGGGCGCTGTTACCGTCCAGATCAGCATGACCTATTACCGGCCTGTGTCGATCAATGAAAAACTCATTTTTTTCGGACGGGGGGAACGGGTCCGGGGCAATCCAAAGGGGAGGCTTCTTTATTGGGCCTCCGGCGGCGCGGCGGCGGTACAAGGCGACGGCAGCCTGGAGGTTGTCGCCAGCGCATCCGGCCAATGGTTCGCTGTTCATGAACTTACCGAACAGATGAAAACGGCATTGCTTCCGGAAGAGCTGATGGTAAGGGCCTTCGAACTGGCAAAAGTATAAAAGCGTAATTTATTCCGTCCGACTTCCCTTTTTCCTGCCCCATTTCATCCACAATTTGGCTGCGATGACCACTCCAACTGCACAAAACACCTGAAAGGCGTAATCGACAGCGCTTGAAGGATGGAGCCACTTTATGATCACGGCATCGTTCATGATCATCTCCCCGCCCACTCTTCCGAGAACAGCTCCTCCAATAAGTGTAATCACGGGGAAACGCTCCATCAGGTTTGACAGGATAGAGCTGCTGAAAACAACAATGGGAATGCTCATCGCCAAACCGAAAATCAGCAGAAAGAGATCGCCGCCGGCGGCCCCGGCAACGGCAAGGACATTGTCGAGGGACATGCTCACATCGGCAATCAGGATGATCTGAATGGCCTGCCACAGGTTTGCCGCCTCCTTTCCTTGTCCTTCACCAGGCTCTCCCTCAATGAGTAGTTTAATGGCAATCCAGAGGATCACTATTCCTCCAGCAAGCTTTACAAACTTCAGGTCAAGCAGCAATATGACAAAGCAAGCCAGGACAATCCGCAATAAAACAGCAGCCCCGGTTCCCAGCATAATCCCCTTGCGGCGTTGTTCCTTGGGCAGATTACGGACTGCCATGGCAATGACGACGGCATTGTCGCCGGACAGAATAAGATCGATGAACAATATGTTCAGGATGGATAAAAAGAAGGCCAAGGACCATTCGATATGAAACAGTGCAGGCCAATCGAGGTTCAACATAAGATATTATTGAATTCCCTTCTTATTCAGAATATAAGTTCTAAGGTGCTATCACAATGTACGATAATATTCTGCTATTTTCTCTTATATCCTTGATATGATAGATTCGTTCGCTATAAATTCTATGCTATGGAACATCCGACATCAAAGTGAAAACCCATGAGCTTTATTCACCAGCTGGCTGATAATCTCTTTCTTATCGATCTGGATCTCGACCGCCGGGGCTTTCGGCAATTTATCAGCGCCTGGCTTTATATGCGTAAAGAATCGGTATTTCTCGTCGATCCGGGACCGCAGTCCACCTATCCCATGCTTCAGTCCGCTCTTGAAACCGCAAAAATCAAGCACATTGACACCGTTTTACTGACCCACATCCACATCGATCATGCAGGGTGCATAGGCCGGCTCCTCCGCGATTATCCGCAGGCCCGGCTCATCTGCCATCCCAGGGCTTTTCGTTTTCTCATGGATCCGGCCCGGTTATGGGAAGAATCGCGCAAAGTCCTGGGTTCTCTTATCGACGATTATGGCCCCATGGAACCGGTCTCCGAAAACGCCTTATCCTTTGCTGAGAAAGCGGTTATCGGCAACACGGAGATCCACGCCGTCGAAACGCCTGGACACGCCCCTCATCACCTCAGTTTCTTCATAGATGACATCCTGTTCGCCGGAGAAATGGCGGGCGTTCACTATCCCATGGCCAGCTCTTTTTACTTACGGCCGGCGACACCCCCCGTTTTTTGGTATGATACATTCCGGTCATCTTTTGAAAAACTATCCGTCCTGCCGGCCCGCTTTTTGTGTTTTGGCCATTATGGCTGCCGGAACGATCCACAAGAAATCCTGGCGAAAGCGGCAGGGCAGATTGAACTATGGCTCCACTGCATCAGAAACATACTTCATCTTCACAATGATGAATCGTTCCTGATATCCGTCTTCGATGAGCTTCTTGCGCTAGATCCCCTTCTGGCAGACTATCCAGCCTTACCTTCCGACATCAGGGAGCGCGAATGGTTTTTTATCCGCAACAGCATCAGGGGCATGGCAGCCTATCTTCTCGACAAGCAGGGTAAGATGTCCTGACCAATCCGGCTTAACCGGTCAACAGATAAGGTCTTCCAATATCCGCTGCGACTGCCTCTCGATATCTTCGTGAAGGCTGTTACCATGGGCATCCATGGTCACGACGGCAGGAAAATCCTTCACTTCGATAACCCACATCGCTTCAGGCATACCGAATTCAAGCTTGTGGACACCTAGCACCCGGACAACGGTTTGGGCGATCAGGGATGCTGCGCCGCCGATGGCATGGAGGTAAACTGCGGGAACTTCCCGGCAGGCCTTGAGTGTTTCCATCCCCATGCCGCCTTTCCCGATGACGGCCTTGATGTTGAAGTGTTTCATAACGGCCCCCTGGTAAGGCTCTTCCCTTATACTTGTCGTAGGGCCGGCAGCTACGAAGCGATACTCCTCCGCCTCGAATGTGGCGACAACGGGACCACAATGATAGATGGCGCCGCCATTCAGCAATGGACGGAGCGCGCCATAGATCCTTCCATCCTCTTCCGATGGCTTTTTACTCATCCGGATAAACAGATCCGTCAGCCATTTATGGGCCGCATCGCGGCCCGTGACGATCACGCCGCTCAACAAAACCGGATCACCTACAGACAGGGGACGAATCACATCATCTTGCAGTGGAATGTTAATGGTTTTCATGTCCGCTTCTCCCATTATTCATAGACGATCTTATCGTCGGAAACAATCATACGCCGGCGCCTGCAGGCCCAGCACATGTACGAGACGGTAACAAAATAGCTTGCCGGATGTCGGGTAAGGGCCGCAATCTTTACCCCCAGGACCGTAGTACAACCGCCAAATCCCATGGGGCCGATGCCCAATTGATTGGCCTGCGCCATAATCCGCCTTTCGAGGTCAGCTAGAGCGGGATATTGATGACAATCGGACAACTTCCGCAATAATACGGCCTTGGAGGCCTCATAGCTGGAACTGCGGTCCCCGCCGATGGCAACACCCAGGATTCCGGGCGCACATCCCTGGCCCTGGGCCTTCTGAACGGCATGGAGGACAACCTTACGCACACCATCCAGGTCCCGGGCAGCGTGGAGTTGTGCATTCGGGAGGGCATACTGGGTCCCGACATTTTCACTACCTCCACCTTTGAGGATAAGATTCATGGTCAGCACGTCACCTGCCGCCTCTTGAAAATGTATGACGGGGAAATCGCGCCCCCCCACATTGTTGCCTGTGTTGATTTCCGCCAGGGCATCAACGGCATTCGGGCGGAGATACGATCGTTTGGTTGCCTCGATAACGGCTTCGGTAATCTGATGTCTTATTCCCGCAAAGGAATTTTCTGCAGGAACGGAAACAAAAAATAAAGGCGTTCCCGTATCCTGACAGATGGGCGTCGAATCCCGCCGTGAAATCTCAATATTTTGTAAAATGGTTTCCAAGGCTCCTCTGGCTGCCGAACCCGTCTCTTCGCGCTGAAACGCCTCCCGCAAGGCCCCTTCCACATCGGAAGGCAAATCCGTTGAAGTTAAGCGGATCAACTCAATGATATCTTTCGTAATATCTTTCATAACGCCTCTCCTGGCTGTTTCACGATCAAAATGTGCCTGAACGAGAAAGACCTTTAGCGAAGGATCAAGGATTCTTCAAGGGATATTTCTTCTAAACAAATCCACCACCAAAACCCAAAAACTTTAATGCACATATGACGAAGAGCAGCAGGGTATTGGTTTGGAGGTGAATTGGATTTTTCCAACCCGTATCAGTGGTGTCATCTGCAGATAAAATTGAGGAAAAATCCCTGATCCGGAAGACCAAGGCCCTACTGCGATCCGTTCGATTCGTCTGATATTTGTTGGTGGATTGCGGTTTAACCTGTATTGGAACATTATTTTATGCTATGAAAATATAGCGTCGCATTATCAAATCCGAAATAGAAGGATAACACCAAACACCGAGGTCGTAAACCCATGCCGTCATTTACCGTCAAGACATCATCACAATGCGAAATGATCGATATTACGAAGCGGATAAGCGATATTCTCCGGAAAGAAGGTACGATGGAGGGCATCTGCCAGGTCTTCGTTCCCCATACGACAGCCGCAGTCACGATCAACGAAAACGCGGACCCTGACGTTCCCAGGGATATCCTCATGATCCTCGACCGGGTGGTTCCCCTTCGCGGCGGTTACCGGCATATGGAAGGAAATTCCGCGGCCCATGCAAAGGCGTCCCTCATCGGGGCTTCGGAAACCGTCTTTATTGAGAATGGACACCTTGTTCTCGGCACATGGCAATCCGTATTTTTTTGTGAATTCGACGGACCAAGGACCCGCCAGGTGATCGTGAAGATTCTTTCAGGCCATAGCTCTCCCTGATCGTCACAGACATGAAAGAGCTTATCAACGCCTGTGGATATTAAGAAAAACATAGACAACAAGCGCAAGGGATATTCGATTGTCATCAGCGTCGCCCTTGCCGTCTTCATGGTCCGCCTGGACAGCTACATCGTCAATATATCCCTGCCGACGATTTCACGATACTTTCATGTGGACATGGGAGAAATATCGTGGGTCATCATCTCCTATCTGTTGGTTATGACCGGCAGCATGCTCATCTTTGGGAAACTGGCCGACAAGATTGGCCTGAAGAAGATCTTCATCGGCGGATACGTTTTTTTTACTGTGGGGTCCTTGCTTTGTGGCCTTTCACCTTCGATCCTTCTCCTTAACATATCACGTGGCATTCAGGGTATCGGCGGCGCCATGATGGTGACAAGCGCTTTTGCCATCATTTCCCATTATCTGCCGGTGGAGCATACAGGATGGGCCTTCGGCATCTGCGCATTTGCGAACTCCCTGGGCATCATGATCGGCGCCCCCCTGGGCGGTCTGCTGACAGGCTTCTTCTCCTGGCAATTGATATTCCTGATCAATATCCCCGTCGGTGTTTTTGCCGTCATCGTCGCCCGGCGCGCCCTGCCTGCCGATAACGTGTCAGCTTCCATCAAAGACACCCCTTTCGATCTGGCGGGTTCAGCCTTGAGTTTTATCGCCGTTTCCGCCTTTATCTTCGTCCTCACTATGGGCCGGACAATGGGATGGACATCTGTTTTCGTCTTAACGGCGGCAGGAGTGGCCCTTGTTGCACTGCCGCTTTTTGTGATCCGGGAAAGAAGCTTTGCGGACCCGATCCTTGATTTTTCAATCTTCGAAAACCGTGACTTCACCTTCGCCAACGTAACAACCCTGCTGGCCCTCATGCTCCTTTCCGGGGGAAATTTCCTCATGCCCTTTTATCTCGAAATGGTGAAGGGCTTGAGGCCGGAATATGTCGGCGCCGTGATCCTCATCTATTCCATCGTTTACATGCCCATCGGGCTTTATTCCGGCAGGCTCTCCGACCGCATCTCGCCTTCAGTCATCAGTTCCACCGCCTGCCTTATCGCATTAGGGGCCTGCCTGACTTTTACGTTTACCCTGACCCTTCCAGGGCTTATGCCGCCTGTCTTATTTCTGATTCTTCTGGCAATCGGTTATGGATTCTTTTTCTCTTCCAACAACCACCTCGTCATGTCTCTTGCGCCTGCCGATCACCAGGGAAGCGCCTCCGGCATCTACAGTACGGTCATGAACGTCGGCATGGTACTGGGCGTCTGTATCTTCGAAGGCTCCTTTTCACTATCCCTTCCATCCGGTTTGTCCATCAAGCATATACCGCCGGTTCAAGGGGACGATCATCTTATCGGCCTTTTAACGATTGCTTTCCAGCATGCCTTTATGGTCGGCTGCGTTATATGTTTTCTGGCATTTATGTTTTCTTTACCGTGGAAGCGAATCTTTTTCTCTAAAGCAAAAAAATGTGATAATGGTTAATGCTATGAATATTAACCTTGAGACGGACTCCCATTATGGCGATTAAACCGGCGAATCTTCTGTACGGCGTTGATGAAAAACCGCCCCTGCAAATCATTATCATCCTTGCCATTCAGCACATCTTCTTTTTAACGAGCGGGTTGATCGTGGCGACTATCGTGATGCGCGAAGTCGGCGGTTCTCATGAATTGATCAACAGCGTCATCAGCATGGCGATGATCGCCGGCGGGATCGCCACCATCATTCAGGCCTTGGGCAAAGGCCCTTTCGGCAGCGGGTACCTCTGTACGGAAGGTATCGATCCCACGTTCATTTCCACATCGATCCTCGCAGGCACAACGGGCGGCATCTCTCTCATCTTTGGTATTACTATCGTCTCCGGCGTTATTGAATGCCTGCTCTCCCGTGTCATTCATAAGCTAAGAATTCTTTTCCCGCCGGAAGTGACGGGTGTGGTCCTCGCCATGGTAGGTCTTAACATCATCCCTATCATGATGACGAATTTCTTCAGTATCAACAGCATCAACGATCCCGTGGAGACCAATAATGTCCTGGTCGCTGTCATCACACTCTTTTTTATGGTGGCCACGAATGTCTGGAGCAAGGGCAAACTGCGGCTTTACTCCGTTATTATCGGCATGGTAATCGGCTATATTGCGGCATATGTCCTGGGTGTTTTAAAGCCTTCCGATATTGACCGTTTTTCCTATCTGCCGATCATAGCTTTCCCCGATCTGTCCTATATAAGCTGGTCTTTCAATACAGCGCTTCTAGTCCCGATCCTCGTCGCCACCATCGCCTCCACCTTAAAAGGTGTCGCCACCCTGACCATGTGCCAGAAGGTCAACGACGCCGAATGGAAACGGCCCGACCTGGAAAACATCGGCAAGGGCACATTTGCCGACGGCATCGCCTCAATCCTCGGTGGGCTGATGGGCGGATTAGGACAATCACTCTATGCTGCAAGCGTGGGCCTTTCCATGGCCACAGGAGCGACAAGCCGCGTCATCGCCTTTTTCACAGGGGGCATCTTCATTGGGCTCGCCTTTTTGCCGAAGCTTACCGCAATTTTCAGCATCATGCCCAAGCCGGTCATGGGAGGAGCACTTCTATTCATGGTATCGTTCATGGTGATTTCGGGCATCCAGATCATGACCTCCCGCATGATCGACATCCGAAAGACCTTCGTTATCGCCATATCGCTCATCTTCGGCATCAGCGTGGACATTTTTCCAAGCCTCTATCGTAACGTCCATCCCTATTTACAGCCCTTTTTCAGTTCTTCTCTGGCGGTAACAACCTTGCTCGCCATGTTCCTTAATCTTCTTTTCAGGATCGGCATTTCCAAGCGAGAGTTTCTTGAATTGATCCCCGGTGTCGATTCCTCACGGAAAATATTTGATTTCATGGAAAACCAGGGTGCTGCCTGGGGTGGGCGCAGCGAGGTTTTTCAGAAGGCTAAAATGGCCGTCAACGAATTTCTGGAAGCCGTCCCCAGTCTCAATATACAGGACGAAAAGATTATTGCCGATGTCTTCTTTGACGAATTCAATCTCGATATCACGATCCATTACCACGGAATCCCCATGGAATTTCCCCTGGCCTGCCCTTCTCCGGACGAAATTCTGGATGACGATACAGCCGGCGTCCGTCTCGCCGGATACCTTGTCAAGCAATATGCGGACGAGGTCAAGATAGAACTTGTGAATAGCCAATGTGTGCTGAAAATCCATTTCGATCATTAATTAATGAAAAGATGAACACGGAAAAATATCTCGTTGCCAACCCATCTATCGTCCTGCGAGAGGAATTCGACGATTGGGCCATCTTGTTCGATCCCGATACGGGCAACGCCTTCGGCTTGAATCCTATCGGCGTCCTGATCTGGAAATGTCTGGATGGCCATCACAGCACGGAATCCATTATATCAACCATCAGGGAGATGGCAGAAGGAATCCCGGATGACATGCAAGATCATGTCATCGGCTTCATAAAAACAGCCGTCGATCTGGGTTTAGCCACCTATGATATGCAAGGATGATCACGTGACTGAACCCGTCATGAAAACGCCGCGCTCCGTTGATGTTGCAATTACAAGTTTTTGCAACCTGCGGTGCGCCTATTGCAGTCATTTTACGGGACCCGGCGATGTAGGCACCGATCTTCCGCTTCCCGAATGGCTCCGATTCATTGAGGAACTGGGGCGAGCCACCGTAATGAATGTCACGCTATCCGGAGGCGAGCCTTTTTTTCGATCCGATCTCAAGGCCATAATTTCCGGCATCGTAGCCAGTCGAATGCGCTTCTCCATCCTGACCAACGGCACCCTGATCGATAATGAGATGGCCGCCTTTCTGGCGTCGACACGCCGTTGCCATTCGATCCAGGTGTCCATTGACGGCGCAGTGGACATCACCCATGATGCGTTCAGGGGCAAAGGTAATTTTTCACGAGCAATAGAGGGCATCCGGATCTTACAGAAACATAATCTTCCCGCCACGGTCCGTGTGACGATTCACCGGAAAAACGTTCATGAGCTGACCGCCGTGGCCAAGCTGCTATTGGATGAAATCGGCCTCCCTGCATTTTCTACCAATTCTGCCAGCCACATGGGCCTTTGCCGGAAAAACGCCGATCAGACCCAGTTAACTGCCGACGAATATTCCCTGGCCATTGAAATGCTCATGGAACTTACCGGTATCTACCCGGGACGGATTAATGCCACAGCGGGACCTCTGGCGGATGGCCTGGCATGGATGGAGATGGAGAGAGCCCGCCTCAATCATGAGCCTCCCATGGATGGCCGGGGCTTTCTCACGGGCTGCAGCGGTCCCCGGCAAACCCTTGCCATCCGTGCCGACGGCGTATTTGTCCCTTGCCAGCAACTCGGCCATATTGCTCTGGGGCGCATCAACGACGACGATCTTGTACAGGTCTGGCAGCAACATGCGGAATTACATGTTCTCCGGGACCGCCACCGGATCCCTCTTGACCAGTTCGACTTTTGCCGGGATTGTGCATACATTCCCTACTGCACGGGTAACTGCCCGGCCACGGCTTATACCATAGCGGGTCATGCCAACCATCCCAGCCCTGACGCCTGTTTGCGTCTTTTTATGGAAAAAGGCGGGCACCTGCCGGAGCGTCTATTTTCTCAAATGATCTCTTGAGGCTTCTTCATATTTTATGACCCCGTCCATTTCCTATCCCTTGAACCAACTCTATTTTTATTTGACGGATACCTGTAACTGCCGCTGCCGCCATTGCTGGATTGAACCTCGATATACGGCCGAAGGCAAGATGTCTGACGGTCTCGATGCGGCCCTGTTTGAATCCATTCTCGATCAGGCATTGCCATTGGGGCTTGCCGGGATAAAGCTGACCGGCGGGGAACCCCTGCTCCATCCCCACATCCATAAGCTACTCGACTCGGCACGGCATAGGAATATCAGCCTCACCTTGGAGACAAACGGTATTCTTTGCACATCCGATATGGCCTCGCGACTGGCAGATTTCGGAAACATATCCGTTGCTGTCAGTCTCGACGGGGCAGATGGCAAAACGCACGATTTTATCAGGGGTAGGAAAGGCTGTTTTGACGCCGCTGTCGCTGGGATTAAAAATCTTGTCCGGTGCGGATTAAAGCCCCAGATAATCATGACCATTATGGACCGGAACAAGGGCCAGATGGGATATTTGGTCGAACTTGCCGAGTCCCTGGACGCCGGGTCCGTCAAATTCAATGTTCTTCAACCGACGGCACGGGGGGAACGGCTCCATGATACGGGAGAAATGCTGGAGATTGAAGAATTGATCGCCTTGGGCAAATGGGTTGACGATACTTTATGCACCACGGCAACTATCCCCGTCAGCTTTCATCAGCCACCGGCATTTCGCAGGATGGGGAAAATGTTCGGTAATGGAGGGGATGGTTGCCAGACTTGCGGCATCTTGGGCATCATGGGCGTCCTGGCGGATGGGTCTTATGCCCTTTGCGGCATCGGCGCCACCGTCCCGGAAATGATTTTCGGCCATGCCGCCACGAACAAACTCGAAGCCATCTGGCGGAACCATCCCGTATTAACCGAAATTCGGGATGGCCTTCCGCATCAGATGACGGGCGTTTGCACACGCTGCTTATTGAAGCGTTTTTGCCTTGGCAGTTGCCTTGCCCAGAATTACTATCGGCGAAATGACCTATGGGCGCCGTTCTGGTATTGCGAAGATGCCTACGAGAAAGGGCTTTTCCCCGATTCAAGGCTGAGACCATGATTCAATTCTAAAGCTCTGGTTAATTCGAGTCAAGATTACTGCAGTTGACATAACCACAAGATATAAGTCTTGCTATGCCAACTATACAGCCAATAGTGGATGAAACATTAGCTGCACCAAGACTAAAACAACTAATGCAGTGTAAGGCAGTTTGTACGGTTCCAAATACTTTTGTGGCACTGCATAAGCCCGTTGACAGTATATCTTTCAGAGAACCAATTGTGATATCAATACCTAGCGTTTTACCTATACAGGCTAATATATCCGAAACGTCTGTCGATTCCGAGCCAAAATTTCGCGATGCCCTATCATCTAGTGTCGCATGCGGTGTCTTACGTAGTGTCATATCTGGAACTATTACTTGTGATAAGTCAGTAAATTGTACTTCGCTTTTAGTCTTTGCTTCGATTTGATCTTGTGAAATGACTATAACAGAATCACCCTTTCCATAGATTTTAGCCTCATTTTGACCACTTTTGTTAGGCGAAATATCCATGAAGAAATACTCATTCTTATCTTTCATATAATACATATATAATTGCTTATCTTGGTCTTTCTGGTCAATCAGTGGAATTATTATGATACTGGTACCAGGACCATTTTTACAGTTGTTTCCGATTAGATAAGCATTACTTTTTTTATAAATATTCGTAGCTTGCAACTTATTCATTGCTAGTTTTATATTACCATCATCTAAAGCCTTGATGTCGACTATTTGAGCTTCTTTGCCAAGAGATAATGGGGCTGCATGTATTTTAAACGTCGGAGAAATAATTAAGATAATTAATAGTGTTAAAGCAACAACCTTCATCATTTGAAATTTCATTGAATACATTCCACCTTATTGTGATTTGCATACAAAGAACATTAGAAACACACGCCATGTCTTATAAGTACTTACAGTCCTCAACGCACTCGGCGCCTCCGGCATTGAGGATAGACACGAAAGACCGGCTAACCTTGACAACCTTCTTTTCATAATCCAGTTTGTGAACTGGTCTTCACTCATCTTGCCTCCTTTGCGGGTAGCTAACCATAATTATGTTGCAGCAGTTTAAAGGTAATGTGAAGAATTGGTGAAAGATTGTATGAGGGCCAAGCTCTGAGAAAACGGACAAGTCCTTAGGCTAATCCAACGGCAAAGACAGCAGTTGCGAGAACAGTATGGGAAATGGTGCCCTCCCGGAAGTCGGGTAACGATAATAACTCAACTTTCGCAAGGAGTAAGCTTTGGAACGACCGACCAGCTCATTCTGTTCATATTATCAACTGACGTAAGATTATACCTACGTATCTTCATCCATTTATCTGCCATTGTCATCACGGAAAAGCATGACTATTCTGAGTCAAGATAGAATGACTTCAATATCATTTTCATCCATAGCACTGATTCAGCCAGGCCCCGTTCACAGTAACTATGAATCCGGATACGGCATGGGTAAGGTGATGATTTAGCAAAGGGAAGGGATGAAGAATGGAATTTCTATATCAGGCTCTGGAGAAACTGGTGTTCGGCCACCCGATCCACCCTCCCAGCGCTCATATGCCGACCGGGCTCCTTGTTGCTGCTTTCATCTTCCTTCTTATAAGTCTTGTTCCCAAATACATTGATTACCAAACAACAGCCAGACGCTGCCTCATGATGGCCGCGATCTTTTTTTTACCAACGGTGTTCTTGGGAATCACCGACTGGATGCATTACTATGCCGGGATACGATCATATTATATAACAATGAAGATAATCCTGAGCGTCGTGCTCGCTCTGTTTCTTTTGGTGACGGTAATACTGGAAATAAAAGGAGGTCCGCTTATTGCGAAAATTGGCATGTATTTTCTTTGTGTTGCTGCCGTGGTCGGAATCGGATATTTCGGGGGGGCGCTTGTCTTTCCGGACAAGAGTGCAATAGCTTCTGCCGCCGATGCGGATGTAAAGAAGGGGGCGGAACTCTATGCGGTCAATTGCGCGAGCTGCCACCCGGATGGGGGAAACGTAATCAATCCGAAATACCCCGTTAAGGGATCTATCCTGATGAAAGACTCCGGCTCATTCACCCAATTCAACCGAAATCCTGTAAAAACCGACGGATCGGAAAGTATGATGCCCGCCTTCTCGAAGGAGAAACTGAGCGACCAGGAAATGAAGCAGATATATCAATACATCAACACCGTCCTGGCCGGACAGAAAGCTTCCTGACGTAGCCTGCTTTATTCATACGGCAACGATCCACTCATATCACACAATGCCATTGGAGCGCCATCAAGAGGCGCGAAACTACATCAAAATCTGTTCAATTCATATTTTCATCGAAACAAGCAGACATAAACCCATCCTGTACTTGCTGTGTATCCATTTAAATATTCCATGCATATGCAGCAGGTCATTTTTTAACTTGCAATATTAGTGTCCTTTAATAATATAGTCACCGCTCACGTAAACGAGCACCGGAGTGGCAACCGTGTTAAACGAAAGGAGGCTCTTTATGGAGATAACCAGGCGTAGTTTTCTCATTGGCAGTTTACTTGCAGTCCCATCGATCACACTTTTCAACCGTTTTTCTTTTTCCGCAAATCCTGTCAATCTCAAGATTTCCCACCAGTTCCCCGGAGGCACGATATCCGAGGGAGACTTCCGTGACCGGCTCTGCAGAATGTTCGCCGCAGAGCTCCAGAAGCGGACCAGAGGAGTTTACACGGCCACCGTCTATCCGGGTTCATCCCTGATGAAGACCAATGCCCAGCTCAACGCGGCACGCAAAGGAGCCCTTGATATGACGCTCTTCCCCATTGCATACGCGGGCGGCGAGATTCCCGAATTAAACATCGGATTGATGCCGGGCGTTGTAACTTCTTATGAGCAGGGGATGAAGTGGAAGCATGCAGAAGCCGGCAAGTACCTTTCTCAGATACTCTGGGAAAAAGGGATTGTCATCGTAAGCTGGGTCTGGCAGGCGGGAGGTGTTGCCAGCCGCGATCATGCAGTTGTAGAACCGGAGGACGCAAAAAAGCTCAAAATACGTGGCGGCAGTCGCGAGATGGACATGGTACTCAAGGCCGCAGGCGCTTCCGTCATTTCACTTCCTTCGAACGAAATTTACCAGTCCATGCAGACGGGTGCCCTTGATGCCGCCATGACGTCATCGACAAGCCTGATCTCTTTCCGTCTCGAGGAAATAGCCAAGAACCTGACCACAGGTCGGGGCAAAGCCTACTGGTTCATGTTTGAACCGCTTCTCCTGTCGCGGGCCATATATGAGAAGATGCCCAAAGATGTTCAGTCCACGGTGCTCGCTATCGGCGCCGAACTGGAACAGTTTGCCATCAAAGCTGCAAAAGCGGATGATCAGGCCGTCGCCAACGTCTATAAGAAACGGGGCGCCAAAGTCTATGACCTTTCCGCCGCGACCGTAAAGAAATGGCAGACACTTGCCAGGAATACTGCCTGGAAGGATTATGCCGCTAAAAGTCCGCGCTGTGCGCAGATGTTGAAGCTTGTTGAGAAAACCCTATGAGCAGCGATCCGGAAAACATTGGAGATGCCGGAGAGTTCCGGAATAAAGCAAACAGTCCGCTTGAAGTAATTATACATGTTTACAACAGCATTAATGAATGGATCATGCGGCTCTCATCCATTGCCATTCTCGCTGCCTCATGTGTCCTAACTCTGAGCGTGCTCCTGCGCTATTTCCTGAAGGTTCCCACAGACTGGCAGGACGAGGTGGCGGTATTCCTTCTCGTCGGCTGCGTCTTTATGTGCGGCGCCTACGTTCAGTCGCAGCGTCATCACGTCGGCATCGAAGCACTGGCGAGCATCCTTCCGAAGGGCCTTGACAAGGTCCGGATGGTGCTCGTCGATATCGCGTCTTTTGCATTCTGTTCCTTCTTTTCCTGGAAATCCTGGCTCCTCTTCTATGAAGCCTATACGGGCGGCCATACGACGTCATCGGCGTTCGCACCGCCCCTCTGGGTGCCATACGGGCTTATGGCGCTGGGTATGACCAACCTGTCTTTGCAGCTGATCATTCAGATTTTATCTTACTTCAACAGAAAGAAGGAACCGGCATGAGCGTAGAAACCATCGGCATACTTTACGGAGTCATCACGCTGCTGGTAATGTTCTCGGGAATGCCGATCGCATTTTCGCTAGGCGCGGTAGCCACAATTTTCATGGTCTTCTTCATGCCCGAATCGGCACTCGATACGATCACCCAGAACGTCTACGAAGAAATGGCCAGCATCACTCTTCTTTCGATACCCATGTTCATACTCAAGGGCGTGGCTATCGGGAAATCGAAGGCCGGCGCCGATCTTTACTTATCACTGAACGCCTGGCTGCATAAGATACCGGGGGGCCTGGGTATCGCCAATGTTTTCGCCTGCGCTATCTTTGCCGCCATGGCAGGATCCAGCCCGGCGACGGCTGCTGCTATTGGCAGCTTCGGCATTCCGGAAATGCGCAAGCGTGGCTATTCAGGCGCTTTCGCCGCCGGCATTATCGCGGCGGGAGGAACGTTGGGCATTCTGCTTCCACCATCAATTACCATGATCCTCTTCGCCGTTGCCGCCGAGCTTTCTCTCGGCCGCCTTTTCCTGGCCGGCATCGGCCCCGGCCTGCTCCTGGTTGCGCTATTTTCCATTTACGCTGCCTGGCAGTATAGCCGGGAGTTTAGAAAAGCGCTCATGATCTATGAAGACGGCGGAGATAAATCCGCCTACCCGGAAGAAGTCGATCTTTCACTCGCCGACAAGGTGCGGATGCTTCCGAGAATTCTGCCGTTCGTGATTTTGCTCACCGGCGTCATGATCGCCCTTTACGGAGGATTCGCAACACCGTCGGAAACAGCCGGTCTGGGAGCGATACTGGCCCTGGTACTAATCGCAGTTGTGTACGGGGTCTGGCGCCCCAAGGAAGTCATGGTCATCTACTCGACTACCCTGAAAGAGTCTACCATGCTTATGTTCATTATCGGGATGTCGCTTCTGTACTCATACGTGATGAGTTACCTTCATATCAGCCAGTCCACAGCCGAATGGATCGTTAACATGCAGCTCTCCAAATGGGTCCTGCTCACGGCCATACTAATGTTCGTCATTGTCCTTGGGTTCTTCCTGCCGCCAGTCTCGATCATTCTGATGACGGCGCCGATAATTTTGCCGCCTTTGAAGGCCGCAGGATTCGATCTTATCTGGTTTGGCATCGTAATGACCATTGTCATGGAAATGGGGCTCATACATCCACCTGTCGGGTTAAACCTTTTCATAATAAAAAACATCGCACCCGACATCACCCTCATGGAAATTATCTGGGGTACGTTGCCTTTCATTTTCATCATGGCTATTGCGGTCGTGATCCTTTGTTACTTCCCCGACATTGCCGTCTGGTTCCCCGACTTCTGCATGGGGGTTGCGAGCAATTGACGTACGGGTGCCGTGCCCAGCGCCCGTTCCCGAAAATTTCCGCCATCCTCTTCTTTGGTTTTAACGGATGAGATAAATAAGATCTTATGGAGCAAAAATGAATCGTGCATTAGAAGGCATCAGAGTAATCGATTTGAGTCATGTACTGGCCGCACCTACCGCCACAATGTTTCTAGCCGATCTCGGCGCAGAGGTCATCCACATCGAGCCGCCTCACGGCGACGACGCAAGGGAATTCGGACCATTCATAGGCAATATAGACAAGAACCATAGCGGCTATTTCATAAGCCTCAACCGCAACAAGAAGAGCATGGTCCTGGATCTGAGAAAGGAGACAGGAAAAGCCATCCTCCGCCGCCTCATTGAGGTGTCCGACGTAATCGTAGAGAACTATCGCCCCACGACCATGAGGAAGCTTGGATTCAGCTGGGAAGAGATCGAGAAGATCAACCCCCGGATTGTTTACGCATCCATCAGCGGCTTCGGTCACGACTCGCTCCCCGGTTACGATTCCCGGCCTTCCTACGATATGGTGGCTCAAGCCTACAGCGGGTTCATGAGCATAACCGGCCCGGAGGACGGCGCGCCCTGCAGAGCCGGATCTTCTGTAGGAGATATCATCGCGGGCCATCAAGCGGCAATCGGAATACTTGCCGCCCTTATGAACCGCGAGAAGACCGGGCGCGGGCAGCATTACGACGGCAGCATGATAGACGGACTCTTTGCCATCCTGGAAAACGCGATAGTACGTTACACGATAAGCGGTGAAGTGCCGAAACCGCTGGGTAGCAGACATCCCTCCATCGCCCCGTTCCAGGGCTTCCGGACGAAGGATTCCTGGATCATCGCCGCAATCGGGAACGACGCTCTCTGGAAAAAGTTCTGCTCAGTGATCGGCCGGGATGATCTGAAAGCCGATGAGAGGTTCGCGACAAACCATCTCCGGGCCAGGAATGTCCGGGAACTTGATAAGATACTCACGGAGGAATTTTCCGTGAAGACGACCGCTGAATGGTCGGAAATCTTTGCCGCAGCCGACTTACCCTACTCTCCCTTAAACAGCATCGAGGACATCTGCAATGATCCGCATATTCGTTACAGAAAGATGCTCGTTGATATCGACCAGCCGGAAGCGGGAAAAGTCACCATCGCCGGCTCTTCGATTCATTTGTCCGAAACACCCGGTGAAGTTTACGCCCCGGCACCGCTTCTCGGGCAGCACTCCGAAGATATTCTCAGATCAATTCTGGGATACTCGGACGAAAGCATCGAAGAGCTGAAGTGCGAAGGCATAATCAATAGAAATGTCTAGGACTTACTGTCATATTGACCCCGGAACTGTGGGCCGGGGCTATGCGGGCTATTCGCGGCATGGAAGGACTCTGCCTTGTAACCAATATATTGTCACTATATAGAACCGTCCCTTTTTTCTTACAATCTCTTCATCACCGCGCCATCAGTGCGAACACCCCCCAGCCCAGGTATTCACGCGTGTACGCGGCGTAGCGTCCGGGTTCCGAGGTCAGTTGGGCTCGTACTTCTTGCGCGAACTCGTCATCGGGATTCGAATCGAGCCATCGGCGCATGGTGAGCCACTTGGCTGCCTCGTACCTGTCCCATCCCTCTTGGTCTGCTAGAACCATTTCCACGACGTCGTAGTTGAGTCTTCCGAAAGACGCGAGCAGTTCCGGAAGCATGAGAAAGTCGGCTATTGAACCGGCATGGCAACCCCTGGCAACGTCTTCCGTCGGCGGTAACTGCAACCAATAGGGCTCGCCGATGAGGATGATCCCTCCCGTGCGGAGGCTTTTCGCCAGAAGTTCGATGGTGCCGACGACTCCCCCGCCGATCCACGTGGCGCCGAGACAGGCTGCCACACCGACCTTCTCTGCGGCTACGTAGCCGACAGCATCACCGTGGATGAACTCGACTTGGCCGGCAACACTGAGCTCTTCAGCGCGGCGCTTCGCTTGATCGGAGAACAATTGGCTCATGTCGATACCGATGCCGATAATTCCATAATCGCGTGCCCAGGTGCACAGCATCTCGCCCGAGCCGCTGCCGAGGTCGAGGACACGGGTCCCCCGTTCCAGGCGCAACACCTTGCCGAGAGTAGCGAGTTTCTCAGGTGTGAACGGGTTGTGGATGCGATGAGCACTTTCAGTGATATTGAAGATCCTTGGAATGTCCATTGTGAAATATCTCCTTACGCGAAAATAATGGGGCGGTTCTATTTATTCAGAATGGTTAATGAAAAATAATAGAACCGTCCCCTTTTCCCTTACCATAAAAACTAAAAGTATGACCAAATGGAATATTCTTTTATGTAGGGGCTGAGTTATTTTATCTTTTGATTGTATCCAGTCGACACATGCCTCACCGACAACATAGAATACTGAATTCAAGAGCAGACCTACAAGAAATAATGGGGACGGTTCTATTTATTTTCAATAACTGAAGATTCTTTCCTTGGCCGTCCCCGTTTCCTGATCATAGAATCAAGCTTGTAGTGCTTATGAACCTGCTGAACAAATTCACTGCTTCCGTATATTGTTCGTCGTTCCATCTGCCCCCGCATCGATTCATGTTTGCGTTGCATTTGCTGAATAAATGATCGATATGCCTTTCTTACTGATTCATCAGTCGAAAGTTTGTCGAATAAAACATGCCTATCGATTAAATCGTCTTTTTCCCCATAGGCGTTTGTCTTATAGCTGCCCCACGGGTAATCCTGCGGGTCTTTTACCATACCCGCCCTGACAGGGTTCAATTCTACGTAGCTTCCGCATGCCAGGAGATATTCATCCTTGGATATGATAATGCTCTTAAACCTGTCCTGCCAGAAGTGCCCTGTATATTTATACTTCTTCTTGAAATACTGAGCATAGGACAAGTTGATCCCTTTCATAATTTCGGATAACTCACCCCCATCCTCTGTGGCCTCTATAACTAGATGAACGTGGTTTGTCATTAAGACGTAATGGTAAAGCTTATACTTGTATTTTGTCTTATACTTCCAGAGAATCTTGATGTATTCACTAAAGTCTTCATCATCCTTAAAGATATCTTGCTTATTGTTTCCTCTCGTCAGGACGTGATAAACAAACCCTTGAGGGGCTATTCTGGCTGTTCTCGGCATAACCTTTTCTTATCATACCCCATCATTATTGCTAATAAATAGAACCGTCCCCATTTACATTTACATTTATTTTTAACAAGTTATTATCTAGACGAAATCACTTATTATACCCCCGAAAAAGGGAGTTATCTATAGCGCAAAGATAGCGCAAAGAGCAGACAAAGACGATTGGGTAATTATTAATTAATTGATAAGATATTGCTTCTGGTTGGTCGGAGTATAAGAGCGCAGTTGTATCAAGTCAAGGAATATTTCTATCGTATTTCATCGAATATTTCATTGAATATACAGGGGCCACTACATAATATGTTGATTATCTGTAATTGGTTTATGGGCAGCTAGAACTTGATTCAGGCTTTCATGTGGAGCATAACAAAATGTATCCTGAGAGGTACTCGCCTGATGAAATCATGAGAGCTTATATGAAAAAACACTTACCGATAGCCATGGTTTTTCAACTCTGGTATAGGACCACCCCCTGCACCCCCGCCAGCGGGGAACAACGGTGCCGCGGTGGTTATGGGGTTTAGTATGCCGGCTGGTGGGCGGGCCGGAGGAGATCTTCGATGGTTTTGACGGGGTTGAAGGTTTCGATGGGCACTTCAATGAATACGGTTGTCCAGTCCGCCATAGCTCCGTTCCACAAGCCGGGGTGTTCAAGGGCCTTTAAATCCCTTCCCTTCTCCGACTTTATTGTGATGGAAACCGTCCGGGCATCTACAAACCGACGCAAATCAAATTTTTCTCCCTTATAGTCGCGAACACCACAGACTAGATCCACGGGATTGAAGTGTGTGGCCATCCGCCACTGGGACTGCTGATGTTCAGAACCCTGATCGATTTGATGGGACTCGACAATTTGAAGGGATTGAGCGCCTCCGTCTTCTTCGATCCAGAAAGGTCCGCCACCGGGCTCGCTTTCATTTTTTACCATTCCGCAAACCCGCAAGGGCCGGTTCAGTTTTTGGGCAAGGATTGCAGATTTCTCTTCAGCGCCCGCTTCGGAGAAACCAGCGGGAAACACAATGTGGAGTTTTTCCCTGCAAAAGGCCGAAATCCGAGACAACATATCCTCATCGACTTGGCTATTTTCCAAGATGCGAAGATAACGGAATATCTCCTCTTGAAGTTTGATCAGGTAACCGCAGAGGATCTTTTTATGGAGAACCGTCGCCGCTCTCAAATGGTCGGGGACAATATTATCGATATTTTTGAGAAAAATGATATCACCATCGATGGCGTTAAGATTCTCCAGAAGGGCTCCATGGCCACCGGGACGGAAGCAAAGGCGTCCGTCCTCTAGACGAAAGGGGCGATTCCCTAGATCGACGGCGATGGTATTAGTCGATGATTTCTGGGTCGATAGACCGATATCGTAAACTGTATCGAATCGACGTTTGTAGTCATCGATGATCATCTCCAGATGAGCACGAAGCAGGGCCAGATGAACATCTGAAACGGTGATATGGAGGCGGCTGATCTTCTGGCTGTCCTTGACGTACTGCGCGGCTTCCACAAGATGCTCGTCAATGGCCGTGCGGCTTCCCTGCGAATAGGCGTGGAATTTGAGAAGGGCCTTTGGCAATTGCCCATAATTGAGCCCTTTCGGCGTCAGGATCAACGAAAGGATGAGATCAAATCGTTTTTCTGCAATCAGTGTATCCAGGTCCCAGCCTGCTGCCTCGGCAGCGGCGCCTAAATCTTCCATGAAAGCATAGCGTCTCAACTTAATTGTAAGCTTTTCCGCTTCGGCATCCGTAGGCGTGCGTCCTGCGTCCATCATGCCATACCAATCCTTGAACATGCGGCTCGCGGCGCCCGAGGCAGGAACGAACTTTATCAGCCTCCCTTTGGCGGCCGCTTCGTCATGGAGGTCTGTATAATGTTTGTGCATCTCCGGCGCGACAACCACAATACCGTCATTGATACGGCATGGGCGGTTTAGGGCGATAAAAGACGAACCGGCCTCAAATATTGCCAGCTGATCAGCCACCTGTTTGAATGTGAGCCCTTCGTGAATAATTTGACCGTTGTCCTCTGACGAAAGGTTCAATTCTTTAGGGAGTCGCTGATCAGGTACCTTTCTTTTCGGCCTCCTTCGAGGTTCGGACACTTTTCTTGTCTTACTAACCACGCTATTTTGAATCTTCTTTTTTTCGCGCAGTAGGCGAGATATATCCTTCTGCCTTCTTGTTGTGGTTTGTTTCGTCATATCTTCTATTATCTCTTCAGGTAAGTTTGTTCCTGTTGCATCATAACCGGCAGACCGTGAATATACAATAAAAAAACACCGTCGGCAGGTTGTTAGAACCTGAGAGCGAATGGACGAAGAAGCTTGCAAACTGGAGAATCCACCCCATCCCCACCCTAACCCTCCCCTTGAAGGGGAGGGAAATGTGGTGCTCCTAGCCCTTGAAGAGAGGGAATTGTGGTGCTCCTAACTCTTGAAGGGGAGGAAAATGTGTTGGGTACAAACTGATAACATAGTTTACAAAACAAACCTGGTACATGGTTTACACTTGAGGCAAGGGGGATGACACCCTATGCCGTGGAAAGTGATAAACAAAATGAACCTGAGGGCCAACGCCCCGCGTCTATGCCCTCGATTTGGCCGCTCGATTTGGCTGATATTTGATGGTGGATTATGGTTCATCCACTTGAGCGGCGGCAGTGTATTTCGACTGTATCTGTCTTTGTCTCCAGGCCTTAATTTTTTCGATCCACTCATCAAAGAGGTCGTAGGCGGCAGGGACGACCACGAGCGTCAGAAGCAGCGATGTCAGGAGGCCGCCGATCACGGCAACGCCCATGGGTGATCTGGTTTCCGCTCCTTCACCGATACCGAAGGCAACAGGCATCATGCCGAGAATCATGGCAAACGTCGTCATGAGGATGGGGCGCAGCCGCACCGGTCCGGCCTCAAGAATGGCTTCACGTCTCGACATCCCGCGTTCTCTCAAGGTGTTCGTGTAATCCACCAGTAAGATGGCATTCTTCTTCACGAGCCCCATCAGGAGGACCAGGCCGATCATGCTGAAGATGCTGATCGTTTTTCCGGTCAACATCAGACCGCCGAAGGCTCCGACGAAGGACAAGGGCATGGAAAGCAGGACCGTAAAAGGATGGATGAAACTCTCGAACTGGGCGGCGAGGACCATATAGGCCATACAGACACCAAGCAGCAGGGCGAACATAAGAAACCCAAATGATTCTTTCATAATGTCCGCCTGACCTTTATACCTTGCCGTGTAATCCGGCGGCAGGATTTTTGCGGAAATGCCGTCAAGCTCTTCCATGGCCTGTCCCATAGGCTTCTTTTCCAGACTGGCATAGATAATCATGGCCCTTTGACGATCAACCAGCCAAATCGTACTAGGAGCCCCTCCTTCCTGAATCTGAACAACGTTTGACAACTCTACCAGCCTGCCGTCTTTTGCCCGGATATAAAGTCTGCCGACGTCGGAGATATTGTTTCGGTCTCCCGGGTATAACCGCGTGCGGACGTCGTACCGCCTGCCCCGCGCTTCGTCCTTGTATTTCGTAATGTCCACTTCACCGCTGATCAAAAGATTTGCGGTTTCGGCAATGGAGGCAACGCTGATCCCCATATCAGCCGCTTTATCCCGGTCTATGAAGACCTTCAGTTCCGGTTTTCCCGCTTCGAGAGATGTATCCACATCCACGACGCCTCTTAGCTTGGAAAACTCGGAGACGATCTGTTTCGTATAAGCCGTCAGATCGCCCATATCGTTTCCTCGAATCGTATACATGATCGGAACGTTTCTTCCAGTACCGGCGATCATGGCCACATCTTCCGCCGTTCCCCGGATGCCCGGAATGGTTTTGAACTTCGTGCGAAGATCGGCTTTGATTTCTTCCTGGCTGCGCTTTCTCTTCAATTTATCGGCCAGAACAACCATTATGGTGCCCTTGTTGACCTGCCCTGAAGCACCGGGTCCCAATCCTTGAAGGTAATTGACGCCAATAACCTCCGGTGTATTCCGGACCATGGTCTCGGCTTCCGTGAAAAGCGCGTTCACCTTATCGACGGAATAATCGATGGGCGCCTCCAGACGCACGACAAATCGGCTTTGATCCTCCGGTGGCACAAACTCTTTGCCGATAAAATTGGTCATGTAAATGCTCAAGGCAAAAATGATGACGGCGGAAACAAGCACCATACCTCGCCGGCGAAGGCCAAAATCGAGAACCCGGCGGTAAATGGCTTCCAGTTTCTTGTAGATTGATTCAAATCGGTTTCCAAAACGATTCAGCAACCGTACTACGATATTCCTCTTTTGCCTTTGCACATACTCATGTTTTTTTAAATAGATCGAAGCCAACATGGGCGTCAGGGTGAAAGATACCAGCCAGGAGACCATAACGGAAAAAACGACCGTCAGGGCAAAGGACATGAAGAAACGTCCGATAATTCCTTTCATGAAAGCAACGGGGAGAAAGATAACGATAATGGCCATGGTGGTAGCCATGACGGCCAGACCTATCTCGGAAGTGGCGAAACTTGCCGCTTCCTTTGGGTCCATGCCTTCTTCGATATGACGGTATATATTCTCGATGACGATAATCGCATCATCGATGAGGATGCCGACGGAGAGAGTCAAGGCCAACATGGTCATATTATTGAACGTGAAATCAAAGACCCTGATCAGGCTGAATGTCGCAATGACCGAGACCGGCAGGGCAATGGCACTGATCAGAGTAACCCGTAAATTCTTCAGGAAAAGAAGAACGGCCAGGACCGCCAGGATGCCGCCGATAATAAGATGATGCTGCACCTCCTTCATGGAACGCTTGATAAATGTCGACTGATCGAAGGCGATATTCAGGGAAACGCCCGGCGGCAGGGTCTTGTTTATCTTGATCATCTCCTTCTTGATCCGATCAATGACCTCCACAGTGTTCGTTCCGGATTGTTTCTGAATGCCGATACTCACGGCGGTCTCGCCATTGTATCGGGAAACTGTCCTCTTTTCTTCCATGCCGTCTTCTGCCGTGCCGATATCCCGGATCCTGACCGGCGCCCCCTTATACCAAGCGACAATGAGTTCATTGAAATCCCGGGCCTTGGCAAATTCTCCCTTCAGCTTGACACTGTATTCTTTCGAAACATCCTCGATGCGTCCGCCGGGCAACTCCAGATTCTCACGCTTCAAGGCCGTCGCTACATCGCTTGCCGCTACATCGAAGGCCTTCATCTTTGCCGAATCCAGCCAGATGCGAACTTGACGGTACTGGGTGCCGAAGATGCTCAGGGCACCGACTCCATTGATATGCTGTAACTGATCCCTCATCACTTCATCGACATAGGTGGATAGATCACGTACCGATTTTTGACCAGCCAGCGTTAAATACATGATGGGCGTGGCGTCCGTATCGACTTTCTGGATGACGGGTTCCGTGATATCCGTCGGGAGTTTGCTGCGGATCAAGGATATCTTTTCCCGGACGTCTTGAACGGCTATGTCGATGTCCCGTTCCAGGACAAACTCGATCGTAATGCTGGAGACGCCCTCAGCGCTAATCGAGGTGATTGTCTTTACACCATTGATGGTGTTGACCGATTCCTCGATCTTATCCGTAACGTCGATGTCCATGATCTCCGGGCTGGCACCCTTGAGGGTGGTAACGATACTTATGATGGGAAATTCAACCTTCGGGAAGAGATCAACCCCTATCGAGGGATAGCTCACAATACCCAAAACGACGAGGGCCATAATGAACATCGTGGCAAAAACGGGGCGTTTGATTGAAGTATCAGCGAGCCACATTGATTTTTACTCCCTTGGCGAGATTGTTCTGACCGGCTACGACGAGTTGTTCTCCCCCTTTTAGCCCCTCGATAACCTCCATCATCCCATCATACTTCTGGCCAACCTTGATGGCTCGCTCAACCGCTCTCTCTTTTTCCACCAGAAAGACTTTGACATCGGTGGCCTCATAAAGGAGCGCAGTGATAGGAATAACAATAACATCCCGCGGTTCGCCCGTGTACAGGATGACTCTTGCGAAGAGGCCTGGTTTAAGAGTATCCTGAGCATTTGGGATGATGGCCTCCAGTTGCAGGCTTCTGGTTTTCTCCTCCATGTTGGCATAGATATTTTTCAACCGGCCCTTGAAAGTACGGTCCGGAAACGAATCGACACGGAATGCCACTTCCTGCCCGACCTTTAATTTACCGACATCCTTTTCAACCACCGTAAAATTGAGTTTCAGGGGGTCGGTCTGAATCAGGGACACCATTGGTGTCCCGCTCTTGACAAAATCTCCTGCGGTAACACGTTTTTCTTTTACAGCGCCGGTCATTGGGGCGTAGATCTTTGTTTTCAATAACTTCTCTTTGACAAGGGCCAGAGTCGATTTTGCCCGTTCCACATCACTGTCCGCCACTTCCTTCCGGGCAAAGATATCGTCGTATTGCTGGCGCGTAACAAGCTGCTCTTTATAGAGGGATTCTTTTCGTTGAAACTCCTGCCGGGCATTGGCCAGAGTGGCCTCGGCCTGGCGAAGAGCCGCCTCGGCCTGACGGACGCCGAGCCGGTAATCAATCTCATTCACCTCCGCCAAAAGCATATTCTTATGTACCTTCATACCTTCCGTCACGGTAATTTTTTTCAGGATTCCATCGATCTCGGAACTGACGATGACTTCTTCATAAGGTTTCAATGAACCGATGGCCTCGACATATGGTCTGAGGCTCTTCTTCTCTACAACGACCGCCTTGACATTAACGACCTTTTCCGGGGCTGCCTTTTCTTCTTTTTTACCGCATCCTGCGCAAAGAAAAAGCATCACCATGATCACGGCGATGACAATCAACCTGAACCGAAATATTCCCGTTTCTCTACTTCTGAAGAACATGAACTCCTCCTTTCCCGGCATCTATTTAAGGATTCTCCGTCGTCGCCTTGCTTGCCAACTGTCCCTGAGCCTGGGTAATTTCTTTCAAAAGAAGTCCCGTCGCCCGTTTGATTCTTATTTGATATACCTGATGGGAATAGACCGCTGTGGCCAATTGCCGCTCCGCAGATACCAGTAGGGTATTGGCATCCATGACGTCAATGCTGTTGGCCAAGCCGAATTCAAACTGCCGGGACACGGATTGATAATTATCTCTGGCAAAAGCCAACTGGTCTTCCAGGGATTTTATGATCCCCCGCTGATTCTTTAGTTCTACATAGGCGGATTCAACTTCTATGCGAATACTTTTCTTTAAATCCTCCCATTTCAAGAAGGTTTGCTTGTCTCTCACGGTGGCTTCTTTAACTTCGGCCACCCGCAGTCCTCCTTCAAAAAAGGGAAAATTCAAGGCCAATGAGGCGTAAACGCTTTCCCTTACAGTCATCGTTGACACGGGATACTGATCAAAACGGCCATAAACGCCCTGAAGCGACACTATGGGCCAATAACCGCCCTTGGCGACCCGAATTTGGTTTTCGGCCATTTTTTTATCGATTTCGGCACTCTTTATTTCCGCACGCTCGGAAAGCGCCAGGGCAAAATAATCATCGATGGGCGGTAAAGGGACATCTTTGTCCAGCTTTTCTTTCAGTTGAAATCCTTCTTCAATACCGACGATTCTTGCAAGGAGCGCCGATGAAAGATCCAGGGCGTTTTTTGCTCGAATCTGATCCGACAGGGCGCCGGACAATTCACCATCGGCGCGTAGAAGCACGGTTTTTGTCACTTCACCGATCTTAAGACGCTTCTCGGCCGCTTCCCGGTAAAGGGTAAGCCGCTTGACAGTCGCATCGGCAATTTCCAGGGTTTTTCTGGCCCTAAGAACCTCATAGTAAGCCGTGGCAACGGACATCATATAGTCTTCCTTCATGGCGTAAATATCTTTTTCCTGCTTCAGGATATTATCCCGTGAAATATTGAAATCCGTAATTTCCTTGCCGTTCAAGGTCATGGCCTGATCCAGGCGAACGCCCCATTGGCCCATATAATCGGGCTGGATGACGGTGCCGGGGTAAACCACACCGGGAAACAGCGGTATATCTGCCATTTTCTTGGATTCCGTAAAATCGGTGTAACTGCCGTAAGCGGATAGCCTGGGCATGAGAATAGAGCGTTTCTTGTTTTTACCGGCCTCAGCGAGGGATCGGTTTTGTTCCGTGATCTTTATCTTTTCCGATCGCTCCAGGGCAATCCGGAAAAGATCGTCGATACTATAGTCCGCACCAACCGCACAAAAAGGAAATACCGTTTGAACCAATATCCAAAATATGCACCATCCTGTGGCCTTTTTCACGCCTGTTCCCCTTTCATATCATGATCCTCCGATACGCCTTTCCATAAGATGTCCATCACCAGATTTACCTGTTCCGTAAGTGGTCTGTCCCGCCTCGTCATCATCCAGGCGAAAATGACACCCCGTACGATGCCGGTTAGAGAAAAAGCGATGTACCAGGGGTCCACCTTCTTGATCAGACGTTCTTCCATTCCACGGGAAATAATTTCCTCTAAGAATTTTCCCAGCTTCAATTGCTCCGCCATCATTTGATCCCAAAGGGCCTTGCTGCCATGAGACAAAGTGGCCGCATCGCCTCGAAAATAAAGAATGTAAAAATCGACATTATTTTCGACAAACTCAAAATTTGACGTCACCAGGGCACGCACCTTACCGGCGACGTCCTGTTGCTTTTCAGCGGCCTCTCTCATCTGCCCAAACATTTGATTCATTTTTTCTGCTACGATTGTCATGTACAATGATTCTTTACTTTCAAAGAATGAATAGAGACTGCCCACAGCAAAGCCTGAAGCATGGGCAATATCGGCAACCGTTGTGTTATAGAATCCCTTGGCGGCAAAGACCTTTACGGCCTCTGCAAGGATTACCGAACGGCGGTATTGAAATTCCATTTCCTTGCGCTGTGTTTTTTCCATTTTAATAATTAATTCTCATTTCTGAATAGCCATTCATTTTTCTGAACGTAAATTCATTTCTCAAACTTTGTCAAGGAAATAATTCAATAAATACCCTCCACCGTAATCCACTACAAAAACCAGCGTCCTTTATTTATTTGACTTTCTCAAAAAATTGATCTAGATAATATTGATAATATTTGAACAATTTATTAAAATGTTAAGGTGATTTTGTGTCATCATTTACATTGGACAAAAATAAAATTCTTGACGCCAGTCGAATCGTCTTTGCCAGGCATGGTTTCCGTA
Organism: uncultured Syntrophaceae bacterium; assembly: GCA_964645835.1. GTDB lineage: Bacteria > Desulfobacterota > Syntrophia > Syntrophales > UBA8958 > CAZBME01. The sequence goes on from CAZYDG010000092.1 coordinate 58,231, forward strand.
AGGCTTCTCTGGCGGATATTGTCCGGCCCCTGGGCGTTGCGAAAACAGCTCTTTATCATTATTTCCCCGGCGGTAAGCGGGAATTGATAAAGGCCGTCATCCAGCGTGAGGCCGACATGATTTTATGTGAAATGCGTTGTGCCATCGACAAGGAACAAGACCCCCGGTATCGATTGCGTGCTCTTATCGTTTCAAAACTTACGTACTTTCACCAGTTGCGAGAGCTCTTTGAAATATCTCAGGATGTGGGCGATGAGATTGCCCAACTCTACTACACTAATGAAAAAGCCTATCATGAGGCCGAGCAGGATCTTATTCTGGAAATACTTATGAATGGTTGCGAGGCAGGTTATTTCTCCATCGCCGACCCACGCGCCACAGCTCTCAGCATCAGAGTGCTCCTCCATCATTTCGAACGTTCTTTCGTCTTTGAAAAAAATCGCGACGAAATGGAAAAAACCGTGGACGATCTCCTGAACATCCTCTTCTACGGTATTATCAATCATCAAACCCTTTCTTTAAAACGAGGTAATTTCTAATGACAGACTCTAAGCAGCCCCGGCTGAAACAAATCGCATCATGGAAGTGGATCGGCCGTGCGGCTCTGATTATCATTCTCTCCGTCATCGTTGTTTGGTGTAGCCAATGGCTGTATTGGCGCTTAAACCACGTTACGACCGATGCGGCCTACGTCAAGGCCGATATGGCCAACGTCGCCGCCGAAGTTCCCGGTAAAATAACTGAGGTCTGCATCAAGGAGGGTCAGGCCGTCGTATCCGGTCAAGTCCTTTTCCGCATCGATCCGGAACAATTTGATCGTCAGGTCAATCTGGCCCGGGCCGATCTGGCGGGTCTCTTATCCACAAAAGACCGTTCACAGGCCGAGGTCCATCAAGCGGTGCAAACCGTTCCGGCAACAATCGATGTTGCCCGGGCGGCAATCGACACGGCTTTGGGGCAAAGAGCCAAAGCCCAGGCCAATCTTGATCAATGGACCCTGACGTACAAACGCTTCAAGGAGCTCTATGCAAAAAGAACCATCGCCAAAGCCAAGTATGATGAAGTGGAAACATCCTGGCGGGCTGCTGGGGAAGATTTGAACTCTGCAACGGCGCAAGTTGTCCTGGCACAGGCTCGCCTTCGTGAAGCCGAAGCATCCCGCGCTGTCATTACAAAGGCAAGGGCGGCTACGCGGGAAGTATCAGACCATATCACCAAGGCCGAAGAGGCCTTGAAATTAGCTCAATTGGCTCGTTCACGTTGCGATGTCAAGGCTCCCATCAGCGGTGTAGTTGCCCGCGTCCTTGTCCGGGAAGGCGATTTCGTATCCCCGGGAAGACCGGTCCTCGGCATCTACAATCCACAGAGCCGTTATATCGAGGCCCGTTTCGAGGAGACAAAGGTGCGCTATATTTCTCCAGGCAAGAAAGTCATATTCACAGTGGATAACCGTTCCGATCGTGAGCTGACGGGAAAAGTTCTTTTCGTAACGCCTGCTTCCGCCGCCGAATTTGCCCTCATCCCCAGGGATGTAACAGCCGGTGAATTCACCAAGGTGGTCCAGAGAATTCCCGTCAGGATCGCCATTGACAATCTTGAAAACCACGCAGACCTTGTGCCGGGCATGTCCTGCGAAATCGCCATTGCAAAATAGATGACAGCATCGACCACCAATAAATGGACAATTGCCGCTCTCGTGTCGGCAGGCGTCTTTATTGCCCTCCTCGACACAACGATTGTGGATATCGTCCTGCCCAAGATGATGTCGGCTATGGAAACGGACATCTATGGCATCCAATGGGTCGTTATCACATATTTTCTTGGTGCCGCAATCGCCATGACCGCCGTCGGTTGGGCATCCGATATCGCCGGGCATCGCAATACATACCTGTTCGGGATCATCCTTTTTGTAGCCATGTCGGCGTCGGCTGGCTTTGCCGCCAATTTGCCCATGATGCTTATCTCCCGTTTTTTCCAGGGTATTGCGGAAGGTATCATGATGCCCGTCAGTCTTATTATCCTTTATGAGACTTTTCCCCCTGAGGAACGCGGACTTGCCATGGGAGTCTACGGCGTTTCCGCCTCCTTCGCGCCGGCCCTGGGACCGACCCTCGGTGGCCTGTTGACGGAATATATGAACTGGCGTTGGGTTTTCTTTATCAACCTTCCCGTTGGCTTGATTGACGTAGGTTTGGTATGGTGGCTTGTAAAAAATATCCGACCGGAGGAAAAACCGGGACGCTTCGATACGCTCGGATTTATCCTCACTTCGACAGCCTTGTCGGCCTTGATCGTTTTTCTCGGGAAAGGTCAGGAAAACGGCTGGCTTCATTCCGATTACATTCTGGCCTTATTGCTCGTCTTTATCGTCTCCGGCGTAGCGGCCTTTCTCTGGCTCTCGTATAGTTCAAATCCCTTGTTTCCCAGACGCATCGTCAGCCATTTCCCTTTTTTATCCGGCATCTTCTCTATGATGCTCTTTTCCGTCACGGCCTATGGATTCTTCTTCCTTCTCCCCGTTTATCTCCAGCAGGTCCATGGGTACTCGACATTTCAATCGGGATTGATTCTCCTTCCGGGAGCCCTCTTCGCCGGGGCCTCAACGCTAATGGCCGGCGGGCTATCGGATCGCATCAACCCCAAATGGGTCGCCGCATTCACCCTCGTGGGCGCCGCCATCGCCTCCTGGTTTTTTCATACGGACCCCGATACGCCAAAATGGGTCCTTTATCTCGATTACATCGCATGGGGATTTTTCATCGGCGGAACCTTTGCCCCTCTAACACTTATTTGCCTGGCCACTCTTGAGGAACGGGACATTGCAAACGGCTCGACCTTAGTTAATGTAGTCCGGCTTGTCGCCGGGTCCATCGGCACGTCGTATGCCACATCTTTGCTCTCTACCAGAAAAGACACCTTTTATGAGGCCTTAAGCAGTAATCTGACATGGGGCAGCTTTCCCGCGATTGACCTCTTCGCACGACTGCAATCTATGGGAGGCGCTGCCGCCGATTATTTCGATCCACAGCAATGGTCAACCTTGACTACAATGGTAAAGAGTTTAATTTCTCTTCGGGCCGCCGGATTTGCCTTTCATGCTACGTTTCAATACTTGGCGATGTTTTGCATCTGTGCCTTAATATTTGTGCTCATCGTCCGCATAGGACGTTATACTGTAAAGGGACCAATGCACTGACGATGACCAATCATAAACAATAACTGAAATCCACCACCTGTAAAAACAGAACTTCAAAAAAGACTCCTCACATACATTCGGATGACAATTTGCTAATTGTGACAAACCCTTCGTGAGGATGGGAGCATTGGGGTGAAGGTGAATAGGATTTTTCCGACTCGTATCAATAGTGTCATCTGCTAGTGGACTAGAAGGGAAAATCCCCTGAACCGGAAGGCAAAGGCCCCTCTACCATCCACTAGCTTTGGCCGAAATATGGTGGGCGATTACAGATAATTAATATGCTTGCTCAGGTCCAGCATTTCTGATATAAGTTAACGTTAACCACTATGATATATTTAAGAGATTAAAGGCTTTTTTTATAGATTATAGGCTTTACAGATGACAAGATGCGCCTTCGACACCTCGTTTCCCTTTATTAACAAAGGTGCACCATGGAAAGGCGATAGACGATCAGTCGAGGGGGAGTAATCCCATGTTTCCCTCGATGCGGTAATTCCAACAGACAGTCAATTCGGTATACCTGCCCTGATCTCCTTATCACCATAAAAGTAATGGCCGTGAATGAATATCTTTCCCGATGATGGGCTCGATTCGCTTTATCCGCACAAAGGCAAACTGAGATCCATCAATTGCAAGACGTTCATAGATATTTTGCTTTAAGGCGTTTCCGCCTTAGACAGCATCTATGATCATGAGGTTTCACTTTATGTCCGATCAAGATACGCTACAGATTGAAGCAATACCTACATGGACTCAAAGCCATTTTGAACCACCGCTTATTGATGTGAGTTTGTCGCCGGAGGCTGATATTCAGGAGATTCTTCTGACATCACTCCTCAATGCCGTCCCCCATGCCGTTCTGGGTTTTCGCGACAATAAAATTATTTTCGCCAACGGCGCCGTTGAAGCCGTCTTTGGATGGAAACCGGGCACACTGATCGGCAAAACAAGCGGGTTTTTATACGATTCAGATCTCGCGTTCGATGCAATCGGGCAAGATATCAACACCCCGATTGATATACATAAACCCCATCAGGCAATATATCGCCATAAACATCGTGACGGCAGAAAGGTCATTTGCAGAGTCAGCATCTCGCGCACGGGAAACGATGAGCGCCAGAAAATGATGGTCGCTGTCTTCGAAGATATTACAGAACAATATAAAAAAGAAAATAAGCTTCGTGAACTCAATGAGAATCTGGACGATCTGGTACAAAAGCGAACGAAGGAACTGTCGGCATTAAATGATCGCTTGCAGGAAGAGATCCGGATTCGTACATTGTCGGAAGACAGGTTGAAGCGTTCGGAGCAGGAGAAATCCGTCATCCTTGACGCCATGAGCGATCACGTTTTGTTGTTGGACAAGGATATGAAAATTCTGTGGTCCAATACATCGCTGCAAGAATATTTCCATGCCTCTCCGAAAACACTGAATGGAAATTACTGTTATGCTGCCCTTTACAACAGAACTATACCCTGTTCTTCCTGTCCGTCTTTTGAGGCAATTACATCGGGATTGCCTCAGGATTTTGAACGCATCGATTCTTCTGACAGAACATGGATATTCAGAGGTTTTCCCGTTTTTGATAACGATGGGGCACCCATCGGCGCTGTCGAGATTGTATCGGATATAACGGAACGGAAGCAATCCGAAGAGGCTCTGCGGCAAAGCGAAGAGAGATATCGTAATATAATAGAAACAATGGAAGATGGGTATTTCGAGACAGACCTGGAAGGCAATATAACTTTTGCCAATGAGGCTATGCTGCGAATCTTCGGATATGCAAGAGATGAATTTATGGGAGTTAATCATCGTCATTATTCAACTCCAGCGGAAGCTAAAAGAATATTTGACGCGTTTCATGAACTCTATTTAACGGATGTCCCCATCAAGATCTTCGATCATGAAATCGTACGTAAAGACGGACAGATACGGCATGTGGAAGTATCTACATCCCTCTTGAAGGATGCCCTCGGTCGCCCCATCGGTTTTCGCGGCATCAACCGAGATGTGACAGATCGCATCAGGATGTCGGAGGAGAAGAAGAAACTTACCAAACAGCTCAATCAAGCTCAAAAAATGGAGGCCATCGGCACCCTGGCCGGGGGAATCGCTCACGATTTCAACAACCTCCTAATGGGGATTCAGGGTTATACATCTCTGATGCTCTTGAGCCTTGACCCCACTCACGCTCACCACGAAAAGCTCAAGGCTATTGAACAACAGGTTCAAAGCGGCGCCGATCTCACGAAGCAGTTGCTGGGTTTCGCCCGCGGCGGACGCTACGAGGTTACCCCGACGGACATCAATGCCCTGATCAGTAAAACCGCCGCCATGTTCGGACGAACAAAAAAGGAAATCCGAATCCATGAGAAATATGCCAAGGATCTCTGGATCGTTGAAACGGACAGGGGACAGATGGAACAGGTCATGCTGAATCTCTTCGTCAATGCCTGGCAAGCCATGCCCGGTGGCGGATCCCTCTATCTCGAAACGCAAAATGTTTACCTTGATGACGCCTACCTGAAACCTTACGATGTGATTTCCGGCCCTTACACCAAGATATCCGTCACGGACACAGGTTTCGGCATGGATGAAAAGACCTTGCAGAGAATATTCGATCCTTTCTTTACAACGAAAGAGATGGGTCGTGGTACCGGTCTTGGTTTGGCCTCAGCTTACGGCATCATCAAGGGTCATAGCGGATTCATCAATGTCTATAGTGAGAAGGGTCACGGCACCACGTTCAACCTATACCTGCCGGCATCCAAGAAGGAATTGATTCAGCCGGAAGAATTATCCACCGATATTCTAACAGGCGGTGAAACCATTCTCATCGTCGATGATGAACCCATCATTACGGATGTGACCAGTGCTCTCCTGGAAGGGTTGGGATATAAGGTTTTTATTGCACAGAGCGGCGAGGAAGCTGTTGATATTTATAGTAAATATCATGATCAAATTGATTTGGTCATCATGGATATGATCATGCCGGGTATCGGCGGTGGCAAGGCCTTCGACAGAATACAAGCAATCAATCCGAAAGCCAAGGTCATCCTGTCGAGCGGTTACAGTCTGAATGGAATGGCCAAAGATATCCTGACACGGGGTGTTAAGGCCTTTTTGCAAAAGCCTTTCCGCGTGACCGATTTATCCCATAAGATCAGAGAGGTCCTGAAGCAAAGGTGAATCTGATTTAGAGCTTTTTAGCAAACAAGCCCTTCTGTTTCGGCCCTATTCTCCGTTTCCTTCCAGGATTTTCCTCACAGAAGGTAAGATATAGATTTCTTTCAGGTCACATCGGCGAAGAGCATCTGCCAGTACATGGATTTTATCTCTCGTCGATGCCTTCTTGTTGATTATGACAACATCCTGCCCCCGTATCCGGCAATACCCCCCTGTATGAAGTGATCCATCAATCTTCAGTGGTTCGTAGCGAATCGTCATTCCCAGCTTTACAGCCAAGGCCTCAAGTTCGCCCTGTATCTTTTTATCGTCCATTCCCGGCTTTCCCTCTTCCCTAAACCATTAAATACCAAATGGTTAACTCATGCTTCGTTGGCCCGTCCCTTATTGATTAAAACAAGCTGCAAGTCAAGAAGCAAGTTGAAATCATATTTGTTCATTCCTGCACCATTCATCGTTTCGTCACCTTCCCTTTAACGTTTCTTTCAATTCATAACATCATGCATCCCGCTTGAACTATGGGTCAGATTAACCGTTTAATAATAATTATCATTTAATTTCATATAGTTAAATATATTCGAAAGAAATTTTGAATAATTGGCACGGTTCTTTCTATAAAGAAGATAAAAAATAAAATTAAATAAATTTTAAATATGGAGGCTTAAAATGAAAAAGACATTCGGAACTATGTTGGTATCAGCTGTTGTCGTCCTGTTAACGGCCACTTTCAGCTTTGCAGAATATACAGCGGCCGGCGTCGGCAATTTCCCCTATTTCCAGCTCGGCTGCCTCATTGTCGGCGGAATGATTATCATCTCCCTGAAGCACAAGTATGCAAAGATCTATACCAATGAGGCCGTCGGCGCATTCGCCCTCTACACGGTCCTGATCGCTCTGTTTACAAACCCAGTCGTTGATGCCTTGAAGAATATGGTCAGCTAATCATTTGCCGCGCTTCATCAAGAAAAATAAAAGAGCCCCTCGCTGATGGGGCTCTTTTTCATTTATAACAAGAAATATTATCCCTTCACATATACTTGAATATCCGGCGCCTCAGGTTGTCCAGTCCTTTCCGGTCATCCCGAAGGGCGTAAAGCTTGGCGTCCCGCCTGTCCTTTTTCTCCGGGGCATCGATGGTGTAGATAACTTCATGCTGTTCAAGGCAGCGGATAGCGTTTTGGTAGTTGCCTTGGGAAAGGGCCTCCGCCCGTCGGATCTCTCCCTTGCGGAACATCCTAGTTCCCAGTTTCAGGAGCTTTTTCATCCATTCCCGTTCAGACCGTGGCGCTTTTCGCAGGTAGGCGCAACCGCGGATGACAACCCAATAGGATTCCAGATAGTTTTCGATGAGTCCTGCAAAATGCTGCATCTTGGACCTGCCCAGGCCCCTGATATCAAGCCACGTGCCATCCGTCATCGATTGCAGGGAGATGACGCCCCGATCATGCAGATAAGACAGGGCTTCGTTGACTTCATCGGTATCGTCGAGGCGGTCGTCGAAGATGAACTCATGGCGGAACAACCGTTTCAGGAACTGATAGTCTTCGACGATCTGATTCAGGGAGATCACATCCGACGGGTAAGCCAGCATGGATGTGGCAACAAAGCTAAGCGGCAGGAAATAATGCAGGATGTTATTCTTATAGTATTCCAGATTCAGCCGCTTGCTGTCCTCCAGAGAATAGACCGTTTCATCGATCTCGGCATCTTCATCTTCTTCGATACCCATGCGGGAGATGAGACCTCCATCGACAAACATCGTCAGGGCGTCGTTAATGGCCTTCTCACGATTCGAAAAAGTCACAGCGAGACTTACCCTGCGGTAAAGAAGATATTCGTAGAAATCGTAAAGGATGGCCCTTAATTCGTCATAACTGATACCGCGCCGGTCGTGGCTGAGGAGGCTGGCCGATATAAGGGCGTAGGGAGTCACCACCGAAACCCGGTTGATGGACATGACAATTTCGTATCCTATCTTGCGGTAGAGGCTTTGCCGTTCCTCCGTCGTTGCCTCATCGAGGGAATGCTCCTGCGCCGCCAGGTATGATTTGAGAAACAGCGGCTCGCCGATATTGACGTAGACCCTGCCGTAACGTTTCCGTAATACCTTCGAACTTTTGATGATATCTGTTGTTTTTTCCTGTGTTTTGGGGACGCCGCCTAATTCCTGCAGATAGGATTTCTCCTCGATGATCCGGTCGTAGCCGATAAAAACGGGTATGATGGCCAAATCATCAGTTATCTTTTCCTGATAAGCTTCCAGCACCATGGACAACAAGCCGTATTTCGGCATGACCATCTTACCGGTCCGGCTCCGGCCCCCTTCAATGAAGAACTCCAGCGGAAGGCCTTCCTTGAGGAGGATCTTTAGATATTGGGTAAAAACCTCACCATATAAAGGATTGCCCCGGAAACTCCGGCGCAGGAAAAAGGCGCCGCACCGGCGGAAGATGAAACCGGCAGGCCCGAAAGCCATATTATTACCTGCAGCAATGAACGGCAGCTGAATGTGATGTTCATAAAACAGATAATCGATCAACAGGTAATCGATGTGGCTTCGATGACAAGGAACGACGACAAAGGGCATCTTCCTTGAGATGTTGCGAATCCGCACCATGCCCTCCCGATCGACAACGACGCCGTCATAAATGTTGTTCCACAGAAACGTCAAGAACCGGTAGAGAAAAGAGATGTAAGGTTCTTGGTAGTCCGCCGCAATCTCATTGAGGTATTTTCTGGATTCCTTGGTCAGGGCTTCAACGCTCTTCTTGCCATCGGCGGCCATAGCTTCCATAAAGTGGGTCAGATGGGAATCTTTGAGGACCATGCTAATGATTTCCTGGCGAGATTTTAATACCGGTCCGAGCATGGGCACTCTTTCATCGTCAATCTTTTCAATCAGATCGGACCTGAGCTGCCTGACAAGTTCATTTCGGGACAAATCACTGTTTTTTCGTACATACTCGGCAATGTCCACGGGTTCGGTGGGAATTACGAATATCTTGTTTGCATAGCGTAAAAAGGTGATTATACGCCGCAGAGCCCCCGTGTTGTCGGCCTGGCCGAAAAGAATGTTGAAGGCGTTCTCCTTTTCATTTTCCCGGCGTCGTCCATAGGCGATGAGCATGGGAACAATATAAACGGGACGTTCCATCTCCGCAGCCGCATCGATCATGCACGACAGTGATGCCTTTACATTGTTGTTTTCAAAATGTTCGGACCCGCCGAGATGAATGACCACATGTTGCCCATCCATAACCTGGCGTCGCATTTCATCGAGGCTCTGCGTCTCCATCCGGAATCGCCTGGAAAGAAGACGCCGGACGGCAGAAAAAGCCGTCCCCATGGCCTTGGTCAGTGGCTGCCAGAGAATCATGTTAATATTGAAGGCAAAGACCGGCCGGGGAATGCCCCTGCGCATGGCAAGATCGTAGAGGATCAGGGTATTGAGGCGGCTGGCATCCTTGAGGGCATATACGATAACGCCCTTCCGGGCCAACTCTCCGAGGGATGCGGCATAATCATCCTTCAAGTCGATGCGCGAAAGGGCATCGCGCATATAACTATATAGGGGCATACGGCCCGTATAGAGATTCCCGATGAATGAGCGGCGGCTTTGTTCTACCCAACGTTTAAATCTGGCAATGAAAGATATGTTCACCTTGTCGGATGTCACGTCAGCTATCACCTGTTAAGAGTTCCCGGAAAAATCTTCGGGAAAACGCTTTGCCATGGTTTTTTCCACATGTTTGCGGATCTCGGAGACTGAAGACATTCGGATGACTTTGTTTAGAAGCATTTTCGACTCTTTGAGCGTAACCGCCTGAATCATCATCTTCATTTTTGGAATGGCCAGATGATTCATGCTCAGTTCGTCCAGTGACAATCCCAGCAGGATCATGGTGTAGGCGGGATCTCCCGCCATTTCTCCGCACATGGCCACATGAATGCCCGCTTTGTGTCCTACATCGACAACATGCTTGATCATCCTGAGGACGGCGGGATGAAGAGGCTCGTATAGATAGTTCACCCGTTCATTGATCCGGTCGATGGCCAGAACGTACTGGATGAGATCATTTGTCCCGATGCTGAAGAAGTCGACTTCTTTGGCCAGGACTTCCGCCATCATGACCGCCGACGGGACCTCGATCATGACGCCGATCTCCATATCGTCACCAACAGGAATCCCCTCACGAATCAAATCATTTCGAACATCCATACAGATTTTTTTGGCATCTCTTATTTCTTCAATTCCCGATATCATCGGGAACAGAATGCGGGTTTTACCGAAGGCGCTGGCCCGGAGTATGGCGCGTAACTGGACCTTGAAAAGATCTACTTCCTTCAGGCAAAAGCGAATCGCCCGAAGACCCATTTGGGGATTCATCTCCTTGGCCAGTTTCGGGTCGGAAAAGAATTTATCCCCTCCCAAATCAAAGGTACGGATTGTCGACCAACCCAGGCCTTTGACGCCGATAACGCTTCGATAGTTATTGAAATGATCTTCTTCAGTGGGTAATTGTTCCCGATTGATGTAGAGAAACTCCGTCCGGTACAGGCCGATACCTTCGGCGCCGTATGAAACGGCCGAGGGAATTTCTTCGACAAACTCTATATTGCAACCAATGGCAACTTTGAAACCATCCTTCGTCACAGCTGCTGACCGGGCATATCGCATGCACTCTTTTCGGGCATCTAGGTACGAGCGATTTTTTTCTTCGTACCGGCGGAGCACTTCCGGATCGGGGTTAACGATGACGAGACCAGAGGTCCCGTCTATGATGATATCATTATTAGTTCGTACCAGTCGAGTAATATTCTCCAGCCCTACGACAGCTGGAATTTCAATGGAGCGGGCCACAATAGCCGTATGGGATGTCCGGCTGCCGATATCCGTTGCAAACCCCAGAACCTTATCGATCATCATCTGTGCCGTATCGGCCGGGGAAAGATCGGTGGCGATAACTATTACCTTCTCTTTGGGGGGGAAGATCTTTTCCGGTTTCTTGCCGGCAAGATTCCGCAGGATCATGTGCCCTACATACCGCACATCGCTGAACCGTTCCCGGAGGTACGCATCTTCCATCTTATCGAAGATTTCCCTGTATTTATCGATGGTGACCCGGACCGCCCATTCGGCATTGACGGACATGTCCCGGATTTGCTTGATGATGTGGTTAATGAAAGATCGATCCCTCAAAATCATAAGATGGACATCGATGATGTAGAGATGCTTTACCTCTTCCATATCGCCCAGACGATGTTTAAGCTCTCGAAGCTGTTCTTCCGAAGCTCGAAGGGCGACGCGCAGGCGCCGAACTTCTTTGGCCACCATGGAGACCTTCTCCAGCTTATAGAAAGTCACCTGGCTGTCCAAACGATCAAACAAATAGGCCTTTCCGGTTACGACACCAGGAGAAACTCCTACCCCTTTCAAAACAATATTCTTTTTCTCTTCTTCCATCTAGTTGCCGCTCACCGTATTCCGTTTATTATCTCCATTCTTCGCCGAATTTTTCATCAAAAAGGGCTGCGAAAGCGAGGAGGACATCTTCCGCATCGGAACCGTCCGCCCGAACGGTTATATAACTTCCCTTGGGGCAGGACAATGTTAAAATACCCAGAATGCTTTTGCCGTTGACTTCCTGTCCATTATATTCCAGAATCACCTTGGATTTAAAGCGGTTGGCTGTATAGACCAGTTTTGCCGCCACCCTGGCGTGAATGCCTAATCGGTTATTGACTTGAAAGGACCCTGTTTTCAACATTTCACATCGATACCAGAAAAGAAATAAAAGTCATGGCATAAATCAATAGCAGGGGTGATACACGCTGCCTGATCGCCATGGAAAACATCAGCACAAATGACAAAACCAATGCGCATGCCATTATTCCATAATAACCGTGAAAGCCCTCAATGGGCACTATTCTCTGCGACTCCAGCCACCAAGCCGTCATAATGGCAAGGCAAACGACGGACAGCCATCGTATTTTAGGGGCCATGGCTGTCAGATTTAGCGCCTGAACAAACTGGAAACCTTGAGGACCAAGACGATACCCCTCTAAAAAACCTTTCCAGCGAATCCAGATATGAAAGGGCTCATAGATTGCCAGAAAAACAATAGGCGCCCATAAGGCACCCTGTAAAACCGCCGTCACCGCAATAATTGCCGCAAAGGGTCTCAAGGCCCCCCAAAAGAAAGTGTCGCCAATGGCTGCATAGGGGCCCATCATCGTCTTCTTCAGGCGAACTACGACATCTCCATCCTGATCCAGCGCCGGATCTTCCTCCAGCCTTACAACGGACCCTATAATAGATGCTGACATATAGGGATGGGTATTAAAGAATACCAGATGGCGCTGCATCAAATCGGAAGGTCCCTGTATAGCGCCGTTTTTTCGTCGCGCCATAGGCATCAGGGCATAGACAAAACCCAGGTTTTGCATTCTCCGGAAATTCAAGGACGATTGAATAAGGAGGGAACGGAAGAATATTTTTACCAAATCCAATCGTTTCATGATTTCCTGTCTGTTATGATCGGGATGATGCCCATCCAGCGACGACGTCTGCCTAACACGATTGCCTTACGAAGTCAATGCATTAAACTGTTTTTTCATGATTTTCCCTTGACACAGAATGGAATATCTGTTAGCTAACGCAACTTTCCTATAGTGAATATTTTAACCGAGGTGACAACAAATGATTTGCCAAACCGTTAAGAATGGAATGGAATGCACCTTTATGACGAAGAATGGCTGCAGCTTCATGAGCGGCCAATGCAAACCGATCAGTGAAAAGTGCGAAGGATGCCTGAAGGTGTTCGATTGGGAAAACGGTAAATACTGCAAAGTATACGCCGATCCCGCCAGCAGATGGCATATGGGTATTTGTCCTACGGCGACTCATGTGAAAATGGAAATTAAAGAAAGTTCCCAGAAGATCAACCCCCTGAAGGCCTCAAAGCGGGCAAGCCGCGCCAAGAAAAAATAAAGAAAAAGGCCGGTCATTCTACCGAAAGAATAACCGGCCCATTTTTTTATTCTAGTTCCCGAGACTTCCGGTTTTCAGGTCAACATCTCCCGCAGCTGCTGCAGCCCTATCTTGATCTCTGCCAAACGCTGAGATTCATCGTGTTCGACGGTTCTTTTGCCGAGTTCCAGTTTAGCGCCCTTGATGGTAAAATGATCCGTGTACAGTAGCTTTTTGATCATCAAAAGCTCTTCCAAGTCTTTCCTTCGATACAAGCGATGATCGGCCGTTGTCCGTTTTGGTTTGACGGTCTTGAACTCCGATTCCCAGTAACGAACGACATAGGGTTCAACGGCCAATATACGGCTCACCTCACCGATGCGATAATAGGGCTTATCGGGAATCGAGACGTCGTCCATGAGCCCAAAAACCTCTCAATCGCCCTGCTTCGACATAACAGGCTCAGTTATTTAGAGCCTTACGAAGAACTTGGCTGGATTTGAATGTCAGAACGCGGCGAGCCGATATACGGATTTCATCGCCTGTCTGGGGATTCCGTCCCCGACGGGATTTCTTTTCCTTCACGATAAAATTGCCGAATCCGGAAATCTTGATCTTCTCCCCTTCGGCAAGGCAATCTTTCATGATCTCGAAAACGGATTCTACTATGCGGGCCGAATCCTTCTTTGAAAAGCTCAGTTTCTCATAAACATCCTGAATGATATCGATCTTAGTCATAAACACCCTCCTGCAATAATTGCCTTTATCTATTTTTTTATTATTATCATCTTATAGTCGCCTTCGTTCCACCAATAACGGCGTCGACGATGCGGCGATGTACCTCATTCACAACTTCATCGGTCAGAGTACGGTCCCATGATCGGTATGAAAATCTCAGACCAAGGCTTCTCGTCCCTTCCGGTACGTTCTTACCGTCGTATACATCAAATATAGAAACCTTTTCAAGTATTTCTTCACCGAGACCAAATGCCGCATCCAACAAACGCTGAACTTCCACATCCTGGGATACGACAAAAGCAACATCCCTGGAACTGGCAGGAAACTTCGAGACCTCGCGAAAAGCCCTGGCGCCCTCCATCCAGGCTTTCATCATCAGATCAATATCCAACTCGGCAATGACGGCGCGGTTTCGGAGATCCAACGCCTCCATCACACGGGGATGAACCTCTCCGAGGTAACCGATCGTCTCATTGTTCACATGAACGCGGCAGGACCTGCCGGGATGGAGATAGGGCAATGGGGCATCCGCAGTGAAACGTAGACCCGATAGATTCAGATCAGTTGCAATATTTTCTACCAATCCCTTGACATCATAAAAATCGGCTTGCAGACCCGGCGTATGCCACGACTCATTGTATCGTAATCCACACATGAGACAGGCAATACGGTTTTTCTCGACGGGCATCTGTACATCTTTACCTGCATAATAAACCCGTCCGAGCTCGAATATTTTCAGGTCATAAATACCGTTTCTTTGGTTGCTGACCATCGTATCCAAAAGATTATAGATCAAGGTCGTTCGCATCACACCCTGATCTTCAGTCAGAGGGTTGCGAATCCTGATCAGACGTGTCGCTTCTGCCTCTTCCTTAAGTCCAAGGATAGAGGGGAAGGTGGAAGGAATAAAACTATACGTAATAACCTCGGAACACCCGGCACCAGTCAGAAGGCCTCTCAACCGTTGCTCCAATACCTGCTTGCGGTTCATCCCTTGAGGCATCCCCGTTGTCTTCGGCATGGTCACGGGTACATGATGGTAGCCGTATAGACGGGCGATCTCTTCCACTAGATCGATTTCCCGGTGTATATCGACCCGGAAAGTGGGGGGCGTCACATGGTAAACCCCTTCATGGACAGGAACAACTGTCATACCAAGACGCTTCAGGATGGCGGTTATCTCCCCTGTTGCAATGTCGGTCCCCAAGGTGTCGTTCACCCTCTTGACACGCAATGGAATATTCTTTGCCGTCTCGACGAAGGCCGGATACTCATCGATATATCCTTTGCAGACCTCTCCGCCGCCGTATTCGGCCATCAATTGGGCTGCCCGGTCCAAAGCGCGGATAACCCCTTCAGGATCGACACCCCGTTCGAACCGGTAGGCGGCATCTGTTCCCATAGCCATCCAACGCGAGGATCGACGGATTGAAGACGGTTGAAAATAGGCACTTTCCAGAAGAACGGTACTCGTATCGTCCTTTACCTCCGAATTGAGACCGCCCATGATACCTGCAATGGCCACAGGTTTGACGCCGTCGCAAATCATCAGTGTGTCGGCCTTCAGAATACGATCTTTTTCATCCAGTGATACGAAGTGCTCCTCCGCATGAGACCTCCGCACGACGATCCGGCCTTCTTCAAGGAAACGGAAATCGAAGGCATGAAGGGGTTGTCCCATCTCCATCATGACAAAATTTGTAATATCCACGATGTTGTTAATGGCCCGTAACCCTGCGGCTTCCAGACGTTCCCGCATCCAGGCCGGAGAAGGCTTAATCGTAATATTCTTAATCACTCTTGCTGTATAACGGGGACACAGGTCCGGATCCAAAATCGATACAGACGTAATCTGACGAATGTCCTCGTCATTTTCAACGATGACCGTTTTAGGCAAATGCAGGGGCTTCCCGGTCAGGGCGGCGACTTCCCGGGCAATGCCGATTACCGACAAACAATCGGCGCGGTTGGGTGTAATGCCTACATCAAGTACCGTGTCCTTCAGGTGTAGAGCCTCCTTGAGATCCATGCCGAGGGGAAGGTCAGGGGGCAAAATCATGATGCCCGTATTGTCATCACCAATGCCGAGTTCCTCCGAGGAACACAGCATCCCTTCGGACAATTCGCCCCTGATCTTTGACGTTTTTATGACGAAACCACCGGGTATGGTTGCACCGACCATTGCCAGAGGAACAAGATCCCCGGCATGGGTATTGGGAGCGCCACAAACAATCGGCAATATCTGATCGCCCGTACCGACCTCACAGAGATGCAGTTTATCGGCCGTCGGATGGGGTCTGGTGGAAAGGATTTTGGCTACTGCCACCCCGATAAAATCTGGCCCGGCCTCTTCAATGGCATCCACTTCCAAGCCGGCCATGGTGAGGCGGTCCGCCAGATCCTTCACCTCAAGGTCTACATCTACGTAATCTTTGAGCCATTTAAGACTGATCTTCATTTAAGAACCTTGAATATGATAAACGGCAAAAGAAATATCGAACTGTAAAAATATTCTTTTTGCCACATTTACAATTCTTGTGTCTTCTGACAACGTTATTAAAATTGTTCCAGGAACCGCCGGTCATTTTCAAAGAATTGCCGGATATCGTTTATCCCGTATTTAATCATGGCAATCCGCTCGATGCCCAAACCAAAAGCAAAACCCGAGATCTCTTCCGGGTTGTAGCCGACATTCAAGAATACAGCGGGATCAACCATACCGGAACCGAGGATTTCCAGCCAACCGCTCTGACCGCAGACCCGGCACCCCTTACCTCCGCAAATCACACACTGAATATCGACCTCTGCACTGGGTTCGGTGAAAGGGAAAAAGCTGGGACGGAATTTCAGGGCTACGTTCTCCCCGAATACCTGATGGACAAAGAATGTCAATACGCCTTTGAGATCGCCAAATGTGATTCCTTTATCAACCATGAGGCCTTCGACCTGGTGGAACATAGGCGTATGGGAAACGTCCGAATCGGGACGGTATACCCGGCCGGGGGACAATATCCGGACAGGGGGACGCATCCGTTCCATGGTACGTATCTGAACGGGCGAAGTATGGGTACGCAGGACTATGTTGTCATCGATATAAAAGGTATCCTGCATATCCCGCGCAGGATGATCTTTAGGGATGTTCAGTGCCTCAAAATTGTAATAATCCGTTTCAATCTCAGGACCTTCGACTACGGTAAAACCAAGGCGGGCAAATATTTCGCAGACCTCCTGGCAGACCTTCGTCACCGGATGAAGGCGTCCATAAGGCGCACCCCGCCCAGGCAAGGTCACATCAATCCGCTCCTTATTCAGCTGGCTGTCTTTTCCAGCAGCGGAAAGTGCTTGCAATGACGAATCTATCTTTTGTGAAAGGATATCCTTGATCTCATTACTACGCTTCCCAAAACGACCCCGCTCCTCCGGAGCGACATTGCCGATATTGCGAAGAATCGCCGTCAGAAGACCCTTCCTGCCCAAATATTTTGTCCGAACGGCAAGAAGCGCCTCCTCAGTTAAGGCAGCAGGTATCTCTTTTTCTGCCTTATCCAGGAGTTCCTCTAGGGCATCCATCATGACGCCATATCACCTTTTGCCAGGGACACGATTTGCGAGAAACCCTGGGGATCATGCACGGCCAGATCGGCCAGCATCTTGCGGTCGATGTCCACATGGGCCTTTTTGATACCGTCGATGAACCGGCTGTAAGAAATACCGTTGATCCGGGCAGCGGCATTAATGCGGGCAATCCAAAGCTTGCGGAAATCACGTTTACGAACCCGCCGGTCACGATATGCATATTTCATGGCCCGGTCGGTGGCCTCCGTAGCCGTTCTCAGGAGACGGCTCCGGGCACCAAAGAACCCTTTGGCCATCTTAAAAATCTTTCTTCTCTTCTTCTTCGCCGTAATGGCTCTTTTCACTCGTGGCATGTCGAATCTCCATTCTCTTAGTAAACGGCAATCAGCAAGATGGGGATGATGATATAATCCTACCCATTCTCTGCCGTCTACACTCTATTTTTATAAATATGGTATCAATCGTTTAATAGCCGGTTCGTTCGTCGGATGGACTAAAACGGAGCGGCGAAGGTTGCGCTTGCGTTTGCGCGTCTTGGTCGACAGAATATGGCTCGCGAAGGCTTTGTTTCGTTTGACCCGTCCTGTCCCCGTTACGGAGAATCGCTTGGCGGCCCCCCGGTGCGTCTTTAGTTTCGGCATTTTATATCTCTCCTGTTATATAATCTTTAACCTTTTTTCGGTGCGATGATCATGATCATATTACGCCCTTCAAGCTTCGGATGCTGATCAATCACGCCGACGTCGGACAAGGCTTCACGAACTTCCTCCATGATCTTCCGGCCGATTTCCGTATAGGCAATCTCGCGGCCCCGAAACATCATACTCACCTTTACCTTGTCCTGCTGTTCCAGAAATTTCTTAATATGCTTGATCTTTACCTGCAGATCATGTTCTTCCGTTTTGGGACGCAGACGTATCTCCTTGACCTGAATAATCGTCTGGGTCTTCTTTGCATCCTGGAGTTTTTTGTTCTGCTGATAACGGAACTTGCCGTAATCCATAATCCGGCAAACCGGCGGCTCTGCACCAGGCGCAACCTCTACCAGATCCAAGCCAGCCTTGGCTGCTTTGGATAAGGCTTCGCTAATGGGCATAACTCCTAACTGATTGCCTTCCTCGATGACCCGGACTGTCGTTATCCCCGTGATCTCGTGATTGATCCTTAACTCCTTTTGTATACGTCACCTCCTGGACAATATAGTCATCGGCAAACTATGGACAACAAACGAATCTTTTAACCTTCCCCAGTCGTAGTTCACCGTTTTCCGTTCACTTATAATTTCTGCATTCTTCCTGCAACAGAGCGGCTAAGGCATCCACCGTCATTGCCCCTAGATTGCTGCCGTCCCTCCGGCGCGGCGATACCTTGCCATCGGCAACTTCGCGATCTCCAATAACCAGCATGTAGGGGACCTTTTGCATCTGGGCTTCCCGGATCTTGTACCCGAGCTTCTCATTGGAAAATCCACGCTCGGCACGGATACCCGCATCAATCAGCCGGCGGTACACTTCCTCGCCGTAAGGAATCTGCTTTTCCGTAACCGTCAAAATGGCCGCCTGTACCGGTGACAGCCAGACGGGGAACGCCCCGGCATAGTGTTCGATCAGGACTCCCATGAACCGTTCCACGGCGCCGAGGATCACCCGGTGCAACATGACCGGCCTGTGCTTTTCACCATCGGGACCGATATAAGACAATTCAAACCGCTCCGGCAAGGTAAAATCGCACTGAATGGTCGCACACTGCCATTTGCGTTTCAGGGCATCCTTTATCTTGAAATCGATCTTGGGGCCATAGAAGGCGCCATCGCCCTCGTTGATATCATAGGCCAGATTATTGTTATTGTCCTTCAAGGCATTTTCCAGGGCCGATGTCGCCAGTTCCCAATCTGCGTCGGAACCGAGGGAATGCGGCGGTCTCGTACTGAGTTCAACCTCGTAGTCAAACCCGAAGATCTTCATGGCATAGGCGACAAAGTCGGCTATGGCCCGGATCTCGGTGTTCAATTGTTCAGGCATGCACAGAATATGGGCGTCGTCCTGGGTAAACTGGCGAGCCCGCATCAACCCGTGAAGAACCCCCGTCTTTTCATGGCGGTGGACCGTGCCCAACTCGAAGTAACGAAGCGGCAGGTCGCGATAGCTACGGATCTTCGATTTATAAATCAGCATGTGGGACAGGCAATTCATGGGTTTGATCCCGTAGCCCTGCTCATCCACTTCCGTGAAATACATGTTTTCGCGGTAATGATCGTAATGACCTGACCTTTTCCAGAGATCCACTTTGAGAATCTGGGGGCCCATGACCATATCATAACCGCGCTTGAGGTGCTCCTTGCGTTCCCATTCTTCAATGATATAGCGCAACAGCATCCCCTTGGGATGAAAAATAATCAGGCCTGCTCCGGCTTCATCGTTGATTTGGAAAAGATCCAGCTCACGGCCGATTCGGCGGTGATCGCGCCGCTTCGCCTCTTCCATGACGTGTAGATAATCGTCCAGGGCCGCCTGGTCTGCAAATCCTGTACCGTAAATGCGCTGAAGCATCTTGTTTCGCTCATCGCCACGCCAATAGGCCCCCGCTACATTCAACAGCTTGAATGCTTTGATCATCCCTGTTGAAGGGATATGGGGACCTCGACAAAGATCCGTATAGTCGCCCTGCGTATAGAGGCTCACGGTTTGCACATCGGCCGGCAGGTCCGAAATGAGTTCCACCTTATAGGATTCGCCCATATCTTTAAACAGGGCGATGGCGTCCTCACGGGACATTTCCTTACGGACAAAGGACAGATCGGCTTTGATGATCTTCTGCATGCGCTCTTCAATCTTTTCCAGATCCTCGGGAGTAAAGGGCGTCTCGTATTCGAAATCATAATAGAAACCGTCTTCGATGGACGGACCGATGGTAACCTTGGCCCCCTTGAAGGTTTCCTGAACAGCCTGGGCCATGACATGGGACGTACTGTGCCGGAGAACTGCCAGCCCATCCTTCGACGCGGCATCAATAGGTTCGACAGTGCCGCTCACAGTCAACGGAAACGTGAGGTCTACGAGCAATTGATCAACACGTGCCGCCACTATGGAGGCAAGGATATCCGGTTTCCAGGCGGCAATGGCCTCTTTGACCGTAATGCCCGCTGGGTAGTCAACCTGTGATCGATCAGGCCAGGTAATTTTCACGTCCATCGTCATTTCCTCATTAAAGAAAGGGCATCACCATATAATTCAGCTGATGCCCCTTTATAAAAAAATGGTAGGCACGCAGGGATTTGAACCCTGGACATCCACCGCGTCAGGATGGCGCTCTCCCCCTGAGCTACGTGCCTATGATCTGCGTTTTCCAAAAACGGAGGAACCATCTACCAGTAAAAACCTCTCATGTCAAGGTAAATATATCACTTCGAATTGCCTCAAATTAAATGTTACCGAAGGAGGTGAATAAAAAGGATCGTTGACTCATAATTCGATATTACCGAATACCGCCATTTCTATGGAGGTTGAATATGAGTCCGCAATCGAAAAAAGAATACACCGAAGC